>JBMNRC010000011.1:0-85092 GCA_050944455.1 Lachnospiraceae bacterium
TGGAAGCACTTGGTTTATCCAAGCCTGTTCCTGCACCGCCGAAGAGGAAACGCGGAAGGCCGCGAAAAAACACTTCTACTGAATAGGTCAGCAGCTTATAGTACCAAAACTTGGGAAACCATTAATAACTGAAGTTAGATTAAACCGATTTCGGTTCGCGGAATATCACAGGCACAGAAGAGGAAAAGGCAGGTGCAGTATTATGGCATATCCGCACAATTACAATGAATCCGAAGAAGACTATCTGGAGACGATCCTGATTCTCAGCGGCCGTCTTCCGGTTGTCCGCTCGGTAGATATAGCAAATGAAAAAGGATTTAAAAAATCCAGCATCAGCATAGCAATGAAGAAACTGCGCGAGAAGTCTCTGATCACGGTCACGGACGCCGGCTTTATCTATCTGACCGAAAGCGGAAGAAGAGAAGCCGAGGCAACCTACGAACGCCACAGGACTCTGCGCAGATGGCTTGAGATGATCGGCGTCGATGAGGAAACCGCCGACGCGGACGCCTGCAAAATGGAGCATGTGATCAGCGAGGAAAGCTTTCAGGCGATCCGGAACTATATGGTTCAGGAAAAGCACGCCGCGCGGGATAAAAAGGCGGACGGCCGGGAAGATTCCCCGAAAAACTGACGCTCCAGGGCCGGATCCGCCGGATCCCGCGATTCCTGACTGGTGAAGGGCCAGGGCAGGGGAGCGCGTGATTACTGGACCGGAAAGATCGGCAGAAGGCCGACAGGGAGGGATTCCATGAACTTACTATCAATCATCATCCTTGCAGTGATTATCGTCCTGCTGATATTGGCGGCCCGCTACACCTTTACGCACCGCGGATGCGGGATGTGCGAAGGGTGCAGCATGAGAGGAAAGTGCAGCCGGAAGGTGAGAAAAGCGGAGATGAAGGCTCTCCGCGAGCGGATGGCGGCAAAAAAGATAAAGTGATCCAATCTTTTCAGCGGCGGTCAGACACCTGACCGCCGCTGACGCTGTGAAATTCTGAAGCATATCCGGTTAAGCGGAAGCGACCGTAAAGGCGGCGAAATGGAAGCCGTCTGCGGGATTCAGGGAGAAGAATTCATGCTGACAATCGGCTGTCATCTGTCCAGTTCAAAAGGATATCTGGCAATGGGAAAACAGGCGTCAGAACTCGGCGCCAATACCTTCGCGTTCTTTACGAGAAACCCGCGGGGAGGGGCGATAAAGCCGCTCGATCCCGCGGATATGGAAGCGCTCCGCGGGTATCTTGCGGAACATCATTTCGGCAGGCTGGTGGCTCACGCGCCGTATACCTGCAATCTCTGCTCCGACAAGGAGCGCGCACGGGAGTTCGCGTACCGCGACATCAGGGAAGATCTGGAGCGCATGGAGTACCTCCCGGGGAATTATTACAACTTCCATCCGGGAAGCCACATGAAGCAGGGCGCTGAGACCGCGGCCGCGATCATCGCGGACGCGCTGAATCATCTGCTGTACGAAGGCATGCACACGACAGTGCTGCTGGAAACCATGGCCGGAAAGGGCACGGAGGTCGGAAGGTCGTTCGAGGAGCTCAAGGCCATCCTGGACCGGGTTGACAAACCGGAATATCTGGGCGTTTGCCTGGATACCTGCCATGTGAGCGACGCCGGCTACGATATCATCAGCGATCTGGACGGGGTCCTGAAAACTTTTGACGAGGTGATCGGCCTGCCCCGGCTGAAGGCGGTGCACATCAATGACAGCAAAAATCCGCCCGGATCGCACAAGGACCGCCACGAGAAGATCGGGCAAGGATATCTGGGCCTGGAAACCTTCCGGGCTATTGTGAATCATCCGTACCTGAAAACGCTCCCGATGATTCTGGAAACGCCGCAGGAGAAAACGGAAGACTACAGGGAGGAAATCGCCCTGATCCGGAGCCTGGAAGATACCAGCGCCGGCGCGAAGCCGTCCGCTGCGGCTGATGTGAAAGAGCGCTGCACAGATTCCGCGGCGGCTGACGCAGAAAAGCGCTGCACGGATTCCGCGGTGGCAGAGGCGGCAGGGAGCGGCACGGATTCCGCGTCGGAGTTTTCCGCGGTTTCCGCAGCTTACCCCGAGGATTCCCAAACGGGTAACATCGCCGGGAGCCCGGCGAAATCTTCAGAAGCCAAAGTCGGGAAAAATATCCCGCCCCTGAAAGCGGTGGACCATGAGCGCGCGTGAAATCCTGAATTACATTGCGGCGCATAAAAAGACGATTGCCGTGGACACGCTCAAAATCGCGGCAGCCTGTATGTGCGCGGTTCTGGCGGCGGACGCGCTCGGACTGGAATTCTATCTCTCCGCGGGGATCATCGCGATTCTGAGCATTCAGCCGACCAAGAAGGAAACCATCCGGACGGCCGCGGGGAGATTCCTGGCTTTCATCTGCGCGGTGCTGATCGCCCTGGCCAGTTTCACCCTGCTGGGCTATAACCTGGGCGGATTCGCGGTCTATATCGTCTGCTTCATCGCGGTCTGCCTCTGCTTTAAGTGGAACAGCGCCATGGCCATGGATTCGGTTCTGATCACGCATTTCCTGTCCGTCGGAAACATGAGTCCCCGGATGATCCTGAATGAGTTCCTGATTTTCTGCATCGGAACGCTGGCGGGGATTGCTGTGAACTCCAGCCTGAAAAAGGATACGGCCCGCGTGGAGAAGCTGAAGGACGACGCGGACAGCCAGATCCGCAGCATCCTTTACCGGATGTCGGAGCGGATCGTCACCCGCGACGTGACGGACTACAACGGGCACTGCTTTTCGGTGCTTTGGGATGACCTGAGAAAAGCGCAGAACATGGCGGAGACCAATTATATGAATGTGTACGCCACCGACGATCTCTACGACGTGAAATATCTGGAGATGCGGAACGACCAGTGCCATGTGCTTTATGAAATGTACAAGACTGTCCGCCGGCTGAATACCACGCCGGTGCAGGCGCGGAAAATTTCCGCTTTCCTGAGGAAGGTTTCGGAGGAGTACCACAAGGACAACACGGTCGCCGGGCTGATCGAAGATCTGAACCAGCTCAGCCTTGCGATGAAGAACGAGCCGATGCCGGTGAACCGCGCGGAGTTTGAGGACCGGGCAAGGCTGTTCACGCTGATCAGCCTGCTGGAGGAATTCCTTGACATCAAAAAGCAGTTTATGCTGCAGTACGGCGGCCGGAACCCTGCGGTGTGACTATTCAGGCTGTCGGAATCGCTACGGGAGGCTCTTAAGCCGGACAAAATGAGCCCGGGTCAGGGAAAGCCGAAGAAAGCCGGTGGCTGGCAGATGACCGGGCAGGAGGCGGCTTTCGGAGTCTGTATGAAAGATAGTCAGCAGACTGAGGAATGCCGCTGCGTACAGCTGACAGCCTTGTGCTGATCAGAGAAGAATTATGCGGGGCCATCCTGCATACTGATCAAAGAGAAAACAAAGAGAAAAGCAGGCCTCGGGCACAAAAGATCACCAACAGGCAGGATATTGCGGTATAATCAGAATATATTTGGAGATCTTCCGGGAAAGGAGACAGAAAATGATTCAGATTGAACAGATTGACGTCAAGGGCAGCATGGCGCAGGGAATTATGGCGGCAGCACCGGGAGGCGAAGGCCATCCGAATATGATTCTGATTGAGTGCCGCAGGGGATACCTGATGTGCGGATACCTGAACATGGCGGCGGCGGAGAAATTCGGCGACGCCGCGGTGCTGGTCGGCGGAGCGGATTTTGAGGCTGTCCTGAACAATCCGATCAAGGGAATGTCCGCCCAGGCCGCCGCGCTGGGCGTGAAGGAAGGCATGACCGGAAGGGAAGCCGCCGCAGTGCTGAACAGCTGAAAGGCTGAACAATGGAGCAGCTGAACAGCTGAAAGGCTGAGTGATAGGACAACTATATGGCTGAAAAGCTGAATGATAAGTGATAGGACAGCTGAACAACGGACGGCTGAAAAGCTTAACCAACCATACCGGTTCTTCGCCGGAATGACAGTCCCGTGATGATCAAATGAAAGAGGGTTCAGAGCGAATGCAGTCAGAGCAGAAAAAGCCCGCAGCGAAGCAGGCGGAGCCGATATCGCGGCAGGCAGAACAGGCAGCCGTGTCCGGACAGCCGGAGCAGAAGATGTCCGCGGCAGGTCAGGCCGGGCAGACGGAACCGGTATCGCGGCAGGCAGAGACGCCGGGGACGGGATCAGAACATGCTGAACCGCGGCCCGGGCAGGCGGCCAGCCGTCCTGAAGCTCCCCGCCAGTCGGTGTGGGAGAAACTGCCGGTGGTCATTCTGACCGCGTTTTTCTGCTGCACGCTCTGGGGCAGCGCGTCGCCGGCAATCAAGATTGGTTATCAGTTTTTCGGCATCGGCGCGGACGACACGCCTTCCAGAATCCTGTTCGCGGGCGTGCGGTTTACGATCGCCGGCGTCATGGTTCTGGCGGCCGGAAGCCTGATAGAGAAAAAATGGCTGATGCCCAAAAAGACGTCCTGGAAATATGTGGCCATCCTGGCGGTTTTCCAGACCATCATCCATTATATTTTCTTCTACATGGGCCTGGCCCACACTTCCGGCGTGCGGGGATCCATCATCAATTCCATCAATACGTTCTTCTCGATCCTGCTGGCGGTGACGGTATTCAAATTCGAAAAGCTCAACCGTGACAAGGTGATCGGAAGCGTACTGGGATTCATCGGGGTCCTGATTATCGTGACGGGCGGCCAGAACCTGCTTTCCGGTTCTTCCGGCGGATTCTCCCTGCAGGGGGAAGGAGCGCTGCTTCTGTCCGCGTTCTCCGGAGCCCTTGCCGGCTGCCTGATCAAGCTGTTTTCGCGGGACGAGGATCCTGTCGCTCTGTCCGGTTGGCAGTTTTTCATCGGCGGTCTCGTGATGATCCTGATCGGCCTGGCCGCGGGCGGAAGGCTGCGCCTGCTTTCTTCCGGCTGCATTCCGCTGATCATCTACATGGGATTCATCTCCGCCGGCGCCTATACTTTCTGGGGAATTCTCCTGAAGTACAACCCGGTGAGCAGAATCAGCGTCCTGGAGTTCATCAACCCGGTCATGGGCGTTCTGCTGTCGGCGCTGTTCCTGCATGAGAACACCGAGGCGTTCAGCCTGAAGACGGTTTTTGCCCTGATCCTGGTGTCCCTGGGCATCACGATCGTGAACCGGGCGCAGAAGGAGCCGGAGAGAAGCCTTACAGAACAGAAAGCCCGGGCCTGACCGGATTCATACAGAAAAGAAGGCGTGAAAACTTCCGGAGCAATCCCGGCAGCTTCCACAAGTTCTATTTTTATCGAAACAGGAGGGAAACGAATGATTGACGATATCCTGAAGGACAAAGTCGGACTCTTTGCGGACGGCGTGCAGACCATTCTGCGCGGCCATGAAAACAGAGTGCGCAAAGTCAGCATGGTGAACGGAAACCTGATGGTCAACAACCGTTCCGAGGAGCGCGGAATCAGCGCTAGGGTCATGAAAAACGGCTGCTATGGTTTCGCGTCCAGCGCGGAGTACACCGGGGACGCCGCTGAAGAAGTGATCCGGGCGGCGACAAAAAACGCGGACTTTCTGAGCGCCCGCGCGGCCGAAACGAAAAAGGCGCCGGGAGCCGCGGAGAGAACGCAGGTTCCGGCGCACGGCGCGATCACGGATCCGGGACAGGACCGGATGATTGAGGCCTGCCGGAAAATCGACGACTACCTCAAAACGAAATACCCGGATCTGACCAGCCGCACGGTGCAGTACCGTGAGGATTCCCAGGACAAGATCATCTACACGTCCGACGCCTCCTGCGGCCGTGTGCTTTCGCCGCGCTGCTATATTTATGTCTGGCTGTCCGCGGAGACTCCTTCCGGCACGCCGGTGGAAGTTTTCAAACCGTTCGGAGGATACGGCAGTTTCAGCGACAACTTCACGGATACCGACTGGATTCTTCCGGGAATTGATCAGCTGTATCAGCGGCTTCAGGACAAGAGAAACGGCGTCTATCCGGAAGCCGGGGAGAAAACCGTGATTCTGTCCGGATATATGGCCGGGATGCTGGCGCATGAGGCGGTCGGGCACACGGTGGAAGCCGATCTGGTTCTCGGCGGCAGCGTCGGCGGCCCGAACCTGGGAAAGCGGGTCGGCTCGGACCTGGTCAGCCTGGTGGATTTCGCGCACACCGCGTTCGGAACCGCGGCGCCGCTTCCGATCTGGCTGGACGACGAGGGCGTGCCGGCGAAAGACGCCATCCTGATTCAGAACGGCATTCTCAAAGGCTACATGAACAACAGGGAGACGGCCGCGTATTTCGGCATGGAACCCTGCGGGAATGCCCGAGCGTGGTCGTTCAGCGACGAACCGATCATCCGGATGCGCAATACCTTCCTGCTCCCCGGGACGAGCCGGCTGGATGACATGATCGCGTCCGTGGACGACGGCTATTATCTGATTCAGTCCGGGAACGGCCAGGCGGACCTCACCGGCGAGTTCATGTTCGGGGTAACCGAGGGATATGAAATCAAACACGGAAAGCTGGGCAGGGCGCTTCTTGACACGACGGTCACCGGCGTCGCGTTTGAAATGCTCAAAACCGTCGATATGGTTTCCGATCATGTCAGAGCGCAAAGCTCGGGTTTCTGCGGGAAAAAGCAGAGGATTCCGGTGAGCCTCGGAGGCCCCGAGGTGCGCTGCAGGATCACAATCGGCGGAAGATGACAGGAAAACCTGAACGGAAGGAGTCACAGATGAGCGATGTAAAAAAAGCTGCCGGTACGGCGGCAGAATATCTTAAAGAAGACGGCGCCGACAGGTATTCGGTCTCTGTCAGCGAGAATGAGAAGGACGAACTGAATTATTCCGACCGGTTTGACCTGCTGCGCACGACGTTCGGGCAGGAGATGAATATCCGGGCTTTTGTCGGGAAAAAGATGGGCTCCGCAAAGGGAAACGACCTGTCGGACAGCGGAATCCGCGCCCTGGTGCAGACGGCGCTCGCGTCCGCGCGGGCGGCGCAGGAGGATGACGCCAACGGGATCGCCCCAGACGCTGGGAAGCACTCTTTCACGGAAGGCCCGCAGACCGGAAACATGGACAGCCTGTATGACGCTACAAACAGCTATGTGAAGAAGGTCGCCGAAAGATATCCGCAGATCGTGATGAACGGCCTTTACTCTTCGTATGACCGCGTCCACAGCCTGTATATGAATTCGAACGGAACGGAGTTTGAGACGCGGAACGGCTCCTACTCTATTGTATCGATGTTCGCGGCGAACAACGGGTCGAAGACGACGAGCCTGAATTACGCGATGCTCACGACCGCGGACCTGGGCACTCCGTTCGCGGATCTGCCCGCTGTCAAGCGCTGCCTGGAGGCGTCCGTCAGCAGCCTGACGACAGTCCCGCTGAAAGAGAAATTCACGGGGACGGCTGTCCTCACGCCGGATATGGCCTGCCGGTTTATCGCCGACCTGATCGGCAATTATCTTGCAGGAAGCTCCCTCGTCGAGGGGACAAGTCAGTGGAAGGACAAGATGGGCTGCCAGGTGACGGATGAGAAGTTTACGCTCCGTCTGGACCCGGCGGACAGCCGGATTGTGAACGGCCAGAAGGTTACGGCGGACGGATTCGCCGCGGAGGCGGTCACGCTCATTGATAAGGGCGTCCTGAAGCGCTACTTTGCGGACCTGTATTCCGCGAAAAAGGCCGGCGTTGAACCCACCAGAAACGACGGGAGCGGCCTGATCGTGGAGGCGGGCAGCACACCGCTGGCGGAGATGATCAGTTCTGTCAGCCGCGGAATTCTTCTCGGAGGGTTCTCCGGCGGAGAGATCCGGGCCAACGGCGATTTCTCCGGCGTGGCCAAGAACAGTTTTCTGATCGAAAACGGCAAAGTGACAGGGGCGGCGTCCGAAGTCATGGTCAACGGCAATCTCGGATTTATTTTCAACAACATAAAGTCCGTTTCCAGGGAGACGGAAGAGAGCGGAGACTATTCGGTTCCGTATATCTGCGTCGACGGAGTGACGGTGACCGGAAAATGAAAATAATCCGCGGCTGACGCCGCAGGATTGCATGGTTTTATACGCAATGGAAAAACCTGAAGGAGGAGGTTTGGAATCATGAGTGAAAACAGCAGAAAAATGACAGACGATGCGGAAGTCAAAAGCAGCATCTATCACAGAATCAGTGTGAGAAAGTATGAGGACAGGCCGGTAGAAACGGAAAAAATCCGCGAGATCCTCCGCGCCGGAATGCAGGCCCCCAGCGCCTGCAACCAGCAGCCATGGGAATTTTACGTGGTGACTGATCCGGAAAAGATCAAAGCGCTGGCGGCGGCCAGCCCGTTTGCCGGCTGCGCCGCGGGAGCAAAAACCGTGATCGTGCCGGTTTACCGGACGACAGGGCTCCGCTGCCCGGAATTCGCCCAGATCGACCTTTCCATCGCGCAGGAAAATATGTGGATAAGGACCGACGAACTGGGACTCGGCGGCGTCTGGCTGGCCATCGCCCCGTCGGAAGACAGGATGGCCAAGGTTAGGAAAGTCCTGGATCTTCCGGAAAATCTGGAGCCTTTTTCCCTGTTCCCGGTGGGGTATCCGGCGGAATCCCGCAAACAGGAGAACCGTTTCCACGAGGACAGAATCCACTGGGTCGGCTGACGGCCGGCCCGCCGACAGTGCAGACAGTGCGATCCGGTGTCAGCGGCTGACAGGTGGGCCGGAGAACGTGCCGGCTGACGGTACTGCCCCCAATGACAGTGCAGACAGTGCGATCCGGTGTCAGCGGCTGACAGGTGGGCCGGAGAACGTGCCGGCTGACGGTACTGCACCCAATGACAGTGCGGGCAGTGCGATCCGGTGTCAGCGGCCGGCAGGCCGGCCGGAGAACGCGCCGGCTGTCGGTCCGGACCGCTGAACATCTGATTGGAGATCAGGGAGGTATCAGATGAATCATCAGGAACTGATGCAGGCCAGATGGCCTGTGGACCGCGCCGAGGCGTACATGAAGCCTCTGGGCGTGATCAAGGGCGTCAACTTTATTCCGTCCTACTGTGTAAGCTACATCGAGATGTGGCATCATTTCAAAGAGGACGTCATCCGGCGCGAGCTTCGGTTCGCGAAGCGCTTCGGGTTCAACAGCCTGCGCATCTTCGTGGCGGCGTGCCAGTGGGAGTCGCACAGGGATCAGGTAAAGAAGAACCTGGATACTTTTCTCGGATGGGCCTCTGAGATGGGATTTACGGTGATGCTCACGCTGCAGCCGAACACTTATCTGCTGCCGGGCAGCACCCTGACGCCGGAGGAGGATCCCTTTATCATCGATTTCAAGCCGGGTCGCCATGACGGAAGCTGGAAGTACAAAGACGCGAGAATCTTTGACTGTGTCGGGAAGTGGACCGAGGACAGAGAGGGAATCGGCCGTTTCGTGACGGATATCGTGAGCTGCTACGCGAAGGACAGCCGGGTGACCTTCTGGGATCTTTACAACGAATGTCACGAGGGAAATGTCCCTCTGCAGGAATACGTCTTTTCCCTGGCCAGGGAAGTCAACCCGACTCAGCCGCTGACGGCGTGCTGGCGCGCGTCCGACATTTCGGACATCACGACATTCCACTGCTATGAGACGCCGGGCGTGAAGGAACTTGACCCGGACCGCCCCGGAATCCACGACCTGAGCTTCGACGACGAGATCGCGCGGGCGAAGGAACCGGGACGCCCGATGCTCTGCACAGAGTGCCTTGCCCGCACGTTCGGCAACGAGATGGCCGGCTTCCTGCCGGTCTACAGCAGGGAGCACATCGGCTTCTACGTGTGGGGTCTCTGTGCGGGCAGCGCGCAGTACCAGTTCCCGTGGGACTGGCCGATCGGGAGCCCGCTGCCGAAGCGCTGGTTCCACTGCGTCATGTATCCGGACGGAACCATCTATGACGAGTCGGAGTACGAGCTGGTCCAGAAGTTTGATTTTGAGTGACGCCGGTGCGGTATCCTGCAGATGCGGTGCGCCGTGCCGGTTTCGGTAAAGGCTTCAGCCTGCAGATAGAACATGCCATTCCGGAAAAACCGCCTGATAGATGCGTCGCTTTATGCGGGTTTGTCGGAAACCAGATGACAGATACGATATACCGTTTCGGCCGAAGCAGCATCTGATGGATGTGATGCTGACACTTCGGGAAAAGCGCCATCCGACACAGGCGTCACGGCAGATTCCATTCCAGCGGTAAGTCGGAGAAAAATACCGAATAATACAAAATAATACAGAAGGGGTGCGGATCGTTATAGCGGATCCGCACCCCTTCTTTCGGCTTCGTGCGTCAGTCCAGGTTCAGCTCACTGCTCCTGACGCCGTCAGCCATCGTATTATACGCCGCCAGTGTCTCTCCCCATCTGGTATCAATATCAGTCAGCTCAATACATGACATCGGCTGCCGGCAGATTTTCCGGCGCCGGTTTGCTTCTGCCGATCGCCGGACAGCTGCGGCGGATTATCAGTGCCTGTCCTCAATCCGCCGGCCAGCCGCCTTTATCTGAGCATCGACACGGCAATCTCGTTCTTCCCGCTTCCCGCCTGGGTGAGGGAAAGGCCCGCGCAGGTGAGCAGGCGGTTCTCCGGGACGTCCGTGATATTCGTGCAGCATCCGTTGTCCCAGGAGGACTCGATGATGCCGCGGTCGTACAGGATCTGCACTTTTTTCGCCCTGCCGACGCCCATGATCTCGCCGGCCTGCTGATGATAGAACAGGAGATCGCCTTCCGCGGCGATATAGCGGATGGTGAGAAGTTCCGCCCCGTCAGCGTCCTTCAGGGTCAGATCCATATCGGAATCCAGGGTAAGATCCAGGCAGATCACGCCCTCCGGGACGGACAGCTCCGGGGATGCGGCGGAAACGGTGCCGAGCGGCTTCATCTGGCTGGTGATTTCCTCCGGAAGGTCCATCTTCAGCGTGTACAGATCGGTTGGGCCGCCGTTGTGGATCTCCATGAAGGTCCCGTGCACAAGGGAAAGCTCTCTCGGGAGGCACATCACGCCGGTGGTTTTCGCGGCGACGTTCTTCGTGCGCAGCCACGCGGTCTGGAGAACACGGCCCTTCGGGTCGTCCGACCAGGTCTGCGCGGCGTACGCGATGGAAGTTTTGCCGTTCGTGTACGCGTATCTGGGAAACTGCTGAGGCGTGAAACTGTATCCGTCAAAATCGCCGATGAAATATGAGCAGTCGGCATTCCAGAAAACCCATTTTTCTTCGCCGTTTTTCTTACCGTCCGTGCCGTATACCGGGAGACGGAAGAGATCCGGGCACTCATAGCCGCCCTGCAGGGTTACTTTCTGGGAGAGGGTGAAATGGCGCATGTCCTCCGAGCGGAAAATGCCGAAGTCGTTTCCGGAGATCCAGATGACCATGATGTAGGCGCCGCTGGGTTCGTGATAGAAAACGGCCGGATCGCGGTTCTCACGCCCCATGGCAGTGAGCACCTTCTCTCTGGTTTTATGGATGGTGAGGCCGCCGTCGAGGCTGTATGCCCACAGAATGTCATAATTCTTGTCCTTACTGATTTCCGAGGTGTGGCCGGCGGTGGTGTAGTAGTAGATGATTGCGGTTTTCGGCAGCCCGAGAAGCCCGCGGGTGTTCATCAGGGCGCAGCCCGAGAACATCATGCCGAATTCGTCAGGCTCCATGACCATCGGAAGGTCTTTCCAGTGAAGCAGGTCCGTGGAGACCGCGTGGCCCCAGCTCATGTTGTTCCATACGTATCCTTTCGGATTGAACTGGTAATACAGTTCATACTGGCCGTCATGATATACCAGGCCGTTGGGATCGTTGATCCATCCCTGTTTTGCAGCAAAATGAAGATTCGGTGTGTACTGTTTCATTCTTAACCTCCCGGTGGAATGAGGCGGAAACCAAAACATGCCGCCGCATTTGAGCGGCGGCATGCGCACCAGCCTGCAGCGGTTTCACTGCCGGCTGTTTCAGCGGATTTCAATGGTTATGGACAGCCGTTTTCCGGCTGGCTGATGATTCAGTGTTGAAAGAATCACTCAGCGGTGGATCTGTCGACAGCGCCCTGGTAGATGCTGACAAGTTCGTCAACGCCTGCCGCGCTCAGCTCATCCAGATATGCCTGCCAGCTGTCATCGGTGACGCCGGACTGTACCCAGACGTTGATGTAGCGGTCGACAATGTCGGAGATCGGCGGCTGAATCTGAGCAAGTCTGGAGAGTTCGTCGGTGGTCATCAGGACACGCGGAATGGTCTCGTACTCGTTCATGATGTCTTCCTTGCCGTTCGTGTACTGGTTCTCCAGAAGCTGGACAGCATCGAAGGTGTAGCCGCAGACGGTGTCATAATACTCGTTCAGGACGATCATGGAACCACGGCAGGTGGTGGAGTTCACACGCGCTTCGCCGAAGGTCTCATACTCGGAAATCGGAGAATAGTGGCCGTTTCCGTCGGTCGGGGTTCTGAGGATGCCGTCCTCGTCAACTTCGTAGTTGTAGCCGATTGCGCCCCAGTTGGACTGTACGGAGATTGCCGGATCGCCGACCATGTAGTCGACAAATCTCGCAACAACGTGCGGGAACTGGCACTCAGTGGTGATGGCGGTATCGGAGGAATCCTGCAGCTCGGAGTAGTTGTTCTCGAAACCGGTGTATCCGTCCTCGCCTTCCAGACGCGGAAGAGCGACGTACTGGTCGTGGACGTCGATGTTGGTGATTTCCTGGTCGGTCCATGTTCCGAAGGAACCGATTCTAGCGACGTCTTCCTTGATCAGGGAGTTCTGGTACGCCGCGCTGGAGTCTGCTTCGAAGGAACCGTTCCAGATGAGGTTCTCGTTGTACAGCATGTTGAAGAACTCGGCAGTCTTGCGGAATGCCTCGTCCATAGCGGTGAAGGTAACCTTGCCGTCGATAAGGCGGAGGTGGTCGGCGTACTCATTGCCGCCGCAGTAGGAGTCAGCGCATCCGAACGCGCCGGTGAAACGGTAGAACATGTTGTAGGAACCGAAGGTGTCGGTTGCGCCGAACCAGGTTGCCATCGGGATTTCATCCTCTTCGCCGTTTCCGTTGAGGTCTCCGCCGTCGCGGAACGCCTTCAGGCACTCAACCCACTCGTCGACTGTCGTCGGAACTTCCATGCCGACAGCGTCAAGCCAGGTCTGGTTGATCAGCCACGGGCCGGGGGTAAGGACAAGTCCCTTCATCTCCTCAACGTACGGGAAACCGTAGGTGTGGCCGTCCGGTGCGGTGATTTCCATCACGTAGGTCGGATGGTCGTCCAGAATCTGCTTCAGATTCGGCATGTAGTTCGCGATCAGGTCCTCAGTCGGCATGAAGATGTCCTGGTCCGCGTACTGGACAACGATGTTGCCGGATTTGCCGTCGCCGAAGTTCCAGAACAGATCCGGAAGATCCTCGCCGGAAGCAAGCATCAGGTTGATCTTTTCCTGAGCGCCCTCGGACGGGATCGGCTGCCAGTCGAACTCAACGCCGGTGTCCTCGAACCACTTCTGGCACATTGCCAGATCTCCGACTTCGACAACACGGTCTGCCGAGTTGACAATCAGGGCGGAAATCTTTCCGTATTTCTCCTCGAATGCCTCGGGGTCGGTGATGATCGGGAGCGTTCCGTCAAGATTGATGAGGCCTGCGTCGAGAGCTTCCTGCTCTGCGTCGGTGAGGTCGTCCATCGTCACAGCTTCAGCTTCCGTCGTTTCAGCGTCATCTGCGGATACCGCTGCCGGGAGCATGCAGGCTGCCATTGCGATGGTCAGTACCAATGCAAGTGCTTTCTTTCTCATAGATACCCTCCTTGGATGGTGTGCCCTCAATCGGGCAAAATGGTATGGTTGAACGACTGGCTGCGGATTACCCCTTCACCGCGCCGATCGTAACGCCCTTGGCAAAGTATTTCTGCACAAACGGATAGAAAATCAGAAGCGGAACAGCGGCGACCACGACGATGCAGTACTTGAGCTGTTCGGCGAGCTTCTGACGGGTGATCATCGCGTCGCCGGAGGAACCCATCTGGTTTGCCTGGTTCATCAGGACGAGGTTTCTGAGGACGACCTGCAGAGGCATCTTGTCGTCATCCTGCAGATACATCAGCGCGTTGAAGAACTGGTTCCACATTGCGGTGGCGTAGAACAGGGCCATGACGGCGATGATGGTTGTCGAGATCGGGATCGCGATCCTGAAGAAGAAGCCGAAATCGGAACATCCGTCGATCTTGGAAGCCTCCAGGAGCTCGTTCGGAATGCTGGATTCGAAGAAGGAGCGGGTGACGATCAGGTTGTACGGGGACACCGCAACCGGAAGGACCATGGCCCAGATCGAATTGTAGATTCCGAGCTGGCGGATAGTCAGGTACAGCGGGATGATACCGCCGCTGAAGAACATCGTGAAGGTGAAGACGAAAATGAGGGCGCGCCTTCCGGCCATGTCTTTGCGGGAAAGGGCGTATCCTGCCGGGATGGTGGCGGCGATGGAAATGGCCGTGCCGACCGCGGTGTAGATGATGGTATTTTTGTAAGCGGTCCACAGCGGTTTGTAGGCGAAGGTGGTCTCATAGCCGCCGAGATACAGTTTTTCCGGATAGAACAGCGGCTTGCCCGTGTTGACGATCACGGGGTCCGTTATGGAGGCGATGATGACATAGTACAGCGGATAGATCAGGATGATGCAGGTGATGATCATCAGGATCGTATTGAATATCAGGAACGACCGGTCTCCCGCACCCTTCTTCATTTTCACAGCCTTTTGTTTGCTCATATTGCTTCTCCTCTCCCTGGCTGATCAGAAAATGCTGATATCGCTTGCCTTCTTGGCAATGATGTTGGCAATGATCAGAATGATGAAGTTGACTACGGAGTTGAACAGGCCGACAGCGGTAGCGAAGCTGTACTGAGCGGTCTGGAGACCGACTTTGTAGACGTAGGTGGAGATCAGCTCACTGACGATCGTGTTGGAACCGTTCTGCATCAGGTAAGCCTTTTCGTAGCCGACATTCATGATGTTGCCGATCTGAAGGATGAGCATGAGAATGACGGTCGGCATGATCATCGGGATGTCGATGTACCAGATCAGCTGCCACCGGTTGGCGCCGTCGACGCGCGCGGCCTCGTAATATTCAGGGCTGATGCCCGTCAGGGTCGCGATGTAGATGACAGCGTTGAATCCCATGGTCTGCCAGATGTTGGAACTGATGTACAGGAAACGGAACCACTGCGGCAGCGAAGTGAACATGATGGACCGGCCGCCGGTGGACATGATGATGTTGTTGATGACGCCGTTCGCGGAGAAGAAGACCGTGATGATGCTGACGACAACGACGTTGGACATGAAGTACGGAGCATAACTGACGGTCTGGATGAATTTTCTCGCGTGAATGTTCTGGACCTGGTTCAGCAGCAGCGCGAAGATGATCGGGATCGGGAAAGCGAAAAGGATGCTCTCAATGCTGAGGACGATCGTGTTGCGGATAGCGTTGACCGCGATGCTGGTGCTGAAGAACTGCTGGAAGTATTTGTAGATAGGATCAGCCCACGGGCTGCCCAGAATGCCGACCCTGATCTTGTAATCCTTGAAAGCGATGATCAGGCCGTACATCGGGTAGTAGGCAAACACAGCGGCCCACAGAAGCGCCGGGATCAGCAGTACGTACAACTGCCATGCCCCTCCTTGATTTCCGGCTTCTGACTGCGGGTCGAAGACGGATAATTTGACTGATGATCTGACACCGTCGGAAACATCTGCCATGCGGGGCGGATGCTTCCCTGCCCGGTTCGGATGTGTCAGCGGATCTGCGGAACAGCTGACAGCCGGAAACCCCGCCGCGCGGCGGCGGGGAGTGTCATCCAACTACAAGAAAAGTATAAATTCCTTAAGAAATATTGTCAATAGCAAAGTGCTGTCAAAAAAACAATTATTTAAATGAATATCGTGCGAATTAAACAAGTGATTATCTGCGAAAACCTCGTTTCCGGTGAAAATTCCGACGGAATTCATCCGTGTCAGTATCTATATTTCATAGTTTCGCAAAATAAGTCAGGGTTAATTGGACATCTTTGAAAATCGGGAAAATATACACAATTAACAAAATTGTCAATTTTACTATGTGTAAATTTTATCGGCATATCCGGAAACCTGCTTCAGTCGGGACTGACATCTCCGATTTATGGTAAGATAACGCGGACAGGGACTGCTGACCTCCCTGCCTGCGGGTGCGGAGGAAACCGCCTGATGTTCGGGGAGCAGAAAGCGGCGCCGAAGACCTCCCTGCGGGTGCGGAGGAAACCGGATCAAGCGGCGCGGATCGACGCGGTGGCCGGATACCTTCCTGAGAAAACGGCGGAAACTTCCCGGGAGGATGAGCGCCGCCTGTGCCAGCCAACTCCCTGCGGCCGCGGCGGAACCAGGTTGTCGAAGTTGTACGCGATGCTTGGATCAGCCAACTCCCTGCGGCCGCGGCGGAACCAGCATGTGAGGAGTCCGGCCGGGGAAGAGCAGTGTCCGGTGTCCTGTCCCCGGACTGCGGCGGGCGATCAGACGGAAGTCCCTGTTTTTCGCAGCTGGGAAAACGAAAACGGATTCCCGGGAACAGAATGATAAATATTTAACAGGGAAGCTTCAGCATGGAAACCGCTGCAGTTTGCAATGAAGAAGGATGTGGATCCCGGCCGGCTGCCGGGTTATCGATATCCTGTCTTTGCCGAGGAGGAAGAGAATAGCAATGCTGTCCCATGACAGAGACCTGAGAGAACCCTTGTTTGATTATCTCGAGGAAACCTACGGGAAAATCCGCGTTCTGGAGGAAAAGAAAACCGGAAAGTCCCGGGCGGATCTGGTGATGGTTCTCCCGGACGCGCTCTGCGGAATTGAGATCAAAAGCGACACGGATACTTACGAACGGCTTGCCGGCCAGGTCAGGGACTACGACCGATATTACAGTTATAACATCGTGGTTGTCGGGACGAGGCACGCGGCGCACATCGAGGAACACGTCCCGGACTGGTGGGGAATTATCACCGTGGAATGGGAGCAGGACCGCTGGGATTTCTATTGCCTGCGGAAACCGGGGCCCAATCCGGAATGCCGGTGGGAGAAGGAACTGCAGATTCTGTGGAGGCCTGAACTGGCGGCGATCCAGGAGCATTACGGAATGCCGAAATACAAAGAGAAAAGCAAAGCCTTTGTCATCGGGAAACTGATCGCGGCGGCAGGCGCTGACACGCCGGAAGGAGCCGCAGAACTCTCCGCCCTGGTCAGCGAACAGCTGTTCGAGCGGGATTATACCCGCGCCGCGGAGGAGCTGGCTGACTACCGGCGCGGGGAAATCGACAAACAGCTGGACCAGGTGACAGACCCGAAGGAGAGGATGGAGCTGATCCTGAAACAGGAGGAAGCGCGCATCAGCCTGAAGGGCAGGAGGAGAAAGAGACGCCGGAGAAAACGTACCGGGTATCTTTGATGTACTGCCAGATGTCATTGATGCGCTCCCGCAAAGAAAGTCTGCGGGTTTTCATTGATGCGCTCCCGCAAAGAAAGTCTGCGGGTTTTCATTGATACGCACCCGTGAAGAAAGTCTGCTAGGTTTTCATTGATGCGCTCCCGCGAAGAAAGTCTGCGGGTTTTCATTGATACGCTCCTGCGAAGAAAGTCTGCGAGGTTTTCAGCACGCAATGCCGGAACAGGAAAACTTTCGTGCCGCACGGAAACTTCGGAGTTTTTCAAGGTAATTTCAACGTTGGCAGGGTAAACTGAACCTGCTTTGAGGACAAAACAGGCCGGAGAACCGCCCGGACAGCTGACTGACGGCCCGGAACGCGGTTCAAATGATTTCCCGGAGAAGCCCCGGCAGGCCGCCGGGTGATCTGTCAGATGCGCCAGAGCATCCTGTCTGAAAAGCAAAGCGTTCAGGCGGGGGTTAATTCACAAGACTATATTGCAGGAGGAAAAACGATGAAAAGAAAAGCTGTATCGGTCATCCTGTCGGCAGCCATGACAGCCGGGCTGTGTTCCGGCAGCGGCATTTTTTCGAATGCCGCAATGGCGGAGGAGAGCCAGGCGGATGAGACGGAGACCGCAGCCGCGGATGATTCTTCGGAAAGCGGCACTGTCGCCGATACCGAAACCAAAGAATCGATTGAAAGCGCGCTGAACCTCGCGAACAACGCGGATCAGGAATGGACTTACGGCAGCAGCGCCGACGCGTGGGTACTGTCTGTCACGCCGTACTGCACCAATCAGGAAATCCCGGACCAGCAGGGGTGCTCCGTCGCGGTTCCCGGGGCCTATGTCACGGGAATTGACACGGACGGGGATGGAACCGCCGACGTGACGGCGGAGGATGCTTCATCTGCGGTCAACGGTTCCCTGGTGATCGATTACGACGCCGAAGTCACGAGCGAAAACGGACAGGTGTACTCCGCGTCCACGGCGCCGGTCATCCTGAATACCGGCGCGGCGGGCTACAGCTCGCAGCAGAATTCCCTCGCGTCCACGGAGTACGCGGCTGACGGCTACATCAATGTTTCCTGTGGAAACCGCGGAAAACAGGACACTTACACGGACGCTGACGGGAATACCGTCTACACCGGCGACGCGCCTGACTGCCTGTCCGACCAGAAGTCCTGCGCGCGCTTTATCCGCTACAACATCCTTCTGGGCAATCTCCCCGGAAGCGCCGAGTACCTGGTTTCCACCGGCGGTTCCGGCGGCGGAGCCCACGCCACGATGTTCGCGGCGACCGGCGACAGCGAGGATTATTACGACTATGAGATCGAGGAGGGTGCTGTCGGCGTTTATCAGACGACGGACGGCGGCTATTCCACCACAGTGACAATCGACGGGACCGATTACGAGATTTCCGACGGAGCGTGGGGCTGCATCGCCTACAGCGCGATCACGCCTCTGGCTGAAGGCGACATGGATCTGGCGTTTGAGTACACGCTGGACACTGACTACAGCTTTAACACGGATTTCCAGAAAACCCTGGCCTCCTATCTGTCCCAGGCTTACAATTTCAAGCGGGAAAGCCCATGATTTTAATCATGGGATGAGAGCGCCCGCATGCGCAAATCCAAGCGATTGTTCTTGGCATTGTATCTGTCACATGATATAATGAACATATGAAAAACGAATATAAAAGGACCAAAACCACTGTATCGTACATCCACTACCACATCGTCTTCTGCCCGCGATATCGGAGAAAAATATTCCTGATACCGGGCGTGGAGGACCGCTTCAGGGAACTGGTACAAAATATCTGCGAGGAACACGACATCGATATTCTGGCGATGGAATGCCATGTGGATCATGTGCATCTGTTCCTGAGCGCGTATCCCCAGCAGAGCATACCGGATATCATGAAGTGGATCAAAGGAGGCACTTCCCACCCGATCCGCAGCGAATTCGAAGAGCTATCCAGGATGCCGTTCCTGTGGACGCGCTCGTATTTCGTCAGTACTGCGGGAAACGTCAGCTCCGAAACCATCAAACGGTATGTCAAAACCCAAAAGACAAGGAGTTAAATGTATACCCTCACACTCAGGCTGAAGACCGGGCGGAACGGGCAGAACGTTCTGGAGAAGCGTTTTTACGCGGCCAATCATATCCATAACGTCCTGGTCAGGCACGCAGGGAAACTTCTGACAAAGCTCGACCATGACGCGCAGTATCGGGCATTGAAGGGCGAATACGTAAAGCTTCTCAAAAAAGAGGAACTTTCCGGGGATGATAAAGTTCGCAAGAAAAACCTGTCACGGGAAATGACCGAAATCGTCCGGTCGTACGGGCTGTCGGAATACGCCTTCCAGTCCTACATTAAGCTCTGCGGAAAGCGGTATAACAAATGCCTCTCATCCCAGCAGATCCAGAAGGAAGCCACCAACGTATGGCGCGGCGTCGAAAAAATCCTGTATGGCGGCGGCAGGAAGCTCCACTTCAGGAAATACCGCGACGCAAAGACAATCGGCGGTAAAAGCAGCACTAATGGCGCTAAGTTTCATGCCGACGCCCATCAGGTCGAGTGGCTCGGCCTGACATTGGACTGCGGGATCCCCAGGGACGATCCGTATGTGCAGGAAGCCTTCAGCGGTGATCTTTCCTACACGGTAATCAAACGCGCGATGTTCCCGAACGGATGGCATTATTACGCGACGTTGGTATGCAAAGGCGCCGCGCCGAAGAAACTCAATACCAATGCGGACGTCAACAACGTCACGGGCATTGATATCGGCACGTCCACGTTTGCCTCTGTCTCGGATGACAAAGCGGAGCTGAGGGAACTCGCGCCCGCCGCAAAAGCGTACAACTCCAGGATCAAGGCACTGCAGTCGTCCATGGATAAGTCGAAAAAGCTGTATAACCCGAACAAGTACAACCCGGACGGTACGTACAAAAAAGGCAATCACGACAAGTGGATATACACCAGGACGTATCTGAAAAAGCGGGACAGGTTATCCAGCCTGCAGCGCCAGAAAGCGGCGTATATCAAACAGTCCCACGAAGCCATGATCAATGACCTGTTAATGGATTCCGTCAGCTTTGTCGTGGAGGATATGCCGTTTAAGTCTCTTCAGAAAAGGTCGAAAAAGACCGAGCGGCAGGATAAAGTCTCTACGATCACGTCAAAAGACGGAACCGAAAAGCAGACCCGCAAATACAAGCGGAAAAAACGCTTTGGCCGATCTCTCAATAACCGCGCCCCGGCAGAGTTCATCACCATCCTGTCCAGAAAAGCGGAACAGTACGGCGGAGGCGTCGTTAAAGTTCATACCAAAGCTTTCCGGGCCAGCCAGTATGATCATGTTGCCGATACGTACCAGAAAACCGATCTCCGCCAGAGAAGCAGATCCGTCGGGGGACATACCGTCCAGAGGGATTTGTACAGCGCGTTCCTGTTAAAGAATACCGATAACAGTCTGGATAAACCGGACAGGGACAAATGCATTTATGAATTCAAGCAGTTTGTAACCATGCAGAACGCATTGATCGCCGACATGAAGAGCCGAAACATTTCCATGAGACAGTGTTTCGGATTCTGAGGCCATAAATTCTTCCACAGGGTTCAGACGTAAACCCTCCGCATTCAGAAAGTAGGTGCGTATGCATCGAAATCCGCGGTAAACAACTTGAAACAGCTGGCTATATCCCGCCGCGTGACAGGGTGATCCCAGCAAAATATAAAGAATCCCACGACTTCAGTCGTGGGAGTACGTCAAATGGACTACATCAACGGACAGAACCTTTCCATCGCCGAATCCGCCGTCGGTTTCGACCTCAATGAGGACGGTGACATGGACGACACGGTGGATCTCACCATTGAGTACGATGAGGAACAGTACGCGGACACCAACGGGTACGGCGGCACTTATCTGACCCTGTATCTGGACGAGTTCATCTCCAACCTCCAGTGGTATCTCGACAGCCTGGATTACGCGGAGGGCTGGACCTGGTTCGACGCGGACGGCAGCGCGCTTTCCGGTGAGGAAGTTGCGGCGATGACCACGGAAGACAAGGCGGAGGCGTTCCTGGAAGGCCGTTACGCGAAGAGCGAGACCTCCAGCGAAGGCGGCCCCGGCGGAGCGGTTCCGGGGGGAATGTCGGAAGACGGCACGATGCCGGACGGCGGCATGGACGGTGAAATGCCGGGAAATCTGTCGGAAGACGGAACGATCGCGGAAGACGGCACGATGCCAGAGGACAGCCTGACGGGGGAAATGCCTGAGGATCTGTCGGAAGACGGCACAATGACAGAAGATATGAGCACCCCGGACGATTCAGCGGATATGGTTTCGTCGGAGGACGCCGGCACGGGCTCCGCAGACCGGAAGCAGAAACGCGGATATTCTCACCTGCGGGGATCTTGCGCTGGATACGAAGAGCCGGTATCTGGGCTGCGGAAGCAGGCAGGTCAGGCTTTCCGGCAGGGAGTATGATCTCGCGGAGTATTTTTTCCGGAACCCGGAGCTTGTCCTCTCCAAAGAGCAGATCACGGAGGCCGTATGGGGCGGCGAGAGCGAGGCGGAGTACAACCAGACGGAGGTTTACATCTCCTTTCTGCGCCGGAAACTCCGCTTTCTGGGCACGAAGGCCAGGCTTGTCACACTGAGAGGCGCGGGATACAGCCTGCAGCCTGAGGAAGGTCGGGAACAATGAGAAAACAGGCCGGAACTCACGGGGAGGTCCCGGAAAACAGGCGCGGGGGAAATCCGGAGGGAAAACAGAGAGGAAAACCGGGAAGAAAACAGGGGAAAACGGCAGAATTCAGGGAGATCCGCCGTTTCCGCAAAAAAATCACCATCGTGCTGACTGTCTCGTTTGCCGCGTTTCTCGCGGTGCTGGCGGGAGCCCTGACTGTGACGTACCGGCAGTCGGGCCGGAGCGAGATCGACCGGCAGCTGACGCAGATGATCCAGGAAAACGGGGAGAACGGTGAGGCGCCGGGTGAACCGGCGCAGACAGAGGAAGATACCGGCAGAGAGGCTCCTTCCGAAGACAGCAGTGCCGATCTCGAACACAGTTCGGGCCGGCTTCTGTTCTGCAGGGAGGATGGGGAAACGGATTTTACCGTCCTGCTCAACCGGAATTCGGGTTTGTCAGATGAGGAAGCGCAGGCCCTGGCCGCGCGGATCTACGAAGCCGGGAAAGTGTCGGGAAGCCTGGAAAACTGGCTGTACCGGTTCGGCGTGAAGGAAGGCTGCCTGATGCTTGCGGTGGAAAATCTGACGTGGGAAATCGCCGCGGAGAAAAGCTATTTTATAAAAATAGTTCTATTTACCCTGCTGCTTCTCCCGGCAGCCGGCGTATTTTCCTTTTTCCTTTCAGGCTGGCTGGTCAGGCCGCTGAAAGAAGCTATGCAGAAGCAGACCGATTTTATCCTGGCGGCCGGCCACGAACTCAAAACGCCTCTGGCCGTGATGAGGACGTCTTTCGACCTGATGCGGAGGGACGGCGTCAGTAGCAGGTACCTTGATTACGCGCAGACGGAAAACGAAAAGATGACGGGCCTGGTGGCGGAACTCCTGGATCTTTCCCGGATGGAAAGCGGGGAGGAGCAGAAGATCAGTGAGGATTTCAGCCTTTCAGAGTGCGTCGAAGGGGCGGTTCTGCCTTTTGAGGCCGCGGCGTATGAAAAAGGAGCGGTACTGGAGACAGAGATTGAACCGGGAATCCGGATGAGAGGGGATTCCCGGAGAATCGGGCAGGCCGCGGGAATTCTCACGGACAACGCGGTGCATCACTGTAAAAAAACGCGGGAAAATGAGGACAGCGCGCATATCCGGGTCACTCTGTCGGCAGAGGGGAAAAAGGCTGTTCTGCGGGTGGCCAATGAGGGAGACCCGATTCCGGAGGAGGACAGGGAACGGATTTTTGAGAAGTTCTACCGCGCGGAGAAGGACAGAAACCGCGCCGAGGGGCGGTACGGGCTGGGCCTTCCGATCGCGGAAAGCATCGTGAAAGCCCATAACGGAAGAATCGGGGTTTCCTGCCGGGACGGCTGGACAACTTTCACGCTGGTTCTTCCCTGTTCCCCGGTTTCCGGGACGCGGGAGAAAGCCCCGGACTGAAACAAAGGATCGTTTCCGGGACGCGGGAGAAGAACCCGGACTGAACCAGACGATCGTTTCCGGGACGTGGGGGAAAAATCTGGACTGAGCCAGATGATCCGGGAGCGCTCCCTGTCAGAGTCAGGAACCGCTGCGCCGGAAATATTCTTTCAGGACGCCGCTCACGCTGTCCCTCACGGTCTGGAGGAGTTTTGAGGGAAGTTCATCCGTCCGGTCCCCCAGAAACAGGCCGCTGTCTCCGAAGACATACTCAAAAGAAGCCCTGGCGGAAGCGTCGTCCGGGGATCCGATCTCGATGGCCTGGACGACCGCCCGGTCGTTCCGCAGCTCCTCGACCGCTTTTTTCGCGGCTCCGGGGAAAGAGGAGGCACCGTCGGTGACTTCGAAAACCATCAGGATGCGCTTTCCGGTTTTCTGCTCCCTGATCTGCCTGGGAGTGAGTTCTTTCAGGACCTCGTTCAGGCAGGCGCCGTCGTCGGTGGATCCCATGGAACCGTCGAGGCGGGCGACGGAAAGGATCAGATCGGCTTTCCGCTTTTCGCCGGCGTCCTCCCGGGAGAGCACTTTGCGGGAATCCGTGCCGAACAGGCGGACGTCCGTTCGGACTTCGCAGAGTTCGTGGGTAATCTGCGCGTTCTCCCGCATGTAGGCGGCGAAATCCTCCAGGGAGAGGAGAACGATAGCCAGCGCTTCCCTCGCCGGGGCAAGCTTTCCGCCCCGCATGGAGCCGGAACTGTCGATGACAAAGGAAATGTCCAGATATTTCGGCAGAACCTGGGTCTGCTTGCGCAGCTCGCTGTCGTCGAAGATCGCGAGTCCCCTGTAGTTCTGGCGGCGCTCTGCCTCCGTCAGATCAGGCCAGGAGTGAATGAGCGAAGGGACGGACAGGCGCCCTTTCGGCATGTTGGGGATGCGCACGGATATCTCCCGGGAGGTGTCGCCGATCAGTCTGCGCCAGTATTCCTTCATGGCTTCCCTGGCCGGCCGGACGGCAGCCTCATAGTGATCAAAAAGCGCCCTGTCCTCAGGCGTCACGCCGTATTCCGACAGGTCGCGCCGCCCGGTGAGCAGCTCCTGCGCCGCGGCGGCTCTTTTCTGTTTCTCGCTGTCGAGCTCCTGCAGCATTTCCTGGTAATTCTGGCGGGACTGGGCCGCGCGCTTTCTGCGGCTGCGGTCAGCCTGCTTTTCCTGGTCCTTCAGGTCTACGGTAGAAGACAGCTCCATGCGGCGGATATCTTCGCGGAACAGCTGAAGGTACGAGGGCATCAGGAAGGTGCGGATGATCCGGTCGCGCTCCGCGATGCCTTTCCCGGAGACCGCGCATTCCGTCAGCTGCTGCCGGAGGAAAGAAAAGCGGTCGGTGCCGAAAACCGGCTCGTCGAAAACGCGGCGGATTCTGTCGGATTCGACGGCGTCCCTGCCCCAGAACTCCCTGGTGATGAGGCACGGGGCGAGATCCCGGTGAACGCCGGTCGGGTCGTCCTCCGCCGGGAGAAGATCTTCCATCAGAAGCATTTCCGCAATGTCCTGTTTTACGGCGGGGTCCTGGTAAACCGGCGCCTTCTGCATGACGCAGAGAACGGCCGCGTAAGCGTCGCAGTCCTGAAGAAAGGTCATGATTTCATTCTGCGCGTAATAGAGAACGTTTTCCGGCTGGAACGCCTTATCTCCGGAAAGGTCCTGCGCGGAAACTTTTTCTATAAAAACAGAACTGATTTCCTCCGCTTCCCGGCGGAACGTCTCCGGCCGGGCCAGATAGAGGCCGGGATTGGCCTCGTAATCCGGATACAGCGCGAGTTCGGAGTACAGATGAAACAGGAAACGGCTGCGGGAAAATTTCTGGCTGCTGAAAAAGGCGAGAGGGACCAGCACCTTTTTCTCGTCCGGCAGAAGAACAAAGCGTTCCTGGCTGTCGTCGACCGTGTAGATAAGGCGCTCGTCGCCCGAGAACAGAACCAGCATGTCGTTCTCGCTGGCCAGCAGGGCCTCATACTGCTTTCGGAGAGCGGCTTTCCGGGATTTTCCGTCCGGACCGGCGCTGCCGTCCGGTCCGCCTGCGCCATTTGCCGCGGAAACGCCGGATTCACAGATGGAAACAGAGGCCTCCGCGGCAGCGGCGCTGTCCTGGTTTTTCAATTCATTATCTGTCATGTCGGCTGATCCTCCTGTCTTCTGTCTTCCTGTCTGAGAGTCTGAGAAGTTCTGTCTGTTCCGTGTTCTCCGGCATGTTTTCCGCCCCGGAGTTATCGGTTTGCCTGCAGCTTCCTTCTGTCTGCTCCGACCGTGAAAATCGCCCCGCCGCTTCCCCTGATCGGTTTGCCTGCAGCTTCCTTTTAGCCGATGCGCTGTTTTTACCTGCTTCACCATTCATCAGCGCTGTGATCTTTTTTGGTCTTTGTCCGCGGAACGGGTAAAGATCAGTAAACCTCTTTTATGCAGCGGTAAAAGCTGCGGGATCTGTGCCTGCGGAAACCGGCGCTTTCCGGATCTTCGCAGCCTCCGCTGCCGGTCACGCCTGCGGGGCCTGTGTCTGCGGAAACCGCGGGATATCCGCCAGCTGGGCGGCGTTTTCCAGCCTCGCGTAGGAAATCCGGCAGATGTTATGCTCTACGTCGAGAACCAGCACGGAATGGCTGCTCTCGCAGACAGCGTTTTCCGCAAAAATTTCTCCGGCCAGCGGCGTTCTGCGGCATTGCCAGCTCAGATTGTTCTCTAATAATAGAACAGTTCCGTCGTCCCCGAAAACGAACCGGAACCGGCTGTCCCCGGCGGAAAGATAAAACCCGCAGGGCCAGTCATCTTCGGAAAAGCCTTCGGCTTCCGGGATGTCAGGATCCCCGGGTTCGGTCTCCAGAAGCGTTGAGACCAGAGCCCTGGTTTCCGGCGGAAGGCCGGCTTCGCTGATCTGGTCAGCCGTGATCTCGCCTGCCAGCGAACCGCCGTCATGCGCGGTGATCAGCGTCTGCACTTTCATTTCCGGGTCGCGGCGATTCAGAAAGTATCTTCGGGCGAGCGGGAGAGCTTCCGTCAGGAGACTGTTTTCCTCCTGTTTCAGCTGCCGCTCTTTCTCCCGGAGCGCTTCCGGGAATCTCCCTTGCGGAAGGCAGGCGCTGTAGCTGCGCCGGAGCGCGGACACTTCCTTTCGGAACAGAGAAATCCGCGCCCGGAGGGCGGCGTCAGCGCGGCCGGCGGATGATTCCGCGTCGATGGATTCCGCAGCCCGCGGGACAGGTTCCTGCCCTTCCGCCTTACGGGTTTCTGACCCGGTGGGTTTCATTTCTCCGTCCCGGTCGATTCCTGAGTTGTTTTCCATGGCTCATTCCTCTGAAACGATCCTGCCCAGAAGATCGGCGCTCTGCTCCATCCCGCGGATGGAATCGTCCAGCGCGAGCGCCAGATCCAGGTTTTTCCCCGCGGATTCGTCGATCAGGATCTCGTCGCCGAGATCGCAGTCGATCTGCGTGCGCTTGGGCCCGTCCCCGAACAGGAGAGCGGTCACGTCTTCGGAAGACAGGGTTTTGAGCGGGAGCAGAACATGGCGGTATTCAGTAGTCCGGATGTCGTCGTAGGACAGAGGAGCGCTTCCTCTTGCCCGGGCTTCGATGTGCCATCCGTCCGATTCCTTGAAGAAACCGTAGCGGACGGCGAGCGACAGGAGCAGGTTTCGGTCGTCCGCGTTAGTGACGGACGAAAGAAATCCGTTCCAGAGAGCCATCGAGAGATCTTCCTCCTCGCCGAAATTCCAGTGGTCGAGCACGTGGATCAGGCCGCGGATGGAAAGGACGGCTTCGTTCAGGACGGGAGTGTCGTTCCCGGCGCCCGGAATATCCGACCTGCCTTCAAAGATGTCCTGGGACAGGCGCGCCATCTGGGACAGATGCCAGAGCGCGGGAAGCGATTTTTCGGGCTGAGGAAGCCGCAGACTGCCGTCGGTGTTGCACAGATGTCCGAGAACAAGACGGAAGAGTTCGTTTTCCTGCGGGTTTTCGCACTGATCCAGATCGCCGTTTTCCGTCTGGGGGACGTAATTGTAGACAACAGTGGTAAAGCGCGACTGGAAGGCCGGGTTCAGCACGTTGGTTCCCTCGTAGGAGACGGTTCCCGTTGACAGGTTTCCGGTGCCGATCAGGCAGAAGCCGGGTTTGATGGTCAGGGAGCCGACGCCGGTGATGTAGGCGGTCTGGCCGGCGTGATGCTGCAGAATGTCGTTCAGCGCGATCAGGTTGGACATCGCGATGGTGTTGATTTCGTCGATGATGATCGGCTTGCCTTCCTTCAGCGCTTTCAGCACTTCCTTCTCGATTTTTTCCACCGTGGTGCCGTAGCCGCTGTTTTCAGCGATGTAGATGTTGGAGAAGGTTTTCCAGCCGGCCAGCATGAGCTCCAGCTGCTGGTCCTTCGTCATGTCGGCCATGATGGATTCGTTCTGTTTTACAAAATCCCAGAAACCGCTGATCAGCTGCTTGAGCTGAACTTCGTTGGATTCCTTCCCGGAAGCGTGCGACAGTTTCAGGGTTTTCTCAAAGAACATGTCCTCGGCGGTCAGGTTGTGGGACCCGGCGATGAAATAGGGGTGCAGCTCTTCGCTGTCCGCCTGCCTGCGGATTTCAGGATACACGGAGCAGAAGCAGGCAAAGGCTTCCGGGGAATCCGGGTCCGCGGCGGGTTTTCCGCGATCCGGCCCGGGCTCCCCGGAAGCCGCGGCGGAGGCTTCGGTGCCGCTTACCGAAGCGTACCCGTTCTCGGCCATTTTCTCGGTCAGGAGTTCCTGAATCCTTCTCCCGCGCATGTAGTCTGTGGCGCACTCGATGGCCAGCTGCGTTTTCCCGGACCCCAGATGGCCGACCAGGTATACGGGGATGCCTGCCTCCAGGGAATTGGATACCTGCTTTCTGGCGCGCTGCAGATAGGGAACGCTGACCAGGCGTCCCGCGCGCTCGTCCGCCAGATCCTGTCTGAGCTCTTCTTCGTGGTAAACGGCAAAGAAATCCGGATCTTCCGCCAGAAGCCTGTCTTTCGTGCGGCGGATCTCCTGAAGCTTCAGCGCCTGTCTGCGCGTAGCGGGAGTGCTGCGCTTCTCGCCGTTGACGGACAGGGCGCAGCTTTCGTCCTGGGCCGCCCGGAGAAGCCACTTCCGGTAGGCTTCCTCAAGGTTCAGCCGCCGCAGAGTTTCCGCGGCCTGTTTCCTTTTATCGGCGATGTAGGAGCAGTAGGAGAGAAATACCTGATCCTCCGTGTCAGCGCCGTCCGCGGGACTTTCGGGTTTCGTGTCGGCCGGATGCGCGCCGGAGAGCCGCGTGTCAGCACCGTCAGTACGGACTTCTGGCTTCGTGTCAGCCGCGGCTGCGGCTGTGCCCGCGGGCTTCCTTCCGGCGCGGCCAGCGCCTGAAAACCCTGTGTCAATGGTACTGGAGCTCCCGGCCGCGGCGCCGTCCGCGGCTTCCGCGGCGCGGCGCAGGCTTTCCCGGCGGAGCTTTTCGAGTTCAGAGAGTTTTCGCATGATCGGATAAATCCTTTCGTGTCAGAGAGAAAAAGAATCCCCGGCATCCGCAATGCCGGGGATTCTGCAAAGTCAGATGATGTTGTATTCCTTTAGAAGTTTCTCGATATCGGTTCCCTGGATCTTCTTTTCGATCTGGTGCCTTACCAGCATAGGAAGCTTGATCTCGGGCTTTTGTCCGTCAAGAAGAGTGGTGGCGCCGTTCAGCAGGTAGCGGATATCGTAGCGGCTGCCGAACACCTCAGGCACCGCGCGCTCTACGCCGGCCAGGATGTAGACGGCTTCCATCGCTGTCCGCCCGGAGTACTCGATGGTGAATACGGTGTCGCGGCCCGGCTCATCCAGCGTCTCGGCAAACTGTCCGAGGAACGCGAAGTTGACGCCGTCTTTCGGGACGACGTACGGGCGGTCGCCGAACTCTCTCGGCATGAACATGGAGGTGATGAACGGCATCATTACCGGCACGGAGTGGGTGGTGTCCGCCAGCTCTTTGATCTGGTCCACCGGAGCGCCGATGTGGTACAGCCATTCCTCGGTGATTTCACGGCCCGTGCATTCGCGCATCGGCTTTTTGACGTAGTTGCCGGGGACGTCCGGGAACAGGCCGTAAACCCATACCTCAACGTCGTCCTTGGGCTGGCCGTAATACTGCTCCTGGCGGTTGATGGTCCAGCTCATCAGCCATCCGCTGTCCTTGGCGGTGACGATTCCGCCGGTGACGATGCGGCCGCCGTACGGGGTGCGCTTGGTGATGTTGGTGATGAGTTTCACGATTCTCGGATCGGAGACCGTGATCGTGCAGGATTCCCACTTGGACTTTTCGGGCTGGCTGCAGAACTTGTCAGGATGCCCGAATTCCGGGGACTGCGCCGCGATGTTCTTCCACATCTCCCAGCAGCCGCCCAGCTTCGGATCCCAGGCCGGGGCCTTGTCCGTGCTGCCGTAGGTGGAGCTTTCGGTCATGGAACCGTTGGTGATGAAGCAGAGGTCGTTGTCGGTCAGCGGGATGGAAACGTCATTGCCGTCCTGGTCATGCGCGACGATCTTTCTGGCCGCTTTCTTGTGGTCGGTGATCTCGAACTCGACGTTGGTGACAGTGACGCCGTAGCGGAACTGCGCGCCGTGAGCCTTCAGGTAGTTGATCATCGGGGTGACGAAATCGGTGAACTGGTCTCTGCGGCAGAACTGGAGGGCAGAGAGATCGGCAAGCCCGCCGACGTGATGGATGAAACGGTTCATGTACAGTTTCATCTCGAGGGCGGAATGCCAGTTCTCAAACGCGAACATGGTGCGCCAGAAGCACCAGAAATCGGAGTTCAGGACGTCGTCGGAGAGAACATCCTCGATGGATTTGTTCTGGAGGGATTCGTCCGACATCATCAGAAAGTTCGCCAGCTCCATGGCGCCCTTCTGGCCGAGATTGAACTTGCCGGTGTCATAGCGCCTGCCCTGGTTGACGGTAATGCGGCACTTGGAGTAGTTGGGGTCGTCCTTGTTTACATAGTAGAGGTGATCGAGAACGGATACGTTCGGGTCCTCAACCGACGGCAGAGAGTGGAACAGATCCCACAGGACCTCGAAGTGATGGCCCATCTCACGGCCGCCTCTCGCGACGTAGCCGATGTTCTCGATGACTTTGCCGTCCAGGCAGCCGCCCGGGATGTTCAGCTGTTCCAGATAGGTGATTTTTGAGCCGTCCATGTGGGCGTCGCGGATCAGAAAGCAGCCGGCCGCGAGCGCGCCGATGCCGGTGCCGATCATGTAAGCCCGCTTGTCGTCAATACCCTTTGGTTTTCTGGTGTGAACCAGAGCGTCGCAGTCGCCAGCGTAGAATGTGAGTCTTGGATCTTTGGATTTAATGTGGTAATCCATGTTAACCTCCTCCTACAATAAAGTCAGGATACAGATAACCTAACAGCCGGTTGGGATCTGCATCCTTCATTGCGAAAGCTTTCCGGATAACTGCTTCCGGCAGGATTATCTTCCGGTCAATGATAAAGTAAATGACCGTCGGTCATTTACAGAGCTGAGTATAACCCGCTGTCAAAGGAATTTCAACACTGAAACGGGCCGCGGAAAGACAATTAACAAAAAATTTAGAATTTGAATGGTACGGAAGAAAAGAAAACCCGGTCCCGCCAGAATACGGCAGGACCGGGCTGAAACCGGATGTTCTGACACCGGAATACAGCGAAGAATGCTGCGGATGTACGGCCGGAATACCGCCGGATCTCCAGCCGCGGGCTGACATTTCAGCACGGCGGGCTTTCGGCAGTTCAGGATTCCAGCACCCGCTGATTTTTGGCAGTTCAGGATTCCAGCGCTCCGCTGGTTCTTGTCAGTTCAGGATTCCAGCGCCCCGCTGCTTTTCGGCAGTTCAGGATTCCAGCGCTCCGCTGATGTCGTGGCCGGGAACCTCCATCGGGTAATCCCCGGAAAAGCATGCCGTGCAGATGGGAAGCCCGTCCGCAATCTCGGAAAGACCTTCGATTGACATATAGCCCAGGCTGTCCGCGCCGATGGATTGACGGATTTCTTCCACTGAATGAGAGTGGGCGATCAGGGAATTCGACGCCGGCACGTCCGTGCCGAAATAGCAGGGATAGAGGAAAGGCGGCGAGGAAATCCTCACGTGAACCTCCAGGGCGCCGGCGCTCTTCAGGTCGTGGATCAGGTTCTTTATGGTCGTACCCCGCACGATGGAGTCGTCGACCAGGACAATCCGCTTTCCGGCGACGGCAGAGGTGATGACATTCAGTTTCATCTTGACGCCGCTTTCGCGTTCCTTCTGGGTGGGCTTGATAAAGGTTCTGCCGACATAGCTGTTTTTATGGAAGGCGAAGCCAAACGGGATCCCGGATTCCAGCGCGTAGCCGTAAGCCGCCGCAAGACCGGAATCGGGAACGCCGGCGACGAGGTCGGCCTTCACCGGGTAGGTGCGGGCGAGATAGCGGCCGCCTCTCACGCGGGCGTCGTAAACGCTCACGGAATCGATGGTGGAATCCAGACGGGCAAAGTAGATATATTCAAATACGCAGTGAGCCCGCTTCGCGCCTGACGCGAAATGGGTGCTCTTGAGTGTCCCATCCTTCATGACGGACACGATTTCGCCAGGTTCCACGTCGCGCACGAAGGTTCCGCCGACGGAGGAGATGGCGCAGCTTTCCGAAGCGAAAATCCAGGTATTGTCTTTTCTGCCGATGCAGAGGGGACGAAGGCCCAGGGGATCCCTGACGCCGATCAGCTTGCGGGGACTGGCCACCACGAGGGCGTAGGCTCCGCGGATTTTTCGGCAGGCTTTTGCAACGGCATCCTCGGCTGTCGGGCTGGTGATGCGCTCGCGGGCGATCAGGTAGGCGATGACTTCGGAATCGATTGTGGTGAGGAAAAGCGCGCCGTTCTCTTCCAGGGACTGGCGGAGTTCGGCGGCGTTGACCAGGTTGCCGTTGTGGGCGAGGCAGAGCGATCCTTTGTAATATTTGAGTACCAGAGGCTGTGTGTTTTCGCGGACAGTAGCGCCGGTGGTGGAGTATCTGACATGCCCGACGCCCAGGTTTCCCTTCAGGCTCTTGAGAGTATCTTTTTTCTGGAAGACTTCCTGCACAAGTCCAAGGTCTTTGACGCAGCTCACTTTCCCGCGTGGACCGAAGGTGTCTGTCACCGCGATTCCGCAGGATTCCTGACCGCGGTGCTGGAGAGCGCTGATCCCATAGTAGATATCCGTGACGACGTCCTCACCGGCGGTATTGTATATGCCGAAAACGCCGCATTCCTCATGAACACCAGTTTCAGATGGATTCATTCCTTCCTCCTTGGGTTTGCCAGACGACGGATTCAGTATATCTGCGATGAAAGAGACGGTCAAGCGTATTCTGTTTTTCAGCGGCTTGACGGAGAACAGACCCCATGTTATCCTGAATCTGGCCGATGGGCCGGGCAAATCGGGGGAAACAGGTCATATCAGCATGCATGTAAACCCATCGCAGGCGTATCAGCCGCTGAGATATCCATTGGGATGGGATTCTGCCGGAGACTCCCGGCAATCCGACAGTCAGGGGAGGAGAAAGATGAGAAAACTGAGAAAGCTGCTGTCAATTGCAGCGATCTGCGCGTTCGTTCTTCCACTGGCGGCATGCGGCGCGGCGCTGCCCGCGGAGACAGATACTGAGGATGAGACGGCGTCCGCTGAGGAGATGGAGACGGACGGGATGGAATCCGAATCTTCGGAGGATTCTCTGTTTGAGCCGTTCACCGCGATTGACAGCGACGATTGTGAAGTAGTGATCGAGGGAATCAATCCGGACGGCGTTGGGGGATATCTGGTGGAAGCCCGGCTGCTGAATAATACAAAACACAAGAACTTAACGTTTTTCATCTCCTGTGCAGCGGTCAACGGTGTTGAGATCGATCCCCAGTGGGAATCGACGGTGATCGCCGGATATACGTCGGACGAGGAAATCTGGTTCGATTCGGAAGATCTCGATGAGGCAGGCATCGTGGAAGTCACGGATATCCAGCTCTTTTTCAGGGTTTACGATCCCGACGACCCGGATGCGGACTATATTGCGGATGAGGATTTCCATATCTATCCTCTGGGAGAGGAAGCGGTTGAAGAATACGTCCGTGAGCCGCGGAAGACGGACACCGTTCTGCTCGACAATGACGACATTGCTGTGATTGCGCTGGATTGCTATGAGAATGAGTTGGATGGATATTCGGTTGACCTGTACATTGAGAACAGGTCTGAGCGGGACCTGATGGTGTCGGCCGACAATGTTTTCGTCAATTCTTCTATGATCGATCCCTGGTGGAGCGTCATCGTACACGCCGGGAATTCAGAGTACAGCCGCATATCCTGGTCGGATGCCGAGCTTGAGGATAACGACGTCACGGAAGTAGAGGAAATCGGATTCGATCTGGACGTCATCGATCTGGACGACGAGTCTGAGGACAGCCTGTACAATGAGAAAGTGACGCTGAATCCCTGAAGTTTCCGGCAGTTTCAGGATCGCTCTGGTCAGTGAATCCGATAATGATTTTCCTGACAGAACAGCCATACAGAAGTCCCTCCCGGCGATTGCCGGGAGGGACTTTCTGTTATATCAGTCACTTTGCCGAACTGTCAGTCGCTTCGGTGAATTGCCAGTGCCTCGGATGAACTTAAAGCTCCCCGGTGAACTGCCGATCTTTGGCGAATTGTCGGTAACAGGTGAACTTCCGGTCAGGCAGGAGCTTACAGGTGCCATTGGGGCCGGTGTACCCCGGTGTCAGTTCCTCCCATAAAATGTCAGTCAGGCCGGAAGGTTCTCCGTGCCAGACGCTGCAGACATAAATACGGTTCCGGAAGCCGGCACCGTCATTCCCGGTTTCTGACTGAAGCTGGCAGCACCCGAAAAAAGAATACAAAAATGCTGGTTATCCTTCGATAACAGATCCATGCTTTTTGACCGGAGGGGAAATTGCAGAATGTAAGGCAAAAAGAAAATATGGCCGTCAGCTTTTCCCTGACATTTGTATAAATAAACAGATTATCGGAAAAATAGAATCGAAAACTATAAAAAATGACTCACTGATACATCGGTCAGAATGCCGATGATATTATTTTTTACAAAAATACCTGACAAAAGTCCATATAGAACCGTCTTTTTTCCATACCGCGCACCCGACAAAAGTATTATTCTGAATTCAGAATTCGGAAGAATCGGCGGCCGCAGAAAACGCGCGATTCCTTCCTGAACGGAAATTTTACCATATTCACACTGAAGGAGGAGAATGATGAGAAAAGTACTCAGTGTCATGCTGGCGTCCGCAATGGCTCTTTCAGCCGCAGCAGTTCCGGTAACCGTATTGGCGGATGACGATTCTGAAAACGTGACGATTTCTTTCTTTGACAAGAACTCGGGAACGCGCACTTTCGACGATCCGGTAGCGCTCGAGCTCGAAAAGAGAACCGGTGTCACCATCGATCTGATCAGCCCGACCGGAGATCCGGCCGAAAAGCTTTCCCTGATGCTTGCCGCGCAGGATTACCCGGATATCGTCCTCATGGACCGCGGCTCCGATATTGTCAACCAGTACATTGAGGCAGGCGCGCTGGTCAATCTGTCCGATTATATGGATCTGATGCCGAATGTCGTCGAGATGTACGGCGACACGCTGAACAAGACGCGCTACACCGACGGCAACAATTATTACCTTTCCAACTGGTACGGATATGATCCTGACCCGGTGAACGGATTTATCGCCCGCTATGACACGATGATTGAGCTGGTCGGCCAGGAGAGGGCGGACAGCGACGAGCCGTTTACATTCAGCGAATGGGTTGATCTGCTGAAACTATATAAGGAAACGTACCCCGAAGTTGACGGCAAGGAAACCATCGCTCTTGAGCTCGGCGAGCCGAGTTCCGACGGCGTGATCAACGGCCTGTTCTCCGGCATGAACGCGATGTACCCGTATTACGTGACCGACGGCAAGGTTCAGTTTGTGGTCAGGGATCCGAGATTCCTCACTGTCATGCACCAGATGAACCAGCTGTACCGCGAAGGCCTGATTGATCCGGAGTGGACATCCAACAGTTCGGATCTTCTCAATCAGAAACTCGCGAACAACAACGTATTCGGCTATGCGGGATCATACTGGGATACCTGGTCCGCAAGCGCGTCCCTGATGCAGTCCGAAAATGAAAACGCCGAGTATCTGGCCTATAAAGTAGTAGCTGACGACGTTGATCCTGATCACACGACGCTGAGCGGCAGAAGTTCCCTCGGCTGGGACGCGATCGGCGTCACCACCAACTGCGAGAACATCGAAGCCGCATGCAAGTTCATTGACTACTGCGCGAGCCAGGAAGGCCAGGACCTTCTTCTCTGGGGCATCGAAGGCCAGGACTGGGAATTTGTTGACGGCGTCCGCACGCCGATCGGCGACATTGTCGAGCGCTATCAGGCAGATCCCACCAATGTTCAGAATGAAACCGGTATCACCAAATGGACCTGGTTCGTCAAGAATGACGTTCATCCGGATGACGGAACGCCATGCCGTATCTGGTTCGTTGAGAAGGACCGTTCGGCAACGTACGCTTACCAGAACCTCACCAATGCTTATTACGACACCGCTGAGTTCGCGACACTGCAGCCGGCCGGCAACAGCATCGAGGCGCTTGAATATCAGAAGATACTCGACATTTTCAATCAGGCATATCCGAATATGGTAAACGCGGCGTCTGAAGAAGAATGCGACGCCGTTTACGAGCAGATGCTCGCCGACATGGAAGACGCCGGAGAGGAAGACGTCGAGGCTTTGATTACCGAGACCTATTTTGACCGCCTGGCTCTTTGGGGTGAGGAATCTGTGACCGGCGCATCCGCTACTGAGGGAAGTACGGAAGCTGAGTAATAAGAGCAGTAATTCAGCCGGATCAGTGCTGAACAAAGACCGGCAGACAGGTAGATCTGCCCGGGCGCTGAAAAGAGAAAGCTGCTGTGCCGTTCAGTACGGCCGCTCAATTGGATTGCGGGTCCCGGGGAGGAAATCCCCGGGGCCCGTTCCATTTTCCATAATCGTTTTGTGTCATACACATGCGGCGAACGCATGCAGTCAGGAGTAAAATGATGTCCAAAAAAGTAAAAACACAGAAGCCAAAGATGAACGGGAAAAGATTCCGCCGGCGTTTGTGGAACCAGCGGTATCTGTTTCTGCTGATGGCGCCTGCAGTCGTCTGGGTTATCCTTATCTGCTATGCGCCGATGACAGGCCTGTACATGGCGTTTACCAATTACCGTCCCTCCCAGGAGGGATATTTCCATGATCTGCTGTCGGCGCCTTTCGTCGGCTGGGAGTGGTTCGAGTACTTCTTCGAGAACGATTTCTCAAAAATCATGAGAAATACGCTCGCCACAAGCCTTCTGACCCTGCTGTTTTCTTTCCCGGCGCCGATTATCCTCGCCATCTTCCTGAACGAAGTGCACCATATGCGTGTGAAGAAGTTCATCCAGACGGCTTCCTACCTGCCATATTTCATTTCCTGGGTTATCGCGGCCAACATTTTTCTGACCTTCCTTTCCAGGGACGGCCTCGTGAACGATATCCTGATCGCGCTTCACATCACGGACGAAAGAATCCTGTTCTTCCAGCATGGTACCTATTTCTGGTGGATCATGGCTTTTGCGAACACCTGGAAGACCATGGGATACAACGCCATTATCTATCTGTCGGCAATCTCCGGCATCGACGAGCAGCTGTACGAGGCGGCCAGGGTGGACGGCGCCAACAGAGTGCAGCAGATCTGGCACATCACGCTGCCGACAATCCGCCCGACAATCAGTATCCTCCTGATTCTCGCGGTCGGCGGAATCCTTTCCACCGGATTTGAGCAGCAGCTGCTGATGGGAAACAACGCAATTCTTGATTATTCGGATGTCCTGGATACCTATTCCTACCGCTACGGCCTTACCAAAGGAATGTATTCCTACGGAACCGCCGTCGGTCTGTTCAAATCGGCGGTTTCCTTCATCCTTGTTTTTGCGGCTAACCAGATCACAAAGAAGCTGAATGATTCAGCGCTGTTCTGAGAAAGGAGAGGGATTATGGCTGTCAAAACGGCGACGGTATCCAGAAAACATCATGTGCACCGCACGGGAGGAGAATGGGTTCTGGATATCCTCAAGGTGATTTTTCTGGTTATCGTGACAATCATCACGATATATCCGTTCTGGAATATTTTCATTGTCTCCATCAATGACGCGACGGACGCCCTGCGCGGGGGCCTGTACTTCTTCCCGCGCAAATTCAGCATTTCCAGTTATGTGGAAATTCTGAGCCGCCCCACTTTCCAGCATTCCATACTCGTGACGGTGGCAAGAACGGTGATCGGCACGCCTCTGGCGGTGCTTGTGACTTCCATGTGCGCGTATACGCTCTCACGCAGGGATCTGATCGGACACAGATTCTGGAATGTTCTGTTTGTGTTTACGATGTATTTCGGCGGCGGGCAGGTTCCCTACTACATGGTTTTAAAGGGACTGCATCTGCTTGACAGTTTCTGGGTATTCATCTTCCCCCTGATGATGAATGTCTACAACATGATCCTGATCCGTTCCTACATCGAGTCGATGCCGCAGTCCCTTTTTGAAGCGGTGAAAATCGACGGCGGGAACGACCTGGTTGTGTTTTTCCGGATTGTTGTTCCGCTGGCAAAGCCGATCCTGATGACGGTCGCCCTGTTTGCGGCAATCACCCAGTGGAATTCCTGGTTCGACGCAAACCTGTATACTACTTCCGAAAACCTGAAGCCCATGCAGTCCATACTGGTCGAGATCCTCAACCAGTACCAGACCGGCGCTTCGATCTCCCAGCAGATGTCCAACGCGGCTGCCGGTGTGACGGTTACGCCGGACAGCATCCGTATGGCAGCGACAATGATTGCGACGATTCCGATTATTCTGGTTTATCCGTTTATCCAGAAATATTTTGTCAAAGGCATTATGCTCGGAGCTGTCAAGGGCTGACGGAAATCAGTACAGAAATTCAAAGGATAAAACAAATGAGAGAATATCCCACAACCTTCAGCGGAGGGGGATACTACGGGATCAAGTACCTGAATCGGGGAAAGGAAGACTTCAGTATCCTCGCCGCCGGGATCCAGCACTGCACGAAGGATTTCAAATGTGAGTACGTCGCGAGGCCGGGATGGCATTTCCACGCGGTTATCTCCGGCAAAGGGTATTTCACGGCGGACGGCCGGTCTCAGCAGGTTCACAAAGGACAGCTGTTTATGGTGAAGCCGGGAGAAATAACATCCTACCGGGCGGACGCGGAAGATCCCTGGTTTTATGCCTGGGTTACGTATGACGGGCCGCGGGCGGCCGAAAACATGGAAGCGGCCGGTTTCGGTCCCGGGGTCAACGTTTTGGATTCCTACGTGGATATGGCGGGATTCTACAAGACAGCAAAAGAGCTGATCAGCCACGCGGCGCTCACCGATTCCGAGGAGCTGATGCGGATGAGCTGCGCGTACCGTTATCTGTCTCTGGCGGTTCTTTCCTTTGAGAAAAAGTCGGAAAACCAGTTAAAAGACGGTGTGCTCTCCCAGGATGATTACGTCAGGTACGCGGTCGAATATCTGGACAAGAATTATTCCGACGTCAAAATCTCGGACGTGTCGGATTATCTCGGACTCAGCCGTACCTATCTTTCCGAAATTTTCAAAAAGAAGATGTATATTTCGCCGCAGGAATACCTGATCCGGCTCAGAATGGAAAAAAGCCGGCAGCTTCTGCTGCAGACACGCTGGTCGATCTATATGATCGCGAAGAGCGTGGGATACGATGACCAGCTTGCCTTTTCGCGGATGTTCAAAAAGAAATTCGGCGTAAGTCCTGACCGCTACCGCAGACAGATGAGAGGGCAGCAAAACGGGCAGCAGACGTATGCCGGCCCGGAAAGTCCAGGCGGTGACCCGCCTGACAGAGAGGAGAACATATGAATCTGACGTATTTTCAGGTCCCCGCCTGTGAGGCGGACAGAATGCTGAAAGAGGCTGTATTTTCCGGCGAAGTGCGGTCGGAAGTCCGGCTTGCGGACGGCCGCGTGCTCGACACGGCAAAAATGAAAAGAGAAGCTCTTCCGGCACAGGGCGGAGAACCGGGCGGAAGCGGAACGAAGATTGTCCACTGGCAGGATGAGGATCCGGATCTTGCCCTTGAGCAGGAATTCGTGTTTTCAGACGCGGGAACGCTGACCTGCCGCGTGACAGTGCTCAGCAAAAGCCCGGTGAGCACGAGGTATATGGCAGCCCTTATTCTTCCGCTGGAAGAGAAAGGGCTCCGCTTCCTTTCTTCCCCGTTTGACAACGACAAGTGGGCGAAGTTTGTGGATTATCCGGCGGAATACGCTGAGCCGGCCCACGAATTCACGGCGATTCATCCTGACGGGAAGGCAAACGGGCTGGTGATCGGATCCATCGATCACACCGACTGGAAGAGCGCCGTCACCCTGCAGAAAGGGACGCTCACCGCTTACAGCGGCTGCGCCGACGAGCAGACCAGGGACCTGAACGGGATTCCGCACGGACTGCTCACCGGGACGCGGATTTCCTCGGCCCGGTTCTTCGTCGGGTTTTTCGATTCTTACCAGAAGGGATTTGCCGATTTCGGCGACGCCTGCGCGGAGGTGCAGCCGATGCTTTCCTGGGACGGACCGGCGATTTTCGGCTGGAACAGCTGGTCCGCGCTGATGGGAAGTCTCACGCCCGAAAGCTACGCGGCAGCCTCGGATTTCATGGCTGAGATCAAAAACACTTACTGCGGTGCGGACGGCAGCCAGTACATCAACTACGACGCGATGTGGCAGAGCTTCTCCAATAAGGTTTCCGGGAATCTCCAGACCGTCCGGGCGAACGGCCAGCGTCCCGGGGCGTATTTCTGCCCGTTCATCACCCATTCCAGCGCTCTCGGGCGGGAAGTTCCCGGCACGGAAGGACGCTATTTCTTCGAGGACCTTGTGCTGAAGGACGCGGACGGAAAAATGCTTCCCCCGGTCGACGGCCTGATCTCGCTGGATCCCACGCATCCAGGAACCTGGCAGTATATGGAGTACGGGCTGACACAGGTCGCGCACTTTGGTTTCGATTTCGTGAAAACTGACTTCGTCGGCCACGGATGCCGCGAGGGAGTGTTTTACAAAAAGGAAATCACGACAGGCGTACAGGCTTTCCGCTATGGGATGCAGCACTTTGTGGACGTGATCAGGGCCCAGGACCACCCGATTTTCATCAGCCTTTCCATCGCGCCGATCTTCCCGTATGGGTACGGCCACGGGCGGCGCATTTCGTGCGACGCGTTCGGAACCCTTGACCAGACGGAATATCTCAATAACTGCATCACCTACCTCTGGTGGATGAACGACCGCCTGTACCGGTTCAACGATCCGGACCACATCGTGGTTTACCGCACCTACGACAAGCCGGCGATCACTTTCAACGAGGGAAAATCGCGGTATCACAGCGGCGTGATCTGCGGCGGGCTGATGATCAGCAGCGACGACGCGCAGATTCCGGAAGCGAGGGAGAGAGTCAGGACCATTTTCTCCAACGAGGAGATCAACGCGCTTGCCCGCAGGGGGCAGAGTTTCGTGCCGGCCCGGCTGGTGCAGGGCGGGAATTCCTCCGATGTTTTTGTGAGAAAGGACGGGGAAACGCTGGAGGCGGCGCTGTTCAACTACAGTATTTCCGAGGAAAAGAGTTTTGACCTTGACCTTGGTGAACTGGAGAAGGCAGCGGAGATGGCAGGCTGCACGGAGCACTCGGGAAAGGAAGCCGCTTCGGTGGGGAATTCCGGGTCCGCGGAACCGCAAAAAACCGACACTGGAGCGTCCCGCCTGCAGCAGACAGACGGCGCCTGCCGGGTTCATGACTGCTGGACCAAAAAAGACGTTACGGTTGAGGACGGCCGCCTGACATGGACGCTTAAACCGGCGGAATCCGCGATGCTGAAAATCACGCGTGCGGAGTGAGTGTGTCTGTTCACGGCGCGAGCAGGGGATTTATTTCATGGAAATTATCATGCAGTCGAACGCCGACTGTTCACGGCGCGCGCCGGGATTTTACTGGATAAAAATCAAGTGCTCAGAGTGAGCTCGTCAACCCAAGGCGCGCGTCTGGGATTTCCTGGATACAAATACACGCGTTAAGCGCGCATGGACCTGTTTTATCATTGCCCGGCCACCGGCCGGGCATTTTTGTAGTATACGGAACGAAAGTGTGATAAAATGCAGAACAGTGCGGATTGACAGCCGGCAGGGCGGCGGTAAGGGTTTCATCGGCGGATGAAACTGGCCGTGCCGGACGGAATTTCGCGGCGGTTTTCGCCGGACGACGGGCTGCGGAAAGCGGCGGGACGGCGGAGAAGCAGGTTTTGCCGGACGACGGGCTGTGGAAAGCGGCCGGCGGCGGAGCGGCGGAAAATACAGAGAAAAGAGGAAAAAATCGTGTACAGCGAGGACTTTGAAGCCACCGCGAAAAGCGGACTGGCGAAAGTGACATTTTTGAAAACCAATCCGGCGGGCTATTTTGTTTCGTCCATGCTGGCGGGCATTTACATCGGGTTCGGCAGCCTTTTGATGAACAGCATCGCGGGACAGCTGGAGGGAAACCCCGCGGCCAAGATGATTTCCGGCGCGGCGTTCTCGGTCGCGCTGAGCCTGGTCGTGATGGCCGGCGCGGAACTGTTTACCGGCAACAACATGGCCATGGCGGCGGGCGTTTTCAAAAAGAAGATCACACTGGCGGACGCGGTGAAACTGCTGGCCGTCTGCTGGCTCGGAAACCTCGCCGGCTCCTGGTGCCTGGTGATTCTGTTCCACTTCAGCGGGCTGCAGACCGGAAATACGGCCGAAGCCCTGGCGCAGGGAGCTGCCGCGAAGATGAGCATTCCGTTTGGATCTCTTCTGATCCGCGGCCTTCTCTGCAACATGCTTGTCTGCCTTGCGATCTGGTGCAGCACGCGGGCGAAATCGGACGCTGGAAAGCTGATCATGGTGTTCTGGTGCATCCTGGCCTTTGTCACGACCGGTTTTGAGCACAGTATCGCCAACATGACCCAGCTGAGCGCGGCGCTTCTGGACCCGGCCGGGGAGGCGGTTTCCTTCGGCGGGTACGTCTACAACCTGCTCACGGTGACGCTCGGAAACATGATCGGCGGCATCCTGTTTGTGGCGGTTCCGTATTACATCTGCCAGAAAAACGACTGACGGATTTCCTGCAGGTGACGCCCGGAACATGGTCGGAGGCGTCCTGTCTGCCGCGGATGCGCATTGGCGTCTGTCGAAAACCGGATTGTACAGGCGCCATTTCCAGGAGCCGGTAAATTGCGGCAGGGTAAAACCTGAATGACGCGGAGCGCAGTAAAAGGACCGGAAAGAATGACGCCTGTGCGATGACAGGGGAAGTGCCTCCGGCTGGTTTAAAAAAATCCGAAAAAAAATCCCGGGCCGCGGAGCTGAGCAATCAGCTTCGCGGCCCGGGAAAGTTTTTTTTCCGGCTGCCGGTTATTCGTCGATGACGTCTTCGGACTTGAGTTCCTTCATGCGGACTCCGCTGACGATCAGCATGATACCTTCAGTAATCAGGTAGATCGTTACGATGACGTTCAGGGTTATCAGAGACAGATTCGGCATGAACAGAAGCATGATGCCGACGATCAGGCTGATGATTCCGGAGACGGTGCCGCCGGAGCTGCCGGCGAAACCGTAGAAACGCATGCGGTCGCCAATCGCGATGTTTTCAATGCCGGTGGAAATAAGTTCGAAGGCAAACAGGTATGAAAGCGCGTAAACCATCCCGCCTTTTCCCGATGTCAGAAGCAGAACGCCAAGCAGGACATCCAGAATGCCGCTGGCCAGGAGCAGTCCCGAGTGAAGATAAACCGGGGACTGAATGTACGTAATCGCTTTTGCCACGCCGACGACGATCAGCGCGATGGAAAGCAGGACGGCCATCACAAAGACGGACTGGAACGGGTAGATCAGGCACAGAATGCCCAGGATGGTCATGATGGCGCCGATACAGATGGACACGACGCGGTACTTTTTGATGTTGGAGTTCACATAGTTCCGGATCTCATCCCTGTAGTTGGTGTTGTTATTATAAAAAAGCATGGTGACCCCTTTCTGCGGCGCGTGTATGTCGGATACCGTCCCGGACCGTCTGTGGGCAACGTCCCGGGAACGCGGATCCGTATGGATGCGCCGGCGTCAATACTTTTTAATTATACATCTGTTAACCGTGAAACGCAACGTCAGAAAGGCGCGTATACTCCGTTTTTTGTTATTGTTCTTCCCTGCGGAACGTCTGGCGCAGCACTGATCTGAGACCGGGTTTGTTGCCGTAGTTGAGCGATCCCCAGCGGTAGATGCGGATGGAGCCCCACGCCATGAAGAAAGCGCACAGAACGTCGATGGCGCCGGAGACAAGAAGGCCGGCCAGCCCGACGGTGGCGTTCGCGTAGCGGATCGGCATCATCAGGATGGAGAAGAACGGGAACCAGGAGACCGCGTTGATCACCTGGTTGTCAACACCGCTCATCTGCATGAAGGCCAGGAAATAGCCGATGATGATGAACATCATCAGCGGCGTGAGCGCCGAAGACACGTCCTCCACGCGGGAGACTGTCGAGCCGAGCGCCGCGAACAGGAACATGTACAGCACAAGGCCGATCAGGAAAAACAGGATATAGATCCAAAGCTCCGAGACGCTGAAGAGCTCGCTGATGATGGTCTTCAGGACTTCCGGGTAGTAACTGTGCAGCAGTTCGTACGGGACGGCGGCGCAGGCGAGAAAGATCGCCAGGTTCATCAGGATAACCAGGATCAGGGCAAATACCTTGCCCAGAATCAGGGCGTCCGGGCTGACGGACGTGATCAGCAGCTCCATGGTCTTGTTGTCTTTTTCCCGCGCGACGTTGGTGGAAACCATCTGTCCGTAGAGGAGGATGACCATGTAGACGAGAATGACAAACGTGAAACCGCAGACCAGCTGCGCGGTTGTGTCTTTCCCGAGAACCACGGTTTCGTTTTCAACCTGCAGGGACAGAAGGGTGTAGTATTCGGAAAGAGGCACATCATATTGCTCCAGCGCGGCCCCGATCGCGGCCTGCTTCAGGATTTCGGACAGAATGTCGGAACCCGCCGCGGAGGAATTGACGCTGAGATTGGCGTAGATCGTCTTTATGTGCGTCGTGTCCACCACAACATAGCCGATAGGCTCCGTCCCGTCGCTGACTGCCGCCTCCAGAGCTTCTTCGCTGTCGTAAAACTGGTCTTCGCTGAAGGGCAGGAGGTCCTCCAGTGAGTCGTCCTCGCAATAGACGCCGCCGGAAATTGTGCTGCTCTCCCCCGAACTGTCGGAAGTCTTATCGATCACCGGCGCGAGGATCGCCGGAAGGCAGACCAGAAAAGCGATCACGACGGCGATCACGATGGTTGAGACGCGGAAAGATTTTTTCCGCAGCTGCTGGACAAATTCAAACCTAAGTACGGTACGGATATTCTTAAGCATTTTCAGCCTCCCCAGCTTCCTCGATAAAGATGTCCTGCAGCGACGGACGGTAGATGCCGCAGGTCAGCACGGAACTGAAACAGGAACCGATCACCTGCCGGATTCCGGGTTCCTGCCGGTCGGTGATCATCCGGCCGTTTTTTTCCGAATAGCTGATGCCGGCCGCGTCAAGCGCCGCCCTGATCTGATTTTCTGAGCCCGGGACAGGTTCGATGAAATACCGGTTCGCTCCTTTTTCCGCGCGGATCTCTTCCAGGTTTCCGGTGAGCAGAATGTTTCCCCGGTCGATCAGCGTGATGTCGTCGCACATTTCTTCGACGTACGCCATCTGATGCGAGGAGAAGATGACCAGCTTGTCTCGGGACACCATCTCGCGGATGGCCTGCTTGAAGATCTGGGCGTTGACCGGATCGAGGCCGGAGAAAGGCTCGTCCAGGATGATGATATCCGGATCGTTCAGGAAAGCCTGGCTGATCTGGACTTTCTGCTGGTTGCCCTTGGAAAGTGTCTCCAGCTTCTGGTCCGCGCTGTCCTCCAGCTCGAAGTAGCGCAGCCAGTGATCGGCGTCCTCCGCTGCCGCTTTTTTGGACGCGCCTTTCAGCCGGGCAAAATAGGAGAGCTGATCCCGGAGGGTGACTTTGGCGTACATCCCGCGCTCCTCGGGCAGATAGCCGATGCGGTGCTTGGTGACGTCGAACGGCCTGCCGTCCAGAATGAATTCCCCGGAATCCTGGCGGAAAACCTGCATGAGGCAGCGGAAAGTGGTTGATTTTCCGGCGCCGTTGCGGCCGAGAAAACCCATAGCCCTCCCGCTTTCCACGCGGAAATTCAGCCCGTGCAGGACTTCCTTTCCGCTGAAGGATTTTTTGATGTTGACAAATTTCAGCTCCACAATAGGTCCTCCCTTTTTCGTGTCAGGATACGGCGGCTTCGGCCCCCGATGCGGGATTCCTGACAAAAATTGGAAAAAGCAAAAATAATTAAACAAACTTACATATCTGGTTTATATCAGAAGCACCCGAAAAATTCAACCAGCAGAATGTAAAATGTTGGGAAAACCGGATCGCCGGATGTCAGATCGTCAGATGACGGAAAGGCAGACAGCTGGCAGGTCAGACGATAGGCAGCAGCGGTGTGTCGGCGGACCCAGACGGCTGGCAGCGCAGACGCCGGGCAGTCAATCGGCAGGCAATCAGACGGCTGGCAGCATAGGCGCTGGGCAGTCAATCGGCAGACAATTAGACCGCTGGCGGCGCAGACGCCGGGCAGTCAATCGGCGGGTACTCAGACGCCCGGGTCAGATAAAAAAAGGGCTATGCTTTCAGGAAAAAGCATAGTCCGAAAAACTGCCGCCGGCTGTCCGCCGGCCATCCCGGATCCCCGGTCTGCCGGATATTCCTCCGACGCCCGGGCTGCCGGCAGTGCCGGATTCCCGGGCGATCGGACGATTTCCTGGCGCCGGTGATCCGGTCCGCACAGTGCCAGTTACTTTTCTTCATCAGGGGATTCCGCCGGCGTTTCTTCCGCGGCGGCTTCCTCCCTGCGCTTTCTCAGTTCCTCCTGGGCGTCGGTTTCATCGACCATGACAGAGTATTGCAGCATCTGGGCCAGATACGGCACAATGCCTTTGATCGAAACGTTGGCCGTGTTGATGCACAGGTCGTAGTTGGATTTCTCTCCCCAGGTCTGCATGGTCACAAAATTGTAGTAATCCCGGCGGCCCTTGTCGATCCCGGCGATGGAGCGCTTGAGTTCCCTGTCGCTCATATTTTCACCGGGCTTGCCCTTCATCCGGCAGCGGATCATCTTGTGTTTCAGATCGGAGTACACGAAAATGCGGTACGGATGGTAGTCCGCGAGAATGTAGTCTCCGCAGCGGCCAACGATCACGCAGTCGGATTTTTCCGCCAGTTCCTTGAGCAGATTGCACTGCTCGCGGAAAACAGCCTGGCGCTGCTGATTGATGACCGTGCCCGTCGTCTGGAAGGTGACGCCGATATGGATGGGGTAGGAGAAAATGGGTTTTGATTCCATGATGTTCTGGACATACCCCTCGGCCAGCTGGGTCTTTTTGGCTATCTCAGTAATGATTTCCTGATCGTAATAAGCAAACCCGAGTTTTTCGGAAAGCCTGCGTCCCAGCTCGCGCCCTCCGCTTCCGAATTCCCGGCTGATGGTAATGATTTTATGCATAATTGCCGCTCCTTCCGAGTGTGTTTTTCTGCACGCACAGCATGCCGTGTGGACAGGATGTCAGCATCTTTGTTTCAGACCGCTGATACAATCAGTTTTGAACGTTCAGCAGGATCTGTAAACTATTTTATCAAATCCGCGGCCGGGTGTAAACAATCAGTGCCGATCAGCGGTCCGCGCCGGTGCCTGAGATAATGCGAATCGGCTGCCGCGGTCATGCCGGGAGCCGATGATACCTGAAAGCACTTGCTGATTGGTGATGGCCGGGCGGCGGCTCTGCCCGGCAGCCGGCAGAATGCCAGACGTCGGATGGCCGAAGGGGATGATTCCGGCGCTGAAGGAATCTGCCGGGCGGCCTGATGAAAAAACTGGACAAAATGGCTGAACAAGTTTTCCGGTTCATGGTATAATATTTTTTATTCATTTCATTGTTTCCTGGATTTTTTCCGGGCAGGCAGCTTCTGCGCGCCATGCCGGGCTGAAGTTCCATGAGACTTACTATAAATTTTGTTGAGGGGGATACGCATCGCGATGAAAAAAGAACAGCGTATGAAGAATTTTTCCGTCTGGCTGCTGAGTGTCGTCATGATGCTGACACTTTGCTCCGGAGCGGTATCCGCTTCTGGTCCGGCGTCGGGCAGGCTCAAAACGCAGGCCGCGCAGGGCACTTACCGGGTCGCCGGCATTACGGAAGTTGGAGACCCTGAGACAGGGAGCGGGACGGAACAGACCCTTTCCGTGAGCGCTTCAGACGGAGAGGAGGAGTCCGCTTCGGCTTCGGAAGAAGAAACCGCGTCGGAAACCCAGACCGCGGAAGAAAGCACTGCGGAGAGCACTGCGGCGCAGGCGGAAATCGCGACGGTCAGCGTTGTGGAGATCGACGCCTCGCAGATCGTGGAATCCGGCTCTCAAACCGAAACCTCCGGCGCTGGGTTAACCGAAGCCGGGACAGAGACCTCTGCGGTGGAAATTTCTGTTTCCGCGGAGGAATCTCCTGAAGAAGAGACTTCCGCGGAGATGGTTTCTGAGGAGGAAACTTCCGGGCAGACGGCTTTTGCGGAAGAAATTACTGAAGCGGAAACCGCGGCGGAAGAGAGTGCCGCAGAGGAGCTTAACGAGACGGTCTCTGAAGATGAAAGCTCTGTGGAAGAGATTTCTGCGGAGGAAACTTCGGAGGAGATGGCTTCTGCGGAAGAGACCTCAGGGGAGATGACTTCTCCGGAGGAATTCTCGGAAGAGGAGACCTCAGAAGAAATCTCGGAAGAGGAGATTTCTGAAGAAGAGACTTCTGAAGAAGAGACTTCTGAAGAAGAGACTTCTGAAGAGGAGACCTCGGAAGAAGAGACCTCTGAGGAAGACACTTCCGAAGAAGAAACCACAGAAGAGAGCGAAGTAAGCGTCGGACTCATGGCGCTCGCTGCGGCTGCAACGGGAACGATTTCTTCCGTACAGTACAGTGAAGGGAGTGTCGTGGTTTCCGGCACGGTTCCTTCCGCGGGGACTTACTATATTTACGCGATTGAGCCTTATGAAACCGCGGATTCCTTCTCGCTGGATACCGCTGTGGAATGCGCGGAGTTTGAGGCGCCGGCCGGGTCCTTCACCCAGTCCTTCAGCTACAGCGAGGATCTTCTGGTTCGCAAATTCGTGATCTGCTCTGATCAGGACGGCACCGCCGTGAGCAGCAGCGCGATGTACATCACCAATCCGGAGGACGTCGCCTCCACCTCTTTCTATCAGGAACTGAAAAGCAAGAAGGGCCTGATCGTCTACACGGATGCCGAGCGGACAGCCGAGGCGGCGTCCCTCGGGACTTCCGCTTCCACGGTCACCTGGCTTCTCAACGAGATGGTCAACGAGGACGGAACCCTCAATGAGACCCGGATACAGGAATACCGCGCCCAGCTTGTCCTGCTGCAGGAAAACGGGATTGTTCCCTATGTCATTCTCGTGGTGCAGTCGGACGCGCCTTCGTTTATGCGCTATCCGGGGACGGACAGCAGTTCGGCTTACTACACCGCGTGGAATACCGCGTCCGCCGAAGGCGTCGCTCTGTACCAGAAGCTGCTGACCAGACTGGCGCAGGCGGCCGACGGGCTCAACTGCCGCTGGATTATCGGCAATGAGGTCAACTATTATCTCTGGGACGATATGGGAGACGCTACGCTGGAGGAACATGCCGCCGCGTACGCCACGACGTTCAGAATAGCTTACAACGCGATCAGGAGCGTCAATTCATCCGCGCAGATTTATGTGCCGACGGATCACGTCTGGTACGGGAACAGCGGCGATTACGCGGAGGGAAGCACAAAAGGGTATAACGCGCGCCCGTTCCTCACCCAGTTCAACGAGAATGTCGTCAGTGAGGGAGATATCAGCTGGGACCTCGCTTTCCACGCTTACTCCACGCCGCTGGACAGCTCGCAGGTATGGACGGACGGGTCGATGATCTACGCCTACGACGGAACTCCGCTGAGTTTTGCCAGCGTAACCTACAGCCAGGATACGCACATGGTCACTATGAAGAATATCGAGGTCGTCATTGACTTCATGAAACAGCTCCGCGGGGAATCGGCGTTCAAGATCGCGCTCACGGAGCAGGGATGGACTTCCTATTCCCACGTGACCGGGCAGGATGAATATACGGACCAGGCGGCGTCCATCGCTTACGGATATCTGAAAACCGAATCGCTGGACGAACTGGAAGCGCTGATCCTGAGCCGCCAGGTGGACGCGGACGAGATGGACAACCAGTTCCTCAAATTCGGGCTGGAGGATTCGGATTTCAACCCCAAGTATTCCTATTCGGTGTACCGGGATCTCGGGACGGAAGATTCGCTTTACACCAGCGCGCTTCTCCCGGTCGTGACCAGCGGGTCGGCGGGTTATATCTCCGCGGAAGCGGCAGATGCCGCCGCGGCGGGCAGCGAGTGGAGCGAGTGCTATAACACGGAACAGCAGCTGGTCAATACCTTTTCGCTGAGCGACTCGGCAGGCACGTCAAAGTGCGTCAAAATGAAACTGTCCGGGCTCAACGCCTCCACAACCCCGTATTTCACGGTGACGGTAACCCTGAGCGGCGCTTCCGGGCCGGCGAATCTTTCGATGCGCCTGTACTCCGGGGAAAAAATCCACGAAGTCAGCGGACCGGCGGTCACATCGGGAACGACGCAGACCGTGACGTTTGATTTCAGCGGATGGATCGGGCTCAGCAGTATAACCGGGGCGGAGCTCTGGCTCAAAGGGCTGTCCGGCGGGGGAACGCTGCAGATTTCAGGCCTGCAGGTGAGCGGTTCGAAACCGCGGAGCGCCGCTTCGGTCACCTCGGTCAGTGTGGCGGGCTACGGCGAAAATACCTTCAATCTCGCGATTACCCTGTCTGAAACGCCGGACAGCGTGACCGTCACAACACAGGAAGGCAATACCGTGCAGGCGGCCGTGAGCGGCGCCGCAGCTTCAGCGGAGGTCCCGGTTTCGGCGGATCTGCTGTCCTGCGATGTCAGCATCAGCGTCGTCACCGGGTCAGTGACGACCAGCTATTCGACGACGGTCACGCTGCCTTCCATCACGGATATCCAGGTCACGGACATTGACTCCGGCGGATACACGGTCACAGCTTCTTTCCGCTCGGCGCTCAGCGCGGCCAGCGCGCAGATGCCGACCTGGACCGAAGCGGACGGCCAGGATGATCTGGTATGGCATCAGGCGTCGGTGAGCGGGAACACGGCGACATACCGCGTATCCACGGCTGACCATAATTCGGAATACGGGAAATATATCACGCATGTGTACATTTATCTCAGCGACGGATCGCTGATTCCGATCAGCGGAACCGAAGTGACCGTGCCCGCGGAGGACAGCGGCTCCGGAGATGAGTCCGAAAGCTCCGGCGAAACCACGGAGGAAGAGCCGTCGGTCGATTCCATCACGATCTCGAATCTCACGTCCTCCGGCTATGACGTCACGGCGACGTTCACGGCCCCGGAAGGCGTGGACCGCGTGATGATGCCGACCTGGACGGATTCCGGCTGGCAGGACGACCTGACCTGGTACCAGGCTTCGGTGAGCGGAAATACGGCGACGTACCACGTTCCGGTTTCCGAGCACAACAGCGAGAGCGGCCTGTATTACACGCATGTCTACGTTTATCAGACGGACGGAAGCTATGCCCTTGACTGCCGGGAAATCACCGTCCCGGCTGCCGCGGCAGAAGAGCTGTCGATCGATTCCATCACAATCTCGAACATTACGTCCTCCGGCTATGACGTCACGGCGACATTTACGGCGCCGGACGGCGTCGATCACGTGCTGATGCCGACCTGGACGGATTCCGGCTGGCAGGACGACCTCATCTGGTATCGGGCTTCGGTGAGCGGAAACACGGCCACATACCATGTTCCGGTCTCCGACCACGGCAATGAGAGCGGAAAATATTACACGCACGTCTACGTCTATCAGACGGACGGAACGTTCGTTCTGGACGGCCGGGAAATAGAGGTTCCGTCGTCCGGCAGCGCCTCCGGCGGAGACTCGGAAACGCTTGACATCACGTCCATCGAGATCACGAACATCACGTCTTCCGGCTACGACGTCACGGCGGCGTTCACGGCGCCGGGCGGCGTGGATTACGTGCTGATGCCTACCTGGACGGACGCGAACGGGCAGGATGAGCTGAAATGGTACCAGGCTTCGGTGAGCGGAAACACGGCGACTTATCACGTTTCGGTTTCTGAGCACAACAACGAGAGCGGCAAGTACATTACCCATGTTTACGTTTACCAGAAAGACGGGAGATACGCGCTCCGCGGCGTGGAAGTCACTGTTCCGGCGTCCTCGTCCGGCAGCACCGCGGGAAGCGGGGATTACTCGGCGGTTTTCGACGCCCAGTATTATCTGTCGCACTACCCTGATCTTCAGGCGGCCTTCGGCAGCGACGCCGCGGCGGCGTACCGCCATTTCCTGCAGTACGGCATGAAAGAAGCAAGACAGGCTTCCGCGGACTTCAACCCGGTGGTCTACAGAAACCGCTATCCGGATCTCAACGCCGCGTTCGGAGACCAGTGGGAACTGTATTACCAGCATTACATCGAGTACGGAATCTCAGAGAACAGATCTGCGGTATAACCGGCACGCATCGGAATCCGCGGCGCGGATTCTGATCAGCGAGGATGCGGATCGGCCCGGATCCCGGTGAATTCGGATTCCGGCTGATACAGAAGTGATCCATGCGGATTCTGTTTCAAACGGAGACTGCCGCCCCGGCCTTTCGGGAAAGAAAGGCAGGGGCGGCGGTTTTTCGATTCCGGAATTCACTGCCTGAGGATGCGTATTTCGAAATTCACGCTCCGGCGTCACGCGCCCGGCCTGCCTTGAATTGAACTGTTTCGTATGTTAAACTCATAAATTGTCCGGGATACCGCCATCAGACGGACGGCGGCGCGGCATTCCGCGGGACCAGATAACAAGGCGCGGGGCGGCGCGCGGAGCGCCTTATATGCGCCGGGTCCGCAGGCAGGCTTTCCGGACGGTTCAATCCGCAATCAAGGAGGCAGACAGATGAAATCATTGGAAGAACGTTTCCTGAAATATGTTCAGATAGATACCCAGTCCGAGGAAGGACACGACAGCGTGCCGAGCACGGAAAAACAGAAGAACCTGGCCAGAGAACTGGTAAAAGAGCTCAAAGAACTCGGCCTTGACGACGCCGCGATGGACGGCCACGGCTACGTCTACGCGACGCTCCCGGCGAACGATGACAAACCCGGGGTTCCGGCGATCGGATTCCTGGCGCATATGGATACCGCGCCGGACTGCAGCGGCACGAATGTAAAGCCGAGACTGATTGAAAAATACGACGGCGGCGACATCGTGCTTAATGAGAACGGCATGACGCTCTCCCCGGACACGACGCCGGAACTCAGGCGCGTGGTCGGACAGGATCTGATTGTGACCGACGGAACCACGCTGCTCGGCGGGGATGACAAAGCGGGTATCGCCGCGATCATGACGATGCTGGATGATCTTTACGATCACCCGGAGCTTCATCACGGCAAGGTATGCGTGTGCTTCACGCCGGACGAGGAAGTCGGAAACGGCCCCAAATATTTCGACGTGAAGAAATTCGGGGCGGATTACGCCTACACGCTGGACGGCGGCGAACTCGGCGAGGTCAATTACGAGACTTTCAACGCCGCAAGCCTCAAGGTAACGGTGCACGGGGTCCAGACGCATCCGGGGGACGCCAAGGACCGCATGAAAAACGCGATCAAAATCGCGGAAGAGTTCGACGCCATGCTTCCCGCGAACGAAGTTCCGGAGAAGACGAAGGACCGCGAGGGATTTTTCCACCTGATGGAGTTCAGCGGGACGGTCCCCGAGGCAAAGATGTCCTACATTATCCGCGACCATGATTCCGTGATCTTCGGGCACCGCAAGCTGATGGTCCGCAAGTGCGCGGAGGAGCTCAACAAAAAGTACGGGGAGGGAACCGTTGAGATTACGCTCAGGGATTCCTACCGCAACATGGCCGAGGTCCTGAGAAGGCACATGCACCTGATCAACACAGCCTGCGAAGTGATGAAAGAGCTCGGCGTCGAGCCGAATATCACGGCAGTGCGCGGCGGAACGGACGGCAGCCAGATCTCGTTCATGGGCCTTCCGTGCCCGAACCTCTGCGACGGCGATTACTGCGAGCATTCCCTGAAGGAATTTGTCTCGGTTGACCAGATGAAGACCTGCGCGAAGATCGCCCTGCACATCCTCCTTGCCTATTTTGAAAATCCGGAGCGCTGCAGGGGCTGACGCCCGGCGGACCGCAGCGGCGCCGGCAGGAGAAGTTGTTATTTTATTCACAGAAAGCAGTAAGAAACAAAATGAAATATGATGTATTGATTATCGGGGCGGGACCCGGCGGCATTTACCTGGCATACGAGCTGATTCATAAACGTCCGGGGATGAAAATCGCCGTGTTTGACACCGGATACTCGCTGGAACAGCGCCACTGCCCGATTGACGGGAAGAAGATCAAGTCCTGCATCAACTGCAAGGTGTGCTCGATCATGAGCGGGTTCGGCGGCGCCGGTGCCTATTCGGATGGCAAATACAACATCACAAACCAGTTCGGCGGCACCCTGTACGAGTATATCGGCAAGGACGAGGCGCTGGAGCTGATGCATTACGTGGACCAGATCAATCTGTCGCACGGCGGCGAGGGAACCCGGCTGTACAGCACCGCGAATACTGAGATCAAAAAGCTCTGCCTTCAGCACGACCTGCATCTTCTGGACGCGCAGGTGCGCCATCTGGGCACGGACATCAACTATATCGTCCTCCAGAACATGTTCGCGGAGCTGAAGGACAGCGTGGATTTCCACTTCCGCTCCCATGTGGACCGCATCGAGGTCCTGCCCGACGGATACCGGGTGACTGTCGGCGAGCAGTCCTATGACGGAACATACTGCGCCGTATCCGCAGGCCGCAGCGGCAGCAAATGGATGGAAGGCGTGTGCCGGGATCTCGGCATCGGGACCAAATCCAACCGCGTCGATATCGGCGTGCGAGTGGAACTGCCGGCGGAAATCTTCGCCCACCTGACCGACGAGCTCTATGAGAGCAAGATCGTCTACCGCACTGAAAAATATGGCGACCTGGTCCGCACGTTCTGTATGAACCCGCGGGGAGCGGTCGTCAACGAGAATACCAACGGCATCGTGACGGTCAACGGCCACAGTTATGAGGATCCCGCGAAGCAGACGCAGAACACCAACTTCGCGCTGCTGGTGGCCAAGCATTTCTCCGAGCCGTTCAAGGACAGCAACGGATACGGCGAGAGCATCGCGCGTCTCTCCAACATGCTGGGAGGCGGCGTGATGGTGCAGAGATTCGGCGACCTGATCCGCGGGCGCCGCAGCAACGTCCAGCGCATCGCCGAGAGCTTCGTCACCCCGACCCTGGCGGCCACGCCGGGGGACCTCAGCCTGGTGATCCCGAAGCGGATTCTGGACGGCATTATCGAGATGATCTACAAGCTCGACAGGATTGCCCCGGGAACGGCCAACGAAGATACGCTGCTGTACGGCGTTGAAGTCAAGTTTTACAACATGGAGGTCTCCATCAACAGCGATCTGGAGACAAGTTACAAAAACCTGTTTGTGATCGGGGACTGCAGCGGAATCACGCACTCGCTGTCGCACGCGTCGGCAAGCGGCGTTTATGTGGCGCGGGTGATCGCGGAGCGGGAAAACGGGCGGGTCTGACCGCGTGTCAGCCGTGAGAACGCAGATCTGAATCACGGGGAAACCGGGAATCGCCGGGGAGAAGACAGGAGGAATAACCGTGATGGAAAATATGGGGGTGCCGTGCCTGCGCGTGGAGTGGGTGAACGGCAGAGCAGATCTTTCCGGAATCTGGCAGGCTGAAATCGGGGAAGACGGACCGCGGGAAATGAAGCTTCCCGGCACGCTCGACGAGAGCGGAATCGGCCACGCCGACAGCAAGACAGAGCAGGTGCATCCGGACGCCGGCAAGAATGAACAGCTCCTGGCGGAGAATGTGATTGCGACCAGGTTTACCCGAAAATACACCTACACCGGCGAAGCCCGCATCTCCGCGGATGTGAAGGGACCGGTCCGCCCCGGCCGCAGAGTGTTTGTCTCTGCGGAGCGCGCCCGCTGCCTGAAGCTTCTTGTGGACGGAAAGGAAATCAGGCCGTTTGTCCCCGAGACGCTGGATACTCCGCACATCTATGAGATTACCGATGTGTGGAACACCCGCACGGAACAGCCTCACCGGTTTACTTTCCTGTCGGACAATTCCTATCCGGGGCTTCCCGCGGAGAACATTCTGTATTCTTCCACGGCGACGGACGAAACGCAGACCAACTGGAACGGGATTATCGGGAATTTCTTCCTGAAGACGGAGCCGGAAGTTTTCATCCTTTCGATCCGGGTGCTATATCTCAGCGACACGCTGAGCATTACCTGCGAGATTTCCGCTCCGGAAAAGATGAAAAAAACAAAGGGGACCCTGACCCTGCAGTCCCAGGTCTTCAGCGGGAGCCTGTCCAGGGAAGTGGAAATCGGCCCCGGAATTACCACGGTCACGGTTTCGGGCGTCAGGCTGAAGGACCGGATCAGCCGGTGGGACGAGACGGCGGGCAGTCTGTACGACTGTTCGGCGCAGCTGGATCTTTCGCCCAAAAAGTCGGTCCGGAAAAATGTGCGTTTCGGAATCCGTGAATTCAGAAGCGGCGATGACGGGCGTCTCACGCTCAACGGCAGACGCATTTTTCTACGCGGGGAGGCAAACTGCGCGGAATTCCCGGAGACCGGTCATCCGCCGATGGACCGGTGGACCTGGTACCGCATCCTGGCGCAGTTCCAGAATTATGGAGTCAACTGCATGCGCTTCCATTCGTGGTGCCCGCCGGAGGAAGCTTTTGCCGCGGCGGACGAGCTGGGCATGATGATGCAGCCGGAGCTGTCGCACTGGAACCCGCGCACGGCTTTCGAATCGGATACGGCTTACCGCTACTACCGCACCGAGATGGAGGAGCTGCTGAAGTGCTACGCCAACCATCCGTCTTTTGTCATGCTCACGTTCGGGAACGAGCTGGCGTCCGGCGAGGCCGGACACGAGCGGATGAGGGAGCTGCTGACGGAGGCGAAGAAACTGGATCCCACGAGGCTTTACGCCAACGGCTCCAATCTCCATTACGGGGACGCCGGCGTCGAACCCCTGGCGGATTTCTTTACCGGCTCCGCCTTCTTCGGAAAGCCGCTGCGGGGAACCTACAGCGGGCTCAATACCGGCGGCGGAATCCGGGGAGCCATCAACAACCGCTATCCGGGATGCCGGCTGAATTACAGTGAAACCATGGCTGAAATCCGGCAGATCTATCCGGGCCCGGTGTTCGGCTTTGAGGTGGGACAGTTCGAGGTGCTCCCGGACTTCAGCGAGCTGGATTCGTTCCATGGAATCTCCGACCCCGCAAACTACCGCAGAATCAAAACCCTGGCGGAGCAGAAAGGTTTTCTCGACGACTGGCCTCATATGGTGGAGGCAACCGGGGAACTGGCCCGCATCGGCTACCGGGCGGAGGTTGAGGCGGCGCTCAGCACGCCGAAGATGTCAGGGTTATCCCTGCTCGGCCTGCAGGACTTCCCGGGACAGGGGACCGCGCTCGTCGGGATGCTGAATTCCCATCTGGATCCGAAGCCGTTCCCGTTCGCGAAGGCGGACGCCTTCAATTCGTTCTTCCGCGGGGCGTCCATCCTTCTGCAGATTTCCAGATACACGTATGAGAGCAGCGATAAGGAAGAAGCGCCGCTGCTGGTCGCAAACTACAACCGGGGCGAGATTTACGCCCCGTTCTCCTGGTCGGTGTACGAGACGGACCCGGATTTCCTGAAAAAGCCGGAGAGCGTCCAGGAACTCGAGGTTATGGCAGGACAGGGACAGACGGTGTTCAACCATATGGGGCACATCTGGAAATGCGCGGAAGGGACGCAGATGAAAATCGGCACTATCCCGCTGGATTTTTCCCTGGTCAGAAAGCCGACGAAGCTGTTCTACCGGATGCAGCTGGGCGACGTCGTGAGCGTGGTGCCGGTGTGGGTTTATCCGGCCGAAGGCGTCCCGGAATGCCCGGAAAGCGTATATGAGACGAAGCGCTTTGACGAAAAAGCCAGGGAAGTGCTCCGGAGCGGAGGACGGGTCTATCTGTCCCCGGATTCCGACAGGGAATCCCTTCCTCGTTCGATCCAGGCCCAGTTCACCACGGATTTCTGGTCGGTGGGAACCTTCCCGGGCCAGGAGGGCAGCATGGGCCAGCTGATTGACTGCGGGCATCCCCTGTTCGACGAATTCCCGACGGAATTCCATACGAACTGGCAGTGGTGGCCGATGGCGTCCCAGAGGGCCGTGATTCTGCCGCGGCGCATTCCCTCGATCGTTGCGGAGATGGACAGCTACGCGACCATGCGGCCGATGGCGCAGATGTTCGAGTGCCGGTGCGGCGGCGGGTCTCTTCTCTTCTCGTCGATGGGACTGCAGAATCTCCAGCAGTACCCGGAGGGGCGCGCTCTGCAGAGGGCCGTGTACCACTACATGGAGTCCGGAAAATTCAGGCCGGAGCAGGAGCTGCCGGAGGAGCTGATCGCTTCCCTGGTGAACTGACCCGGCCGCCGCGGGATCCGGATGGGACTTTGCCGAAACGGTTATCTGAAACAGCCTTTCCGGCGTGTCTTTTCTGCCTGTGTTTTCTGCCTGGCAGACGGAATGGCTTCTGAAAACCGGATTTTACGGGATGACGGAAGCGGGCTCCGGCCCGGGCAGGCCCGGGAGCGGGTTTCGAAATCGTTAAAATGTGATATACTTGTTTTTACGTTCAGCGGGATTCCGGGCAGGCAGTCCGGACTGTCACCGCGCGCCAGCCGGCGCGCGGCGCGGGAAACAGCAGTTTCGCGGTGCCTGGTTTGCGTCATACGGAGACCTGCCGGTGCCGCGGCGCGGGAACGGAAAAATTCCGTCTGCGCTCAGCAGATTTCAGATTCAGGATTAATTAATGGAGGAACGACATGGTTAAGGTTTATCATCTGACGGATTTCAAGCTGCAGGAAGCGGCAAAAACAGAGGAAGAAAAAGCGCAGAAGCTGCAGGCGCTGAGAGATCACATCCTGGAGGAGATCCGCGCGCTGGACGATGTGAAATCCGCGGATTATGTGGAGGATAACACCGCAATCAGAATCGAGACGGAAGACGGGGAATACGCAAGCGTCATGGACCGCGTTTACAATATCTGCGCTCATGAGGCAAGCAGCGAGGTTTCCTTCGAGCGTTTCGATTACGGCGACTGAGCGGCTGACCCGGCGTCGGGTTTATGCCGGCTGCGGAAAAGAGAGAATCAATGGCTGACGAAAGCAGAAAATCACAAGGCAGGGTTAAAAGCGTAACCCAGCAGACGCACAACCGTTTTCTCAACCTCTATGAGTTTGAGGCTGAGAGAAGGAGCGGGAGGATCGCGCCGTATTTTGTCGCGTCCCGCGCCGAGCAGGCGGATAAGCTGCGCGCGGTAGCGGACAGGCCGTCGGACGGCGTGATCATCTATTCCGTCTACGGGGAGAAAAAGGACCGCGTTGTGCTGGTGAAGCAGTTCCGTTATCCCCTGAACGATTATGTCTACGAATTTCCGGCGGGCCTGGTGGAACCGGGCGAGACGGTGGAGGAATCCGGAGTCCGCGAAATTTACGAGGAGACCGGCCTGACCTTTACGCCGAAGAAGACGGATCCGCGCTATAACCGGCCGTTTTTCACCACAGTGGGGATGACGGACGAATGCTGCGGAACGATCTACGGCTACTGCTCGGGAACGCCGTCCAACGCGCACGAGGAGGAGTCGGAGGATATCCAGGTTGTGCTGGCTGACAGAAATGAATGCCGCAGAATTCTCAAAGAAGAAAATGTGGCGATCATGTGCGCCTACATGCTGATGCATTTTATCACCTGCGAAGGAGACCCGCTCGCTTTTCTGGATGACCAGGGGAACCGGGGGAATCAGCGGCAGTGACGACAAGTCTGCAGCCTGGCAGGGAAAGCGGCCCTGGACCGGAGCATCCACGGATCCGCTTCCGGTGTTAAAGCAGCGGAAAAGCCGTCCGGACAGCAGACTGGGCCTGTTCTGAAAATTGATCAGAAAAGCAAAAAGATCCGGGAACGGGAGGATTGATCCCCGTTCCCGGATCTTTTTTGCGCCATTTTTCCGCCTTCCGGATAGCATCCGCGCGGGCCGCTGCAGTCAGCGCAATCCGCTGACAGGCCAGCTTCAGGCAGCTTTTCCTGAAAGCCGGATTTCATCCGCGCGGGCTGCGGCGGAAAGCGAAGCGAAAACCTACGCCGACGGCAAGGTCAAGCTACATACGCGCGGGCCGCGGCGGAAAGCGCCAGCGGCTGACGCTCTGACTCAGGCTTCGTTCAGAACCGATTGAATAAACCTGGGATTTCCGAAGGCGTATCGTTTCCGGACCGTCAGTTGGTCTCGATTTCGTCGCGGGAAACCAGGGTGACGTCGATTGAGATTTCCTCAAACTGGCTTCCGCTGATTCTGGAGACGGTCAGCGTCACGGTTTCGCCCGCCTTGTAATAGGACAGCTCCGTGCGGAGTTCGTCGTAGGAAGTAATCTCGGTGCCGTTGACGGCGGTGATGATATCGCCGAGCTGCAGGCCGGCCTCCGCGGCCGGGCTTCCGCTGTAGATCTGCATCACCTGCGCGCCTTCCGGATATCCGTAATAAGACACCGTGGCGGAATCGACGTCCTGTCCGATGATGCCGAGGTAGCCCTTCTCATCGCTGCTGACGACAGTGCGCGGAGTCTGGTTCTTCAGCTCGTTGATCGTGTCAATCGCCTCGGAAATCGGAATCGCGTAGCCGATGCCCTCGACGCCCACTTCCTCATACTTTGCGGAGTTGATGCCGATCAGCTGTCCTCTGTCGTTGAAGAGGCCGCCGCCGCTGTTGCCGCCGTTGATGGCCGCGTCAACCTGCATCAGCCGGCGGGTTACGCCGTCTTCCGCGGTGACTTCGCGGTCCAGGGCGCTGATATAGCCGACGGTGAGCGTCTGCCCGAGCCCGAGGGCGTTGCCGATGGCGATGACTCCCTGCCCGACCTTCGCGGAGCTGGAGTCGCCGATGGCAGCGGCTTTGACGGCGGAAAGCGTATCGTCGGAAAGATCCGCGAGCGGAACGCCGATCACCGCGAGGTCCGCCTCGGCGTCCGCGCCGATCAGCGTGGCTTCAAGTTCGGTTCCGTCCACAAAGGTGACGGTAAGGCTCTTGGTGGAAGCCGTGTAGGAGTAGAAGGTGCTGTTTCCGGATTTGTCGTACACGGCGACATGGTTGTTGGTGACGATCAGCAGGTTGGTGTCGTCCTCGCCGATGATGACGCCGGAGCCGTAAGCTTCGGATTCGGAAGTTTCGGTATTCTGGTCGTTGTTGTTCCCGTAGCCGAAGAACCCGAAATAGTTCTCGATCGAATTGCCGCTCGTGGAAGTGACTTCAATCGTGTTGGTGATTGACACGACGCTGGCAAGGCAGGATTCCGCGACTTCCGAAACGTCAGGAAGCACGTGGACATCTTCCTCATCGATTTCAATTTCAGTCGTGCTGAGATTTCCAAGGGTAACTTCACCGCCGTTGCCTGAATCCTCCGCGGATTCCGCCTCAACAGATTCCGGCTCCGCGGTTTCGGTTTCGGTGGTTTCCTCCGCGTACGCGCCGAACGCGTAAACGTCAGATGCTCCCGCCAGGGAACTGCCCGCGAGAAGCGCGGCGGCAAGCAGCGCGCCTGCGGCAAAAACTCTTCCCTGCCGACGATTTTTGTGACTGTCTCTCATAAAATAACCTCCCCGGGGATACGGACTCATAGCGCTGACTTCTGTTCCGATGATTCCCCGATGCAAAAATGGTATCGCTGCGGCGGCGGGGACCGGCACTTCAGTGCCAGTGCGCCGCCGGACACGGATAAGGACACGGACAGTATAGCACATTTGCGGCGGGACAGACAGAAGCGGCGGTTGTTTCAGGGCGGCGGTTCTGCTACAATGAAACTATCAGGTTTTCCCGCGGCGGCGTGTCTTTTCCGCCGGGGAAATCGCACGGGAAAGGAAGGAAAAATCATGAATCTGAATCTGAACGGCGCAAAGCTGGCTGACATCAATCCCCGGATGTACGGACTGTTCTTCGAGGACATCAATTACGGCGCGGACGGCGGGCTTTACGCGGAAATGATCGAGAACCGCTCGTTTGAGTTCGTGGACGCGCACGGGGACCGCGGAGATTACTACACGGTTTTTGACGGCGGCTACGGCTGGAGCGTGTATCCGGAGAACGCGAAGGCACAGATGGCCATTGTGTCAGGCAGCCCGCTGTACGCGGAGAATCCCCATTACCTGCGCTTCACTTCTTCCCAGGCGGGCGCCGGAATCTGCAACAAGGCGTACGACGGCATCACCCTCAAAGAAGGGGAGGAATACCGGGTGAGCTTTTACGCCAGAAACATCTCCGCTTCCGGAAACTTTGTCGTGTCCGTGATCAGCGGGGGAAAAGCCGCAGCTTTCGCCACGGTCCCGGTCAGAGACCCGCGAGGCACGCTGCCGAATTTCTGGGAAAAGTATGAAGTGACGCTCACCGCCAGAAAATCCGTCCGCCACGCGAAGTTCGTGCTTTCGATGAGCAGCGGCGGAACGACCGAGTTCGATTTTGTCTCCATGTTCCCGGCGGACGCGGTGAAGGGAATTTTCCGCCGCGACCTGTTTGAGAAACTCGACGCGGTTCACCCGGGCTTTATCCGTTTCCCGGGAGGCTGCATCATCGAGGGAAACACGCTGGCAAACCGCTATGATTTCAAGAACACGCTGACAATCCCCGAGAGAAGAAAGAACAACTGGAACCGCTGGGCAGTCCACGAAAACAGCGAGAAAAACCATTACCACAGCGTGTTCTCGCATTACAACCAGACGTACGGCATGGGATATTATGAGTTTTTCCTGCTCTGCGAGGCTCTCGGGGCGGAACCGCTCCCGGTTCTGTCGGTCGGCCTGGCGTGCCAGTATCAGTCCTTTGAGTATGTCCCGCAGGATTCCCCGGCCTTCGCCGGATTCGTCCGGGACGCCCTGGACCTGATTGAGTTTGCCAACGGCCCGGCGGATTCCCCGTGGGGTAAAGTCCGCGCGGAGCTCGGCCATCCTGAGCCATTCAATTTGAAGATGGTGGGAATCGGAAACGAGCAGTGGCAGACCGACAAAATCGACTTTTTCTCCCGCTACGAGGCGTTCGAAAAGGCTATTCACGCGAAATATCCTGAGATCCGCCTGATCGGCTCCGCGGGTCCCGCGGTGAAAGAGGAGAGATACGGGAAGGCCTGGGCATTCTTCGACAGCCACGCGGACGACCCGGATTTTGTGTACGCGGTAGACGAACATTACTATATGAAGCCGCAGTGGTTCCTGGACAATGTCGGGTTCTACGACAGCTATCCCCGCACCCGCAGGGTGTTCTCGGGAGAATACGCGGCGCATCCGGAATCCCGAAAGAATACGCTGGAAGGCGCGCTGTGCGAGGCCGCGTTCATGACCGGCGTGGAGAGAAACGCGGATGTGGTCCGCCTTTCTTCCTACGCGCCGCTCTTCGGCCGGGTGAATTTCTGGCAGTGGCGCCCGGACCTGATCTGGTTTGACGATGAGACGAGCTTCGGGACGCCGTCCTGGTACGTGCAGAAGATGTTCTCCAACAATGTCGGGGACGAGGAGATCGACCTCGGCGCGGCTGTCGGAGAGCTGCGGTCCCGCGGAATTTATGTGTGCGCTTCGCGGACGTCCGCGCAGAAGGGCGGGGAGTACATCGTCAAGATTGTCAATCTGTCCGGCTCGGACCAGACGTTTGATTTCACGGACGGCGGGGACAGGCTGGCCTGCGTGAGTAAGGAAGTTCTGTCCGGACCGGAACCGGAGGCCGAGAATACCATCAGCGACCCCGACCGCGTGCGCTCGCAGGCTGAGGATCCGGCTGATCCGGCTGTCCCGGCCGGAACCTTCGCGGTGTTCCGCCTCAGAAAAGCGTGAAGGCTGCGGAGAGTTTTCTACCCTCCGCGGCACTAAGGAAGCAGGGTGCTGTATTCTATGAAACCGCGGCGCGGCTGCAGGCGGAAGAATTGAAAAGAAGAGCCTGCGGACGGAACAGAAGAAAAGCAGAAAAGCATCAGAACAGAAGAAGGGCGGAGCCTGAGCAGCCCGGATGATCATTCGTTCAGCTCACGACTCCATCCGGAGCCCGCAGCGCCCGGGCGGAGGGTTCATGAGGCAGTAAACAGAAGAATTTAAGAAAAACAGCAAACAGGAGAATTAGAGAACAGGAGAATCAGAGAAGAGCAGAAGAAGCCCCGGGGAGGCCGGCGGAAAACCGCGGACCTCCCCGGGGTTTTCAGCGAAAAAGGAAAGATTCCTGATTTTACATAGAATTTGCATGACCTTTGCATGAATGCGGTATCAGCAGCAGCGCGTCAAAAGTAGAATGCAGATGTAACCTGAAGAACAGAATACTTCAGAGCAATTCCCGGGGAATGGGTAAGGGATCCGTTCCCGCAGGGAAAAGGACCTGTAGGTCCGGAAGGAGAAAAATGAGAGCATTTACACTGAAGAAGATGGTTGCGCTGGCGGCTGCAGCAGGCCTTTGCCTGACTTCTGCCGGAATCGCTGCGGCGGATACGGACGAGACGACTGCAGATTCGTCTGAGACCGACGCTGAAGAGACGACGGAAGAAGTTGCTACGATGGAGGTCAACGAGGACCTCACCGGAAGCATCCGCCTGGCTGGTTCCACTTCGATGGAAAAGCTTGCAAACTCCATGGCTGAGGCTTTCATGGAGTATTATCCGAACGTTACCGTTACGGCTGAGTTCACAGGTTCTTCGGCTGGTATCGAGGCTGTCCTCGCGGGACAGTGCGAGATCGGTGATTCTTCCAGACACCTGACCGATGAGGAAATCGAGGCGGGCGCTGTCGAGAACATCGTGGCTATCGACGGAATCGCTGTTGTTGTCGATCCGGACAACACGGTTGAAAACCTTACCACTGACGACCTGATCAGCATCTACACCGGCGAGATCACCAACTGGTCTGAGCTCGACGGACCGGATGAACCGATCGTCGTCATCGGCCGTGAGGCTGGTTCCGGAACAAGAGGAGCTTTCGAAGAGCTGCTTGATATCGCTGACAAGTGCGCATACGCTTCAGAGCTTGATTCTACCGGCGCTGTGATCGCGAAGGTTGCTTCCACTCCGGGCGCTATCGGATACGCTTCCCTGGATATGGTTGACGATACCGTGAAGGCTCTTTCCATCGACGATGTCGAGGCAACGGAAGAGAACATCGCGGCCGGCGACTACACTCTTGCCCGCCCGTTTGTCATGGCAACCAACGGTGAGATCGCTGACCAGGACGAGCTTGTCCAGACGTTCTTCGATTTCGTACAGTCTGACGTCGGTTCCCAGGTTATCGAGGACTGCGGCCTGATCCTTCCGAGCTCTGATACGGAAGAGGAGACCAGCGAGGCTGATACTGAAGCTGAAGAGGAAACTGCAGAAGAGACCACTGAGGCAGCGGAATAATTCCTGCACAGGAAATCAGAAGCCGGGGGAGCTGCTCCGCAGTTCTCCCGGCTTTTAAACTGAAAAGAGACAGTTACTTGGTCTGTAAAGGGAAAGGATGATAGTATGCCTGATCAGGGCCTGAGCATAAATGAAAGTTCACGAGAATTCCGCCGGATGGAGCGCAATGAAAAAATTGCCGGCGTACTGCTGAAGATTGCGGGCCTTGTCGCGGTCGCGGCGGTCGCGGCGATAACCATCTACCTGATTGCGAGCGGCCTTCCGGCATTGATCAAAATCGGTCCGCTGAAGATGCTGTTCGGCACCGTCTGGCAGCCCACCGCCGCGGAACCGAAGTTCGGCATCGCGTATGTCATCCTGACATCCATCATCGGTACCGCGCTGGCGATTCTGATCGGTGTTCCGATCGGCCTGTTCACCGCGATTTTCCTCGCGGAAATCGCTCCGACGAAACTGGCCAACATTATCCGCCCGTGCGTCGACCTCCTGGCCGGCATTCCTTCCGTTGTGTACGGACTGCTCGGCCTGGTAATCCTGAACCCCCTGATGTACAAGTGGGAACTCGCGATTTTCAAAAATGATCCCAGCCATCAGTTTACCGGGGGCGCGAACCTTCTGTCCGCCATCCTCGTGCTGGCCATCATGATTCTGCCGACGGTGATCAGCGTCAGCGAGACTTCTCTCCGCGAGGTTCCCGACTATCTGCGCAGCGGCTCTCTTGCGCTCGGCGCGACAAAGATGCAGACGATTTTCAGGGTTGTCCTTCCGACAGCCAGATCCGGAATCCTCACCGCCATTGTCCTCGGCGTCGGCCGCGCAATCGGCGAAGCCATGGCGATCACGCTGGTTTCCGGAAGCTCCGTGAATTTCCCGCTGCCGTTCAACTCGGTGCGTTTCCTCACAACCGCGATTGTCAGTGAAATGGGCTACGCGACAGGCCTGCACAGGCAGGCGCTGTTCACCATCGGGCTTGTGCTGTTCGTCTTCATCATGATTATCAATACGATCCTGATGAATATTGCCCGCCCGAAGAAAGAAGACTGACGGGAGGCAGCGATAATGGAAAATATTGCTTATATGTATGATGGGACTGACGCGGAAAAGTCCGTTCCCTCCGGCGTGCAGTTCAGTTATGATTCGGGGAACGGCGGCGGAGAAAGCATCACAAAAAAGAAATTCCATCCCGGCGAGATTGTTCTTTACATCCTGATCGGGGCAGCCGCGGCCATCTCGGTCGCGCTTCTGGTCGGCATCATCGCGTGGGTATTTGTCCACGGTTTCAAATCGGTCAACTGGTCTTTCCTGACTTCGGTGACCAGCGTGAGAAAGGGAACGGTAGGCATTGCCGGGAACATCGTCAATACCCTGTGCATCATCGTCATCACCCTCCTGATCGCGACGCCGATCGGCGTGGGATCTGCCATCTGGCTGAATGAGTACGCGAAGCCCGGGAAACTGGTCAACATCATCAACTTCACGACCAAAACGCTTGCGGGCATCCCGTCCATCATCTTCGGCCTTTTCGGCATGATGTTCTTCGGCTCCCTGCTTCACCTGGGCTACTCGATCCTCTGCGGTTCCCTGACGCTGACGCTGATGATCCTGCCGCTGATCACGTCCAACACGCAGGAAGCCCTGAAAACGGTCCCGGACAGCTACCGCTCCGGCGCCATCGGCATGGGCGCCTCCCGCTGGTACATGATCCGCACCATTCTGCTTCCGTCGGCTATGCCCGGCATCATCACCGGAATTGTCCTGGCCATCGGCCGTATTGTCGGTGAGTCCGCGGCTCTGCTGTTCACCGCGGGAAGCGGTTATTATCTCCCGACCGCCGGCGTCAGGGGATTCTTCCACAAGATCCTGGAATCCGGCGGCACGCTGACCATCCAGCTGTATCTTTCGATGTCCAAGGCACAGTACGATACGGCTTACGGTATTGCCTGCGTTCTTCTGATCATCGTTCTGATCATCAACATCGCCGTCCGCATCATCGGAAACCGCGCGTCCGTCAGTCAGAAACGATAAGAAAAGCCGCCAGGCCCGGATAGAGGGAATGCGGCGCAGCCGCGTTCCCGGAGAGAAACTCTGCAGTCAGTGCAAGTGAGGAGGAACAATCAATATGGCAGATACCGAAAAGGTACTCAATGACATTGAGCCCGCAAAAAAGACGGAAGCCGCTTCCCTGAGCGAAGTGGAAATCTCCGTGAAGCACCTGGATCTTTACTATGGAGATAACCACGCGCTCAAGGACATCAACATCGATATCCCGAAGCACGCGGTCACGGCGTTCATCGGGCCTTCCGGATGCGGAAAGTCTACTTTCCTGCGCACGCTGAACCGCATGAACGACCTGATCAGCAACGTGAAAATCACCGGTTCCGTCATGCTGGACGGCGAGGACGTGTACGGCCAGGACGTCGATACCACGACGCTCCGCAAAAAGGTCGGAATGGTTTTCCAGCAGCCGAATCCGTTCCCGATGTCCATCTATAACAATGTGGCCTACGGTCCCCGCCTTCACGGAATCAGGGACAAGCGCAGGCTCGATGAGATCGTGGAGACTTCCCTGAAGCGCGCCGCGATCTGGGATGAGCTTTCCGACCGCCTGAACAAATCCGCGCTGGGCCTCTCCGGAGGACAGCAGCAGCGGCTGTGCATCGCCAGGGCTCTTGCCGTACAGCCTCAGGTGCTTCTGATGGACGAGCCGACTTCCGCCCTGGATCCGGTCTCCACCATGAAGATCGAGGAACTGATGTCAGCCCTCAAAAAGGACTACACCGTCATCGTCGTCACCCACAACATGCAGCAGGCAGCCAGGGTTTCCGACTTCACCGCGTTCTTCCTTCTCGGCGAAGCCATCGAAGCCGGTCCGACCAAGCAGATCTTTGAGAATCCGCAGGATGAGCGCACAGAGCGCTATATCACCGGAAGGTTCGGCTGATCATACCGCTGTCCGGACGTATCATCCGGCGGCCGCGCGGCAGAGAACAGAATAAACAATCCGCCGGTTCCGGGGAAAACCGCCGGAATCTCCGGGATCCGTGGCGGACGCGCAGCAGCCGGCCGGATTCTTCCGGGTAGACAGAAAAAACGTTCGGCTGTAAAATGTCAGCAGAAAGCAAAACCAATTCCCGCAGAGATGCGGCCTGACAGAACCGGGCCTGATGCGGAAACCTGGCAGAGGGAGAGAAATATGGCAACGAGAACGGAGTTTTTAAAGGAACTGAACAGCCTGAATGAAAATGTCTACGCCATGGGGCGCGAGGTTGAGCTTCAGGTGGAGAAGACTATTCAGGCATTCCAGAGCGGCGACGAGAAGCTTTGCCGCGAGATCATGGCGCACGACGACGCCATCGACGCAACGGAGACAAACCTGGAGCAGCGCTGCATCGACATTGTGATCAGCCAGACGCCGGTGGGCACAGATATGAGGAGAGTCGCGTCCTACATGCGCATGGTCGGCGACCTGGAGAGAATGGCGGACAACTGCTGCGATATCGCCGAGTATCTGCTGAGAATGGACCGGACGGTCCAGGTTAAGCCGCCGAAAGATTTCGGGCCGATGTTCGATGAAATGCGCAGCATGGTTTCCGAGACGATCGACAGCTTCTATAAGGGCGACGTCGAGCTGGCGGACCACGCGGCCGGGAGAGACTCCGCGGTTGACGACATGTTCGAAGAGATCCGCAGGAAGCTGGAGAAGAGGATGAAGGCTGATCCGCAGAATATTTCGAACTGCGTCAATTACCTGATGATCGCCAAGTACGTCGAGAGAATCGGAGATCACGCCCAGTCCATCGCGTCGTGGGTCAGCTACATCGTCAAGGGCCAGCTGAAGATGTTCTTCACTGACCGGTACAAGAACGAGGCCGCAAAGGACAACTGAGTCCCTTTTTGTGATGAACCGCAGATTTCCGCCTCTGTTGCGGAAATCTGCGGCTTTTTCGTATATTGTCAATCTTTTGTACATATCTTATAATAAGGCTGAAAATTGTGAAAAATAGTAAAACAGGCGCCAATTCGCCAGAGGAGACTGATGACATGTCCCTGATCTATGTCGTAGAAGATGACGGAAATATCCGGGAAATCGAGGAGTATGTCCTGACTTCGGCTTCCTATGAGGTGCGTTCCTTCGAAAACGCGTCCGATTTCAGGCAGGCACTTGCGGACAGGATTCCTGATCTGGTTCTGCTGGATGTGATGCTTCCCGATGAGGACGGATTCGCCATTGTCAAGGAACTCAGAGAGAACGAGGCAACCGCGGACATCGCCGTGATCATGGTGACCGCAAAAACCGCGGAGATCGACCGGGTGCACGGGCTGGACAGCGGAGCTGACGACTACCTGACCAAACCGTTCGGCGTGCTTGAACTGCTCTCCAGGGTCAAAGCGCTTCTGCGCCGCGCCAACCGCCCGGTGCCCGCGAAGGAAAACTCCCTTCAGGAGGTGCTGGTGAACGGGGATATCCGCCTGGACGACCAGAGACATGAGGTTTCCGTGGCGGGAAATCTGGTTGAGCTTACCCTGAAGGAATATGAAATTCTCAAACTTCTGCTGAAGAACGCCGGACACGTTGTGCTGAGGGAAGAACTTTTTTCCGAGGTATGGGGAGAGAATTTTTACGGGGAATCCCGCACGCTGGATACTCATATCGGAACGCTGCGCCGCAAACTGGGCAGCGAAGGCTCCCGCATCCGGACGATCCGCAACGTGGGATACACGCTGGACAGGGATGAGGATGACGGGAAGCAGTAACGGCTCCGGGTTTGCCTGAGGCACTGCGGCGGACGGCGCTTCCGGATGAGGCTGTCCGCCGGATTCAGGGAACAGTTCCGCATTGTCCGCGGCTCTGGGGAAGAACGCGGATTCTTTGTTCATAAGGGTCTTTTTCGTCCGCTGCGGAAGTATTCTGCCGGACGGCTATTCTGCGCCTGCCAAGAAACGAAAGCGGGAGGAACCAAACGATGAAGAAAAAACTGAGAGGCTACCTGATCGGAATCAGCATCCTGATTCTCGCCCTGACAATGCTTTTCACCATGCTGGTATTCTGGAAAGAGAATGAAAAGCAGGGAATGACGGAGGTCAAATCTTTCGTAGCCCTGATTGCCCGCTATGATGACGGCGAAGACCCCGAAATCCTCGAGCAGTATATTACCGAATGGAAGCAGAGCGAAAATCCGGTGCGCATCACCCGGATCGCCGCGGACGGCACGGTTCTGTACGATAATTACGCGGATCCCTCGACCATGGAAAATCACTCGGAGCGCCCCGAAATTATCCAGGCGCTGGAGGAAGGAGAAGGAGAGGCGGTCAGAAGCTCCAGCACGCTGGGCGGCGATACCACCTGCTATTACGCGAAACGCCTTTCGGACGGTTCGGTTCTGAGAGGAGCGCTGACCATATCAGGCATCATGAAGGGCTTTACCGGAACGCTGCCCTACATCATTCTGATCGCGGCGGGTGCGGTAGGCCTTGCGCTTCTGTATTCCTGGTATATCACGGAGCGCTTTACGGCGCCGATCCGGGAGATGGCGGAACATCCGTTCGACCAGGATATCCCGGAAGACACCTATCCGGAGCTGAGGCCGCTGCTGACGACCATCCGCGACCAGCGCAAGGACGTGATGAGCGCCGCGCAGCAGCGCCAGGAATTTTCTTCCAACGTTTCCCACGAGCTCAAAACGCCGCTGACTTCCATCTCGGGCTACGCCGAGCTGATTGAAACGGGAATCGCCTCCAAGGCGGACACCGCGCGCTTCGCGAAGGAGATCCACCAGAACGCTGAGCGGATGCTCAAACTGATCAACGACATCATCCGGATATCCGAGCTGGATCTCGGCTCCGCGGCGGACACTTCGGAGGAGCGGCTGGACCTTTATGAAATCGCGCAGAAATGCGCGGAGCAGATGAAGCCGGAGGCGGACAAGTACCATGTGACGCTGACCGTCCGGGGCAGGGAATCCAAGCTGACGGCCGACCGCAGCCAGATGGAGGAACTGATCCAGAACCTGGCGGACAACGCGATCCGCTACAACAAACCGAATGGCACCGTGGTGATCTCCGTGGATCACGACGAACTGGACGCCATCCTGACGGTTTCGGACACCGGCATCGGCATTCCGCCGGAATCGCAGCCGCATGTGTTTGAGCGGTTCTACCGGGTGGACAAGAGCCGCAGCCGCGCGACCGGAGGCACCGGGCTCGGGCTTGCCATCGTGAAACATATCGTGGCGGCCAGAAACGGGATCATCACCCTGCGCAGCCGGGTCAACGAGGGAACTACCATAGAGGTGCGGCTGCCGGCGTATGAGACGTGACGGACAACGGACAGGACAGCGCGCATGCGGGCGAAGCCGTTCTGCGGACTCCGGCGCATGAGACGTAACGGGCCGCGGACAGGACAGCGCGCTCGGGCGAAGCCGTTCCGCGGTATCCGGCGCACGAAACCTGAAAAGCCGCAGAAAAGACAGGGAGAACCAATGAGAAAGACAAAGATCATCTGTACGATCGGACCCGCGAGCAGCGATGAGGAAACCCTCACCCAGATGTGCCTGGCAGGCATGGACGTCGCCCGCCTGAATTTTTCCCACGGAACCCATGAGGAGCACCTGGAAAAAATCAACCTGATCAAAAAAGTCCGCGAAAAGCTCAACCTGCCGATCGCGATCATGCTGGATACCAAGGGACCGGAATACCGCATCAAAACTTTCAAAAACCACAAGGTGCACATCGAGGACGGCCAGGAGTTCACCTTCACGACGGACGATATCGAGGGGGACGAGAACAGAGTTTCCGTCACCTACAAGAATCTTCCGCGGGAAATCTCGGTGGGAGACAGAATCCTGGCGGCCAACGGCCTGCTCGTTTTCCGCGTCGAGCGGATTGAGGGCGAGAACGTCGTGTGCGTGACGGAAGCCGGCGGGGATCTCTCGGACCGCAAGAGCATGAATTTCCCCGGAAAACTGATGACCAACGAGTTCCTGAGCGAACAGGACAAGGAAGACATCCTGTTCGGCATTCAGAACGGGATCGATTTCGTCGCGGCTTCCTTTGTCTCCCGCAGATCCGACGTGGAGTCGATGCGGGAATTCATGAACCGGAACGGCGGCTCGGACATCGATATCATCGCGAAAATCGAGAACCGCTCCGGCGTTGACAATATCGACGATATCTGCAAGGTCGCGGACGGCGTGATGGTTGCCCGCGGCGATCTGGGCGTCGAGATCCCGTTCGTGGAGGTTCCCGCGGTTCAGAAGTACCTGATTTCCCGCTGCCGCCTCAAGGGTAAGAGGGTGATCACGGCCACCGAGATGCTGGAGTCGATGATCCAGAATCCGCGTCCCACCCGGGCGGAGATTTCGGATGTGGCCAACGCCGTCTATGACGGGGCCTCCGCGGTCATGCTCTCGGGGGAGAGCGCAGCCGGAAAATATCCGGTGAAGGCGGTGCAGAGCATGGCGGAGATCTGCCGGGTGACCGAGGAAAACATCGACTACACCCGCTGGTTCCGGACGACCGACTATGAGATCCGCAGCAACCTTGACGCCATTTCCCACGCGACCTGCGCGATGGCGATCGACGTCCACGCGAAGGCGATCGTGGTCAATTCCCGCAGCGGCATCACCGTGAGAATGGTCAGCCGCTTCCGCTGCCCGGCCCAGATCATCGGAATCACGACGAGCGAGCGGGCCTGGAGAAAACTGAACCTCAGCTGGGGAGTGATCCCGGTGCTCGGCGAGGAGTACAATTCCCTTGACGTCGTGTTCTATCAGGGCCTGCAGGAAGCGAAGAAGATCATGAACCTGAAGAAAAACGACAATGTCGTGCTGACGGGCGGCCTGATCGGCGGAGCTTCCGGCAACACCAACACGATCAAGGTGGAAACCATCCGCTGATCCCGGTTCTGCCGCTTCGTACGGCCGGGTGCCGGAATACGTTCGGCATTCAGTTCTTTACAGTAAATTTATCGCAGTATGATTATCGCAGCATGATCTCCCGGCCATTCCGCAGCCGAATGGCCGGGAACATTTTTTCGGAAGCAATGAAGGATGCAGATCCCCAGCCGGCTGTCGGGCTCCGGGCTGTCTATATCCTGATTTTATTGCAGAAGGAGGCCGGATGGACGCCTATACCGCTTTTGCCAAAGTCTATGATTCCATGATGGACCAGATTCCTTACCGGGACTGGTGCCGCTTTGTCTCAGGCCTGCTTCGTTCCCGCGGCGTGGAAGGCGGCCTGATGCTGGAACTGGGCTGCGGAACGGGAACTCTCACGGAACTTTTTGCCGCTGAGGGATTTGACATGATCGGGGTGGACAGCTCCGAGGCTATGCTCGCGGAGGCGGTGAGAAAGAAGGAGAAGAGCGGAAGCGGTATCCTGTATCTTGAACAGGATATGCGGTCTTTCGAACTCTACGGGACTGTCGCGTCCGCGGTAAGCCTCTGCGACTCCATGAATTACCTCACTTCGCGGGAAGATCTGCTGAAGGTTTTCCGCCTGGTCAACAATTACCTGGATCCCGGAGGAATTTTTATCTTCGACCTGAAAACCGATCACTATTTCCGCACCACCGCTGACCAGATTTACGCGGACGCGGACGCCGGGTACCGGGAAGGAACTTTTTCCTACATCTGGGAGGAAGAGTATGATGAGGAAGCGCGGGAGAACAATACCTACCTGACGCTGTTCCTGCCGGAACGGGGCGGACTCTTCCGCCGGTATGACGAGGTGCACACCCAGAAAGTCTGGGAACTCAGTGAGATCCGGGAGACAGCGGAGAAAGCGGGCATGGTTTTTCTGGACGCGGTGGACGGCAGAAGAAAGGAAGTTACCCCTCAGACGGACCGGATTTACGTGATCCTGCAGGAGAAGGGAAAGAAGAAAACGCTTAAGCAGACAGCGGATCTGTGATAAGATAGGTGCTGCTGTTCCTGTTCACAGCTAAAGGAAAAGATAAGATATGGGAATCTTGCCGTCACTGCGAAAGAGGTCCGCAATCACGGCGCTGCTCCCAGCATCAGGTTCGGTACAGGAACCCATCCCTGCGGAACCGGTCACAAAACGTCTGCTGAACCAGACGCTGATGCCATGGAGAGGAACAGAAACGAGAGCAGATACAATACAGGGACAGATACAGGAACCGATACAGATACAGGAACCGATACAGATACAGGAACCGATACAGATACAGTAACCGATACAGATACAGGAACCGATATAGGTATAGGAACAGTTTGTTCGATAATATATAAATTTCCGCACAAGTCTGCGGAGAAAACAGAAACGGGGAGAAACAGAATTTATGGGTGATTATTCCGATTACATGGTGCGCGCGGCGGCCGCAGACGGGCGTGTGCGCGCTTTTGCGGCGACTTCGAGAGATCTGGTGGAAAAATCCAGACAGTACCACAATACCAGCCCGACGATCAGCGCGGCGCTCGGACGTACCCTGACAGGGACCGTCATGATGGGAGCGATGATGAAGGGCAGTGATGACCGCATTACGGTGCGGATTGAAGGAGACGGGCCGGCGGGGAGGATACTCGCGACAGCGGATGCTGACGGCCACGTGAAAGGCTACTGCGCCAATCCTCAGGTGGACCTTCCGCCGAACAGCAAGGGCAAGCTGGACGTCGGCGGAGCTGTCGGAAAGGGTACGCTCACCGTCATCCGCGATGAAGGGCTCAAAGAACCGTATTCAGGCCAGGTCAATCTGGTCGGCGGGGAAATCGCCGAAGACCTGACGTACTATTTTGCGGTTTCCGAGCAGGTTCCGTCCTCGGTGGCGCTCGGCGTGCTGATGAACCACAACAACACAGTCCGGGAAGCCGGCGGCTTTATTGTTCAGCTGATGCCCGGCGCCCTCGATTCGGATATCGACGCGATCGAGACGAATCTTCACGACCTTCTCCCGGTCACGACCCTACTGAAGCAGGGAAACACGCCGGAGGATATCCTTAACCTTGTTTTGAAGGGACTCAATCCCGAATTTTTCGGCCGGATGCCGATTTCGTACTGCTGCGACTGCAGCAAAGAGCGCTTTGCGCGCGGAATCGCGAGCATCAAAAAGTCCGATATCCAGGAGATGATCGACGCGGGCGAGCCGATCGAGACAGTCTGCCAGTTCTGCGGGAAGAAATATTACTTCACGCCGGATGAGCTCAGGGCGATGCTGGCGGAGCGGGAAAAGAGCGAACAGGAAAAGAAGGAACAGAAAAAGAGCGAACCTCAAAAGAGCGAACCTCAAAAGAGCGAATCTGAACCGGACGAACCATAAAGAGCGAATCTGATTAGGACGAACCATAAAGAGCAAACCTGAACCGGACGAACTATAAAGGTGAACCGGATCAGAACAAATCTTAAAAGGGTGAACCGGATCCGGACGAACCGGAGAAAAACTAAAAAGCCAGACAGAGTAAGGCTCTGAAAGCCTCACCTCTGTCTGGCTCTGTTTTTTGCCCTGCGTTTAAGGGCGATGACTGCCCGGATTTTCCACCAGACCGGCATCAGGGCAAGTCTTAATCGCAGAAGGCCCGGCCGGGACGGGCGGAGTGCCCTTCAGTCGTTCTTCATTTTCCCGATCATGGCCTCCACCAGCTTTGCGGAATGGGCCGAGGCCATCGCGGAGAAAGTCGGATAATCCATCTCGGCGCTTCCGTCGGCCTTGTCGGAGATCGCCCGGATGACCAGGAAAGGAACGTTGCTGCAGTAAGCGGCCTGGGCGATAGCCCCGCCTTCCATCTCGGCGCACATTCCGCCGAAGGTCTTCACTAGATGGTCCTTTGCCTCGGAACCCGAGATAAACTGGTCGCCGGTCAGGATGCGGCCCTCGAATACATTGAGGTCCGGATTGACTTCGCGGCAGCATTCCCTGGCGAGAGAGCGGAGCTTTTCGTCGGCTTTGAAGGTCTTCCCGGTATCCGGGATCATCCCCGGTTCATAGCCGAGGCCCGCGACGTCCATATCATGCTGGATGGCTTCCGTGCACAGAACGATGTCGCCGATGTTGATTCTCGCGTCCAGCGATCCCGCCGCGCCGGTATTGATCAGCGCGCGCACGTTGAACAGGTCAATCATCATCTGCGCGCAGCACGCCGCGTTCACCTTGCCGATGCCGCAGCGCACGATAACGGTCGGAACTCCTGAAAGGTTTCCGCTGATGAAGGTATATCTGCCCTGCACCGTTTTCTCTTTATCTGAAAGATCTCTGACGAGGAGCTCAACTTCCTGCTCCTCAGCTCCGATGACGCCAACTGGTCTGTCCATGTGTCTGCCTCCGAATTCTGCTGAAAAAGTTGATTGAAGGATTGAAGATGCAGGAGCTATTTTAGCACGGAACAGCGGGAGGCGGCAAGGAGGAAGCTCCCGGATGATACTGAAAACGCAAGGCTGCGGAGCCAACTCCGTACCGCAATACGTCAGGATCTTCGCCGTGATGAAACTGCAGGCCCGCGGAACTAACCTTTCCTGGCAGCGCCGTTATAGGCACCGCCTGACTGAAACCCAGGCACGGGAAGCCTTCGCCGGAATCAGCCGGCGGAAGCTGACGGACAGAGTTGAGAGAAGCCTGCGGCATGCTGAACCAGCCTTCGGGATCAGTCGAAAATTGTCTGCGGACGGCATTGCCGCGGGGAATAAAATTGAAATACGACTGAAATTAAAGTGAAAAAACCGCGGTCTGGACAAAACAGAAACTTATATGACAAATAAGATCAAAAAACAGAGTATAATTATCCCTTATCAAGGATGAAATACAGTGTTATTATAATCATTGTTCTGCAGTCCAATACGAGAAAATTTAACATTTATTGTCTGGTGTGTTTAAAAAATATCAAACTTGACGGAGGGTAAGATATGAAGGGATACGAAAAATACAAAAAACAATATTTTATGCCGCCGGAGGTTACTTATGACTGGGTGAAGAAAGACTCCATCGACAAAGCCCCGATCTGGTGCTCGGTAGACCTTCGCGACGGGAACCAGGCCCTTGTGGAGCCGATGAGCCTGGATGAGAAGGTAGAATTTTTCAAGACGCTGGTCACGGTGGGTTTCAAGGAAATCGAGGTCGGATTCCCGGCTGCCTCTGAAACCGAGTATTCTTTCTGCCGCACGCTGATTGACAATCATCTGATCCCGGACGACGTCACCATCCAGGTCCTGACCCAGGCGAGAGAGCATATCATCAAAAAAACCTTCGAAGCGGTCAAGGGAGCGCCGCACGCGATCATCCACGTGTACAACTCCACCTCCGTCGCGCAGCGCGAGCAGGTCTTCAAAAAGTCAAAGGAAGAGGTAAAGCAGATCGCGATCGACGGCGCGGAAATGCTGAAGAAACTGACGGAGGAGGCCGGAGAAAACTATTCCTTCGAGTACAGCCCCGAGAGTTTCCCGGGAACTGAAGTGGATTACGCGCTTGAGGTCTGCAACGCGGTTCTGGACGTCTGGCAGCCGACGCCGGAACACAAGTGCATTATCAATATCCCCACGACAGTGGAGAACGCGATGCCGCATGTTTTTGCCTGCCAGGTGGAATACCTCAACAAACATCTGAAGTACCGCGACGGAGTCATCCTGAGCATCCATCCGCACAATGACCGCGGCAGCGGAGTCTCGGACGCCGAGCTCGGCGTACTCGCCGGCGCGCAGAGAGTGGAAGGCACGCTGTTCGGCAACGGCGAGCGCACCGGAAACGTGGATATCGTCACGCTCGGCATGAATCTGTTCTCGCTGGGGGTCGATCCCAACCTGGACTTCTCCGATATGAACCACCTGGTGGAGGTCTATGAGCGCTGCACCGGCATGAAGGTTTATGACCGCCAGCCGTACGCCGGCAAACTGGTTTTCACCGCGTTCTCCGGTTCGCATCAGGACGCTATCGCCAAGGGAATCGCGTGGATGGAGGCAGGAAAGAGCGGGCAGTACTGGACCGTGCCGTATCTTCCGATCGATCCCCGGGACGTCGGCCGCACCTACGATTCCGACGTCATCCGTATCAACAGCCAGTCCGGCAAGGGCGGCGTAAGCTACGTGCTCAAGACCAACTTCGGCCTGTCGCTTCCGGACGGCATGCGCGAGGAAGTCAGCTATACCGTGAAGGACGTCTCCGACAAGGAACACCGCGAACTCACGCCTGCGCTGGTTTACCAGGTGTTCGAGGACCATTACGTCACGCCGCGGAATCTCTTCCAGCTGTCTGAGGTCCACTTCAAGCAGGAAAACGGCATCATCGCGAACGCGACCATCCATCACAACGACCGCACGCAGGTTATCACCGGAAACGGAAACGGCCGCCTGGACGCCGTCAGCAACGCGATCAAGAGTTACTTCCACGTGAGCTATGAGCTCTCCACTTACGAGGAGCGCTCGCTGTCCAAAGGAAGTTCTTCGAAAGCCGTCGCTTATGTGGCTGTGGTGTGCAACGGCCGCCGCTACTGGGGCGTCGGAATCGACAACGATATCATCCGCGCGTCGATCAGCGCGCTGGAAGTCGCGGTCAATAAAGTCGAGGAGATCCAGAACGCCCAGTTTACCAAGGACCGCCGCATGGTTGAAATCATGAATTACATCCAGGCCAATTATGTGACGGTCAGCCTGGAGAGCCTCTCCGAAAAGTTTTATCTTTCCAAGCCGTACCTTTCCAAATATATCAAGGAAAAATCCGGCATGACTTTCGGCGAGCTTGTGCGCAGGGTCCGCCTGAAGAAGGCCAAGTCGCTGCTCAAGAGCAGCACGATGACGGTTGAAAGCATCGCCTCCGCAGTCGGCTACCAGAACGTGGAGCATTTCAACCGGCTGTTCCGCAAGGCCTTCAACATGACGCCGATCCAGTTCAGAAACCAGAAGTAATCTGAGGCGGCACCCCGCCGATATCTGAAATACCCGGCGGATCCTCCGTGAAAAAGCGGAGGATCCGCCGGGTAAACTAATATCGTTACCAGAGAATCGTCTGCGATCGATCAGGCCTGAAATATCGGTATCAGAGGACAGGCAGTGAACGGTCAGATGGGAAATATCGGCATCAGAGAACCGGCAGTAACCGGTCGGGTGGGAAGTTCCACAAACCTGGCAATCGTGGAGAAAAATTGGCTGAAACCGCAGGACCGGTTATCGGATCACGGAAATCAAAGAAACTCCCTGAGCGAATGATACAGATGGGAGATCGGAAGGCCGACGATCGTGAAATAATCCCCTTCGATCCGGCTGACATACACGCCGAATTTTCCCTGGACAGCGTACGCGCCGGCCTTGTCGAAAGGCTCGCCGGTGCGGATATAGCTGTCGATCTCCTCGTCCGTCATCCGGCAGACGTGAACATCCGTGCGCTCATGAAACGTCGTGCTGCGCGTGATTTTACCGTTCACAACTTCCAGGATCGTCACGCCGCTGTATACCTGGTGGACTCTTCCGGACAGAAGGTGAAGCATCCGGGAGGCGTCGGCCGTGTCCTTCGGCTTCCCCAGAATTTCGCTGTCAGCCGCCACAATCGTGTCCGCGCCGATCACCAGGCAGTCTTCCGTCATTGTCCGCGCGACGGCGGTGGCTTTCCCGAGGGAGAGTTCCTCGACAACCGCTGACGGTTCCGTGCTCACCGGATGTTCCTCCATATGGCTGGCGACAGCGGTAAAAGGAATACCGGCCTGCCCCATCAGTTCCATGCGCCGCGGCGACTGGGATGCGAGAATGATCTTTTTCATATCAGATTTCCTTTCTGTCGGAAGCTGCTTTTTTCTGCCCAGCCTGCTGTGGCAGGAGTGTTTTTGGCTGCCTGCCAGCTCATCCGGCTGTCCGCAGATAGATGAAAATCTTTCGTCAGAATATTATCATAATCGAAAAAGCTCAGACTGTAAACCGCTGCGCCAAAACTGCCGGAAATGCTGGCAGAGTTCAGATGAATGTTGGATTATATAGGGCAGAGTTCGACTGAATGTTGGATTATTCATTAGCAGAGCCCGGCTGAATGCCGGATTATTATCTGGCAGAGCCTGGCTGGATGCTGGATTATCTGGCAGAACCCGGCTGGATGCTGTATTATGATTTGGCAGAGTTCAGCCGGATGCTGGATTTCTATGATGACTCTATCGAAAGAGGGGAGAGGAGGAAGGGCCCTGCCGGCCGACCGGCGGAAGGAACGGTACGTGACACTGGCCCGAAATACGAATGACCATCGAATATTCCCCGGAACTGGTCCGTTACATGAAGGAGAAGAGAAAACAGAACATTCTCGTCGAGGTGGCCGCAAGCAACAACAGTGAATTTCAGGTGCAGGAACTGGTTCTTCGGTTCCTGGATGATAAGCACGCGCGCTATTTTCTCGAAAAGAGGCGGTTCGGGAGTCTCGACGCGCCGTACGGAAAACTTCTTCTGCCGCCTTATCATCTGGTTTATCAGCCTGTCCTGCGCTTCTCGCTCAAAAAAATCCTGTTTTTCCCTTCGATCCGGCAGGAAGGCATCAGTTTCTGACAAAATAATCAGGCGGCGCAGATTCGCCCTGAACTATAAGCTCAGGGGAGTCTGCGCCGCCATAATTATCGGTTTGAGATGTCAGGCCGCCCGGAAAGCCTGTACTTCTGACTGACCCGCGAATCCACTATAAAACGTCAGGCCGCCCGGGAAGTATGGTTTCCGGTCACGATTCGGTTTTGAACACTTCCGCGCCTTTCTTTACAAACAGCGGAATCCGGTAAAGAGGAGCATCAACGGTGACCGTCTGCCCGCCGTCATATTCCTTCCCGGTTTCGTATTCGATCCAGCGCCCCGCCGGAAGCGCGACGCGGCGGCTCACCGCTCCTGCCGTGAGAACCGGGGCGACCAGAAGGCTGTGGCCGAACAGGTACTCATCCTCGACGTCCCGCACGTCTGCTTCATCCGGATAATCGTAGAACAGAGGCTTGATGACCGGCGTTCCTTTTTCGTGAGCTTCCATCATGACGCCGCGGATATAGTCTTTCATCGACTCGCGGAGCCGGATGTAATATTCCATCATATCCTGCATCTCCGGGGTGTAGCTCCAGATTTCGTTGTCCGCGCCGGACGCCACCATGCCGCCGCCGGTAGTCCCGAGCGGCTTATAGTGCGGATCCCGGTCGCCGTGCAGGCGCATCACCGGGCAGAAAGCGCCGAACTGGAACCAGCGGCACAGAAGTTCCTGGAAAGCCGGGTCGTGGACATTCCCACCGTGGAAGCCGCCGATGTCGGCGGTCCACCAGGCGATGCCGGCAAGCCCCATGTTGAGGCCCGCGGTCAGCTGATATCTGAGATAGGTGAACGTAGACGGGACGTCGCCGGACCAGACCAGCGCGCCGTACTTCTGGCTCCCGGCCCACGCGCAGCGGATCAGGTTGATCGGGTTCTCAACGCCTTCTTTCTTCATCCCTTCATAAAACGCCTGCGCGTATCTCACCGGGTACTCGTTTGCACAGGAAACCGCGTTCCCGTCGTAATAGCGGTAAAGGTCAAAATCCGGGACCGAATATTCGGGCTCCGCCTCGTCCAGCCAGAACAGGTCAACCCCGTATCTGCGGTAATGGTCCTCCACTTTCTGCCAGAGGAATTTTCTTGCCTCCGGATTCGTGGTGTCAATGAAACTCTCAAGGCCCCAGCAGTCCATCGTGACGTTCATGCCGCGGTTCGCGCGCACCAGAAGGTCGCGTTCCGACATTTCGCGGTAGTTTTCGGACCCGCGGTCGACAGTCGGCCAGACGGATACCATCAGGCGGATGCCGAGGCTGTGCAGTTCGCTGACCATGGCAGCCGGATCAGGGAAGTAAGCGGGGTCGAATTTCCATTCACCCTGCTGCGTCCAGTGGAAAAAGTCAATGACAATCACCGAGAGCGGAACACCCATCCCGTGGTACTTTCTGGCAATCCGGAGCACTTCCTCCTGGGACTGGTAGCGCAGCTTGCACTGCCAGAAGCCCATCGCCCAGTCGGGCATCATCGGGACTCTTCCGGCAACTTCGGTGTACTGTTCCACAATCTGCGCCGGGGTATCCCCGCAGGTCACCCAGACATCGATCTGTTCCGACGCCTCCGCGGTAAATTCGGTCAGGTTGGACGCGAAGGATGCGGTGCCGACAGCCGGGTTGTTCCACAGAAGGCCGTATCCGAGGCTTGAAACCATAAAAGGGACGGAAGCCTGGGTGTTCTTCTGGGCGAGCTCCAGGTGAGATCCTTTCAGGTTGAGGCTTTTCTGCTGATACTGCCCCATCCCGTAGATCCGTTCATTCTCATCCGCCTCGAACTTCAGGCAAATCCGCCAGTGATCGCCGCCGACGTTGCGGTAGGATCGGGCGGGCACTTTCTGCTGAATGATCGTATCGAGGTTCTGCCATCCTTCCGTACCATAGTCCCAGGAACGGTAGTATTCCTTCAGAAGAAGCTTCCCGTCGGAGACGCGGTACCAGCAGATTCTTCCGTAGGAAGTGATTTCCGCGCGGATCGGACCGCAGGTGACGGAAGCGGCAGAGCTGTCCGCTCTGACGGAGATTTCTGAGTCCGCGTCGGCAGGCTTTTCAGAAAGCGCCCAGTCGTGCCGGGAAAACGTATGGTTCTGTGTTGCGCGGACGCGGATCCCGTGCCCCCAGGGGCGGATCTCAATCATTTCTCCGCGGCGGTTGAAAAGAAGAGCGCCGTCCTCCTGCGAAAAGAAGTTAAGACTCATGTTGCTTACCCTCCATAGAATAAGATTTTCGGATATGGTTTCTTCGTCCGGAACCGGAAACTGACTGCGGCGGCGCGGCAGGCGGCGATCTGTGCAGCTGTCAATTGGCACAGCGGCGCCTCAGGCGTGCGGATCTTCAGCAGATCTTCAGCAGATGAATTTTACGGCGACTGCAGCGCAGGTACGTTGCTGCGGTCTGCCGCGCGTGCCTGTTCTGGACGAAGGTATTCTGCTGCCATTATAATGGATCGGGCTGCCCCAGGGAAGGGCAAGCTGCTTAAGTTTAGATCGCAGCGGTCTGGCGTGGAACAGCTTCGCGGTGGTCCGGTGCGGAGCAGCCGGGCTGAAGAATTCCTGTCCTTTCTGAATTTTACCCCGCTGCCAGGCCTCGCCAGCGGGATTGCGGAGCGTTCGCGGGGCCTGGGTTTTATGTCGAGGCAATGCGGAAGCTGTATGCGGAACGTGTCCGTTTGTTAAGAATTGCAAAATATTTCAGATAACATATGGAATAACGGAGAGATAAATCTACAAATATTCAAATAATTACATACATTTGACTCAAATCTCAGGAGATAACAAAATATAACAAAATAAGGCAAAAAATATTTTGAAAAAAGCTTGACATGCGAATCAGTATTTTGTATACTTTAGTTGCATCACAAAAGAGGCAAAGGCAATTGACCATTTACCATTCTTCGGGCCTTTGCATTCGGAATGAAGCAAATATCAGGAAGAGGAGGACAAACCAAAGACTTACTGAGTAACGTCCTGACGGCGTAGAAAACCGGGACAGGGCAAGGGTGATCAACTTGATTCCGGCAATCAAAATTCCGGAATGGCTCCGGCAATCGGATGGTTCGCAGCTGCAGCAGTCAATGATCCGAATCAGAAGAAACGCGGGATGTCAGAAGGAAAGAATAGGCGCCAGAGAACCGGTATCAGATCAAAAAAGTTATACCTAGCAACCCGTTGTGAAGCATAAATCAAAAAAGTCTCAGAAACTAAAGGTTTCCCGAACAGATTTCTGTCCGGACTGATCCTGATAGTTGTCAGTTTGGATTGAAATTGCGTGGAACATTTTCTAAGATGATAATCCTCTTTTCTTAGGCGCAGGTTCGGAAATCAGCGATAGCCTGAAATTTACCGGCTGTACTGAAACCGTGTAAATCAAAGGTTTGCAGTTTGTAATTCTTAACTGTTTCGCATGTGAGGAAAGATCGGTTGCAGAACGGTTATTTTCAAAAGAAACGAGAGAAACAGCGATATCAAAGTTTCCAGCATCGATATCGGTTTCAATGATTGATTCCTGAATTTTCATCAGAGATATCAGATGAGATCAGAGTTTCAATGATTGGCGCCTCAGAGTTTCCGGAGAAAATGTTTCTGATCCAGGAGCAATCAGCGGCAGGATGAGACAGGACAGAACAGATTGTGATGTTTCATCAGGCCAAAGGAGCTCAAAGAAACCCGTCAAACTGAAAATCTGACGCAGCACAGGAAAGAAGCCATAAAGTGTATTCAGCATCTTTCCGGGGAAATGGCAGTCCCGGGGAAAGAGATATATTCCGGATAAACTCACCGGGTGCGGAAGACAAATCTTCTTCACAGACTTCGATTTTATACATCTGAGCTTTATCAATGGATATCTGGTTTATGTGAACTGTATCAATGGAGGAATACACCGTTGGATACTGAACATTAGCGGGTATTGGATAGAGTACCTTATCTATTCAATACCCGCTGAATTTTTTTTACTTTTGAACAAACTTCTGAACAGTCAGCGCTGTGGAACTCAAAATATCACTTGGCTGAGTCCGGATCCGCTGCCCATGAATTGGCAGACAACAAAAACAACTCCTGACAATTCCCGCCGTAAACGCCAGAATCGGCGCATCTGTGAAAATAATTCAAAAAAACCGGAAAAAACGCTTGACACAGATTTGGCAGGATGATATCATACAAAAGCTGTCCGCGAGAGACAGTTCCGATTTTCCCT
>JBMNRC010000012.1:0-84445 GCA_050944455.1 Lachnospiraceae bacterium
TGGAAGCACTTGGTTTATCCAAGCCTGTTCCTGCACCGCCGAAGAGGAAACGCGGAAGGCCGCGAAAAAACACTTCTACTGAATAGGTCAGCAGCTTATAGTACCAAAACTTGGGAAACCATTAATTCAACGAAACTCAAACGGTTTCGCCCGATTTTCTCAATTTTTCATGACCCTGCTCAACTATTGCAAAAAATTTTTGATTTGTTTATACTTTTTTCGCTGTCTCCGGTGGGACGGACAGGGCAGCCCGTTACCGCGGGAAATCCGGCTGTCCGGGCACTCTGCGGGCTCCGGTCAAATGCTGCCAGCCGCTGATCGGGGATCTGCAGGACGCCGTGCACTCTGAAAGCCCCGGTGAAATGCGCGTAAACGGTCTGGACCGAACTGTTGGTCCGCAGAGGCTGAAAAGCCGCACGTGTCACGGATATGCGCGCCGGCCGGCGCGCTGCCCTGCCAGAATCAGGAGCGTCCGGCGGACAGCCGGCAGAAAGGAATGCAGATCATGAGACTCAGAAAAGTCAAAGGCGCCGAGGAAGCTGTAGCCGCATGTCCCTGCCTGGTTGCGGATCCGAAGGATCACCGCGGGCACTTCGCGGAGGTCTTCGGGCAGGAAGCCGCGGGACACCCGCTTCATCTGGAAATCGGCATGGGCAAGGGGCGTTTTATCACGGAGATGGCTTGCCGCCATCCGGAGATCAACTTCGTCGGAATGGAGCGCTTTGCATCCGTGCTCGTCCGCGCGGTGGAAAAACAGGATGAGCTGCAGCTGCCCAATGTCCGCTTTCTCTTCAAGGACGCGGAACAGCTCAACGCCTATTTCGGCGAAAATGAGATCGACCGGATCTACCTGAATTTTTCCGATCCGTGGCCGAAGGACCGCCACGCGAAACGCCGCCTCAGCAGCCCGGTGTACCTGGCCAGATACTGCCACGTGCTCAGGCCGGGCGGTGTCGTCGAGCAGAAAACGGACAACGCCGCGCTGTTTGAGTATTCGCTGGAATCGTTCCGGGAGAACGGGTGGACCATCACTTCCCTGACCTACGACCTGCATCACAGTGAATTCGCGGAGGACAATGTCATGACCGAGTATGAGCAGAGGTTTTCCCAGCTCGGAAACAAGATCATGCGCCTGACCGCGGTGCGGCCCGATTCGGTGCCGCCTGTCCCGCCGGACCGCACGCCGGAGGAATACGAACTCTGACAGACAGTGGAATTCCTGCCCCGAAGACCGTTCCGAAATCCTGGTGCGAAAATCTTTCAGGGATCCGCCCGGGGGTGTTTTCCGGAATCTTTCCGACACCTCCGTTTCTGAAGATCACGTCAGGTTTTCGTAAAAAGCTGTTGACAGTTCTTCGGGAACCTGATATGATATCCGTTGTCTGTGAAGACGCAGAAAACTGCGCTTCTAGCTCAGTTGGCAGAGCACCTGACTCTTAATCAGGGTGTCCAGGGTTCGAGCCCCTGGAGGCGCATAGTGAGGCACCATTTTTAACCGCGGTTAGAAATGGTGCTTTTTTCATCATATTTATAATTGCGCCAGAATACTCCGTCTGAAAAGCGGCAGCGTTCAGACTGGGCAATTCACTGTTGATTTTTGGGTTTGGGCTGCTTCCCTCCCCCGCAACGCAGAGGTGAAAACCCGCGCGCCTGGTCCCGGAAGCTGTTTCTGTCCGTTCAATTTCCCGCAGGACGCGGATGTAAAGCGCGCTGATCCCGGAAGCTGTTTCTGTCCGTCAATTTCCCGCGGGACGCGGAAGTAAAACCCGCGCGCCTGCCCGGGGAGCTGTCAGATTTTCCGGATTTTGTATTGTCCCGGCTTTTATGATATCCTTTTCATTGATCTCTTATTATTTTCTGCTTTTCTCCGCGCTGCTTCATGATATGATACATCTATAGACAATGCGGCTGTGTGACTGCGGCAGCGCGGCGATCGGCTGACTGTCCGGCACACCGGTGTCTGGGAGGGTGGTATATGGCAAAATACGATTACGTTCTGGTCGGCAGCGGCCTGTATTCGGGGACCATCGCGGCGCTCGCCGCTGAGGCCGGAAAAACCTGTCTCGTTCTGGAAAAGCGCAATGAAGTCGGAGGCAATGTTTACTGCGAGGAAATCGAAGGCATTCACGTCCACAAGTACGGCGCCCATATTTTTCATACGAGCAGCCGCGAAGTCTGGAACTTCGTCAACCGCTTCGCCGAGTTCAACCGCTACACGAACTCTCCGATCGCAAACTACAAGGGGGAGATCTACAACCTTCCCTTCAACATGAATACGTTCAGCCGGATGTGGGGTATCCGCACCCCGGATGAGGCGCGGGCGATCATCGAAAAGCAGCGCGGAGCGGTCAGCGGTACGCCGAAAAATCTGGAGGAGCAGGCCATCAGCCTCGTCGGGACCGATATTTACGAGAAGCTGGTCAAAGGCTATACCGAAAAGCAGTGGGGGCGCAGCTGCGCGGAACTCCCCTCTTTCATCATCCGCAGGATTCCGGTGCGCTATACCTATGACAACAACTACTTCAACGATCTGTGGCAGGGCATCCCGATCGGCGGCTACAACGCGCTGACGCAGAAACTGTTCGAAAAGGCCGACGTGATCACCGGGACTGATTACCTTGCGGATCCCGGAAAATGGAACGCCATGGGGGAAAGAGTGATCTACAGCGGCCCGATCGACGCGTTTTACGGATACCGCTTCGGGAACCTGGAATACCGCACGGTGCGCTTTGAGACGGAGGTTCTCGACACGCCGAACTATCAGGGCGTGGCTGTCGTCAACTACACGGACCGCGAGACCCCGTGGATCCGCATCATCGAACACAAGCACTTCGAGTTCGGCACCCAGCCGAAGACGGTGATTTCCCGGGAGTACTCCACAGCCTGGAAGCCCGGGATGGAACCCTACTATCCGGTCAACGACGAAAAAAATTCGGCGCTTTACGCGAAATACCGCGCGCTGGCGGATAAGGAGCCGAAGGTCGTGTTCGGCGGCCGCCTCGGAGAATACCGGTATTACAACATGGACCAGGTGATTGCCTCCGCGATGGAAACCTGGAAAAAGCTGCAGGGCTGACCCGGGCGCGGAGGGACGGAGCTTCTCCTCTCTTCTGAGGGAGGGATGAGAGCCGGCGGAAAACCTGCGAACTGCCGGCCATGAAGAGACTGCCGGCTTCCGCCCGGGCAAAGCGAAAGGAATCTTGAATATGAAAGTTGTACTGCTCGCGGGAGGATTCGGCACCCGCTTTTCCGAGGAATCGGAATTCAAGCCGAAGCCGATGATCGAAATCGGCGACATGCCCATCCTGTGGCATATCATGAAGGGATATTCCCACTACGGCTACAATGAATTTATCATCTGCGCGGGATACAAGCAGCACATGATCAAGGAATGGTTCGCCGACTATTTTCTTCACACCTCGGATATCACTTTCGACTTCACGCAGGGGAACAAAATCATCGTGCACAACCAGCACACAGAGCCCTGGAAAGTGACGGTCGTCGACACCGGCCTCCACACGCTCACCGGCGGGAGAATCAAGCGGGTTCAGCCCTACATCGGCAGCGAGACCTTTATGATGACCTACGGCGACGGCGTCTGCGACGTCAACATCAACGACCTCGTGGCCTTCCACCGCTCGCACGGAAAAATCGCCACGCTCACCTCTGTGCAGCAGAAGCAGCAGAAAGGCGTGCTGAACATCGGGGGCGACAACGCGGTTTATTCCTTCCGCGAGAAAAACGCGTCGGACAACACCTTCATCAACGCCGGCTTCATGGTGCTGAATCCCGAGATTTTCGACTATATCGACGGAGACAATACCTCCTTTGAGCAGGAGCCGCTGGAGCGCGTCGCGGCCGAGCACCAGCTCATGAGCTACCGCCACACCGGCTTCTGGCAGTGCATGGACAACCGCCGGGAATGGATGGTTCTGGAAAAACTCTGGGAGAGCGGGAACGCTCCCTGGAAGGTCTGGGACGACTGAGGGGAGGAAATTATGCCGGAACAGAAACTGAACGGTTCTCCCGCCTCCAGGCAGGGCGGCGCAATCGCGGCCTGGAATCCGGATTTCTACCGGGGCAGGCGTGTTTTCGTCACGGGCCACACCGGTTTCAAGGGATCGTGGATGTGCCGGATGCTCGCCATGCTGGGAGCGGAGGTGACCGGCTACGCGCTCGAACCGCCCACGGATCCCTCCCTTTTCGAGGCCGCGGGCATCGCGCGGGACGTCCATTCGGTGACCGGGGACATCCGCGATTTCGGCCGCCTGAAAGAGGCGTTTGACGCGGCGGATCCCGAGGTCGTCATCCATCTCGCGGCGCAGCCGATCGTGCGGGAAAGCTACCGTTTCCCCCGCGAGACCTACGAGACCAACGTGATGGGAACCGTCAACCTGATGGAATGCGTGCGCCTGGCCGTGAAATCCGGCGGCGCCGTCCGCTCGGTGCTCAACGTCACGACGGACAAGGTCTACCAGAATCGCGAGTGGGTGTGGGGATACCGGGAGAGCGAGCCGCTCGACGGCTTTGACCCCTACTCCAACTCGAAATCATGCTCGGAGCTGGTCACCCACAGCTACCGCGATTCCTTCTTCCGGAAGGAGGACGGAAGTTATTTCCCCGCCGTCTCGACCGCGAGGGCCGGCAATGTGATCGGCGGAGGAGACTTCGCCAAAGACAGAATCATCCCCGACTGTGTGCGCGCGGCGATGGCCGGAAAGCCGGTCGGTATCCGCAATCCCAATTCGACGAGGCCGTATCAGCACGTCCTGGAGCCGGTCGCGGCATACCTGATGATCGCCGCGGCTCAGGCGGAAGATCCCGCGAAATGCGGTTTTTACAATGTCGGTCCCGACGAGTGCGACTGCGCGACGACCGGGGAACTGGCGGACCTGTTTACCCGCTGCTGGGGAGACGGGCTGACCTGGGAGGCCGCGGACCCGAACGGGCCGCATGAGGCCAATTTTCTGAAGCTGGACTGCTCTCTGCTGAAGTCAGTCTTCGGCTGGTCGCCGCGCTGGCATCTTGCTGAGGCTGTCGAAAAAACCGTCGAGTGGAGCCGTGTTTTCGCCTCCGGCGGCGACGTGAGGGAATGCTGCAGCCGGCAGATCCGTGAATTTATGGGAGTTATCAATGTCTGAACAGATGTCTGAACATAAGGATAAGAAGTGGAACAGCGAGGAGGAAGCGCGCCGGGAAATCAAGGACCTGGTCGCCTCCTACTATCACCAGTTTAAGGAAGACCGTTCCGCATTCAAACCCGGGGACCGCATCAACTACGCGTCCCGCGTGTACGACGAGAAGGAAATGCAGAGCCTGACGGACGCCTGCCTCGATTTCTGGCTGACCGCCGGCCGCTTCTCGGCGCAGTTTGAGCGTGATTTCGCCCGGTGGATCGGCGTCAGGTACTGCTATCTGGTCAACAGCGGATCCTCGGCAAACCTCACCGCGTTCATGGTGCTGACTTCCCCGGAACTCGGGGACCGGCAGATCCGGCGCGGGGACGAGGTCATCACCGTCGCCTGCGGTTTCCCGACCACGGTCACCCCGGTTATCCAGTACGGCGCGGTCCCGGTTTTCGTGGACATCACCGTGCCGCAGTACAACATCGACGTCTCGCGCCTGGAGGCCGCCCGCAGCGAAAAAACCAAGGCTGTGATGATCGCCCACACGCTGGGCAATCCCTTCGATCTCGCCGCGGTGAAGGCATTCTGCGACAGATATCACCTTTGGCTGATCGAGGACAACTGCGACGCCCTCGGCAGCCGCTATACGATTGACGGCGTCACAAAGTTCACCGGAACCTGGGGAGATATCGGGACCTCCAGTTTCTATCCGCCCCATCACATGACGATGGGCGAGGGCGGCGCCGTCTATACGGACAACCCGCTGCTCGCGAAACTGATCCGCTCTTTCCGCGACTGGGGCCGCGACTGCATGTGCGCGCCGGGACAGGACAATTTCTGCGGGCACCGCTTCGACGGGCAGCACGGCGAACTTCCCTTCGGATACGACCACAAGTACGTCTACAGCCATTTCGGCTACAACCTGAAGGCGACGGACCTGCAGGCATCGATCGGCGTGGAGCAGCTCAAAAAGTTCCCGTCCTTCATCGAAAAACGCAGGCACAACTGGGCGGTTCTGCGGGACAGGCTCGCTCCGGCCGAAGGTAAGCTGATTCTCCCGGAACCAGCCGAAAACAGCGAACCGTCCTGGTTCGGCTTCCTGATCTCCGTGAAGGATGACGCGGGGATCACCCGCAACGAAATCACCCGGGAACTGGAAAAGCGGAACATCCAGACCCGCCTCCTCTTCTCAGGAAACCTGATCCGCCATCCGTGTTTTGACCAGATCCGCGGAACCGACGCCTACCGCGTCGCCGGCGATCTCACGCAGACCGACTTTGTGATGAACCATACGTTCTGGATCGGCGTGTATCCGGGCATGACGGAGGAAAAGCTCGATTATATGGCGCAGTCCATCCTGGAGATCGTGCGGTAAAGTGCCATAAGAAAAGGAGACGCGATGAAGCAGAGATTAGCCGATTATGTCGCTGATTTTCTTGTGAAAAAGGGAATCACCGACTGTTTTTCCGTCGTCGGCGGCGGAGCCATGCACCTGAACGACGCGCTGGGCCATAAGAAAGGACTGCACGTCTGGTATAACCATCACGAGCAGGCCTGCGCTATGGCCGCGGAAGCCTACGCCAGATACAGCGGGAGGATCGCGGCGGTGTGCGTCACCACCGGTCCCGGCGGGACCAACGCCATCACGGGCGTGGTCGGCGGCTGGCTGGATTCCATCTCCATGCTCGTAATCTCAGGCCAGGTGCGCTACGATACCACGGCGCGCTACAATGAACAGTTCACGAACGGCCTTCCGCTCCGCGCGGTCGGCGACCAGGAGTTCGATATCACCAAGGCCGTCGGCTGCATGTGCAAGTACGCGGTGATGGTCGAGGACCCGACGCGCATCCGCTATATTCTCGAGAAAGCTTACCACCTCGCCATGACCGGCAGGCGCGGCCCGTCCTGGGTGGACATTCCCGTAAATTTCCAGGGAGCCGTGATCGAGACGGACGATCTGCCCGCGTATGACCCGGCGGAGGACGACGCCGCTCTCCCGCCCCATGTCCCGGAGGAAACCGTCCGCCGGATTCTCACGGACATCGGGAACGCGAAGCGGCCGGTGCTCTATGCCGGCGCCGGCATCCGGCTCTCCGGGGGCATGAAGGAATTCCGTGACGCCGCTTCCCTCCTGGGGATCCCGGTTGTCACCTGCTGGGATTCCATCGACCTGATCGAGACCGAAAATCCGCTCTACGTCGGGCGCGCCGGGAATATGGGCGACCGCCCGGGCAATTTCGCCGTGCAGAATTCCGACTTTGTCCTGGCTGTCGGAAACCGCCTGTCCATCCGCCAGGTCGGGTACAATTACAGGGACTGGGCCGCGCACGCGAAGGTCGCCATGGTCGACATCGACCGGGCTGAGCTGAAGAAGTCCACCATTCACGTGGACCTCCCCGTGTGGGCTGACGCGGCGGATTTTCTCGGCGCGGTTTCCGAAACGCTCCGGCGGCAGAACTGTACCGTTGAAAAGCCCTTCTTCCAAAAAGAAGACTGGCTTTCGGTCTGCCGGAACTGGAAAAAGAATTATCCCGTCACTCTGCCGAAACACTGGGCGGAAGACGGCCGCCACGCCAACGTCTATGCCTTCATCCATTACCTTTCTTCCCGTCTTCCGGAGGGAAACCTCACGGTTGTCAGCAACGGCAGCGCCTGCGTCGTGGGAAGCCACAACTATGTGATCCAGAAGAACGCGCGTTTTCTGATCAACAGCGCGATCGCCAGCATGGGCTACGGGCTGCCCGCCGCGATCGGCGCCTGCGTAGCGGACGGATGCCGGGAAACCATCTGTCTGGAAGGCGACGGAAGCATCATGATGAACCTGCAGGAGCTGCAGACCGTTCTCACGAACCATCTGCCGATCAAACTGTTCATCATCAACAACTCCGGCTACCACTCGATCCGCCAGACGCAGACCAACCTGTTCTCCGGCCATACCAAAGTCGGCATCGGCCCCGAGAGCCATGATCTTTCCTTCCCGGATTTCGGGAAACTGGCCGCGGCTTTCGGCTACCCGTATTACCGTGCAAGCTCCAACGAAGAGATGAAGAAGGCAGTAGACCAGGTTCTTGCGGCGCAGGGGCCGCTGATCTGCGAGATATTCGTCTCCACAGACCAGTTCTTCGAGCCGAAGAGCTTCGCGAGGAAACTCCCCGACGGGACGCTCGTTTCTCCGCCGCTGGAAGATCTCGCTCCTTTCCTCGACCGGGACGAGCTCAAAAAGAACATCCTCTACAACGACTGACCTGCTCTCCTGCCCGGGCCGGGAGGTCTTCAGGGCGGAAAACGGCGGAGGTCTCCACCGCCGCCTGGCTCACAGCCGCCGGAAAATCGTGAAGAAACGACCCGGAATGCAGGTCTCAGGCTGAAAAATGCGTGCGGCCCGGAAAACGCGGAAACGCGTTTTCCGGGCCGCCACAGTTTTAACAAATCAAAGAATGGAAGATTTTTCATTTTTGATATTTTCACCAAACTTTCCGTTCGGGTGCGAAAACCGGCGAAAACGATTGACTTTTCATCATTTTCTGATTAATATAAGTGCTGTGCCTGAGGAAATACAGGCATTACATTTTTAATATCTGCGCTTCTAGCTCAGTTGGCAGAGCACCTGACTCTTAATCAGGGTGTCCAGGGTTCGAGCCCCTGGAGGCGCATGAAGTACCAGTTTTGGGGACATATGAGCCTCGGGGCTGGTGCTTTTTTTGAGACAGATCCGCATCCTGGCGGAAGAACCGCTCAGTACGGATGTTTCAGTGCCATAAACTTTCTTCTTGATTTTTCCGCGGGGTTACGATAAAATAAACCGATGCGTTTCCCGTTCTTCGGCTCCCGGCTGAAAGCGCCTGTGAAATCCGGCGCTGACCTTTCCGGACAGCTGTCCTTCGGAGGATTCTGACTGATGAAAGCCAAACTGCAGCGGCTGCGCTGGCTGGCCTCGAAGGTCAAAATGGCCTTTGAGATGTTCCCCATATTCTACGCAGGCCTGTATTTTTTATTTTACCTGCCGGCTTTTTCCCTTCTGGAAACCTACCGGCAGCCTCTGTACATTGTGCATTGCTGGCTGGACGACGTCATTCCGTTCAGCGAATACTTCATCATCCCCTACTTCCTGTGGTTCGCCTTCGTGCCGGGATTTATGATTTATCTGTCCCTTCGCTCGCTGGACGACTACTGGAAAGCCTATAAAATCGTGTTCGGCGGCATGACCGTCTGCCTGTGCATCTATCTGCTGTTCCCGACCGGTCTGGAGCTACGGCAGCCGATTGAGGACACGAATTTCTGCGCCATGCTCGTCAACGGGCTGCGCGGCATCGACACCCCGTCGAATGTATGCCCCAGCATCCACGTTTCCAGTACTTTCGGCATCATGCTGACGCTCTTCCGCTCCGAAAAAATGAAAAAGGAGTGGAAGCTGAAAATCTTCGCCAGCGTCCTCGGCGGTCTGATCTGCATTTCAACCGTCATGCTGGATCAGCACTCGATCATCGACGTTCTTTTAGGCGTTGTGCTGAGCACGGTACTGTGCGGCATGACCGAAATGCAGAAGGAAGAAAGCATGGCCGAAAGATCCACGGTCAAAGGCAGCATCGGCTGAAATGCCGGTCCGGCTGCTTTAAAAGATCAGAACAGAGTTGAAAAAGGCGCCCTGCGGGCGCCTTTTTTATGCTTTCCGGCTGGTTCTCACACTGAATCTTTCCGGCTGATTTCTTTCACTGAATCATTCCCGCTGGGTCATTCCAGCTGGGTCTTTCACAGAATCTTTCCAGCCGATTCACCGAATCTTTTCGGCAGATTCACCGAATCTTTTCGGCAGATTCATCCGGAATTTTCCCTCTGGATCAGCCGGCGCTGTCGTTCTCCGGCGGATTCGCTGCCAGTTACCCGATTGAACCGCACCGGCTGAACCGGCTGAATGCTTACCGGTCCTTCGGCATATTGATCTTCGGGAACGGGGTATGCTGCTCTTTTTCCTTCTCGGCAATTGATTTTCCGTGGTAGGTCTCGATGTCGTCCGGCGCATATTTCTTCGTCAGCAGATACGCCGGGACAGCCGCCGCCGCGGCCGCCGCGAAGTAGCAGAGGAACGCCGCCCACGCTGCCTCCAGCGGAAGCAGGCTTTCGACAATTCCCATAACCAGATAAACCGCGAAGCCGAAGACCAGCCATTTCTTTTCCGAAGCGGGGAATCTGCCGGAGATCAGGCCTCCGGCCGTCACCGTCAGGCCCAGCATGTTGGGCAGCGTCATGAAGAGGCAGAGGCTGAGGAACATCCAGTAGGTCGGGTGGAAATCGCAGATTTCCTCGAGATAGACGAACATCGCTTCCAGGTAGTTCCGGATCTCCTCGTCCGTCTGGGAGGAATTGGATTCGATGTAGCTCTGCACGCCGTCGCGGATCTGCCCTTCGTTGATCGTCAGCGCGGTGCTGAGCAGGTTCATGTTGTTGGTGACCGTGTTCATCATAAAGGTGATCAGGGAGAACCCGATCGCGTAGATGAACAGGTTTCCGAGATGCAGCTTCCACTTGCGGGCGCTGAGTTTTAGCCCGATCCACAGCGAGAGCAGCACCATGAAGCTGTCCAGCGCGGACATGAAGACCGTGTAAGCCGTCCCGGAAGTATCCGCTCCGGCCTTGCGGGCCAGATACTGGATTCCGCCGCCGAGCAGGGCGGGCGCGATATATCCGCCGAGCAGATAAGCCACAAGGCCGATCAGCATGACGAGGCCGTCGAGCTCATACCTTCTCTGTACGTGAATGAACAGCCAGATAGGAACAATAAAAGCCAGGATGATGGCAGCTATCATGAACACGATTGTGGCGGTCGGAACGCGGGCCGCGTAATCAAAGTCGAAATCATCGGGCGACAGCTGCCCGAAAACCGTGAGCAGATGAATCATCTGATGCATCAGGATGTTCCTCCCATAATTAGCCGTAACCGCCGGCGGACCGGCTCAGAAAGCCTGTTTTGCCGGCTTTTTCCGCTGTTGGTGACAATTCTATCAGAGGCCTGCCCTCTGTGTCAAGAAAACGAAATCTCGATTGACAAGGCCCCTTCACTGTGCTATTCTTTTTTTGTTCGGCATAACGTCGACAATTTCATATCATCTTTTTGGAGGTAACACCATGAAGGGAACTGTTAAGTGGTTCAACAATCAGAAGGGATACGGATTTATCTCTGATGAGAGTGGCAAGGATGTATTCGTACACTACACCGGAATTAAGTCCGAAGGATTCAAGTCTCTTGACGAGGGTCAGGCGGTTGAGTTCGACATCACTGAGGGAACCAAGGGCCCGCAGGCTATTAACGTTGTCAAGCTTTGATTGAAAGCCTGAGGACAGTACAGTTTAATTTCATTAAAAAATTACCAGATTATATATTGGCATATAATATTGGCATATATAAGAAGTAACATCTAATAATGAGATTAAAGCTTCACTGGGCGGCCGGCAGAGAAATCTGCCGGCCGTTTCTGTTTCCCCGCGTTTCTTTTCCTCCTGGCAGAGACGGATGGGACCGGTCTGAGGTGCTTCTGTCCCCCCCACAGACAGAATCCGGCGGGACCGGCCTGAGGCATTTCCGTCCGCGCGGGCAGAACCCGGCGGGACCGGCCCGGGTGACAACTGCGCCGGAAGGGAAAATATTCACTCACGGACAGTTTCATGATATAGTATCCTTAACCGGCCGCGCAGGCCATGTCCTGACCGTCCCGTGAAACAAGATATTGTCCCTGCAGAAAGGAAAACGATATGCCCCAGACCATAAAATGCCCGAACTGCGGAGCTTCCCTCGTCTATAAGGAGGGGACTGACTCTCTGGTATGCCCGTACTGCGGAACGAAGGTTCCGATCGCGGGAAGCCGGCAGCAGACCGCCTCTGAACAGACCGAAGCGGAAGAATCCTCCAGCGAAGCCTCGCAGGCTGACGACGGCTCCGTTCATTTCAAATGCTCCAGCTGCGGCGCTGAACTGATCACCGACGCGCACACGGCGGCCACCATATGTCCGTTCTGCGGCAGCCCGGCGATCCTGAAAAGCCGCATCAGCGGAAAGAACCGCCCGCAGAGCCTGATTCCATTCAGATACGACAAGAAAGCCGCCCAGGAGGAATTCCGCAAATGGACCCGCAGCGGATTCTTTACCCCGAAAGGCTTCCGTTCCTCCTCCACCCTCGATCATATCGAAGGGATCTACGTTCCCTACTGGATGTTCAGTTTCGACGCGCACGCCCGCATGGAAGCCAAAGGCTCCCTGTCCCGCAGCCACCGCGAGGGCGACTTCCTGGTGACGGAAACTGACCATTTCCTTCTCATGCGCGAAACGCAGGCGGATTTTTCCCGCATTCCGGCCGACGCTTCCGAGCAGATGCCGGACGATGTCATGGATTCGCTGGAACCGTTCAACTACGGCGAAATCCGTGAGTTCAATCCGTCCTATCTCTCCGGTTTCATGGCTGAAAACAGCAATTACGAGCCGTCAGCTCTCCAGCCGCGGGCGGAAAGACGGGCGGACAGCGCCATTGAAGCCCAGACCAGAAGCACCTTTGCGGGATTTGAAAATGTCATCGTCGTCAACAGCCAGATCAACGATAAGGTCACGGACCGCGAATATTCGATGTTTCCGGTCTGGGTGCTGACGTACCGCTACCGCGGAAAAGACTGGAAACTCTATCTGAACGGGCAGACCGGCCGACGGATCGGCTCGCTGCCGGTCGACCCGGGCCGGGTCGTGCTGTGCTTTATCCTCTGCTTTTTCCTTTTCTTCGGTCTCTCAGCTCTGATCAATCTGCTGATGCTCACCCTGTAAGGAGGACGAAATGATACGGTTCAGAGAGATAAGTCTTTTCAGGAATCCGAAAAAGGCGGCCGGCCTTCTTCTGTGCGCTCTCGCGCTTTCCGTCCCGGCGGCAGCTTTCCCGCTGACGGTATCCGCGGACTCGGAGCCCGTCATCATCGACGACGGCGCCGGCCTGTTCTCGGACGATGAAGCGGAGACTCTGGAGTCCGACGCCCAGGACACCGCCAGTGAGCTCGAAGCCGGAATCGCGATCGTCACCCGGGATACCAGCCAGGATGAGACCGGCAACAGCTTTGCCAGGGATTACCTGCTTTCGAACGACTGCGTCTACGGAAGCGGCAGCGAGGGCGTCATCTTCTACATCGACATGGTCAACCGCGAATACACGGTGTACGAGTACAATGAAGAAGCTTCCGGTTACCTGCTCACCGACTACGAGGGCGACCAGATCCTTGACGACCTGTCGGTAAGCATGCAGAACGGCGATTACTACCGGGCCGCCGAGGCTTTCCTCGACGATCTGGTCTACTACGCGGGCGTGGATGAGGGCAGCAATTACGACACCGCCCAGTACAATATGTCAGGCGATAGCGTGCACGAGGATACGCCTCAGATTTCCTGGTGGCTGTGCGCGATTGTAGGGCTGATCGGAAGCGGTATTCTCACTGCGGTTCTGGTATCCTCCCGCAACAATAACAAAAGACCGGCCGCAACCGCCTACGAGGACAACGGGACTTTCCGGATTGTCGGCAAGGACGATCACTACCTGAATACGACGGTCACCCGCACAAGGATACAGGAGCCGTCAGAGTATTCCGGCGGCCACGGCGGCGGAGACCATGGCGGCGGGGGACACGGCGGAGGCGGCTCCAGCTTTTCCGGCGGAGGTCACGGCGGAGGCCATGGCGGAAGCCGCGGCTTCTGATCTATTCTTTTCCCGGAATCATAAGAAACAGCCCGATTCATCCCCTGCCATATGAGACATTTGGCAGGGGTCTTCTCGGGAGACTTTGATAAAATGAAAAGCAAACGAAAGAAAACAGGAATACTGCTGGCGGCTTTTCTGTCCGCGGCAGCGTGCCTGTCCGCCGGCGGCCGGACAGTCTGCGCCGCCGCGGACAGCGCGTCGCAGAACGCGGACGAAAGCCAGTCCGGCGGAGGAACGACGGCCGCGGACAGCGCGTCGCAGAGCGCAGACGAAAGCCAGTCCGGCGGGGGAACGACAGCCGCGGACAGTTCCGCATCGGCGGCGGATTGGAGCAGCCTTCCGGAAACACGCGCCGGCGTCGACCAGCTCATCAGCTATATCCCGGAGGACTGGCCCGTGGCGCCCGAACTCGCCAGTGAGAGCGCCATTGTTGTGGAAATTGCCAGCGGAACGATTCTGATGGCGAAAAACGCCACCCAGTCCATGTACCCGGCCAGCACCACCAAACTGATGACCGCTTATCTGACGCTGGAAAACTGCGGCATGGACGAGGTTGTCGAATTCTCGCGGACCGCGATCACCAGCCTGACGCCCGGAAGCAGCCATATCGGCCTGAAAACCGGAGACCGCCTGACGGTGGAGCAGTGCCTCTACGGTCTTCTGCTTCCCTCCGCCAACGACGCCGCCAACGGGCTCGCCGAACACATCAGCGGCTCCATTTCGGCTTTCGCCGATCTGATGAACGAGACCGCCGCGGAGCTCGGCTGCGTCAATACAACCTTCACGAACGCGAACGGCCTGCACGATCCGAACCACACGACCTGCGCCTACGACCTGTACCGCATCATGCTGGCGGACATCGGGCTGCCGGATTTCGTCCGGATCGCTTCCACTGCCGCCTACGTCAAGGAACCGGACGACATCAACCAGAACCAGATTCCGATGCAGAACACAAACCTGCTGATCCGCGAGGACTCTGAATTCTACAACCCGATCGTGATCTGTTCAAAAACCGGATGGACCGATGAGTCCGGCCGCTGCCTGGTCACCTACGCCAAAACCGACGGCATGGAACTTATCGCCGTTGTGATGAATTCGGAGTACCCGGGGCAGTACACGGACACCAACACCCTTCTGGACTGGGCTGTCTCAAATTTCTCCACAGAGACGCCGTCCGCCGACATTTCGGGCTCCGCGGACCCCCAGACAATCTCCACCCCTCTGGGCATCCCCGCGGACCGCACCGAACTCACCCGGTCTGACGCCAGCGCACGGATTGTTCTTCCGGCGGGCGTCACCGACGAGGATCTCACCCGGACCATCTCCGCCGACGGGAACGGGAACCGTGTGCTGACTTATCTGTATGAGGGCTACCCGATCGGCTCCGCGGCTTTCATCGACGGCATCGATACCAACGCCTACGGGATGTACGCGGAAGATTCCGGCCAGACCCTGACCAGCCAGGTGAAAACCGGGTCGCTGCACGCCGTCAACATCAGGCTGCTGGCCGCGGCGTGCGTGCTGATCGCGGCGGCCGTCATTTTCCTGATTCTGCTGGTCAGAACGCTGCGGGCCCCGAAAGAGGCGCCCGAGCATCATGACCACAAGCTCCGCTATTTCTGAAAACAGGCATTGCGCAAAAGCCGCCCGGATCGGATCCTTCAAAAGATCCGACCCGGGCGGCTTCCATTTTATCGGCCGGCAGGCGGCGCGCACCGGCTGCTGCCGGCAGAAGCGCCATGGCCGGGAAAAGCTTTATTCCCCGTCCCCGATTCCCGGCACTTTCATCTCCACGCCCTTCAGTTCCGCGACATAACTGACAATCTTGTAGTTCAGGCCCCGCATCGACAGGATCTGCGTATAATATTTCGCGAATCCGGGGTCCGACTCATAGCCGTTGTCCGCGGAAAACCAGTTCCGCGCCTCGTCGCGGCAGGCGATGGAAAGACCGTTCGCGGCCGCCTGGCTGAGCAGCTGCTTATACAGCTCTCTCTTCGACTGACGGTACTCCTCCGCGGCCTGATATTCCAGAATGCCGTACATCACACAGTATTCGCTGGTAAAAGTCTGCAGAAGCTGGCGGCAGTAAGCCTCATCCTCCCGGCGCTGCTCTTCCCCGGACTTTTTCTGTTCCGCCTCAGACGGGGCATCCGCAGGCCTGTCCTCTGCCGCGGCCTGTCCGGCGCTCTCTTCAGCCAGCGCCTCTTCCTCAGCCGTCCCGGCTTCGACGATCTCCGACGGATGTGGCAGCCGAAGCTCCCCGCCGTCCTCGACGTGAAGTGTCTCCGCTTCGGCCAGCTGGCCGGAAGGCGCGGAGACAAATTCAGGCTCGGCAGTCACTTCCTCCTCCGCCGCCGGATGCAGGAAGCTGAAATTTCCCTCGCGGCAGCAGCTGCTCAGATTGAGAATCCTGCGGATGCCGGGCTCCGCCGCGCTGTACGCTTCTGATCCATACGAACCGGGCATGGACAGCAGCGGCGTCACCAGGGCCGTGAAAAACAGCTCCTCGGGGAACAGGCCGACCTGCTGCGCCGCAGCCTGGCAGACGCTCCGCAGGGTTCCCAGGTCCGCGGACCAGCCGTCCGGATTCTCGCGGCGGTACAGCCTCTTCAGGGCGGCGTATCCCGCGGGCGACAGGCTGGACATCAGGAGTTTGAGCACTTCCGCGGCCGGCCCCGCCTGCTGCGGCGTTACGGTGTCCGCGGGGAACACGGCATCCAGATAACCGGTGTCGTCCCCGGTCATGCCTTCCATGACGGAACTGACGCGGCCGAACTGCAGATACTGGAAAAAGGCCATTTCCGTGAGGGAGAGCCCATGCGTCTGCGTCAGGTCGGGGACAAAGCCGGCGTAATCCGGGGTATCTGTCACACTCTCCGGCAGCGGCAGCTTCCAGTAATCCCTCTGCCAGGCGAGGTCCAGCGACTGCTCCGTGACCGGGGCGGCATCCGGATTCAGTTTCGACACCCGGTCGCGGAGAGCGGCCGTCTCGTCAAGGTAGCGCTCGTCGCCGGACGCCTCAGCCCTCTCCTCCAGATAATCCAGGGCGTCGATCATCGTCTCATCGGCCACGGGTTCGCTTTCGCCCTCGTAAATCCCGGCCAGCTCCCGCACCGCGCGGCGCAGCCGGGCGAAGGAAACGTTTTCGCCGTCGTTCATGATCGCCGTGATGGCTCTCGACGCCCAGACGCCCGCCTTATCCTCATCCCCGCGCTGGAAAAGAAGATACGCCTCTTCCATCAGGGCCGACGGATCGTCCATGCGGCTGTCCGCCTCCGCTTCCCACAGATCCGTATTGCAGGAAGGGCAATACCTCGTTTTCTTAAAGATGATTTTTCCGCAGGAAGGACATCTGAGCATTGATCCCTACTCCTTTCACGTCTCGGCGGACGCATCCCGGCCCCGCAGGCCGGAAAAGGCCCTGCCTCCCGTCCTCGCATTTTTAACCCATGATAGCATTTATGCTGTGGATCCGCAAGATTTATGGTATAATCGCATAATGACAATACGGAACGGGCCGGTCAGTCTGTCCGCCAAACTTCATTTTTACTCTGTCAGGAGGTTCGCCTTGGTCACTCAGAAAACAATCGAAAGAATTCAGGAACTCTGCGACGAAGCCGTGAAATCAGGCTTTACCGCCGGCGTAAATGTCCTTGCCGCTGTAGACGGAAAGGAAATCTGCTACGTGCAGAGCGGATGGTCCAACATTGAAAAGAAAATCCCCATCGGGCGCGATACGATTTTCCGCCTTTACTCCATGTCAAAACCGGTGACGTCGGCCGCGGCCATGATCCTGATGGAGCGCGGAATGATCGATCTCGCCGATCCGGTCGAGGAATATCTCCCCGGTTTCCGGGGACAGAAGGTTTACGAAGGGACAAAAACCGTGCCCGCATGGCGCGGCGTAATGATCAGGGACCTTCTTTCCATGACTTCCGGCATCACCTACAGCGGGACCGAATCCCAGACCGAAAAGGACATGGAAGTGCTGCTTGACGAATGCCGCGCAAAACTCGGAACAGGCGGCGAAGTCTCAACCGTGGAGCTTGCCAACCGCGTCGGGCAGATTCCGCTCGCCTTCCAGCCGGGCGAACATTTCCAGTACGGATTCTCGGCTGATATCATGGGAGCCATTATCGAAGTCGTCACCGGGATGCGCTTCGGCGATTTCCTGAAGAAGGAAATTTTCGATCCGCTCGGCATGACGGATACCGGTTTCTCCATCTCCCCGGACAAAGCGGACCGGCTGTCCGCCACCTACCTGCAGACCGCCCCGGGCAAACTCACGGAAGACCCCACAAACCATCTGGATGTCGCGGCGGAGCCTTTCAGCCGCCCGGCATTCGAATCCGGCGGAGCGGGGCTTCTGTCCACGCTGCCCGACTACCTGAAATTCGGCACGATGCTGCTCAACGGCGGCACCTTTGGGGGCAGGCGGATCCTGAAAGAGGAGACTGTCCGCTTCATGACCGGAGCCGCTCTTTTCCCGTGCCAGCAGGCCGATATTGAAAAACACTGGCCGGGGCTGATGGGATATTCCTACGGGAATTTCCTCCGCACAATGAAGAATCCGGAGCGCGCCCTGCTTTACGCGACGAAAGATGAATACGGCTGGGACGGATGGCTGGGATCCTTCTTCTCCAACCACCCGGCCGAAAAACTCACGTTCCTGATGGGGATCAGCCGTGAGAACACCGGGACGACTTCCCTCACCCGCAAAGTGCGCAATGTCCTGCTCGCCGACCTGCTGTAAGGAGTAATTATGGATTCGCTGCTGACCTGGATCAAAACGCTTATCAACGCGTCCGGCAATCCCGAACTGATCCTTATGATCATCTGCCTCGCCGGCATTGTGATTGCCGCGGCAAACGTCTTTTTCGGATACCGCCTTTCGGGGCTCTGGGCGGCTCTGCTCGGCGCGGCTGCCGGCGCCGCAATCGGGTTCTGGGCCGGCAGGCTGTTTACCAGGTCCCTGATCATCCAGCTGGTCTGCCTGGCCGTCGGCGCGGTCCTGCTTCTGCTCTTCTGCAGGCATTTCAGGCGGCTGTCCGTCTGCGTCCTGGCCGGCGTGATGGCCGGCACGCTCGTCAGCAGCCTTCTCAGCCAGTGGTCGGTCACGGCCGCGGCCGGACCGACAGCAGTGCTCGCGATCAGCGTTGCCGCTACCCTCCTCGCGGCCGTGCTCGCCGGTTTTCACCAGAAACCGGTGCTGATTGTATGCACTTCCGCCGGAGGCGCCTATACCGCGGTTTCCACTACCGTATCTCTGTTCTCCCTGTACTTTGACCGGAAAATCTACTGGGGCGTGATCCTGGGGGCAGCCGCTGTCGGCATCCTGTTCCAGGCGCTCACCACCCGGAGGTTCCGCAGAAGATAACGATATCCAATCCATGCTTCGAACAGGGCAGATACCGGACGATACGCGGCGCATTGCGGCGCCTTCCGTACACCCTGACGAAGAACTCCCCGCGCGTCTCTCGACGCGCGGGGAGTTCTTTTGCTTTCACTGTTTTTCAGTACCGCAGTTTCTGATCCGGCTGCCCGGGACAGCTGTTTCCGCAAACGGAATCCGGCCGCCCGATATGAAAACCAGCCTGATATGGAAACCGATCACTTGATTTCGTAGATCCAGCCTTCCGGAGCCTCAATGGTGCCGAGCTGGATTCCGCGGAGCGTGTCATACAGTTTCTTCGTATTCGGACCCATCTCGTCCATACCGCTCGGAAGCCTGATTTCCCTGCCGTGGTCATTGATCAGTCCGACCGGGCAGATCACGGCCGCGGTGCCGCAGACGCCTGCTTCTGCGAAGTCATCGAGCTCTTCCTTGTAAACCACGCGCTCCTCGACCTTCATGCCCAGATAGTGCTCCGCGACATACTCCAGAGAACGCCTGGTAACGGACGGAAGAATTGTGTTGGACTTCGGCGTGACCATAGTGCCGTCCTTGGTGAAGAAGACGAAGTTTGCGCCGCCGGTTTCCTCAACCTTGGTGCGCGTCGCGGAATCCAGGTACATGTTTTCGTTGAAGCCGTTCGCGTGAGCCTCGACAATAGCCTGAAGGCTCATCGCGTAGTTCAGGCCCGCCTTGATGTTGCCGGTCCCGTGAGGCGCGGCGCGGTCATAATCCGAAATGGTGATCTTGATCGGCTTTGCTCCGCCCTTGAAATACGGGCCTACCGGAGTGGTCAGGATACGGAACTGGTAATCTTCGGCCGGCTTGACGCCGATTACCGGGCTGATGCCGAAGACATACGGGCGGATATACAGGCTCGCGCCGGTACCATAGGGCGGAACCCACGCCTCATTGGCCTTGACGACCTGCCTGACGCCGTCGAGGAACTGCTCCGGGTCTACCGGCGGGATCTCAAGGCGCTTTGCGGAATCAACCATGCGCTTCGCGTTCAGATCCGGGCGGAAAACGACGGTGCGCCTGTCAACCGTCTCATACGCCTTCATGCCTTCAAAAACAGACTGCGAATACTGAAGGACGCCCGCGCATTCGGACATGACAATCTTGTCATCCGTGATCAGTCCGCCCTTATCCCACTTTCCGTCCTTGTAGTTGGCGACATACCGATAATCCGTCGGCATATAACCGAAGCCCAGATTGGCCCAGTCGATATTCTTCTTTTCCATATCTGTTCCTCCTGACCCATTAGCTGTCCTGTATAGATCAATTATACAGTGATGTTATTTTATAACTTTTTAATCATAACACCGGGTGCGGAATTGTCAAGATTTTAACTATTTTCATCGATTTTTGATTAACAATGTAATGAATCCGGAGGTTTCTTTTGTCCGGAAAAGATTAAATTATTAATGTCTCTGCCGGCTCTCCGCTTTCCCCCTGTCTTCCATTCCGTTCTCCGTCTCGAACTCGGGGACCTCTATGCCGGGATCCGGATCCGGCGCGGACGTCCCCGGGGCGCTCCCTCCGACAGCTTCCCCGCTGTCCGAAGAGCGCAGAATTTTTTTGGCAATGTACACCGGGCGGTTCTTGTCCTGCAGATAGACTCTCGCCAGGTACTCTCCCATCACGCCGACCGCCAGCATCGTGAGGCCGAAAAACAGGAACAGCAGGCTGACGATGACGCCGTACCTGACGTCAGATCCCGCGGCGGCCCTAACCGCCTGCGCGATCAGTGCCACAATGCCGATCAGCGTGCACCCGACGCCGGGGATCAGCGGCCACTTGAGCGGCGACACCGTATAGCCGAGAATGCCTTCTATCGCGTAGCGGAACAGCTTGACGAAGTTCCACTTGGAAGTTCCGGCATGCCGCTCGCGCACCTCGTAGGGGATGTAGTAGGTTGTGAATCCGACCCAGGCGAAAATTCCCTTGGTAAAGCGGGAAGTCTCCGGAAGGGAGAGAACCGCATCCTTGACGCTGCTCCTGAAGCAGCGGAAATCGCTGGCGTCCGGATGCAGCGTCACCTCGCTGATCCGGTTGATCAGCCGGTAGAACGCCGTTTTGGCCATGGTCATCCCGGCGTTTTCATGCCGTTCGCCCTGATAGGCCGCCACCACATCCGTCTCGGGATGCAGATCGAGAATCTTGACCATTTTGCGGACGATGGCGGGCGGCTGCTGCAGATCAGCGTCGATGATCGCCGTGTATTCGCCCTGCGCCTGCCGGAGTCCCGCGAGGATCGCGGCCTCCTTGCCGAAATTTCTGGAAAAATGGACGACCGTAAGCGGAAAACTTTCGTGCTCCTCCTTCCACAGAGCGTCCAGTTCCTCGCCGGTGCGGTCCCTGCTTCCGTCGTTGACCATGACGATCTCCGTCCGGTATCCGCAGCCTTCAAAAGCCCGGCGCGCTTCGTCATAAAAAGCGCGCACGTTGTCCTGCTCGTTATAGCAGGGAACTACCAGTGACAGATGGATGGTACTGTTCATAGTTTATATTCCCTCCGGAAAGCCCGAAAAAACAGAAGGGCAGGACTGCAGAATAATCCGCGCCCCCGCCCTTTCACGGTCATCAGAGAACAATCAGCTTTCTGGATGCCTTGTTGAGAATTTCGGTCTCCCCATTATCATTGATCATCACGATATTTTCGATGCGGACGCCGAAGTTTCCGGCCAGATAGATGCCCGGCTCAATGGAAAACGCCATGCCGCGCTCAAGATGTCTCTTATTGCTCTTCTTGATGTCCGGCGCCTCGTGGATCATGTAGCCGATTCCGTGGCCCACGCGGTTGACCAGCGATCCCTCGTATCCTTCCGTGTCGATGATGTGTCTCGCGGCGTAATCGACATCCGGGATATACGCGCCTTCCACAGCCGCTTTCTGCGCGGCCATCTGAGCTCTGTCCACGATATCGTAAACCCTGCGCTGTTCCTCCGTCGGCTCGCCGATGAAAATCGTGCGGGACATATCGGAGTGCAGGCCCTTGTACGTGCAGCCGTAATCCAGCACCATCAGGTCGCGGTCCGCGATTGTGCGGCCGTACTCATTGTAGTGCGGATAGCTGGAATTGGGACCGGAGGCTACGATGCCTTCAGGATTTTCGCCGCCGCGGGCGGCCATCTCCTCCGCCAGAAGATCCATGACGTCCTGTTCCGTCATTCCGGCGTGAACTTTCGGCAGGATGGCGTCGAACGCCTCGTCCGCGATGCGAGCCGCCTGGCGCAGGTTTTCCTGCTCCTCCGCGGTTTTGCGGATTCTCATCTCCTCCAGCAGCGGTTTGGCGTCGACAAAGTGAACCGGCATCTCGCTGGCGATATCCAGGATCTGATAAGCCGGGGCGGTAGAGTTGACTCCGATGGTGGACTCGCCGAGCTGGTTGTCCTCCAGTATTCCCCTGACAACCTCCACCATGTCATCGCCGTCGAACCAGGTGTAAACCGGGACATTTTCTCCCAGTCCCGCTTCGACCTGATCCTTGTACAGAAGGTTGCAGATATAAAACATGCGGCCGTCAGCGCGGATAAAAAGGCCCTGGAAACGCTCGCACATCATGGGATTGAATCCGGTGAGAAACAGGAGTTCCTCTGACGGGCAGATCAGGACGGCGTCAAGATGATGGTCATCCAGCATGCCCGCAAGTTTTTCAATATATTCGGTACGCATACAAGCGGCCTCCTTTCCAGACGTGTACAGTATACTTCCATCGGCGCATCTGTTCAAGAGAGCCGGGGAGACGGAGCGGACCGGAAACGGCAGAATGCCGGCCCGCCCGGGAAGCGGTCCCTGACCGGTTCACACGGATAGCGCGGCTTCCGCGGTCAGGCCTGTACGACGCCGTCCTCCTGGTTATTTACACCGACGCGCCGGCGGCAGCTGTCGTATCGGTCGACGCCGCAGTCGTGTCTGTCGACGCCGCTGAGTCTGCCGCCGCTGTCGTGTCCGTGGACGCCGCAGAGTCTATCGCCGCGGTCGTATCCGTCGACGCCGCGGTTGTCTCTTCGGACGATTTCCCGATACCGAGCCAGCCGTAGTACACGCGGATGGACGCCGGTCCCTCGCTGAACAGGAAATCGATGAAGGTCTGCTCTGTGTAATCAGCGATGTTATTCTGCAGCGTCTGGCGGATGTAATCCAGGTGCAGATAGGTCAGCGACGCCCCGGCAAGCTCGCCGGGCGCCGAAACCACCGAATTGTACAGGTTCTGAACATAATCCGCGGACACAGCGCCGAAATAGTCCTGGCAGATCGTCTGGACATCGGAGAGCTGCCAGCCGCCGTAATTCACGGAGATATCGACGAGGCCGTACAGCGCGTAGTAAACTTTCGTGTAGGCCTGCATATACATTTTGAGCGTATCCGAGAGCGAATCATCCGCGGCGTACGTCTGGATCAGCGCGTACTCCTGCCAGCCGTTTTCCAGCGAGAGCGGCGCGCAGGCAAGCTTGAGCTTGTCCGATGAAGCGGTTACCGTGTCGTACAGGTAGGCGCTGGACGCGGTTGTCCGGTTTGCCTGCGCCGCCTGGGACGCCAGAGTGCCGTCGGACGCTCTCAGGTTGATCAGATCCGCATTGGCGGTATTGAGCTCATCCGCCATGAGAGAACGCGCCGTGTCCGGGTCCGTGTCGCTTCCGGTGTAATAAGAAACAAGCTGCCTGAACCTGGCCAGCCCGCTTTCCCCGAAAGAGCACAGCGGCTGTCCTGACATCGAGGTATCGCCGCGGAAGGAGTAAGCGTCCTCCTCAGCGTTCATGTGATCGTAAAGCACCTGGTAAAGCTGCAGATCCTCCCCGGTCAGGTAGCTGCCGTCAACACCCAGAACCGCCTGCCTGGCCGTCTCAAAATTGACGCTCGTATTGCTGAAAGCTTCGGGATCCTGCGTCAGAAGATCCGTAAGCGCGCGTTTCACCTGGGCGAATTCCTCCGCCGCGGTCACCGCGGGATCTTCGGTTTCCTCCTCGGCCGCGGTTTCTTCCGTCACGGTTTCTGTCTGATCCCCATCCGTTCCCTCTTCTTCAGTCTCATCCGACGCGGTTTCCGTCTGGTCTTCCGTCGTCCGGAAGCGGTCCGCTTCCGCTGCCGAGCCGCTGTCCGCGCTCAGTTCGGAACCTGATTCCGCGCGGCTCTGCCTGAGGGAGAGAACCGTGCCTCCGGCGGTCAGTGCCGCGATCAGGCACAGCGCGATGACGGCCGGTATGACCACCGATCCGGCACTGCGTCTCCTTTTCCGCCCTGACCTCCCGTTTCTGTATTGTGAAGCCATGCATATTCCTCCATAAAACCGGTATTTCCGCCACGGCGTCCAAATTGCGCGCCGGCGGCGTGTATCTGTTTTTTCCTGTTTTCCTATCATAACTTTTTTCAGCCGGAATGGCAATGCCTTTTCCCTTCCCCGCGGATCGCCGGAAAGAGCCCTGTCTGCTTGTTTTCTGCGTGCTTCGGTGGTATCATAGGTTTACCTGTGACGGAAGAAAAGCGGTGGTTCAGGCTGCTTTTCTTCCTGAATTTCATGCGCTTTTCACCGCTCTTCCCGGCATTGGGCAGGAAGCGGCGGTTAATACCTTCGCGCATTCCGGAGGGGAGGCACCTAAATGCAGAATAAGAAACCATTTTACCTGACCACGGCCATCGCCTACGCGTCAGGCAAGCCGCACATCGGCAATACTTACGAAATCATCCTTGCGGATGCCATCGTGCGCTTCAAGCGCCTTCAGGGTTATGACGTCCGTTTCCAGACCGGCACAGACGAACACGGCCAGAAAATCGAGGGCAAAGCCCGGGCTGCCGGCGTCGATCCCAAGACCTTTGTCGACGGCGTCGCGGGGGAAATCAAAGACGTCTATAAGCTGATGAATATCAGCTACGACCGCTTTATCCGCACAACCGACCCGGACCATGAAAAACAGGTCCAGAAAATCTTCAGAAAGTTCTACGACCAGGGCGATATCTACAAAGGATGCTACGAGGGCTGGTACTGCACCGCCTGCGAATCCTTCTTCACCAAGACGCAGCTGGTTGACGGCAGGTGCCCCGACTGCGGAGGCCCGGTTCACGAGGAAAAGGAAGAGGCTTACTTTTTCCGGATGAGCAAGTACGCGCCGAGGCTGATCCAGTACATCAACGACCATCCGGATTTTATCCAGCCGGAGTCCCGCAAGAACGAGATGATGAACAATTTCCTTCTTCCGGGCCTGCAGGATCTCTGCGTCTCCCGCACTTCCTTCAAGTGGGGCATCCCGGTTGATTTTGACCCGAAGCACGTAGTCTATGTGTGGATCGACGCTCTGAGCAACTACATCACCGGCCTCGGCTACGACGTGGACGGGAATTCCGACCCGATGTTCGAAAAATACTGGCCGGCGGACATCCACCTGATCGGCAAGGATATCATCCGCTTCCACACCATCTACTGGCCCATCATGCTGATGGCTCTCGGACTCCCGCTGCCGAAGCAGGTATTCGGCCATCCGTGGCTGCTCCAGGGCGAGGGCAAGATGAGCAAGTCCAAGGGGAACGTCATCTACGCGGATGAGCTTGTGCGCTTCTTCGGCGTGGACGCCGTCCGCTATTTCTGCATCCACGAGATGCCGTTCGACAACGACGGCGTGATCTCCTGGGACCTGATGATCGAACGCAACAATTCCGATCTTGCCAACACGCTCGGAAACCTTGTCAAGCGCACGGTTTCGATGACCAACAAATATTTCGGCGGCGTGCTGCGCCGCACCGGCGCGGAGGAGCCCCTCGACAGCGAACTCAAAGAACTCGCCCTGCACACCTACAGCGGGATGAGCCGCTGCATGGACACTCTGCACGCGGCAGACGCCCTGACCACGCTGTTCAGCCTGTTCAAGAGGTGCAACAAGTACATTGACGAAACCCAGCCGTGGGTGCTGGCGCGCGACGAGGCGAAGATGGACCGCCTGTCCGAGGTTCTCTACAATCTTTCGGAGAGCATCATGATCGGCGCTTCCCTTCTGCAGCCGTTCATGCCCGAAACCGCGGAGCGCATCGCGGGCGAATTCAATGTCCCGCTGCGCAAAGCTGACCAGCTGAATGAATTCGGGCTGATCCCGGACGGAACCCGGGTGACGGAAAACCCGACGGTTCTGTTCGCCCGCCTGGATCCGGCCAAAACCATGGAAGAAGTCGACGCCCTGATGGAGCAGAAAAAGGCGGAGGCGGCGGCGAAAGCCGCGGCTGAGGGAACCGGTAAACAGTCCGGGGACGGCGCGAAGAGCGGTTCCTTAAGCGCGGGCAGCCCGGCTTCTGAAGCCGCCGGGGAAAAGAAACAGAACGCTCCCGCAGACGGCTCCGATGGAGGCACCGCCGTGAAGGACGGAAACGCCCCGGCGGACGGCGCGGAACCCGTGATCGATCTCCCGGCCAAGCCGGAAATCTCCTACGACGATTTCGCGAAGCTCCAGTTTCGGGTCGGCAGGATCCTCTCCTGTGAGAAAGTGCCGAAGTCCAAAAAGCTTCTGGTCTCCAAAGTCCAGGTGGGCTCTGAAGTCAGGCAGATTGTCTCCGGCATCCAGAAGTGGTATACGCCGGAGGAAATGACCGGAAAGAAGGTCATGGTTCTCACCAACCTGAAACCCGCCGTTCTCGCGGGCGTCAGGTCCGAAGGGATGATTCTCTGCGCCGAGGACGCCGAGGGAAATGTCTGCCTGGTGAACCCGGAGAAAGACGTCCCCACGGGATCTGAGATCCGCTGAGCCCCAGCCTGTTAACCTGTTCCCCGGCGGGGAGGCCGCCCCGGACGGCGCGCCTTTACGGCACGCTCTTGTGCGGCATTCCCTCCGGGGCCTGAGTGATTGTACGGAGTATCGGAAATGAGAAAAAAATGGATAGCGGCCGCTGCGGCTGTTTTTGCCCTGTCTGCCGCCGGGTGCGGCTCTTCCAGCGGCCCGACGCTTCCGGCGAGGGTCACCGAGCCGGAGACGGAAACAGAGACGGAAACCCAGGCTGCGCAAACCGAAGCGCCGGAGACCGCCGAGGCTGAGACCGCCGAAGAAGAAACCGGCGGAGCCGAAGGATCAGCTGACGCTTCCGCGGAGCAGACAGCGGAGAGCGCCGTCTCGGAGCTTCTCTCGCCGGAATCCACCTACGTGGCTTCAGCCTTCTCTTCCACACCGGAAGATCCGTACGGGATCGTGGACGTGACAAGCGCGGAATACACGTACGACGACATGGTGAGCGACCTGCAGGAGCTTGAGGCCTACTACACGTCGATCCTCCGCACCGCCGTCATCGGCACCACCCACGACGGCCGCAATATCTGGGCTTTCCGTTTCGGAAATCCTGAAGCTTCGGAGCAGATTTTCATCTGCGCCGCAACCCACGGGCGGGAATACATGACCGCCCAGCTGGTGATGAAACAGCTGGAATACTGCTGCGCCAACTATTCGTCCGGGACTTACACGGACGGCACGGCTTACTCCGATCTGTTTGACAGAACCTGCTTTATCGTCGTTCCGATGGTCAACCCCGACGGCGTCTCGATCAGCCAGTTCGGGGAGGAAGGACTGAACCGCGAAGACCTGCGCGCGAACCTGAGGGCCATCTACGAATCCGATCTCGGCAACGGCTATACCACAGACCAGGATTACGCGGACTACCTGACCAGATGGAAAGCCAACGCGATGGGCGTTGATCTCAACCGCAACTATTCCCCGGGATGGGATTCGCTGAACGACCGCGTGAATCCTTCCTCCAGCCTGTACAAAGGCGCTGAAGCCGGCTCCGAGCCGGAATCCCAGGCGCTGATGGGCGTGATCAATGCTCTTCCGAACCCGATTCTGGCGGTCAGCTATCATTCCTACGGAAATCTCGTGTACTGGGACTACGGCCAGGACGATCCGCTCCTGTCGGAGAACAAAGCGCTTGCCCAGCACTTCGCGGACCTCACCGGGATTGACCTCGGCGGGGAATCCAACGAAGCCGGATTCTCCAACTGGTGCGTTCTTGTGCGGCAGATCCCTTCGGTTACGGTGGAAGTCGGAACTCAGGAATGCCCGCTTCCGATCGAAGAATTCGAGCCGATCTGGAACACGCACAGCCAGGTGTGGGCGATGCTGGCTGACCTGTACTGAGCCTGATCTTTACTGAGCCCGGACTTTTAAAGCGGAGCTGCCGCGCGCAGCCGCGGCGGAAAGTCCTTCCCGGAAAATTCACTTATGAAAGTTCCCTTATAAAAACGAAAGAGCCCCGCTTGCGCGGGGCTCTTTAGGGAATAAAAAGGGGAGGGACGCCGGCCTCATCGCCGGCAGATATGAAAAAACTCATAACGGCTGAACAATCAGCCGCATATTTACTATATCACAAATCACCGGCAATTTGTCCGTCTGCGCTATTAAAATTTTCTAAACTTCATGGCGGACGGCCAGGCGGTCAGATCTGCGGCAGATCAACATAAGGTTCTCCCGGAAACCCGGGACTCGCGACTCACGGAGGTGTGATATTTTATGAAACTGATCAAGGACATTGCGGTTTACACGGGAAACGGAGTGATTAAACAGGGTTACGTGCGCTTCGGCCGCACTATCGCCGACGTCGGCCCGATGCGCCGTTTCAGCCCGGAGGATTCCGACGAGGCCGTCGAAACCGGGGCCTCGGCTGTGATTCCCGGGTTTATCGACGTACACAGCCACGGCGCCTACGGTTACGACGCGATGGACGCCTCGCCGGAGGAAATCTGCCGGATGGTCCGCCGCGTCACGGCCAGGGAAGGCGTGACTTCCTTCTTCTGCACGACTATGACCCAGACGGAGGAGGCCATCGCGTCCGCCATGAAAAATATCGCGGCGGCGGCCGAAATGAACCCGGTGATCCAGGGCATCCATCTGGAGGGGCCCTTCATCTCCCCGGAATTCCGCGGCGCCCAGATGGCTTCCTGCATCCGCAGGCCGGACACTGAGCTGCTCGGCCGCCTGAACGAACTTTCCGGGAACCGGATCCGCGTTGTCACTTACGCGCCGGAGGAGGCAGACCCCGCCTTCGAGGAATGGTGCGCCGCCCGCCGGATCGTGCTGTCGGCTGGGCATTCCAACGCCCACTACGCGGAGCTGAAAAACAGTCTCGCCTCCCACATCACGCATCTCTACAACGCGCAGCGCGGGCTTAAGCACCGGGAACCCGGCGTCACGGGCTACGGCCTTCTCACGGAGGGGGTCACCTGCGAACTGATCTGCGACGGCATTCACATCATGCCGGAGATGATCGACCTGGCCTACCGCCTCAAGGGCAGCCGAGGCATCGAGCTGATCACGGATTCCATGCGCGCCAAGGGACTCCCCGACGGCGTGAGCGAGCTGGGCGGGCAGACCGTCTATGTCTCCGGGAAACGCGCGACGCTGGCCGACGGGACCATCGCGGGCTCCGTGCTTCCCTACATTGACGCCTTCCGCAACATCCAGAAATTCACGTCCGCCACGATGGAGGACGCTGTACGCATGACTTCCGGCAACCAGGCGGCAGAATTCGGCCTGTCGGCAAAAGGCGCCATCGCCGTCGGAAAGGACGCGGACATGGTGCTCCTCACCGACAGCCTGGAGATCGACTCCGTCTACTCCCTCGGCGAGAAGGCATCAGACCCGGAGGACTGAGTTTTCCCCTCCCCATATCCATCTGCCAAAAGTACGATAATACGCCCCAAGCCGGGTACCGCAGACAGGACGGGAGCGAATCGCATGGTGTACCAGAACGAGCCGGAGGCGCTCCAGAATTTTGTTTCTGGAGCGCCTCCGGCTTTATCTTTTCTGACTCTGTATGTTTACATTCTCTCCTGCTGTGCGCGGTGTCCGGCGGAAAAGCCGTTTCAGGCGCTATCTGCAAATAGTCCTGACCGCCATTGCTCTGATCAGGCTCAGCCGCAGAGCCGGATGATCGCGTCCGCGAAAATCTGCACGGACTTCATCATCTGGCTGATCAGCACGAATTCATCCGGCCCGTGCATGTGGTTGTCCACCGCGGGGTCCGCGCATCCGCATGCGACGCCGTTTTCGATTTCATGCACATAGGTGCCTCCGCCGATCGCCGAAGGCTCCTCCTTTTTCCCGGAGAATTTCCCCACGGAAGCCAGAAGGGTGGAAACCAGCAAGGAGTCTTTCGGGACGTAATGCGGCGGCGTCATCGGAACATCCGCGGGAACGAATCCCGCTTCTCTGAGATGTTTCTTTACCACATCGCCCGTATTCTCCTCATTGGCGGAAATGCAGGCGCGGCAGTCGAACGTTCCGCTTACGTTTTTCTCATTCAGGTGAAGGATGTTGAGGGAGAGCGTCAGCTTTCCGGAAATCTCATCCTCCCTCGCGACGCCGATCCCCCCGCCAAGATAATCGCCGTGCGGGAACAGGCGGCTCAGGGACCTGATACAGGAAGTCGAGGCGCAGTCCGCGAGCGGAAGGGACGCCAGCAGCGCCAGCAGCGCGGTCAGCGCGTTGTTTCCGGTTTCCGGGTAAGCCGCGTGAGCCTGCGTTCCCTGGACATGAAGTTCAAGGCCCTGCTCTGTCTTCTTCACGGCAGCCTGCGTCTTCGTGCTCTCCTCCGCCTTCTCGAGGTACGGCCTGATCTGGTCCTCCGTCATCCCGGCCACAACCGCCTGGGATTTCGCCGGAACCACGTTGGATTTCACGCCGCAGTCAAGGGAAATCACGCGGGGAAGGGCGTCTGACCCGTCCATCTCGCCGGTGAAAGATTCCTCCAGCCTTCCCTTCTCCAGGTAGATCAGCGGGAAATCCGCGTCGGGGGAAACCGACATCGGCGCGTGTTCCTTATGGGCGAAATAATAGGCGATATCCCCGCTTCCGCATTCCTCGTCCGAGCCGAGAATCAGCCGCACGTTCTTCTTCAGGGGAACGCCAAGTTCCCTGACCGCCCGCATGGCGTACATCGTCGCGACCGCCGGTCCCTTGTCATCCGAGGTTCCCCGGCCGAAGATTCTGTCCCCCTGCACCAGCGGCTCAAAGGGCCTGGTGACGGTCCACCCGTCGCCGGCCGGGACCACGTCCAGATGGCACAAAAAATCCACCTGCAGCGGCTTATCGTTCAGCAGGGTGTCGACGCAGTAGTTATCGACATTGTTCGGGACGAAACCGTTTTTCTCAAGCACTTTCATTCCCGCGTCCAGTCCCGCGGCGGGGCCGGCTCCGAAGGGCTTTCCCTCCTCCGCTGTTCCGCGCTCGCTGTCCACGCGGCAGAGCGCGCAGATATCGTCAATCATCTCCTGCCTGTGCTCATTCACCCAGGCCCGGATCTGCTCCGTGTAATCCATCTCTTTCCTGTTCTCCTCCTATCCTATAGTCAGGGGATCGGCAGCCCGGCAGCCAGCCGTGCTCTGCATCCCTCATTGCTCACAGAATAAAGTTATAACAAAGTTGTTGTATAGAAAGCCCGGCTGAACGCCGGGCTTTCTTCAGCGGGCCTGATTTCCGCCCGCATTCCGCCTTCAGCTGGTCAGGTTCTCAGCCGTGCAGGTTCAGGACCTGGATCAGGAAGAAATACACGAGGCTGTAGTAGGAAATCACCGCAGTCAGGTCGTTCAGGGTTGTAATCAGCGGTCCGGAAGCCGCTGCCGGGTCCAGCTTCATCTTTTTGAAGAGAACCGGAACGCCCGCGCCGGCGAAACCGGAAATGGTCATCGCCAGGACCAGCGCCGCGCCGATGCAGCCTGAAACCGCGAAACCGAACAGCGGCGTGTGGTCCAGAAGCAGCCACACGTAGAACCCGATGACCACGAAAGCCGCGCCTCCGATAATCAGGCCGTTCATCAGCCCGACTCTCGTTTCCTTCCAGATAAACTGCCAGGTTTTCTTCGCGTCCAGATTTCCGTCCGTCAGGATGCGGATGGTGACCGCCAGGGACTGGGTACCGACATTGCCGGCCATATCCAGAATCAGCGACTGGAAGAAAACCACCGTCGTCAGCTGGGCGACGACCTCCTCGAACAGTGTCACCACCGACGAGACGATCAGTCCGAGGAACAGCAGGATGACCAGCCACGGCAGACGCTTTTTGATACTCTGCAGAATCGGCTCGTGAAGATCCTCCTCCGTGGCAAGGCCGGCCAGTTTTGCGTAATCCTCACCCATTTCCTCGTCGACGACCTCGACGACGTCCTGGGAAGTGATGACGCCGAGCAGCTTGTTGTTTTCATCCAGGACAGGAATGGAGTCCTCGGAATAATCCTTCAGCTGCTCAATGCAGTCTTCTATTCTCTCCTGCCCGTAGACGTACGGGTAGGAAGTGGTTATCAGGTCGGTGAGAGGCGTTCCCTCCCGGGCGGTGATCAGGTCCTTGAGGTCGATCGCGCCGGCGAAGATCCCGTCGGAGTCCAGCACATACAGGGTGGAAATGTTGTCGTTTTCCGCCGCCTGCGCGACCAGCTCGCGCATGGCCTGCTTGATCGTGAGCCCCAGCCGGATGTGAATGTAGTTGGTGCTCATGCGGCTTCCGATCTGGTCCTCGTCGAAAGATGACACCAGGGCGATGTCCCGCCTGGATTCGTCATCGATCAGGTCGATCAGGAGGCTGCGCTCTGTCTTGTCGATGGAGCGGAGCAGATCAACCGCCTCATCCGCGTCCATCTTCGAGATCAGGTCTACCTTTTTCCTGCCCGGCAGCTCATTGAAATACACCGCCCGGTCATCCTCGATATATTCGAATACATCCGACAGCTTGTCGTTGTCGATCACGCGGTAAAGCTTTTTGCGCTCTTCCGGCGTCAGCAGCGTGAGCGCCTCGGCGATATCGTTCTCATGGTAATCTTCCAGCCTGTCGCGGAGGGCTTTCGGGCTCAGGTTGCTGCGGATGATTCTGACCAGTTCCTTTTCGTAATCCGGGTGTTCCGGAGTCTCCTCCTCCGGTTCGTCCTGGCCGCCGTTCTGTTTCTCCGGCTTCCCCGCACCGGCTTCTCCGCTGTCCGCGGAGATTTCCTCCTCCAGTTTCTTTTCGTCATCCAGCGGGATTTCCTCTCCCGCCTCTTCCCCGGCAAGATTTGCCGGTCCGTCCGCCCGGCTGCCCGTTTCTGCAGCCTTCGGCTCAGCATCTGTATTGCCGGAAATATTCACGGCAGGCTCCGCATCCGCGCCGCTCTGATGGTTATGCGCGGCGCCGGCCGTCTTCCCGGTCTCCCCGGCCGGTGCTGATATCGGTTCTTTCAGCTCTTCCTTTTCGCTGTCCATCACTGGTTTCTCCCTTTCTGCCCGCCCGAACGGGCTTATTCTGCCTCTGCGGCGCGGATATCTCCCGCGCGGCAGTCAGTCCCGGGAACACGGAATGGCAATAAAAAATACCATTCCCCGCAGACTGAACCAGCGGACAATGGCATGATGAACCGGGATGAAACACTTTTTCCCGTCCGTTCTGCCGCGAAAGGCAAAACGGCACGCGAGCGAAAAAACACTGCCGTCTTCTGTTACGCAGCAAAATGAGAAAACCGGACGAGCCTGGCTGTTCGGCTTTCGTTCAGACACCGTTGTCCACTACTTCGTCCGCAGCTGTCTCCGCCGTCCATTTTCTCACCTCTCTTATCCTGATTTCGGAAAGCGCCGGATGGCCTTTCCGCACGCTAAACTGTAGCATAACCCGCCGCCCGTGTCAATCCGGAAAAGCCCTCGGATGCGCGGTTTGCGCGGGTTTTCCACCGGGGGCGGCACGATTTTGCATAATTTTTACACTCCCTGTTCACCTGATTTTCCGGGCGCGTCACGGAAGATTGCTTATGCCGGTCAATCCGGAGATTGACGGAGCTGATTTCCGGGTGCCGCCGCGGGAGATTCCTCACCGGAAAACTTCGCGGATGCTGCTGTAGTGAAGGAAGATTCCCTGTTCCGCCAGCTGCCTGATTTCCTCAGCGGTCGCCGCCCTGAAACCGATCGACTCGTCTGCCTGAAGCGTGATATCCGCGTCCGAGAAATCCCGTTGGAAACGGTAGACGTCCACGAAATAATTGTCCCCTTCCTCCGGGTTATCCCTGCGGTAGGTCAGCGCCAGCTCGCAGGGGCATCCTGTCAGGTCCAGCCCGGTTTCCTCCCGGACTTCCCTCAGGACGGCCTGCCGGGACGTCTCCCCGGCCTGCACGCCTCCACCGGGGATTTCCCACCATCCGCCGGCCCAGGCCTTGCTCCGGATTCTCTGCGTAATCAGGATTTTCCCGTCGGGCCGGACGATTTCCGCCAGCACCGTCAGGTGATAATCCCCGTTTTTCATGTGCCAGTCGTTGCGGAACATCGTACGCCCTGTCAGCCGTTTATGGCTGTCATAGATATCCCAGCGTTCCTGCTTTCTGTCACTGTTTCCTGCCATTCAATGTTTCCTTCCAGTCTCAGAGCCGCGGCGCAGCTGTCCTACGGCTTTGATTTTCCCTTTCCCGCACCGCCGCGAAGGGGAGCCGGTTGCTGTCTCCGCGGGTCCGCCGCTGGCAGCCTCCGGCACAGCCGGGCCGCAATGCTCCCCAATGCGCGGGGCCCGCTTTGCGCCTCAGGCCGGCTGTACGTACGCGCGCAGCCTGTCAGGTTTCCACGAGCTCGAACAGCCTTGCCATGTTGTCCTTTTCCATAGTAACTTTGAGAATGCCGTTCGCGCGGTCCCACGAAAACGGAATGTTGGATTCCTTCGGATACAGGCAGCTCACGGTCGGATCCTTGCCCGCCAGTTCCGGAATCTTCATCCTCAGCGTGTGGTTCATCCCGCTTCTCCTCCACACGGCAAGCAGCCGTTTCCTGCCCGAAGCGATTCCCAGGCATACCCATTCGTCATCGTAGAGGGAAAGGCCCTGCGGCCAGAACGGAACGCCGGTCCGGATCATTCCGCGGATCTGCCGGTACACCTCAAGGCCCTCCCTGACCAGGCTGAATCGCCGCTCCGAAAGCTCCGCCAGATGGCCGCTCTGGTGGATGCGCAGAAGCATCGCGCTGACCATGTTGAAAATGACTTCCTCGTCGTCCCCTTCCCTGAGCGGGTAGGACCACACCGCGGCCTGCTCCGGCGTGCAGGCTGTCGGGACATTCGCCGCGATTGTCGCGTAATTGAGGTAGTTTTCGTTGTCGCTGGTGGACTGGATGCTGTATCTCGAGAGCATCGCGTAGTCCATGCGCATGCCGCCCGAAGAACAGTTCTCGATCACCAGGTCCGGATATTTCGCGAAGATGCCGTCCAGCCATTCCAGATACGCGCGCTCATGCCCCAGCAGGCCGTCGCCCACGCTGCACGCGTCGAGCTCCGTGCCGATGCCCGGCTCGATGTTGTAGTCCATCTTGATATACCCGACGCCGTACTCCTGAACCAGGCGGTCGATCACCGACGTCGCGTAGGCCCTGACCTCAGGATTGCGGTAGTCCAGCTGATAGCGGCCGTTGTAGTACACTCTGCGGCCGTGGCGCATGAAAAACCAGTCGTCCGGAACTTCCGAGGCTTTTCTGCAGTGGACGCCCATCACCTCGAGTTCCAGCCACAGCCCGGGGATCATCCCTTTGCTGCGGATGTAGTCCGTCACTTCCTTCACTCCGTTCGGGAAGCGTTTGCGGCTCTCCTGCCACTCGCCGACGTTGTCCCACCAGTTCCCGTCGGCGTACCAGCCGCAGTCGATCACGTAGTACTCGCAGCCGGCCTTTGCGGCGGCGTCGATCAGCGGGAGTTCCTTTGCCGTGGTCGGGTCGCCGAACAGGCAGTTCATATAGTCGTTGAAGATGATGGGAAGATTCTCATCGTCCCGGTTCGGACGGCGGATCGCCCTGCGGTACAGGGTCATGGTATCCACCGCGTCCGTGAAATCTTTTCCGGTGACCGCCACCGCAACCGGAACCGTGGTGAACGAATCGCCCGGAGCCAGGTCCCTGAACCAGTGATTGTACAGCTCATTCGGCCCGCCGGCGGAGACATACGGGAATCCCAGGCGGTCGCCGATCTCCCAGTGCCAGGAACCGTTCTGCTCTATCTGCCACAGAAGGCCGAAGTTCGTCTGGTCGTCATACACCCAGCCCATCGGCAGGTATTCCTTGGCGGACCAGTTTCCGGTATTCTCCACATGGACAAAATTGCTGGAATGGCGCACCCGCTGTTTCTGAACCGGGTCCATTCCGAGCTCCGCGAGCGTCTCGAAACGCCAGTTCACCTCGCGCTGCCAGCCGCTGTGCGGAAGCCCCACCTTCAGATAATCCTCAGGATGGTCCCCGCGGTTGTCCTTGCCGAGGCCTTCATAGTGGAAAGAAGTGATGTAATCCAGGGTCTGCGTCTCGCTCCCGCCGTTCTTCACGGTGTTCCAGAAGCGTGCGGCGCGGATTCCGTCATAAAACTGGATAAAGGTGTCGAGAACCAGTCCCGTGCGCGCGTTGTGCTGATGAAACACAAGGCGGCGTCCTTTGTCGTTTCTCAGGTCATCCATGCCGTCATAGGCGAGATCTGTCCCCGGATATCTCCCGATCTCCTTGTTTCCCATCGGGTCATGGCGGACGTCATACCCGGACAGGCTTACCTCCGCAAGCAGAAAGCCCCGGGAAGTATCCACCCGGTCCAGATTCTCCGGCCTGAACGGCCTGGCGCCGAAATGAAAGAACTGCAGTCCCTTTTCCCCTCTGTCGGACAGAGTCATGAAAATTCCGTTTTCTTCAATATTGATCCATTTTCCGGTCTGTTCCGCTGTGCTCATCTTTTCCCTCCTGCCTAGGCGGCGCGGCGCGTTTTCGCGGCGCCGGCCCGGGCTGTCGCTGTGCTCATTCCCACCGCCAGCCGGTTCCGCGGCCCGCGGGCCGCCGAAAGCCGGTATCCGGCCCGTTCACGCTGCGCTGCCGCACTTTGTTGTGCGGCGGCGCCTCAGTCAGCCTGCCTCAGCCGACAATCTCAAATCCGCTCTCGAAATCTTCCACCGGGATATCCGTGCTTTCCAGTCCCGTGATCTCGATAAAGTGCTGGCGTCCGAGCTGTCTTTCCATCTCGGCGATATCCTCCGGCCGCCCCTGCACTTCCATCTCCACGGAGTCGTCCCACCGGTTTCTCACCCAACCCGTGAGATCCAGCGACCGGCAGATGTAGCGGGCCCTGTACCGGAAACCCACTCCCTGGACGGTGCCGTGAAAAACCAGGTGTCTTCGGACAGCATTTCTCATAGCATCAGTTTTCCTTCGATTCCGTCAAAATCAACCGTGCGGACGGTCCCGTCCTTCAGGACAATGGTGACCGGGCCGTATCCGCCGCATTTTTCCGGATCGGTATACCGGATCTCGCGCACCGGGAAAAGCTCATCCTCGGTAAAGTCGTCCAGGTCTTCTTTGGTGATGACCTGGGAGAACAGGTAAAACGGCTCGTACCCGTACTGCTTCGTCCGGGTCACGCGGGCAAAGGGCAGAATCGACTTCTCCGAATCGGGGTTCGATCCGGTGCTGTGCAGGATCTCCAGCTCCGTGAATCCGCCGAAAATGGTCATGGCCATCTGCTTCGGCTTTCCCATATGGTCGTGCCCCTTCAGGATGACCGCCTGGCCGGATCCGTTCTGCTTTCGCGTCACTTCGGTTCCGTTGTCCGGGAACCCGTACGCGCCGAGGGTCAGGTCGGCGGTATAGCGGAACAGGCGCAGCTTATCCGCCCGGAAAATCCCGTAAGGCACCGGGAAATCCGCCAGGTTGACCGCCTGGATCCAGTGCGACTCTTTGGATAGATCGTAGTTGAAATACTGCCTCCGGTAGAGCACGCCGTCCTTCACGCCGTGCCAGAAAGTCACGTTGGCAAGCTCTTTCTCCTTCGACGTCGTGTCCACCAGGACGTACTGCTGGGATTCCACGAACGGGGCGATCACTTTCTCCTCGCTGTCAGAGCAGACCGGCGCGGATTCCCACGGGAATTTGGTGTTGAAGCACAGCTTGGAATAATTCCACATCGAGTGCTCATCATCCGGCCTGCGCACGACCTTCCCGGTGCGGAGAACCGTCTCACCGTTCGCCTCATGGTTGGTGAAACACAGGGCCGGCCCGTCCAGGACCGTCTCCTTCACTTCATTCTTCGCCAGCTTATCCCAGGTCCCGTTGTTCTCCTTCGCGGTCCAGAAAGGATGGTCCGCCGGGAGGGTGAGACACAGATAGGCTTTGCCCAGCCAGTACGGCGACTCCGCGCAGGAATAGCCCTGCACCAGCGGGGTGAACTGGCCGTAGAAGCCGAGGGTCGGAACGCCTTTGTACAGGAAGTCGTCGCGGGAGAGGAACTGCAGCAGCGATCCCGAGCAGATGCGCCGGGCGAGGCCCGGATCGGCCGTGGAGTTTTTCAGCATGAAGTTTCCGTCAAACGGGCTGGTCGCCGCGTTGCGGTAGATGCAGCTGCGCCCCCACATGTTGGTGAAGCCGTCCCGGTCGAACATATCCGGGTAGGTTTCCATCAGCCGGTTGGAGTTTTCCTCGAAGCGCTTCGCGACGTACGGCATTTTTTCATAGCCGTACCAGAGATTCCAGATCGGGGCGTAGACATTGAACGCCCAGCAGGAATAGTAATCGAAGGCGTGCCCGTCGCGGTACCATCCATCTCCCGCGTAATAAGCCATGATCGCGGAGGCGTGATTTTTCATGATCTCCCCGTCGATGGGATAGCCGTGCATATCGAGAAACGCCATGTCCAGCATGTTGAACAGGCGCCAGTTCTGCGGAACCGTGTTGCCGTCCGCGTAGCCGCGCAGGAATCCGGCGATCCGGTCCTGTTCTTCTTTGGTGTAGGTGTCCCAGATCTGCTTTTCGGTGATCCAGAGACAGATCACCAGCGCGCAGGTTTCCACCGTCTGCTGAAAAGCGCGTGTCGTATCCCCGGAAAGCTGCTGCAGCTCTTCGTAGCTCCCGACCGAAACCGGATCTCCCGGCGTCACGGAGCGGAGCACATGGGAACGATAATAATCGCGCAGCTTATATCCCGCCACGGTGATATCGGGGTTATCCCGGATCAGCGGGGCCGCGATAAAGAAGGACCTCGTCAGCCCCTCGAAATACTCCGCCTTGAATTCCCACACGGCGTCTTTGCTGTGCGGATAGGTGACCTTCGTCTCTTTTCGGGGCATAACAACCGGGTCCCTGAATGATTTGATGTTCTGGAACAGCCCCTGCATCATGTAGGTGCCGGCTTCGATCCAGCTTTCCCTGGTGAGCCCGGTACAGGGGCTCAGCGTGTAATCCGTGTGCTGCGGTTTGAATGGCATGATTCGCTCCTTTTTCTGCAGCGGTGTAAACCGTTGAGAGTTGACAGGTGACTGCTTTCCGTGCACAGCCGAAAAAGTTCCGACAGAACCGGACGACTGTAAAGACCTGTGCCGCTGTCTGCAATCAGCCGAAAACAGACAGAGCCGGAATGCTCCTCACAGATTTGTGCCGCTGCCGCGGTTCGGCCGGAGCGGCTGAAAAAAAGGCGGCACAGTCCCGGCCTGAAATACCGGCTGTGCCGCCATTATAGCATACTTGCCTGCCCGGCGCACCGCTGTCCGGGGACAGCCGCCGCGCGCCGGCAGAAATTTTGATTACCAGATGAAAAGGGCATCCCCGGTCAGGCGGAGAATGGCCTCAATCAGGTAATAGTCTCCGTAGATGATCGGGTAATTGTGTTCCTTCTCGTGGTAAGCTCCCGTGCACTTGTCCAGGATCTCATCCACAGCGGGATCGAAATTGCCGTCGGAAACCAGCACTTTAAGCAGCTTCATCGCCGCCGCGTGGTACTTGTCCGCCAGAGCGTCGTCTTTGCCGCGCAGAACATTCTCCAGCTCCAGAAGGCCGCAGGACGCGCAGGCTGCCGAAGACTCGTCCTCCCAGGTGCAGTCCGCCGGCTGGTCAAAGTCCACCGGAATTCTGCCGTCTGCCGGAATGCGGGCGACATACTTGTCCGCAACCTTCTTCGCGGTTGCCAGGAACTTCTCGTCCTTCGTATGGACGTAGCTCAGGGTGAATCCGTAGAGGGCCCAGGACTGGCCGCGGGTCCAGGATGAACCTACCTGCATGCCCTGCCCGCCGTACGTTCTGACGACACCGCCCTTCTCCGGGTCGAACTCGACGATATGGTTGACGGATCCGTCCTCGCGGACGAACGCGCTCATCGCCGTAGTCGCGTGGGAAACTGCCACTGCTCTCCAGCGCGGATCCTTAAACAGGTCGGATGCGCGGTAAAGCAGCGGAATGTTCATCATGCAGTCGATGATCGCCCAGCCGACGTTCTTGTTCGCGCCGCTGTCATCATTCCACGCGCGGATAAACCTGCCGTTCAGGTTGTAGCGGCCGGCAAGGTTGTCGGCAGCGAGGCGCACGCGGTTGAGGGAGGCCTTGTTTCCGGTCAGCTGATAATCCGCCATCGCGGTGGGAAGCCAGCGGAATCCGGAATCGTGGTGCATCCATTCGGAATGCAGGAAAAGAGCGTCCAGTTTCTGCTCAACTTCCTCAGCCATGCTGCGGTACAGCGGTTTCTGCGTCACTTTGTAAAGCTGCCAGAGGATGCCGCCCCAGAATCCGTTGGTCCACCACTCAATGTCCCCGGAGTAGTCGTCGAAGACTCCGTTTTTCGCGGAATACGGGATTTTGTGCTCATTTCTCGGCGCAACCGCTTCGTACTTCGCAAGGATCTTAGCCTTGACCTGCTCCGCCCATTCACGATCTGTCATTGTAGATTTCCTCTCTTTCTGTTTTCAGAACCGGTGTTCTGTCCGTTTCCTGTAGCTCTATTCTACCATAAGAGCAGAAAAGCGCAACACCGGCAGCGCTTTCCCGCGCAATTTCCGCCTGACGGAATGAATTCAGATCAGCCTCCGGGGATGAAGCCGGACGAGGGGTTTCCATCGGTCATTTCCCATCGGTCGGAGGGAAAACAGCTGCCTGAGTTCCGCAGTTCCGCCCGCCCTGCAGGGCTGCCTATCGGTCAGGTCAGCGCGCGGCAAGGATTAAAAGCGGCAATAAGCCGAAAAAGCGCCTGCCGTTTTCACGGCAGGCGCTTTCAGATTCTGTCCGCGTTCTGTCCGCGTCCCTGGTTTCTGAACGCAGGCGCGCACGCATTTTATTCAGCGGTGTCGACGCCGACTCCGGTAACCGGGTTGAAGCTCTCGATATCGACAGCCCAGGTAGCGTTGATGTCGCTGATGGCCGAGTCAAGATCCTTGGTTCCCTGCATGTACTCGATCAGGGTCTTGTAAACGAAGTTGCGGAAATCCGGCGGAAGCTCATTGTCGCCGCTCTTGCCGTTCCACATCGGGCTGAGGGAATCCGCTTCCTGGGTGGCGTCGACGACTTCCTGGAGGATCGGATCTACGTCCAGGTCAGGCATCTCGGCAGCTACCGGGATTGCGTTCATGGATTCGCAGTAGAACTTATAGTTTTCCGGCTCATAGAAGAACTTCAGGAACGCTTCCGCGGCAGCAACCTTGTTGGCGTCGTCCGCGTCCGCCGCGCTGATCGCCCAGCCGCCGATTCCGGCGCCGCCGACCAGGCGGAGCTTTCCATCCGGGCTCGGGACCGGGAACCAGCCGAGCTCGAAATCAGGATCGGCCTCCTCGATCGTGTTGATCATATGGGTGCCGGAGAACAGCATCGCGCTCATATCGTTGACAAGGAATGTCGTGATCTGCGCGTCCGGGGTGGAGGTCCAGCCTTCCTGCGCGTACTGCATGATGTCCTTCAGCTCTTCAAAGGTTGCCTTGAAGGTTTCATCGCTGAAATCCTTGGTTCCCTCGTAGCAGTGAGCGATGAAATCGGGATCCTGGCTGATCACCTGGTCATCGTAAGCCTTGTTGAACCAGAAGCCCATGTGCCAGATATCCTGGCCGCCGACTACCAGCGGGGACATATCGCCGAGATCCTGGATCGTCTGGCAGAGTTCGATGAACTCGTCGTAAGTGGTCGGCTCCTCGAGGCCGTTCTCGTCAAAGTACTTCTTGTTGTAGTAGATTCCCTGGGTGTTCTCGCCGGCCATCGGTACCGCGTAAACCTTGCCGTCGAACTCCATGGTGCTGCTGACCAGGGAAGTGATCTCCTCCGGGAGCTCAAGAAGTTTTCCGGCGCGGACATACATCGCGGTGTCGCGCTGCTCCATCAGATCGGGGAACTCTCCTACGCTGTCCTTGGTTTTCAGGAACTCGGAGTAGGAGCCGCCGTTGCCCGGCTGAATCTCGATCGTGATATCCGGATTTGCCTCGTTGAACTCATCGACCAGCGTATTCATGGTCTGCTTGAATCCCTCGTCGCCATCCGCGAAAATGAAGGTTATTGTGGTCGGCTCTGTCACGATCTGCTCTGCTTCCGTTGTCTCCTCGTCCGCAAATGCAGTTGCGGGAACCAGCATGGACGCTGCGGTGAGTGCGCTGAGCGCGGCTGCCATAAACTTTCTCATAGAGATCCTCCTTCTGCCGGTTATTCCGGCTGTTCCGGCGATGACCCTGGCGCTTTTCTTCCCGGGTGTGCCTGGAATTTCAGGTTTTTCGCTGTCCTGCCGGACACCCGTCCGGCCTGAACTTTGTTTCTGATCAGAGTATACCTGAGCGGCAGACCGGCCGGGAGGTGATTTTTTAAGGGTGAGATGCGGATTTTTAAGGATTTCAGGATCCCGACAGAATTCTTTTGCGGTATGCCGCGGGCGTCTCCCCGTAAGTCTTCGAGAAGACGTCGTTGAGGGAACGGACGTCCCTGAACCCTGTCTGTTCCGCGATCTCATACAGTTTGAGGTCCGAGGAGAGCAGAAGCGCGACGGCCTGGCGCAGACGCACGCTGTTCACATAGTCCTTGAAATTCTGCCCGGTTTTCTTTTTGAACAGGCTGCTGAAATAGAAGGAATTCACATGAATCAGGTCCGCCGCCGTCGCCAGCGTGATCGGCTCCCGGTAGTGCTTTTCCACGTACTGCTGCACTTCCGCGATATCCTTCCTGTCATTTCCCTCCACGGAATTTTTCACCTCGCTGTTGTAGCCGTCGATGAATTTTCGGAAATACGCGCACATTTCGCGGTAGTCCGCCGTCTTTCTTCCGCCCTCCAGCAGGTCGCGCATCTCCGGGGACCGGCCGGCAATGTGCATGGCGGTCATCTGCGCGTCAATCACGCGGATCGTCGAGCAGAAATAGTAGCACGCGTCCTCCCTGCGGCCGTCGGAAGCGAGGCAGAGCGTCCGGCAGAAATAGGTCCAGGCCCGGTCGAAGTCTTCCTGCTGATGGGAAACCAGCGCGTTTGTCACGGCCGCCGTGGCTTCCTGCAGTTCCTTATATCCCGCGGAGCGCGCAAAAACCGGCCGGTCGGCGGAAAGGATGTGCTCAGGCAGTTCCGCGGCGAAAAACAGATACCGGGAAAGATCAACGCATCTCCGGTACTCGCCCGGGATCTCCCGCATGGAAGACACCGGCTTTCCGCAGAAGAAATACAGTTCCTTTCCGACGGCCTCCGAGGCGGATTTCCACAGATCGTACAGCAGCGTATGGAATTCCTCATCCGTGAAATCTCCGCGCAGAACCACAACGGTGTTCCCCTCCTTCTCAAAGAGGATTCCCGAGTTTTTCTTTTCGATTTCCTCCGTCAGGGCGCTTCGCACGGAAAATTCCATCAGCCGGCGCATCTGCCCGTTCGGCTCCGTGAGCACAGCGCTGACGACCATCGGGAGGTACCGGGTTTTTTCATCGGTTTCCGGCGATGTCCGGGCTTCAGCCGGATTTTCCGGCGATGTGCCTGTTCCGGCCGGATTTTCCGCTGCTTCCTGCGCCTCCTCCCGCGGGTTCCCGCCGTTTTCCCCGATCGGCGGCTTTCCCTTTCCGCTGAGCGCACGGTTGAGCGCCTGCACAAGCTCTTCCCGGATCACCGGTTTCAGAAGATAATCGGCGGCCCCGTAAGTGAGCGCCGACCGGGCGTAGCTGAAATCCTGAAAGCCGCTGATGAAAATCACGGAAGTCTCCTCAATGCCGAACTCCCTGAGATTCTTGAGGATCTCGATACCGTTCATCCCCGGCATATTGATATCCAGAAGGGCGATATCCGGCCTGAGGGACAGAATGGCTTCCATCGCGGCTTTCCCGTCTTCGTACACGCCGACGATCGAAATCCCGAGCGATTTCCAGTCCAGAAGTTTCTGGATGCCTCGCGTAATCACCGGCTCATCGTCCGCCAGTATCATCCTCAGCATACTGCTATCCCTCCGTTTCCCCGTTCTTCATCTGTTTTCCCGCTGCCGGTTCCTTTCGGGATGCCGCGGTATCTGTCTCATGCGTTCCCTTCCCGGCCGCGTCGGGCGCCGGTGTTTCAGCGGTCCGCGTTCCTTCTCCGGCTCCCGCGGAGTTTTCTTTTTCCTGCTCCCCAATCGTCCGGTACGGCATCCGCAGTTCTACGATCGTGCCGATCCCGGGAGTCGAGCTGACCGAAATCCCGTACTGCTCGCCGTACAGAAAACGCACTCTGTCGTGAACGTTTTTCAGCCCGATGCTCTGCCAGTTGTCCTTGTTTTTGATTCCCGGCTGGTCTCCCTGCAGAAGCCGGGTAAGGCGGTCCAGCACATGAGCGTCCATCCCGGCTCCGTTGTCCATCACCGAGATCACCAGGTCCTCCCCCTGCCGCAGCGCGTCGATATGGATGACTCCGCTGCCTTTTTTCGGCCGGATTCCGTGCACGTAGGCGTTCTCCGTGATCGGCTGGAGGATCAGCCTGGGGACTTCAATGTTCTCCGCTCCCGGCGCGTTGATTTCCAGGATCACTTTTCCCTGGATCCGGCAGTTGAGCAGATAGACATACTTGCGCACGATGTCCAGCTCCCGGGACAGCGGCACCCGGTCTCCCACAGGACCGATCAGGTAATGAATCTGCTCGGACAAAGCTTCCAGCATGTCGGAGACCTGCGTGTCCCCGCTCTCCAGGGCGGTCATCCGGATGATCTCCAGCGTATTGTAGAGAAAATGCGGGTAAATCTGGGAGCGGAGCGCCGTCAGCTCAGCCTCCGTCTGCCGTATTCTGGCGACATAACTCTGGTTGATGGTCTTTTTCAGCTCCCGCGACATCTCGTTGAAGCTCTCGGACAGAACCCCGATCTCATCGTTTCTCTCTACCGGGAGGTTCAGGTCAAAATTTCCCTGTCCGACCTGGGCGATGGAAGCCGTCATCCGGCGGATCGGCCGGGTGATCTGGCGGGAGAACAGGATCGCCGCCAGAAGCAGCAGGAGGATACTGACGGTCAGGAGAATATAGGTGAGCGTCTGCAGGGACGAGATCTGGCTGAACGCGTCCCTGGTATCGATCAGGATGCGGACGGTGCACCCATATTCGCTGGTATTTCCCGTATATACCTGAATGTCCCCTCCGCCGGTGAGAAGTTCCGACGTTCCTGACAGATCCTGTCCGACCAGGGAACTGTCCGTCGCGTACAGGCACGTCCCGGAGCTGTCCGTCATGACGACGCCGTCGGCTCCCCGAAGCTGCATGGACTGGAACAGGTAAGTGAGGCGGTCGTAATAGATATCCAGATAGAGGGTCCCGACATATTTCTCATGGCCGACCGCGCCCCTTGTGTCAAAATAATTCCGGGCGACGGAAAAGACCTGCTTTCCGGACGCCATGAAAAAATAATCCGTGTTATGCGGCGCGATGATCATCAGCGTCCGGGAGTCCCGGTCCAGGTTCTCATAGCCGACTTCCTGCAGGAAAAGATCCTCATCTTCCAGATAGGTGCTGTAGGGGCTGTAATGATAATCCGCCGTTCCGATCTCCTCGGAATCGCAGACGAAATGCGCCGCGAAGATATCCGAATTGACTGCCGCTACCGTTGCGAGAAACTGTCGCATCGCGCTGGAGATTTCCTCTTCCCTGCTGTCATAGTCGAAGTTTTCCCCCGACAGGATGCTCCGGACCGAATCCGAGACGTACGCGGAATACTGCTCGTCTCCCGTCCCGTAGCTGTAAAGCAGTTTTGTGGCCGTGTCGTAATTCCCCAGCAGATTGTCCAGGCTGGAAGCCTGATAGCCCGCCGCCGAATTGTAGTTGTCCGACAGGGATTTGGCAAACTCCGCCCGCATACGGGTGAGCAGTACCGTCGATACGATCAGCATGGGAATGATTCCCACCGCAATCATCGCCAGCGCGAAGCGTTGATATAGAGATATTGCGCGGCGCTTTTTTCCATTTTTCTTTTTTCCGTTCACTCTCTGCTCCTGATACGGCAATCTGGGCCGCCGTCTGTGTCCCTGTCCGCAATGCGGCGCGGACCGCCGGATTTCTCCGCCTCTCCGTCGGGTCCCGCGGCAGGCCTGACGGCACTCTGATAACTGCATTATATCCCCGGATTTTCATAATCGTCAACAAATCCGCGCCGGGCGGCCGCAAAAGGGGCTGCCCCGCGAAGGACAGCCCCTGAATACCTCTGATATTATATTCTGCCGGGTCCGGAGGTTCCGCCTTGCGGATACGCCCCACACCCTCGTCAGCCTTTCGCCGCGCCTGCCGTGATTCCTTTGACGAAGTACTTCTGGAACGCGATGAAAATGCACAGCGCGGGAACGATGGAGATGATGGTCCCGGCAAAGACAATGTCCCAGCGCGCGGTGTACTGGCCGACGAAACTCGCGATCTCAACCGTGATGGTCTTTGCCTGGTTGCTCGGGAGAACCAGATAAGGCATCAGGTAATCGTTCCAGATTCCCAGGCCGTTCAGGATCACCATGGAACCGGTGCACGGCCCGAGCAGCGGGAATGTCACCCTCCAGAAAGTCTGGAACGGCGTGCAGCCGTCGATCTGGGCCGCTTCCTCGATCTCGAGCGGAATGCCCTTCAGGAAGCTGCAGTACAGCAGGGTCCCGAATCCGACGGAGCCGGAGATGTAGCAGACGATCGGGCCGCCGAAGTTCCCGAACAGGTGGAGAACTTTCATCTCCTTGAAGAGAGTGAACATGTACAGGTGGAACGGAATCATCATTCCTGCCAGGAAGAAGGTATAGCAGAACTTGGTGAATTTCCCCGGCCTGCGCTCAATTCCGTAGGCAGCCATCGGGACAATGATGACGATCAGGACTTCGGAGACCACCGTGAGCACTACGGTATGCCAGATGGCCGTGAAGAAATCGGACTGCTCGAAAAGATCGATATAGTTCTGCACATACAGGGAAGTCGGGAAGCCGGCCGGGTCTTTCAGGATGTCTCCGTTGCTCTTGAAAGCGGAGATGAAGGCAAAGTAGACCGGATAGATGAACAGGACTCCCACAAAAATCGCGACCGCAAAGAGGACGAAATCCCTCGGTTTTGCTCTTCTCTTGCTTTCCATTATAACTGCACCTCCCTGCTTCTGAGGATTTTCTGCTGGATGGCGTTCAGGATCAGGATGATGAACAGAAGCACCACGCCGACCGCGGTGCCGAAGCCCTGCCGTCCTTCGTTGAATCCGACCTTGTAAAGCAGATAGACCATGGTCTCACTCGTGAACCCGGGGCCGCCGTCCGTCATGACGTTGATCTGGTCGAAGACTTTCAGCCCGTTGATCAGGGACAGCGTAAAGTTGATGGTGAACGATCCGGAAATGAGCGGCAGCGTGATCCTGCGGAATTTCTGCCAGGGGCTTGCGCCGTCGATCTCCGCGGCTTCCAGCACATCTGTGGAGACGCTCTGAAGGGCCGCCAGATAAATGACCATGTAGTAGCCGGCGCTCTTCCAGATCAGCACTACGCCGATAGACAGCAGCGTCAGATTGGTATTGCCCAGCCAGTCCTGGCACAGCCCGCCCAGCCCGATCTGCCGCAGGATGGAGTTGATCACGCCGAAGTTGTAGTTGTACATGGTCTTCCAGATAAAGCCGGAGACAATTCCGGAGATCAGCACCGGAATGTAGAAGAAGCTGCGGAAGAACTTCTTGCCCCAGCGCACGTTGTCGACCAGGACAGCCAGCGCCAGCGCGATGATGTTCTGCAGGATGGAGACGAACATCGTCAGGATGAACGTGTTCTTCAGGGCGTTGTGGAAACGGGTGCTTGTCAGGATCTCCTGGTAGTTCCGGAGGCCGATCCACTCAACATGCGGGTTGATGCCGTCCCAGGAAGTAAAGCTGTAGTAGAAACTGTTGACCGTCGGCACGATGATGAACAGCACATAAAGGATGAGCGCCGGCGCGATGAATTCCAGCGCGACTTTATCGATGCCGCGCTTCTTTTTCCCGACCGCGGGACTGTTGTTTTTCTTCTTGCTCATGGAACCTCCTTTGCACAGCGATCCGTGTTTCTCCGCCGGATCCGGATTTTCTGTACACAGTATACCCGGCGCGGCCCGCGGTCAGGAACGTGAATTTTAAAGGGGGATATGCGATTTTTTAAGGTGTTTTCAGATTTTTCAGGTTCTCCTTCTTTCTCCCTGTTTCCGCCAGACTCCGGGGGGGCGGCGCCGGCGGCCGACATTTTTGCGCTGCGTCAGCCCCGCATACTGTCCCCGCTGCAGGGACACTGCTCCCACTGCTCCGCCCTCGCCGTGCATTCTGGCGCGGCTCAGACACTTTCCCCGCTGCAGGGACGCCGCGGGCGGCCCCGGGGCCGGGCTTTCCTGTCAGGCTCTCATTTTGCCTTCGGCGAAGCGGGAAGACTTCCCGCGTGATAGTTTTCCACTCCCGTCCGGTTTCCCCGCTCCATGTAGCCGTGCGGACGGATATTGTGCACATCGGAGGACGCGTCCAGCGCGGACAGCTCGGGATCCTGGTACATGACGCCCCGCATGACCGCCTGGTAGCCGAAGCGGCGCCGCAGGTCATCCACGGCCCTGTCCGCGTGCCGGCGCTTTTCCCGCAGCGCCGGATCCACAAAAAGGTCCTGCTGCCAGGGCTCGCCGGCGGGAACCAGCCCTGACACGTGGACGCCGACGCTGCGGACAGGCTTCCGCCAGTCCCAGCTCTCCTGAAAAAGCTCAAAGGCGATATGGTGGATTTCCTCCGAGATATCGGTCGGGATATCGGTTTTGCGCTGATGGGTAAAACCGGCGAGATCGCTGTCCCGCACGGAAACGGTGATCACCCTGCCGGCGAATCCGTTTTGTTTTAGCCTCGACGCCACGCTCTCCGCGAGGATATAGAGCACCAGGCTGACGTCCCCGTCCGTCTCCAGGTCGCGCGGGGAAGTCGTGCTGTTGCCGATGCTCTTCACCGGCACCGGGGAGTGTTCCCGGCTGACCGGCGTGCAGTCGTCCCCTCTGGCGAACATCAGAAGCATCAGGCCGACCTTCCCGAAAACCGTCTCCAGAAAGGCAGGGTCCGTCCGCGCCAGGTCCCCGATGGTCTCGATGCCGTACAGATGCAGTTTGCGCCGGGTCGCGTTCCCCACGTACAGAAGGTCGTCGACCGGCCTCGTCCACACCAGGTTCCTGTAATTTTCCCTGGTGACGTCCGTGATGGCGTCCGGCTTGCGGTAATCCGACCCGTATTTCGCGAAAATCTTGTTCCAGCTGACGCCGATGCTCACGGTAATGCCGAGCTCCCGCCTGTATCTCTGCCGGATCTCCTCCGCCAGGGAATGGGCGTCCCCGAGAATCCCCACCGACCGGGTGACGTCCACCCAGCATTCGTCCAGGCCGAACGGCTCCCACAGATCGCTGTACTCCGCCAGAATCTCGTGCGACAGGTTGGAAAAATGGATATACTCCGACATATGCGGCGGGACAAGCACGACGCCGGGGCAGGCCTCCCTGGCCTGCCACAGCGCCATCCCGGTTTTGACCCCGCGCTTTTTCGCCGGATAATTGGCCGTCAGGATAATCCCGTGCCGCGCCTCGGGATCCCCGCCCACCGCCATCGGAACCGTGCGGAGCTCCGGATGGTACAGCATTTCAACGCTCGCGTAAAAACAGTTGCAGTCCACATGCAGAATACTTCTGTCCATCATCAGGTCTCCTTTCTTCTTTACTCTCTCTTTTCTTTTTTCCCTTTCTTTCCTTTCTTCTTCCCTTTTCCTTTTCTTTCCCGCCAGTCTTTCCTTTCTGTCCGCCGATTTCCTGTTTTGCGTCCGTATGAGGCTATCTATTGCCTATGCTAATACAAAAAAAGAAAATGCACAAGTACATTTCAGGTATGCTGCCGGCATAACGCCCGGCGGCGGATTGGCCCGCCATTGCCGCCCGATGGGTAAAAAACACCCGCCCGGTGCGCGGAAAAAAAACCGCCCGCGGGAGGGGAACGCCGGAACCAAAGAAAAAGTTTCGTATTTCCCTCCGCGCAGGCGGCTGCCTGGCTTATAGGCCTGTCAGTTTTCGCGCGGCCGGCAGGATTTTCCCGCCCGGCCGTCCGGTTTGTCTTACTGCCCGATGCCCGCGAATTCGTAGCCGGCGTCGGCGACAGCTTTCTTCACGGCCTCCTCGCTGACTTCAGCGTTCAGGTCCAGAACGGCTGTCCCGCTCACGCGGCTCACCTCAGCGCTGTTTACCTGAGGCAGCGCCTCCAGCGCTTTCTTCACATGCTTCTCACAGTTTTCGCACATCATACCGTTCACTTTGACCGTTTCCTTCATTGTTTTTTCCTCCTTCAGATTTTCTGTCCCGGATTCTTCCGAGGCTGCGGAACCGTCAGCCTCCCTGACGATTCCCCTGTAGGTGTAGCCGGCGTCGGTCACCGCTTTCTCAATGAGCGCGGGATCGACGTTCCTGCTCAGAACCGCCTTCGCCTCGGCGGCGCTGTGGTCCGCCTTGACTTCCAGCACTCCGTCCAGCGCCCCGACCGCCTTCTCAATCCTGGCCTCGCAGTGCTGGCACATCATGCCTTCAATTTTGATGGTTTCCCGGATCAGCGGAGCGCTGCAGGCCGGTCCGGCAGCCTGCGCGCCGCCGTAAACAGCGGGCTGTCCGGAAGGCTGCTCCACGGGTTCCGCGGCTGACGCCGCTTTGGCGGACGCCGTCTCCGCCGCAGCCGGTTCCGCGGACGGCGTCTCCGCCGGAGCCGCCGCCTCGAGAACTCTTCCACGGCCGTCGGTCTGCGCCGGACGCCTGAGCTTTCTGTCATGCTTCGTGCTGTAGATATCGAACAGATTCAGGCGGAGCGCATTCAGGCACACGAAGACGCTGGAGCAGCTCATCGCCGCCGCGCCCCACATCGGCGTCATGCCAAGCCCCCAGCGGGAATACAGTCCGGCGGCCAGCGGAATCAGAAGCACGTTGTAGATCAGGGCCCAGAAAAGGTTCTCCACGATATCCCGGTAGGTCTGGCGGGACAGGCGGATGGCGGCCGCGGCGTCCGTGAGCCTGGATTTCATCAGGACCACGTCGGCGGCGTCGATCGCGACGTCCGTTCCCGCGCCGATGGCGATGCCGATATTCGCCCGCGTCAGCGCCGGGGCGTCGTTGATTCCGTCGCCGATCATGGCTGTCTTGCCCTTTTTCTGCAGGCGGCGGATGACTTCTTCCTTGCCGTCCGGAAGAACGCCCGCGACCACCTCGTCGACGCCCGCCTGGCGGCCGATGGCCTCGGCCGTGCGCTGATTGTCGCCGGTGAGCATGACCACATGGATTCCCATGTTCTTCATCTGGCGGATCGCCTCGGCGGAATCCTCCTTGATGGTATCCGCTACCGCGATGATTCCGAGGAGTTTCCCGTCCCTCGCGAAAAACAGAGGTGTTTTCCCCTGGCCGGAAAGTTCCTCAGCCTGCTTTTGCGCGGAAGCGGGGAGCTTTACCTGGCCCGTGATAAACCTGCGGTTTCCGCCGTAAAGGCGCGCTCCGTCCAGTACTGCCGTCAGGCCGCTTCCCGGAAGGGCGGAGAAATCCGTGACTTCCCGGACGGCCGTCCGGTGCTCCTGAGCGTAGTCCATCACAGCTTTCGCCAGCGGGTGCTCGCTCTTCTGCTCCAGGGCCGCCGCGGATTCGACCAGCTCCTGCTCCGTCACGCCGTCGGACGGAAGCAGGTCCGTCACCCTGGGAGTCCCGCTGGTGATCGTTCCGGTTTTGTCCAGCGCCACGATCTGCATGGTGCCGGTTTCCTGCAGCGACTCCGCGGTTTTGAACAGAATGCCGTTCTTCGCGCCGACGCCGTTGCCCACCATGATCGCCACCGGAGTGGCAAGTCCCAGCGCGCACGGGCAGGACACGACAAGAACGGAAATCCCTCTCTGAAGGGAAAGCCCGACATTGCCTCCGCTGACAAACAGCCAGATCACGATCACGGCAGCCGCGATCCCGATGACCGCGGGAACGAAATACCCGGAGATCGTATCCGCCAGCTTCGCAACCGGGGCTTTTGTAGCCGCCGCGTCGGAAACCATGCTGATAATCTGGGAAAGCGTGGTGTCCTCGCCGACCCTTGTGGCCCGGCATTTGAGGAAACCGCTCTGGTTGAGCGTCGCGCTGGAGACCGCGGAGCCCGGCTCTTTGTCGGCCGGAATGCTCTCGCCGGTCAGCGCCGCCTCGTTGACCGCGCTGTTTCCCTCCAGCACGACCCCGTCCACCGGGATGTTTTCGCCGGGGCGGACCACAAAAACATCGCCCTCGGCAACCTCATCGATCCCGACGGTCACTTCCTTCCCGTCCCGGATGACATTGGCCGTCTTCGGCGCCAGTTTCATCAGGCTTTTCAGGGCGTCGGTCGTGCGGCCTTTGGAATAGGATTCCAGGGTTTTGCCCACCGTGATCAGCGTCAGGATCATCGCCGCCGATTCGAAGTAAAACTCGTTCATCACGGCCATCGCGGCCTGCGAGCCCTGACGGACCTGTACCCAGCTCATGTAAAAGAGCATCACGGTGCTGTACCCGAACGCCGTCCCGGAGCCGATCGCGACCAGGGCGTCCATGTTCGGGGCCCCGTGGAACAGGCTTTTGAAGCCGCTGATGAAAAATTTGCGGTTGATGATCATGATCACAATCGTCAGCAGCATCTGCAGAAGCCCGTTGGCCACCGGGTTTCCCTGCATGAACGGGGGAACCGGCCATCCCCACATATGGGCTCCTATGGAAAAATACATCAGGACGAGAAGAACCGCCACTGAACTCACCAGCCTCCGGATCATCCTGGGCGTGGTATGGTCCTCCAGGGCTTCCTCCTCCGCCTGCAGCTTCGCGCTTGCGCTGACGCCCGCGGATTTCTCCTGGAAATCCCTGAGCTTCGCCCCGTAGCCGGCGTCGGCCACCGCTTTCTCTATCGCTGTCTCGGAGGCCGTTCCTTCCACTCTCATGGAGTTGGTCAGAAGGCTTACCGATACACTCTTTACACCGGGGACTTTTCCCACGGCTTTTTCGACATGCGCCTGGCATGCCGCGCAGGTCATCCCTGTGACATCATAGGTCTGAGCCATGATCTGATCCCTCCTTTTTCTGATCTGCCGCGGTTTTGCTTCTCCGCCGCGGCGCCTCTGCAGCTTTTGCGAAAAACTTTCACTGTTTGTCTGCTGCCGCAGGTTTTCCGCCATTTTCTGCCGCTTCGCCGCGTTTTCGCCGGCGCCTCGGCGTCCTCCGGCTGTTTTGCGGATTTCTCCGGCCGTCCACGGGATGCCTGCCGTTATTTCATCACCTTCTGCAGCACCTTCACCAGTTCGTCGATCGACTCTTCTTTGCCCGCGCGGATGTCGTCCACCACGCAGGAGCGCAGATGCTGCGCCAGGAGTTCCTTATTGAAGCTGTTGAGCGCGCAGTTGACGGCGCTGACCTGGATCATGATATCCGGACAGTAGGCGTCGTTCGCCAGCATGGCCTCAATCCCGCGGATCTGCCCTTCGATTCTTTTCAGGCGGTTGGTGAGCTTGCGGACTTCCTCCGGCGTCCTGCGCTTCCGGCGGTTCCCGCAGTCGCAGACGCTGCCTTCGCCTTCCTGTTCCGCTTCCTCAGCTGTCTCGGTATCCAGGTTTCCCTCATCCGCCGCGCAGCAGCAGGGCTTCTGTACCTGGTCTTTCGTTTCTTCCTTCACCGGATCAGTGTCTTCCGCCGGATCAGTATTTTTCTCTGCCGGATCGGGATTCACCCTTTCCTGTCTGCTTTCATCAGTCATCCTCTTCTCCTTTCAGATACCTCGTGGAGGTATTCCTGATGCCAGTTCCTATCTTATACCCCCTTGGGGTATTTGTCAAATATTTTTTGAAGATTTTTCCGGAAGATCGCGCAGCGAATACCGCAGGATAGCAAAAAGCCATATCCCCGGAAGCTCACTCCCGAAAATATGGCTGGCTTTTCGCAAAATCAGATTCTGTGCCGGATCATCCCGTCAGTCCGCGGAGCTGTTCCGCTTCTTCCCGGTCTTTCTCTGCCGCCCTGAGCCCGGTTTTTTGGCTCTCCAGTCTTTCTCCGTCACTTTGCGTCGTCTGTCCTGCCCGAACCGGAACCCGTGTGAAGTTTTGCAAGATTCTGAACCCAGATTCCCTTTTTCACCAGGATGAAGCCGATCAGGCACTTGATCAGCTCCGTGGACTGAACCAGCGCATACATCGGCAGGATGGGAAGGTCCGTGCAGCGGACAAGAAACATCAGGAACGGGATGCTGGCGATCCAGACGAACGCGCTGTCGAACAGGAAGGTGATCAGCGTCTTCCCGCCGGACCGGATTGTAAAATAGCAGGCGTTTTCAAACGCGTACATCGGCGAGAAGGCTCCCGCAATCATGATCAGACCGGAAGCCATGTGCCGCACTTCCTCCGTGGTGTTGTAGATCCGCGGGAAGAACGGCGCTATCGCGATCTCCAGAAGGCCGGTGCCTACGCAAAGCGTCGTGGAGAAAAAGATCAGTTTGCGCGCGTAATCCCGGGCTTTTTCCATCTCCCCCGCCCCGAGCAGCTGTCCGAGGATAATCGCGATCGCGTTTCCCATCGCGATGAACGCGATGTTGAATACATTGGAGATGGTCTGGGAGATGTTGAGCGCGGCGATGACGGTCAGCCCGCGCAGGGAGTAGTTCTGCGTGAGCACGGTCATACCGCCGGCCCACAGCGTCTCGTTGGCCAGCAGCGGAGCTCCCTTGACCGCCATCGTCTTCGCCAGCTTCAACGGAACCTTCGGGCTCCGGTACACTCCGACGATGTATCTGTTGCGATCGGCGTGCCTGTGCGTCCAGATCACCAGGATGCCGAGCTCCACAAAGCGGGAAATCACGGTAGCCGCCGCGGCTCCGGGAGCGCCGTAAGCCGGCGCGCCGAGTTTTCCGTAAATCAGCACCCAGTTGCCGAACAGGTTGACCAGAACCGCGGCAATTCCCGCGTTCATCGGGACAACCGTCTCGCCGGTTTCACGCAGCGTCCCGGAATACACCTGCGCGATCGCGAAGGGAACAATGCCCAGCAGCATGACCTGCAGGTAGGAGTGCGCCCAATGGAAGGTATCCTCAACGTCAGCCGCGCTGCCGTCGCCCTTGAGGAAGGTCCGGATCAGGGTGTCCCCTCCGAAGCAGAAAATCAGGATCCCGATCAGGGAGAGCGCCAGCGAGATATAGAGTTTGAAGCGGAACGTGTAACGCACGGCCTCGTCGTCCCCGCTGCCGTAAAACTGCGCGGTGAAAATGCCGATGCCGGCCAGCCCGCCGAACACGCACAGATTGAAGACAAACAGCAGCTGGTTGACGACGGAAACGCCCGACATCTGGTTGGTCCCGACGAGACCGATCATGATGTTGTCCAGCATGGATACGAAGTTGGTGATTCCATTCTGGACCATGATGGGAACCGCTACGCCCAGGACATACTGATAAAATTTCCGGTCACCGATCAGCCGGTGTTTCTGGTTCTGCATAAAGCAACAATTCCTTTCTGTCTGTCTGTTCTCTGGTATTCTCCTGATATTTTGATTTTTTTCCTTCAGATGGCGGAACTGATGGCCAAAGCTTTCCGCCGCGATTCTCTGTCCCGTTTTTCAGCGGCCGGTCAGATGCAGATCTCCGCCTCCCGGAAAAACTCATTGACCGCCGCTGTATACCCGTCCCGCGACGAAGCCTGCCGGATCCGCCGCAGGGCCTTTTCTCCTCCGCTGAAGCTCTGCGAAAGATAGCCCCACTGCTGTTTCAGTTTGTCCAGGCACGAATTGAACTCCGGGATCTCCCTCAGCTGGTTTTCGGTATAGCGCTCCATCCACTCGCGGGCCTCGGCCGCGGTGAGTTTCGCGCCTCCCCTGATTTCGCGCACAAGGGCCGGGTTGCGCAGAAGCCCCCGGCCGATCATGACGCACTCAAGGCCCGGGAATCCGGCTTCCATTGCCGCCGCGTCAGCCGGCGTCCGCACGTCCCCGTTATAGACAAGCGGGATCCTGCTGTGCCCGAAGGCATACCGGAAGGCGTCCAGGTCCGGCTGTCCCGCGTACTGCTGTTTCTGTGTACGCGGATGAAGAATCCAGCTGCTCAGCGGATACCGGTTCAGCAGTTCCGTGAGCGCCGGGAGGCCGGAGGAGCCGCCGGGCCCGAGCCGTGTCTTGACAGAAAGGCGGACCCGGGCGGATACCGCGGATTCAAAAAAGCCGGAAAGAAGCGCTTCCAGCCGCTCCGGCTCCGCCAGCAGGGCGGCTCCGCGGTGTTTTTTCACAACCGTTCCGGAGGGGCACCCGAGATTGAGGTTGACCTCCCGGTAACCGTATCTCTCCAGCATTTCACACGCCGCGGCCAGTTCGTCCGCCCGGTTGGTCATCACCTGGGGAATGAGAGGGACGCCCTTGTTGTTCTCCGGCAGCAAATCCCTTTTCTCCCGCGCTCTCAGTCTCAGAGCCGGATTCAGCTCGATGAATGCCGTATAGTAGGCGTCGATCCCGGGAAACATCTCATGATGGGTATTCCGGAACGGATACCCCGTAACGCCTTCCATCGGCGCGAAAACATACTGCAAGGAAACCTCCTCTGCCGGCGGTGCCGCCGGACGGGCGCGCGGGCTTCAGGTTCAGACTTTCCCGGACGTGTATATGTCGGCTGTCCGCAAAATAGCCTGTACAGGCAATTTCTCAGTCTTCCCCGGACGCGTAAATGATGGACTGCAGCGTGGGGATGGTGTAGCTCATATCCGGAATCAGGATCTCATTGCTGATCGTATAATATCCGTCAAACGGAATCCTGACCTCCTCCAGGTCCCAGCTGAGATAAGACGAAAGCTTCATCACCTGGCTCAGAATCTCATTGCTGTCCATGTTATGAGTAATGTATGGCAGAACGGTATAGATGAAATTCGCGGCTTCCGTGACGCCCATGCTCTTCAGGCTGGAAAAGAGTGACGACAGGACCTCTCGCTGTCTGGAGGTCCGCTCGAAATCGGAATTGCCGACATAGCGGATTCTTGCGTAGGCGACCGCCTGCTCCCCGTCCAGATGCGTCAGGCTTCCGTCGTCGCTGCCCGTCAGACCCATATCCAGGTAAGAGGCTTCGGCGTTGCTGAGCTGAACGTCGACGCCGCCGGCGAGGTCGATGATCTCCGCCAGGGAATTGAAATCCACCGACGCGTAGTTGTCTATCTGTACCCCGTAATTGGACTCCAGCGTCGATACCAGAAGAGGGCCTCCGCCGATAGCGTGGGCCGCGTTCAGTTTGCGGACGCCGACTCCCTCAATATCCGCGTAAAGGTCGCGCATGAACGAAGTCATGTAGATCGTATCGGTGTACGAATTGAACGTCAGGAGGATCATCGCGTCGGAATTGCCGTACCAGTTGTCCTGGCGGCGGTCGGAGCCGATCAGGAGCAGGTTGAACGTTTTTTCCGCAACCGTCTGCTGGCTCGCGTCCATGGACGGCGTATCGGCGACCTCAACCGCGATGGCGCTTTCCTCCTCCGGGGAGAGCGTAGCTATATCGGCAGTTTCATTTTCAGCATCTTCCGCCGAACCGTATTCCGCGTAAATCACGCCGGTATTGACGGTCACATCAGAGTCGGGGACGTAATTCATTCTCCCGACAACAACCCGGAAAGCCGCATACAGAGCCGCGGCCAGGATTGCCAGGATAATCAGGATGATCAGGATGACTTTGAGGAAGGTATGCTTCTTTTTCCCCTTTCCGCGTCTGCCCGATCCATGCTTCCCGCCGGAATCATCCCCGCTGCCGTTATTCCCGGCGGCCTCCGGTCCACCGGCCTCATCCGGGTATTTCCCGTCGGCAGGTCCGGATCCCCCGGATCTGTCCGGATTCCCCGGGTTTTCGGGCTCCCCGCTGTTCCCGTTTCCGCCTTTTTCGGAATGATCCGCTTCCGCGTCCCGGGAAAGCAGGCCGCTGTCCGCCTGGCTGTCACTTCCGGCAGCCGTCTCCTGTTCCGCCTTGCCCGCCGGGCCTGCGTCCGCTTCTTCCTCGGTCTGAGAATCCCCGGGTTCCGGCCGCCTGAAGCCGTCCCCGTCATTTTCTGAAGTTTCCGGCTCAGCTGCGGCGACGTGATCTCCGCCATCACCGGAATTCTCACCCGCTGTGATTTCTCCGGCAGAATTCCCTGAGCAGACTCCTGCACTGTCTTCCGCGCCGTCAGGATTTTCGCCCGCAGCTTCACCGGAAATTTCCCCGGGGCTGTTCTGCGCGGCCGCAGGGTTTTCGCCCGCGGAGCCGGCTTCGGCAGTTTCGTCTCCCTGTGCCGCATCCGGCTCTTCGACGATCGTGCCGTCGGCCATGATCATTTTTCTTCTGATTCTTCTGGCAGGCTTCCCTGTTGAAGGTCTGGAAAAAGCGCTGTTTTCTGAAGTTTCCCCGGCAGAATTCCCGGCAGCCGCTCCCGCGGGTTCCGCTGTCTGTCCCACGGTTTTCTCCGCTTCCCCCGCGGAGTTTCCGCTTTCCGCTGCCGATGGCTCAGCGGCCTCTTCCGCGGTACTTTCCGCCGCGGACTCCTCCGCTTCTCCCGCGGAGTTTCCGCCGGATATCCCTGCTGATTGCCCGGCATCCTCTTCTGCCGCTGACGGCTCCGCTGTTTCTTCAGCAGAGTTTTCATCAGCCTCCATGGCAACCTGCTCAACGTCATTTTCCCCAGGGATTTCTGCGGCGTGTACAGCATCGCCCTGCTCAGGATTCACCTCTGTTTTTTCCGCGGTTTCATTGTTCTCACCGGCCCGTTCCGCTGTTTCCCCGTTAACTCCGGCCTGGTCCGCCTCCGCGTTTTCGCCGGCGTCTGCGGTCTGCTCCGCGGGCTGCCCGTCCGGTCCGGTTTCATCGTCCGCATCGACATCCACTATATTGTCAGCGTACCGGGAAAATCTTTCGTCCCGCCTGTAGACTGTGCCTTCCCGGCCTTTCTCATTATCGTTCATCACTTACCCCGCCCTGATTCCTCTGATTAATCCTGTTCTGCTCCGGTTTATCCCCCGGCTGTCCGTTTCGTGCGTTTTTGATGGTTATCCAATATTTTCCTCCGGCAGCCGCGGCCGGAGTCTGTGATATTATAATCCACGGCAATTTTGCCCGTCAACTCGTTCTGTCGGCGGATTCCAACGCGGGCGCCGAATTACAGCGGCGCTGCCCGGTCCGGGCATGCGGATTCCCGCGCGGTGCCGGAAATGCGCGCTCCGCGGGGCTGCTTCCGGCAGGCGGCAAACCGGGCGCCGCGGGATCATCCGGAACTTCCGGGACAGGAAGCCGCAAAACAGCCGGGGCAGACGATTTTCATCTGTCCCGGCTGTTCGATTGATTCAGTTTATGGAGGTCATTTTTCCGGCGTGACCGGCTCTTCGTACTCCCTGCCGAGAGCGAAAGCTTTCCGGTTCATCTCCCGGAACTTTTCCGGCACCACGGCGTCCAGCGCGGCAAGCCATGCTTCCTCCGGAAAATCAAAATACCGGGAGAGCCTGCCGACCAGCACGATATTCACGCATCTGGCCGAACCGGCCTGCTCCGCCAGGGAAAGGCAGTCCATCGCGTCGACAGCCGCGCCGGCAGCCCGCATCTTGGTGACGAGCTGATCAGGGTAGGCCGCGGCGCCGGTGATCACCGGCATCGGGTTGATCTTCTGCGTGTTGGTGATCAGCTGCCCGTCCTTTTTCAGGTACGGCAGCCATCTGGCCGCCTCCAGCAGTTCAAACGACAGGATGTAATCCGCCTCTCCCTTCTCGATCAGGGGGGACGCCACGTCCGACCCATACCGCACATAAGTGACCACGCTTCCGCCGCGCTGGCTCATTCCGTGAACTTCCGAGACCTTGACATCGTACCCCTCGTTCAGGAAGAGCCGCCCGAGCAGCCTCGAAGCCAGAAGAGTTCCCTGCCCGCCGACGCCGACGATCATGATATTCACCGTATCCGACGCCCGGTCCGCCGGGCTGATGGCTGCCGGATTTCCGTCTTTCACTGATTCCATCATCTTCAGGCTTTCTCCTCTCCTGTCTTCATATGATCAAGGTCGTACTGCGAGTACGCCGGCTGCAGCGGCGCGCGCGGATTTCCGTCCGCGTCCACAATGGCCCCGAAACGGCACATCTGCTGGCAGACGCCGCATCCGACGCACTGGGTCGCGTCGATCGCGGAGCACGGGCGGGACGCGCTGCCCTGCGCTTCCTCCCGCTTCACCAGGGAGATGGAGGGGCAGCCGATCTTCATGCAGGCCCTGCAGCCGACGCACCTGGACGGATCCACGCGGAACGGCTTTCTGTGCTTCACGTATTTGAGCAGAACGCACGGCCGGCGGCTGATGATCACCGAGGGAGCCTGGACGGCGAGCTCCTCCGTGACAACCCGGTCGCAGGCCTCCAGATCATAAGGGTCGACGACGCGGACCCTCTCCCTTGGGAACCCCATGGCCATGCAGAGCTGCTCCAGGTCGATTCTCCCCGCCGGCTCGCCCCTGAGGTTGTAGCCGGTCGTCGGATTCTGCTGGTGCCCGGTCATACCCGTGATCGAGTTGTCCAGGATGATCGACACGGAATTGCTCTCATTGTAGGCGATGTTGGCCAGGCCGGTCATGCCGGAATGCATGAACGTGGAATCGCCGATCACGCCGACGGTTTTCCGCTCCGCCTCCGCTCCCCTCGCCTTGTTGAACCCGTGCATGCCCGACAGCGACGCGCCCATGCACACATTCAGGTCCATCGCGTTGAGCGGGGCCACCGCGCCGAGCGTGTAGCATCCGATGTCCCCGTAAACCATGCAGTTATGCTTTTTGAGCGTGTAGAACAGCCCGCGGTGAGGGCAGCCGGAGCACATGAGCGGAGGGCGGGCCGGAATCGGATCATCCACCGCCATGCTTTCCCTTTCCGGTATTCCGCAGCATTTCGCGACGATCCGCTGGGAAAACTCATCCACCATGGGGAAAAGCGACTTCCCTTCCACCGCGATTCCGATCTGCCTGCAGTGGTTTTCGATGACCGGGTCCAGTTCCTCGATCACCAGCACACGGTCCACCGAAGCGGCGAAATCGCGGATTTTTTTCACCGGCATCGGCCAGGCCATGCCGAGCTTCAGGATGCTGTATTTCCCGCCGAATACCTCTCTGGCATACTGGTAGGAAGTTCCGGAGGTGATGATGCCCACGCTGCGGTCCGTCCCGGGAAGGATGAAATTGACCGGATCGGTTTCCGCCAGCTCCGTGAGAGCCTTCGTACGCTCCTCCACGCGGTAGTGGGCGCGCTTTGCCTGCGCCGGCATCATCACGCGCTCCTGGTCTTTCACATAGGGAAGCAGTTCTCTCTCCTCGCGCTCGCCGGTCTCGACAACGCTCTGGGAGTGGGAAATCCGGGTGCAGAGACGCAAGAAAACCGGCGTGTGAAACTTTTCGGAGAGGTCAAAAGCCTTCACGGTGAAGTCCCGGGCCTCCCGCGAATCCGACGGCTCCAGCATCGGGACCTTGGCGGCAATCGCGTAATGACGGGAATCCTGCTCGTTCTGCGACGAGTGCATGCCGGGATCGTCCGCGACGCAGATCACAAGGCCGGCGTTGGCGCCGATATAGGAGATTGAGAACAGGGGGTCCGCCGCAACGTTCAGGCCCACATGCTTCATGCAGGATGCTGCGCGCTGCCCGGCAAGGCTCGCGCCGAAAGCCGCCTCCAGGGCGACTTTCTCGTTCGGAGCCCACTCGCAGTATATCTCATCGTATTTCGCCGCCTCCTCCGTTATCTCGGTGCTCGGAGTTCCCGGATAGCTGGAGACGAATCCGCACCCGGCCTCGTACAGGCCGCGGGCTGCGGCTTTATTTCCCAACATCAGTTCTTTCACGGATCGTTCCTTTCCTGCCGTCCGGCAGACCGTCTGTGCCGGCGGATTACTGTTTCGCTTCACCCGTATCCTGAAGGCTGATCTCGCGCGCGACCAGCTTATCCACGCCGTAGCGCCTGCGCAGAAGCGGTTTCTGGATCTTGCCGGTCGCGTTGCGCGGCACATCGGCGAAGATGATTTTTCTGGGTCTCTTGTAGCGGGCCAGAGCATTGCAGTAGTCCAGGATCTCCTCCTCCGTCGCCGTCATTCCCTGCTTGAGCTGGATGACGGCTCCGGGAATTTCGCCGAGACGTTTATCCGGCAGCCCGATCACCGCGACGTCGTGGATTTTCGGATTCGTGTGCAGAAAATCCTCGATCTCCACCGGATAGATGTTCTCGCCGCCCATGACGATGACGTCCTTTTTGCGGTCGATCAGGTAATAGAAGCCGTCCTCGTCCTGGAGCGCCACGTCCCCGGTTTTGAGCCAGCCGTCGCCCGGGAGCACTTCCCTCGTGGCTTCCGGGTTCTTGTAGTAGCAGACCATGACGCCGGGCCCTTTGACGCAGAGTTCCCCGGCCTGGCCCCGCTTCACTTCCTGATAGTTATCATCGACGATCTTGCATTCCCAGCGGTAGCCCGGAATGCCGATCGCGCCGGCCTTGCCGTCATGCCCGATTCCCAGATGCACGCATCCGGGGCCGGTGGATTCGGACAGGCCGTAGTTGGTGTCGTACTGCTGGCCCGGGAAATAATCGTGCCAGTGCCTGACGAGGGACGGGGGAACCGGCTGCGCGCCGATATGCATCAGGCGCCACTGGCTGACTTCGTAGTCGGAAAGCCTGATATCGCCGCGGTCCAGCGCGTCCAGGATGTCCTGGGCCCACGGAACCAGCAGCCACACGATGGTGCATTTCTCCTCGGAAACCGCGCGGAGGATGATATCCGGTTTTGTCCCGGTGAGCAGCACCGCTTTGCCGCCCGCCATCAGGCTTCCCATCCAGTGCATCTTGGCGCCGGTGTGATACAGCGGCGGAATGCACAGAAAGACGTCGTCATGCTGTGTCAGGTGATGCTTCTGCTCCATCTCGGCCGCCTGCGTCAGCGAGCGGTGCTTGTGCAGGATCGCCTTGGGGAACCCGGTCGTCCCGGAGGAGAAATAGATGGCGGCGTCATCATCGTCCGTCAGCGGAATGAGCGGAGCCTTGCTGGAATAATCCGCCACCAGATCGTGGTAATCGTCCGCGAAGGTCGGGCAGTTCGCGCCGACGTAGATCAGCAGGCGTCCCCGGCTGAACTTCTCCTCGATCGCCTCGATGCGGCCTATGAACTGCGGCCCGAAGAACAGCACTTCCACATCAGCCAGATCCGCGCAGTACTGGATTTCATCCGACGAGTAGCGGAAATTGAAGGGTACCGCGACGGCGCCCGACTTGAGAATGCCGAAATAGATCGGGAGCCATTCCAGGCAGTTCATCATCAGGATGGCGACTTTCTCGCCCTTTCTCACGCCCTTGTCGAGCAGCATGTTCGCGACGCGGTTGGCTTTCTCGTCGAAAACGCTCCAGGTGATCTGGTGGCGGAAAGGCCGGTCCGAAGTCGGCTGGATCAGCGAATAATCCTTCCAGGTGATCTTCCGGTTTTCCGGCATCCCGTAATTGAGCTCGACCAGGGCAGTCTCGTCCCCGTACAGTTTTGCGTTTTTTTCCAGTACATCAGTAATCGGCATGACAGATCCTTTCCCTTGCGCACTTTCTTTTCCCTTTTCTGTTTTGAAACCGCGGGCCGGTCCGCCGGCTTTCCGCCAGTTTCGGTGCGCAACGCGTTAAAGCGTTAAACTGTCTGTTATGGTAACACGGTGTACAGGATTTTGCAAGCGGAACATGCGGCGGGTCCTGCCCGGTCCGCGGTCAGGGTTACTTCCGCCTGTCGCCGCGGTCTTCCTTCAGCCTCACGTCGAACGGCATGTATGTGAAAATGCCCATCGCGAGTTCCGTCCCGTCCTGGTCGCGCACGGACACATTGAAAACCATCGCCCTGCGCCCGTGCTTGATTTCCGTGGCGTAAGCGTGCAGGAGGGTGCAGTTGTGCGCTGTGCGGAGATAGTGAAACGAACTGTCCAGCGTCACGACCATCCGGCCGTAGGCGTTGGCCGCGATTCCCCCGGTGGCGTCCGCCAGCGTGTACAGCCATCCGCCGTGCACGGTGCCAACCGGGTTGAGCATCGAAGGCACGCAGGCCTTCACCGCCTCCGCGTAGCCCGGTTCCGCCGCGACAGTGCGGATCCCGTTTCTCGCCTCCGATTCGCGGATCGCCCGCAGCGCTTCCGCCTCTTCCGGAACACGGCCGTCCGGGGAAGAAACCGCCGGGCTTTCCGTTCCGGGGTACGGTTTCACCGGCTGCGCCTGCCCTGCCTTCGCGGCTGTTTTTCTGTTTTCGTTTTCCATTGGCTCTCCCCTTTCCCCGGAATTCCCGGTAAAAAAGAGAAGCAGAGCACGCTGTGCCCTGCTTCCTCCGCCTGTCTGTCAGCCCGGCAGGCAGCGGTTATTTTCCTTCGTAGACGATCGCGGATTCCACATCGTAGTTCTTCAGTCTCTCACGGCCGTTGAGCCCCGCGAGTTCGATCAGGAATACCAGCTTGACAACCTTGCCGCCGAGCTTCTCCACCAGCTTTACGGCAGCTTCCGCGGAACCGCCGGTGGCGATCAGGTCGTCGACAATGATCACTTTCTGGCCCGGTTTGACGGCGTCTTTGTGCATCTCGATCTGCGCGGTGCCGTACTCCAGCGCATAGGATTCGCTCACCGTCTCACGCGGGAGCTTCCCTTTCTTGCGGACCGGGACAAATCCCTTTCCCATATCCGCCGCGATCGGCGCGCCGAAAATGAAGCCTCTCGCTTCAAGGCCGGCAACCAGGTCGTAATCGGTGTCCCCGATCAGGTCTTCCATCGTGCGGACAGACAGCCTGAATCCCTCCGGATCCCCGACGACGCCGGTGATGTCCCGGAAAATGATCCCGGGCTTCGGGAAATCTTTGATGCTTACGACATAATCCTCAAGCTTCTTCATTTCAGTCTCCTCGATTCTGAATGTGAATATTTCACGCCGCTGCGGCGCGGATGATCCTCGGAATTCTGTTGAATTTCTTAACAGCAGTTAATTATTATAGCAGGACCTGACGGGAATCCGCAAGGCTTTTCAGCCGGGACTGCCCGCGCGGCGCTTTCCTTACGCCGGCCGGCACTAGCCGGCGGCAGGATTCCCTGCTCCGTCAGCGAAAACCGTGCTTTGCTTACACTTCCGCTGCCGTCCCCGGTTCCCGGCAGGGTTCCTGCTCCGTCAGGGAAAACGCGCTTTCCCCTTACACTCCCGTTGCCGCGGCGAGGAATCCGATAAACATCAGGTGAACCGGATAAAACCAGTAGAAAGCCTGCTGCAGCTTTTTCGAGGTGTAACCCTTCTTCCCGCTGTACATTCCGATAAAGATCAGGGCGATGGCGGCGTACCGCTCAAACGTATTGTGATTGATGACGATCAGGGCCGCCAGGCCCAGCCCGCAGATCACGATCCGGATCACCGGCAGCAGATAAAGCGGGAAGATCTCCTCCCACCGCTCATTGCAGAGCCCGCAGACGGCGATCAGCGCGACCCCTCCGGCTCCATAGTCGCAGCGCAGAATGTACTCGGCTGTCCAGCTTAAAACCAGAACCGCGCCTGCCCAGACCGCAAAGCGGCCGGCCGTCAGAAGGACGAAAACCGCTTTTCCTTTCCGGTTTGAAAGGGAAAAACGGGCTCCGCCGCTCTTCCCCGGGGCCTGCCCGCCCCTTCCGCTGTCAAACAGGCGGCCGATCGCGTCGCGCATCCCTTTCATCAGCCATACGGCGAGCATTCCGAGAAGCAGCGTGAAAAAGACGTTCTGGTAGCGCCAGTCAATGGATCCGGCAAACGTCCAGCCTGCTGTGCGCTGGGAGGGAAGCAGTCTCAGGCCGTGCAGCGCGAAATCAAACGGGATTTCGGACACGGCCGCAAGAAGCGCCAGCCTTCCCGCGTATCTGAGCGCGCTGTGCGTGTACCGGACGCCCTCGGAAATCTCAAAAGCGTAGATCAGGAAAGCGATCCGCCCGATCGCCCGCACGAGGATGTAAAGATTCATTCCGATCCCCGGAATTTCGATCCCGCCGATACCCCATCCGTAGAAGCACCGGTCCGCCAGATGGTCGAAAAACATCGTGACCACGGCGATGATTTTAAGCTGTTTTGAATTCAGCACTGCCTGATTTCCTTTCCTTACCCGGCCGCTCCGCTTTCCGCGCTGTTCTGCGCTGTCTCAGGTGCGGCGTTCTCGCCGGATTCCTCCGGATCCTCAGAATCCTCAGGCTCCTCATCCCCGCTGAGATCAGCCGTGTAGACTTCGCGCAGCTTGGCCATCTGGTCGTTCTCCAGATACTCGTCGTAGGTTGTCATCTTGTCGATGATCTTTCCGCCCGGCAGGATCTCGATGATGCGGTTGGCCGTCGTCTGCACCAGCTGATGGTCGCGGCAGGCGAAGAGCTCGACGCCCGGGAATTTGATCATCCCGTTGTTCAGGGAAGTGATGGATTCCATGTCCAAATGGTTGGTCGGCTCGTCGAAGATCAGCACATTCGCGCCTGAAATCATCATCTTGGACAGCATGCAGCGCACTCTCTCGCCTCCGGAAAGCACGTTGACCGGCTTGGCGCCGTCGTCCCCTGAGAACAGCATCCGGCCGAGGAATCCCCGGACGTACGTGATGTCCTTGACCGGCGAATACTGCTGAAGCCACTCGTAGATCGGCATCGAGGATTTGAACTCGGCACTGCTGTCTTTCGGGAAGTACGCCTGGGACGTCGTGACTCCCCACTTGAAAGTACCTTCGTCCGGCTCCATCTCGCCCATCAGGATCTGGAACAGAGCGGTTTTGGCCAGCTCGTTGCCTCCGACAAAAGCGATCTTGTCGTCATGGTTCATGACGAAACTGACGTTGTCGAGAAGTTTCACGCCGTTCACGGTTTTGCTGATCCCGCTGACGGTCAGCACCTCGTTGCCGATTGCGCGGTCGGGGCGGAAATCGATGTACGGATACTTGCGGGAGGACGGGCGCAGTTCGTCCACCTCGATTTTTTCCAGGGCGCGCTTGCGGGAGGTCGCCTGCTTGCTCTTGCTGGCGTTCGCCGCGAACCGGCGGATGAACTCCTGCAGTTCTTTGATCTTTTCTTCCTTCTTGCGGTTGGCTTCCTTCTGCTGACGGATCATCAGCTGGGAGGACTCGAACCAGAAGTCATAGTTGCCGGCGTACAGCTGGATTTTTCCGTAGTCGACGTCGCAGATCTGGGTGCAGACCTTGTTGAGGAAATACCGGTCGTGGGAAACCACGATGACGATATTTTCAAAATTGATGAGCCACTCCTCCAGCCACTCGATGGCGGCCATATCCAGATGGTTGGTCGGCTCGTCCATCAGCAGGATATCCGGCTTGCCGAAAAGCGCGCGGGCCAGAAGCACCTTGACCTTCTGGGCTCCGGTGAGCTCTGACATCTGCTTATCGTGAAGATCCTGCCCGATGCCGAGGCCGTTGAGCAGAGCCGCCGCGTCGGAATCGGCCTCATAGCCGTTCATCTCGGCGAATTCCGCCTCGAGCTCCCCGGCCCGGATGCCGTCCTCGTCGGAAAAGTCCGGCTTCGCGTAGATAGCGTCCTTTTCCCTCATAACCTCGTAAAGATGGGCGTTCCCCATCATGACGGTATCGAGAACCCTCTCATTGTCATACTTGTTGTGGTCCTGCTCCAGCACGGAGATTCTCTGCCCCGGGGTGACCGTGACGGTTCCGGAAGTCGGCTCCAGAGCTCCGGAGAGGATTTTCAGGAAGGTCGATTTTCCCGCGCCGTTCGCGCCGATCACGCCGTAGCAGTTGCCTTCGGTAAACTTGATGCTGACATCTTCGAAAAGAGCTTTTTTGCCTACCCGGAGAGTAACTCCGCTTGTACTGATCATTCGATTTTTCTCCTGTGTTTTGGTCAGATCTGTTTCGCTGCATGAAAAGACCCATCCTGGGAGGGAAGCCCCGACGGGACTCCCTCTCGTGATGGGGTCCGAAATCAGCCTGCCGGCGCCCGGACGGTGCGGCCGCGCAGCGGCTGCCGCGGCCTTTTACTGCTTCTCCGCCGGCGCTTCCAGCATGCTGTCTTCTCTTGTGGTGCAGCTGAAGATAATGACCTGATGGCCGATCTTCTTCAGCAGTTCCATGGCGGCGGCGAGGCGCTCGTCGTCGTAGCGCGCGAACACATCGTCAAAAATAAACGGCATCGGGGATTTCTGCCAGAGCAGTCCCGCGGCGGCGATGCGCACCGCAAGGTAGATCTGCTCGACGGTGCCTCCCGAAAGCTGGGAGGCCTCCTTCATGCTGTCGTCCGTTCCTGCGAAAATTTTATCGTCCTCGAAGCGGAGGCGGTCATACCGGCCGCCTGTCAGTTCGGAAAGCACCAGCGCCGCTTCCTGGCAGAGGCGGCTGCCGAAGGTCTCCCTCACGCGTTCCGAAACTCTCTTCAGCGTATCCATTGCCATGCTGACGGAGGCCAGCTCGGCCTTCGCGGCTTCGTTCGCGGACGCGTTCTCCCGCTTCTTCTCAAGGGAACCGGAGAGTTCTTCGCAGGTTCTGCTGCTCTCCTCAAGAGCCGCCCTGTTCTTCTCCAGGTCTTCCTCCAGTTCCTTCACGCGCTCCCGCATCTGCTCCATCTCGGGCTCGCGGCTCTCGGGCGCCTGGCTCTTCCAGTTCTCATAGCGCTGCGCGCTCTGGTGGAACTGGGCTTCCAGCTTTTCCCGGAGCTCGTCTTCCGCGGCGTATCTCTTCTTATTGTGCGACGACAGCGCTGCGCTGGCGATCGTTCCGGCGAGACACAGGACGGCCGCGGCGCAGAGGCCCGCGGTGATGGCCAGAATCGTGCTGTCGGTCATGCCGTGGCCGAAATACAGCCACGCGGCGCCGCCCGCGCACATGAAAAACAGGATGATGAAAAGCGGCGTAAGGCCGTTCTTGCGCCGCAGAGAGGGATCCGGCGCGTTTTCATAATTGCGCTTCGCGGCCTCGTACTCGCGCACGCACTCGTCGCGGCTGCGTTCGTAAGCCAGCTTGTCTTCCACCTCCTGGCGCTTTGTCTGCTCGATTTTGTCATTGAGCCCGTCTCGCTCTTTTTCCTCCTGGTAGATCTTCACCTGGAGATCGGATTTCCGGGCCTGCGCGTCGTCCAGTTCTTTCTGGGCGGTCTCAAAATCGGCTTCCTCCGGCGGGGTGACGCTCTCCTCGAGCGCCTTTCTGCGGTCCGTCAGCCTCTCCCACGCGCGGTCGATATCAATGTGCATGCTCTTGGTGCGGCCTGCGTTGGACACGAATTTCTCCAGCTGCAGCAGCATCTCCGGCTGGGTGGAGGAGTGGAGCTGCTCGATGCCGATGGTATTGTCAAAACTCGACTCGTTGAGGCCGTCCAGCAGATCGTTCAGCTTCGCCTCCGGGTCTGTGTACCGGACTCCGTCCGTCTCGCACACCAGATTGAGGGAGGGGGACTGTTTCAGGAAACTGCGCTCGATGCGGTAGGTTTTTCCGTCCACGGACATGCGCAGGGTTCCGTCGTACTCTCCTGTCCCGTCCCACGGAAAATATTTGTCATAATAGCGGTTTTCGGTTCCGTCCTCCGCGGGCTTCATTCCCAGGAGCATGCAGCGGATAAACGCGTGAATGGTGGATTTACCGGTTTCATTGCGGCCGTAGATCACGTTCAGCCCGTCGCTGAAATTGATCCTGCGGTGCACGAATTTCCCGAAATGCTCCATCTCGATATCCAGAATTCTCATGGTCAGTTCTCCAGATTCCGCCGGCGTTCCCGGCGGCAGGCGGTACTGCCTGGCGGCAGTTTACTTTTTATCGTCATCGCTCCGCAGCAGCGCGTCCAATCCGGCAAAAAAAGCCCGGCGCGATTTCGCATCAGGATCCGCGTGCGCGAATTCTTCCATGTACATTCCGATCACATCGCCGCGGTGTGCTTCCAGCAGTCCGGCGATATCGTACGCCGGGATTGTGCGGTCCTCCACCGAGGCGATATTTCCGGCCGCGTAAAGCGGGTTCACGTCGAACGGCTGTGTCGGCCGGTGGGTTCCTTCCAGGCGGATCCGGTAGATATTTTCCGGGCCGCTCCTGCGGATCACACTTTTCAGCTTTGTCTCCAGCTCCTGCTGGGTGAGATCCCGGGTGACTCTGCATTTCAGGTTCACATACCGCCGGACTGCGAAGGGCACGAAGCGGAAAGTTCCGCTGCCGTCCGCGATTTCCCCGGAGATATAGCCGTGCGGGCCGGTGTCCCCCAGCCCGGTCGGCTCGGGGCTTCCCGGATAATAGAGATTTCCCGGGAGCCTCGTAAAGGTCCGTTTCCCCCCGAAAGCCGCGTAGTCGAAACAGGCTTCTTCCAGCTGTACCGGATCGAACGGGGCCAGATGTTCCTCCCCTCCGTACCCGATCAGGATCTGGATTTCCCCCTCGTCATCCGGAAAGGCGGCTTCGAAAACCCGGTCTTCGCGGACGGGGGCGTCATAGCTCATCCCGTGGACCGTGACGTCCAGCTTTTCCAGGTAAATACTGGTGAGGTCCGGGGATCTCAGCAGATGGACATGGTCCGAAAACTCATAATCCCGGTAGGGACAGTCCTTCGAAAGGTAATCCCGGTTTCCGGCCGTCAGCACGATCTGCGTCTGCGGGGCCGTATCGAAAATCTCCGCGGCCCGGCTGAGCTCCTCTTTCGTCGGCTGCCGGTCAAAAAGGTTTCCGGAAATCAGCAGAAGATCGGTTTTCTGTTCGCGGCACACGGAAAGAAGCTGTCTGAAAGTGTCCCAGATTTCAGCGGCCCGGCTCCCGCTCCACGGATATCCCTCGTCGGGCTGCAGCCCCAGCCGCACATCTGCGGTATGGATCAGCTTCATCCGGTCTCACCTCCCTTCGCCGGTTTCAGATATCGCAGTTTCCGACAGTTCTCGGGAACGGAATCACGTCGCGGATATTTCCGATTCCCGTCAGGTACATGATGCAGCGCTCAAAGCCCAGGCCGAATCCCGCGTGCTTCACCGTGCCGTAGCGGCGCAGGTCCATGTAAAACCTGTACTGCTCCTCTTTCATGCCGAGCTCTTCGATGCGGGCCTTCAGTTTGCCGTAATCCTCCTCACGCTGGCTGCCTCCCATGATCTCGCCGATGCCGGGAACCAGGCAGTCCACCGCGGCGACCGTTTTTCCGTCCGGGTTCTGCTTCATGTAGAACGCCTTGATTTCCTTCGGATAATCCGTCACAAACAGCGGGCGCTTGTAGATTTTCTCGGTCAGGTAGCGCTCGTGCTCGGTCTGCAGGTCGCAGCCCCAGAACACCTTGTAGTCAAATTCGTCGTTGTGCTTCTTCAGGATATCGACCGCCTCGGTGTAGGTGACACGGCCGAATTCGGAGTTTACGACGTAGTTCAGGCGGTCAAGCAGACCCCTGTCCACATACTGGTTGAGGAAGTTCAGCTCATCCGGGGCATTGTCAAGGACATAGCGGATGATGTACTTGAGCATGGCCTCCTCGACTTCCATGTCGTCCTCGAGATCCGCGAAGGCCATCTCGGGCTCGATCATCCAGAACTCCGCCGCGTGGCGGGTCGTGTTGGAATTCTCGGCGCGGAACGTCGGGCCGAACGTGTAAATGTTGCGGAAAGCCATCGCGAAGGTCTCGCCGTTCAGCTGGCCGCTGACGGTAAGGTTGGTCGGCTTGCCGAAAAAGTCTTTGGAATAGTCAGGCTTTCCGTCCTGCGTCTTCGGGACGTCAGCGAGATCCAGCGTCGTGACCTGGAACATCTCTCCCGCGCCTTCCGCGTCGGAAGCCGTGATCAGCGGCGTGTGGACATAGACGAAGCCGCGCTCCTGGAAAAACCGGTGAATCGCGTACGCCGCGAGCGAGCGGATGCGGAAAACAGCCTGGAAGGTGTTGGTTCTCGGCCGCAGATGCGTGATGGTGCGCAGATACTCCATCGTGTGGCGCTTCTTCTGCAGCGGATAATCCGGCGTGGAAGGCCCTTCCACGACAATGGCGTCCGCCTGGATCTCAAACGGCTGTTTGGCTTCGGGCGTCGCGACCAGGGTTCCCGTGACGGTCAGGGCCGCGCCGACGTTCAGTTTCGAAATCTCCTCAAAATTGGGCATGGAATCGTGGTAGACGACCTGCACGGGATTGAAGCACGTGCCGTCGTGAAGCACGATAAAACCGAACGTCTTCGAGCCGCGGACGCTTCTGACCCATCCGCCGACTTTCACTTTTTTATCGGTGTATTTTTCCGGAGCCGCGAAAAACTCCTTCACAGTATCATAACTCATATGAGCGTTCCCCCTGTCTGCCGGTATCCGCCGCGGTGCGGCGGCAGGCTTCTCAAATTCAGATACAACGCTAAGTATACCAATTTTCACCGCGTCATTCAATGAAAACCGCGGGAAACGCGTGGATTTTCGGTTTTCGGGTTTTTGCCGGCTTCAGCGGCCGGATTTTTTCCGGTACACGGCTTTTACGGCGATGAAAAAGCATACGGCGGCAGCCGCCGCCGCAATTCCCAGGCTCAGGGGCGTCCAGTGGCTGGTCAGCCAGTTTCTGCGGTAATTTCCCTGGTCGTTGATCAGGCTGAAGACGAAATCGCGGGTCCCCGTCTGCTCGTTCAGCAGGCCGTAGAGCGTCAGCAGCGGATTGAACAGCAGCAGATACTGATACCAGGGAATCGGGATTCCCGGGTTGGAGCCGTAGGAAGTGCCGAGGAGCAGCGCCGGCAGATAATGGATGGACAGCGTCCCCGCCGTCACGAACAATGCCGCCGAGTAGGACAGCGCCGCCCCCTTCCAGGCCTTCTGGCTCAGCGCGGAAAACATCAGGCTGACCGAGACAAAGAACGCGGCGGTCAGGATCAGCACGCCGAAACTCTCGAAAAAAGCAGACAGCGGGATTCCTCCGTAGATATATACCAGGAAGGAAGCCGGTATCCCGGCCGCCAGAAACAGAAGAATGGTATCCATGCAGGAGAAAAACTTTCCTGTCATCAGCCGGAAAGCCGGGATGCCCGCCGACTGCAGAACGGGGAGTTCCTCCCGCTCCCGTTCCCGGGCCGCGGCGGTACCGGCCAGTCCCGGCGCGATAACCGTAACCAGCATGCCCTCCGCCATCATGATAATCAGGTAAAGCTGGAGCATCGCCTCATATCCGTTCTGCCCGGCCGCGTCCGCCTGGCGGATCACGATGGCGAAGACCGCCAGCGAAACCGCGGAGATCAGCGCGGCGTAAAGCGGAACCCCCGGGAAAACCAGCGCGGAGCTGTCTGTCCGGATTCTTTCCCGCTCATAGACGGGATTCAAATGCAGCTTTTTCACTCGCCGTCCTCCTTTTTCTGTTCTGCCTCCCCGGCGGCTTCGTTCAGGCCGGACCCGTCCTCATCGGCGGCGTCCCCGTCCTCCCCGAAGATCATGCCGGAATCCCGCTGCTCCCAGATGGTCTCCTCGGCGCCGGACAGCCTTCTCTGGAAAGAAGGAATCACGGCCCCGGATTCCAGCAGGGTGCACAGAAGTTCCGACTCGTCCAGCGGCGAACCGCTGAAATCAAAGCGGAACATTTTCCCGTCCTCCATGACGGAATGCACGTTCTCCTCTTCCGACAGGACCCGGCGCACGATCTCCGCCCCGCTCTCCACTTCCATGTATATGGGCGATCTCTCGCGGAACCGTTTCGCGATTTCCGGGGCGGTTCCGGCGCCGGCCGGACGCCCGCCGGACAGCACGGTGAGCTCCGTGCAGAAATTCATGCAGGACGCCATCGTATCCGCCGTATAAACGACAGTCACGCCTTCCGCCGCGGCCTGCCTGAGAAGAATGTGCGAGGATTCCAGTTCCCGGCGGTCCATTCCGGCGAACGGCCTGTCCAGCAGCAGAAGTTTCGGGCGCTGGACCATCGTCCTCACCAGATCAAGCTTGCGGCGGACCGAGAGCGGAAGCGAGCCGATGCGTTCGTCCGCCAGCCGCTCCATTTCGGTGTCCTGCAGCAGCCGGACCGCCCTCTCTCTTCCCGACAGGCCGGTGATCCCGTAGGTGTGCGCAAAAAACTCCAGGGTTTCCTGCACGGTAAGATCAGGGTCCAGGCCGGAAACCTCCGCCATGTAGCTGACTGCCCGCGGAAGTCTCCGCCGGTCGGCGCGAACCGACAGGTCCAGCCCGCAGACGCGGATTTTTCCTGAATCCGGGCGCAGAAGGCCGGCTGCCGCCTGAAGGAGTTCCGTCCCGCCGCTCCGGCGGTTTCCGGCCAGCGCGTACAGGCTTCCCTCGCGGACGCGGAGACTCACATGGTCCAGCGTCCGGCGCTTTTTTCCCCGCAGGGAAACATCCGTCATTTCCAGTACCGTGTTCATCCGTCTGTCTCCTCACTGCTGTCCGCCGCATCGGCTGATTCATCGCTGACCGCCTCCGCCTCGACAAACAGCAGGTTGCTCTCCTCCATCGTCTGCTCAGACGCCTGGAGCTGGCAGCCTGTTCCCGCGGCGCCGAAAAGCAGCGCGCCTGTGTCCGTGTTGAAGGTCTGGCGCTGCACAGCCTGTTCCAGCCACGCGTTGTACAGGCTCTGCCATTCCCATCCGTCCTCCGTTCCGGGCCAGATCCCCGACGCGAAAATTTCATCCGCCGAGGAAGCTTCCGACTCCGGCAGAACCACCGATTCGCCGTCCGCCAGGTCTCCGATCTGCCAGAGCAGATCCCCTTCCAGAATCACCGCGTCCGTCAGGTCATAACCGGTCTGATTTGTGAACTGGCGGTCTCCTCCGGCGGTTTCCGTCTCCGCCAGGCAGGGAACGCCGGAATCCTCCGCGGCGGCCGTGATGTCTGCGGTTTCCGCGGCGGCCGTGATGTCCGTGGTTTCCGCGGCGGCCGTGGTATCCGCGGTTTCTGCGGCAGCCGTGATGTCCGTGGTTTCCGCGGCGGCCGCGGTTTTGGCGCTGCCGGACGCGTCCGCCTGATCAAACGGATAAAACCTCGACATCTGGAAGTAATGCGAGGAAAACGTGCTCGACTCGCCGAACCGGATCAGGAGCTGGGTATCGCTCCGCTCAATTTCCATCGTGCACGTGTCCATGCGCGCGTAATTTGTGTCAGTCCAGCCGTTTCCGGTCTGGACAGCCGAGAAAGACAGGTCGTCCGCCGCGTCGACGGCAAACGTCATCTGCGTATTCACGGGTCCCTGCAGGCTGAACAGCGAATCTTCCCGGACGCCGTCCGCCGTAATCCGCAGGATAACCGTCCCTCTCTCGAACGGGTCCGTGATTCTTGTCCGGTTCCCGGAGATCCAGACAGCCGCCGCGAACAGCGCTGCCGTCCCGGCCGCGGCAAAGCGGTACTGCGTCCTGCGTTTCTTTTTGCGCAGGAGAATATAGGAAACCGCCGCGAGCACCGCAATATACACGGCAAACAGGATAACCAGGAAAACCATGTCCGTGCTTTTCCTGATGCCGGACTGGCTGTCACAGAGCGCTTTTTCGGCCGCCGTCAGCTTTTCGGCCGCGTCAGCGGCGGCGCTCTCCGCGCTGTAGTCGCAGACCAGGGACATCAGCTCCAGGCTGTATCCCATCTCCATGGTCTGGTAGAACTGGGTGCGGTCCATGCACCAGAGAGGCCTGGTTTCCGAATCAAACTCATAAAGAACAGCCCGCTCGGAAATCTGCCAGCTGTAAGGCGCCTCCAGCCCGGCAAGGCCGTACTCCTGAGCCTGCGCGGCTGTTCCCAGAAAGAGAATGCTGCCGCCGCCGGCCTGCCATTCGGAAAGCGCGGTTTTCTGCGCGTCCGTCAGGGCTGCCACGGAATCCGCGTCGATAATCAGGGCGGTCAGGCTGCTGTAGCCCCTGCTGTCCGAGGGAAGTTTCTCGCGCTGGGCGATACCCACCGAAAGATAAACCGTCCTCCCCTCGTACACCGTATACTGGCTCCAGCTGTCCGTGCTCTGGCCGTCCGAGAGAACCGCGGCCGTCTGCAGCACGTCGTCCGCCGTTTCGGTTCCGATCTGGTAGCTGCTGGTGCGGGAGTAAGCCAGATTTCCTTCCCTGTCATACACCCTGGTGATGATGCGCCCGCTTCCCGATGCCGCCGAAACCAGAAAGGTCAGGTGCGCTTCCGTCTCATCCGCCGCGCCGGAACTGTCTTCCGTTTCCGAGTCCGCGGTTCCCGTCCATTCCTGCGAATAGACGTAATAATCCTCCGCGTTGGTCGGCACCGTCAGCGTCACCGTGCAGCCTTCCTCAACGTAATACCCGCTCAGCGTTACCTCGACGGGAATCCGGGTATCCGCCGGGAGTTCCGGCTGAAGCCCGTAAAACAGGGAAACGTCCACACTGCCGTCCGTCCTTGCTGAACTGCCGGCCTGGGCGGTCCCCGATGTGCCGGAGCCGCATCCGGATACGGACAGGCAGACCGCCAGCAATACCGCCGCCAGGGCAGCCGGGCGGAACCGGGATATCCATTTTTTCAACCTGCTCAGATCCGTACCCATCACCTTCCCGTTCTGTCTGGCGCCGCCTCGGCTGCCTTTACTTTCAGCGCTTCAGCATCCTGGTTCTCTGCCGCCGCGTCGGGGGCGTTCTCCTCTGACGCTGCCTGTGCCTCAGGTTTCTCTGGCGCCGCTCCGGCACTCTGTGTTTTCTCCGTGCCGTCGGCCTGACTCGCTTCCGGCGCGTGCGGGGTTTCGTTTTCTGCCGACCTGTTCCCGGCTTCATCCTCCGCTGCCATCGCCGGTGCGGATTCTTCCCCGGCGGGTTCGTCCGGCCGCAGCGGCAGCTTCACCTCGAACACGGTTCCCTCCTGCAGGCTGCTTCTCGCCTCAATGGAGCCTCCGTGCATCTCCGCGATATTCTTCGCGATCGCCAGCCCGAGCCCCGTTCCCCCGGTCCCCGGATTCCGCGACGTCTCCGCCCGGTAAAACCGGTCAAACAGATGCGCGAGCGCCTCCGGGGCGATCACTTTTCCGTAATTGATCACCCGGACGCGCGCCCACCCGTCCGCGGACTCCGTCTCCACGATGATCTTCTTTCCTTCTTTTCCGTACTTGACGGCGTTGCTGATCAGGTTGTCAAAAAGCCGCGCCAGCAGCGTGCCGTCGCCCGCCACCGGGAGCGGCTGCTTCCCCCGGTATTCGCAGATGATCCCGTTCTGCGCGAAAACCGGCCAGAACTCCGTCAGCAGCTGCCCCAGAAGCTCCGAGAGGTCCAGCGGCGCCAGATCCATCCGCATCTCGCCGCGGCCCAGCTTCGTGAAGCCGAAAAGCTCCTCGATCAGCTTCTGCAGATGGTCCGCCTTGTCGCAGGCGATATCCAGATATTCCTTCTTTTTTTCTTCCGGAAGCTCCGGATGGCTCCGCAGCAGGTCGAGATAGCCGATCACCGAAGTCAGCGGCGTTCTCAGGTCATGCGCGACATTCGTGATCAGGTCGTTCTTGGTCTGTTCGGCCTCGTCCCTCGCCGCGATCAGGGCGCGGACCTCCTCGGTTGTCCGGTTGAGCATCAGCGCGAGCTCGGACAGCTCGTTGTCGCCCTCGACCGCCACCGTGCGGTCGAAGTCGCCCTCGGAGATATCCCGCATCGCGTTTACGATCTGGCTCAGATACCGCATCTGTCGCCGCCGCAGCAGGGAAAGCACCAGCAGGAATACCAGCGTTCCCAGGACCAGACCGAGGCAGAACAGCGCTTTGGCCGCGCCTTCCCGCAGCCTTCCGTCCGCGCCTGTCAGGCCTAGCCACGCCTCGATCTTCTCCGCCGCCGGCGACATCAGAAAAACAGCAAGTGCAGCCTCCGCTCCGACGGCGGCGGCTGCACTGCCATAAAGACTTGTCCGGATACTCTCCCTCCGGCGGGCTGTCTTTCCTTTATCCAATTTTGTATCCTATTCCCCAGACGGTGTCGATAATCTTGTTTTCCCGGTCGTCGTCGCCGATCTTGGTGCGGATCCTCCGGATATGCACCATCACGGTATTGTTGGCCTCGTAGACATTTTCCTTCCACACTTCCCTGAAAATGTCGTCGGTGGAAAAGACTTTTCCGGGGTGGGAGGCGAGCAGCCAGAGAATCTCAAATTCCAGCGGCGTCATGCGCACTTTTTTCCCGTCCACGAAAACCGCGTGCGCGTCCCGCTGGATCGTGAGGCCGCGGATATTGATCTCATTCGGCGTCTCCGGCTCCGCCGTATCGTTATTGTTCAGCGTGGTGTAGCGGCGGAGCTGCGAGTGGACTCTCGCGATCAGCTCCGGCGGGTTGAACGGTTTGGTGATATAGTCGTCCGCGCCGATGTCCAGGCCGCGGACCTTATCCACATCGGTGGATTTCGCGCTCAGAAAGATAACCGGAATGTTGCTGAACTCCCTGAGGCGGCGGCACAGCTCGATTCCGTCCATCCCCGGCATCATGATGTCGAGAATCGCCAGGCTGACGGGCTGCGACTGCAGGATGCCCAGCGCTTCTTTGCCGTCGTAAGCCTTCAGCACTTTGTAGCCTTCCCCTGTCAGGTAGATCTCGATCAGCCCGGCAATCTCCGGCTCATCGTCAACCGCCAGGATCGTATACTGGGAGTTGTCCTTTTCCGGCGCGTCTCCCGCGCGGGCGGGCTGCGATGTTCTGCGCTCCTGCTCTTTATCTTCAGTATTCTCTGGTTTTTCTGCGTGTTCAGGATTTACAGGCATGAAATTCTCCTCATTGTCTCAGTTCAGGAACCGCCACGCGGGACGGTCAGCGCCGCGCCGGCCCTGCCGCAAGCGCGGAGGTTTCGGGTTTTCCCTCCGGTCCCGCCTGCCGTCCGGTTCCGCCTTTCCGGTCAGCGCCGCCGTTTCCGGCGCGCCGCGCCGGACGGCGCCCGGATCCCTGTTCAGCCGCGGATGTCCGGGTTCTCCATCGGCTCGAACACGCGGGATTCTCTCACGGTGTCTTCCTTCGGCTCCTGCGCCGTCGCCATCTCGATAAAGCGCTGCTGCGCGGACATCAGCACTTTTCCGCGGCGGTCGACGCGCTCGTAAGTTCCGCTTCCGTCCATCTTCATCACGCGGGCCTTCAGGGTATCCGCGAGCTGGATGTCGAGCAGCTCGTGAAGATGTTTCTTGATTCTCTCGTCCTCGACCGGGAACATGATCTCGACGCGCTTGTCCAGGTTTCTCGGCATCCAGTCGGCGCTGGCCATGAACACTTCCTCGTCGCCGTCATTGCCGAAGATGAAAATACGGCTGTGCTCCAGGTAGCGTCCGACCAGGGAGCGCACGTGAATGTTCTCGGAAACGCCCGGAATCCCGGTTTTCAGGCAGCAGATGCCGCGGACAATCAGCTGGATGTCCACGCCCGCGCCGGACGCAGCGTACAGGTGCTCGATCACCTCGCGGTCGCAGAGAGAATTCATCTTGGCGATGATGTAGGCCTTCTCGCCGGATCTCGCGATGCCCGCCTCCCGGTCGATCAGCGCCAGCAGCCGGTCGCGGAGCCACAGCGGCGCGATGGCGAGCTTGTTCCAGACTTCAGGCTCGGAATATCCCGAGAGCATGTTGAAGACCGCGGTCGCGTCCTCGCCGATCGGGCGGCTGCAGGTCATGATGCCGCAGTCTGAGTAATGCTTCGCGGTGGAATCGTTATAGTTTCCGGTCGCCAGGTGGACGTAGCGGCGGATGCCGTCCTCCTCGTCCCTGACCACCAGCGTGATCTTGCTGTGCGTCTTCAGCCCGCGCAGGCCGTACAGGACATGGCAGCCGGCCTTCTCAAGCCTCTTCGCCCACACGATGTTGTGCTCCTCGTCGAAACGGGCCTTGAGCTCTACCAGGACGGTCACCTGCTTCCCGTTCTCCGCCGCGGTGGAAAGCGCCGCGACGATCGGCGAATTGCCGCTCACCCGGTACAGCGTCTGCTTGATGGCCAGGACCTGCGGGTCCACGGAAGCCTGGCGGACAAACTCGACCACCGGGTCGAAGGTTTCGTACGGATGGTGCAGGAAGATATCTCCCTTTTTGATGTTGTCGAAAATCGACAGCTCCGGATCGATCTCCGGGACCTTCTTCGGCGTGAACGGCTTGTCGCGGAGATCCGGGAACCCGTCCATCCCGTAGATCTTTCCGAGGAAAGTCAGGTCGAGCGGGCCGGAAATCTCGTAGACGTCCTCCTCGGATACCCCGGTCTGCTCCTTCAGGTAATCAAGCAGGCGCCTGTCCATGTGCTGGTCGACTTCCAGCTTGATGACCTGGCCCCACTGGCGGCGCTTCAGCTGACGCTCAATCTCCTTGAGCAGGTCGGCGGCTTCCTCCTCGTCGATCGGGAGATCCGCGTTGCGCTCGATGCGGTAGGGCTGCGCCGCGATCACGTCGTAGTTCAGGAACAGCTTGTCGAGGTTGCGCTCGATAACCTCTTCCAGAAGGATCATCCGGATCGTCCCGTCCTTCGTGGGGATGCGCACAAGCCTCGGGACAACATCCGGAACCTGCACGGTCGCGAATTCCAGTTCGCCGTCCTCCGCTTCCTTCTTGCTGCGCAGAAGCAGGGCGATATTCAGCGTTTTATTGCGGATCAGCGGGAACGGCCTCGACGAATCCACCGCCATCGGCGTGAGCACCGGATAAATGCTCTCCTTGAAGAACTGGTCGACGAATGCCGCGTCCTCCTCGCTCAGAAGCCGGTGGGAGGGAACGATCTCGATCCCCTCCTCCTTCAGCTTCGGGAGAAGGCTGCGGTAGGTGCGGTACTGCTCGTCCGCGAACCTGTGGAGTTCGGTGCTGATCGCCTTCAGCTGCTCCGCAGGCGTCATCCCCGCGATGTCGGGCTTGTCATATCCGGCTTCCTCCTGGTCCTTGAGGGAGGCCACCCCGACCATGAAAAATTCATCCTGGTTGGACGCGGTGATGCTCAGAAAGTTCTCCCTCTCCAGAAGCGGCAGGGATTTGTCCCTGGCTTCGTCCAGGATCCGCTCGTTGAACATAATCCAGGATAGTTCCCGGTTGGTGTAATAGGCCGGATTCGAGAAATCCGGTTTTTTCGCTGTCTTTTTTGCTGCGCTTACTGCTGCCATGATTGAAAATCCCTCCCGGGCGTCCGGCTGGCTGGGCGTTTCTGTTCCCGCGTCTGCCTTCCGCCTGATTCGCTGCACTATGGTTTGATCCTGCCGCTCCGCGCGGCAGGGGAATCTTTTTGCCATGCCCGCCGGCCGGGCCGCCGGAGCCGGTGCCCTCCCCGTTCCGAAGCCGGGCGGAACCGCTGTTCCTGTACTCCGGGCCGCCGGAGCCGCTCTTCAGCTGCGCCTTCTGACCTGCCGGATCACCAGCCGGATTCCGTAAATATCTTCCAGGAACTTCGAACGGTTCTCCAGCGTGGATTTCTCCAGCAGGATATTTTCGCTGGTCTTTGTCGTGATCGTCATCGTGGAATCCTTCAGGCTCAGCTTCGCGTCGCTGAACTTGCTCTTGTGGCTGCGGTCCAGCGCGTTGGCCACGCGGAGAATCGCCGCGAGCTTGCACACGATGATAAACTGCTCCTCCGAGAGAGAGCCGTAGAAATCTTCGTATCTTGGCATTTCCACCGTATTATATCGGACGATGTTCGCCACCATCTCCCGCTCGGCGTGGGAAAGCCCCAGGATTTCGGTCGCCATGATAATCCGGTACGCGCACTCGCCCGGCGCGCTCATGCTGATGTACTTGCCGCAGTCATGAAGAATCGACGAGATCTCTAGGAGCAGGCGCTCCCTCTTTCCGAGGCCGTGCACGTTTTTCATCGCGTCGAAGATCTGGCAGGCCATCTTCTCCACCGTCCGGGAATGCTCCTCATTTCCCATGTAGCGGCGGCTGATGTTGCGGGAAGCCGTCAGGATGTCCTCATTGTAATCGTGGTTCGGCTTGAGGATTCCCTTGCGCTCGGCGTAATCCCTGATTTTGCCGTCGCTGAAATCCGCTTTGGGGATGTACACGGTGTCCGCCTTCGATACCTCCAGCAGAGTCTGGTAAACCAGCATGAACGGCATGAACACGTTCGCGTACTCCACCGGGATTTCCAGCACGCGGCTGATCTCGGCCGGCGTGCGGCCGTTGACCTGTTCGTAGAGCCTGCGCATGGCCTCCGCCGTGGTCGTCTCGCCGGACTGGTCCGCGACCGCCTGGCGGATGAAAGTCGTGATCGCGTCTCCGACAATCACGATATTTTTGATTTCCTGCCCCTGAAGGAACATCTTCTCGAAGGTATGGACGTCGTTCTCGATGAGCTCGCGGATCATTCCCTCGACGGACGCGATATCGCCGTTCTGCTCGCTGAACATTTCGCTGATGCGGTAGGTGCCGAGCGCGATATTCTGCGTTGTGATCAGCATCATGTTGCGGAAAATCGATACCTGCAGGCTCCCCTCTCCGACGTCGACCAGAAGGGTGCCCTGCTCGAAGGCCTGATAGACGTCAGGCTCGGAGGCGACGCCCTTGAGGCGGATAAACCGCTGCTCGGAGTTGCTGAGCGCCTGGACACGGTAGCCGGTGCGCACCTGGATCTGGTCCAGAATCATCGAGCAGTTGGCCGCGTCCCGGATCGCGGATGTCGCGATCGGGAGCGTTTTCACGACCTTGTATTCCTTCTCCACCCGGTGGAAAAGATTGAGCGTATCGCAGATCCGATCGAGCGTATCGGCGCCGACCCGGCCTTCGATATAGGTGTCCTGCCCGACCGGCACCGGGCGCCTCAGACTGTCCAGAACACGGATTCCGATGCGCGGGGATACCTCATACACCTTCATGCAGATTTCCTGTGCCGCGATTTCCGCGACGGCATAGCGTTCGATCGCCATACGTATGCTCCTTCTTCAATAGTTGCCCAGGATCCTGAGCATTCTGACTTCGGACCGCATGCCCGACAGGGCGTTTTCCACGCCCGGCAGGCTTAGGTTTCCCTCGAAGTCCACAAAAAAACGATATTCAAACGGGCGGTCGGGAATCGGCCGCGACTCGATCTTGTTCATGTTCAGATTGTTGTAGATGATGTGGGAAAGCGTGTTGTACAGGCTTCCCACCTGATGCACAATCTCAAAGCAGATGCTCACCTTCGAGGCGGCATCCGTGTACTGCCGCTGGCGCGAGACGATGATGAACCGCGTCGTGTTGAGCGGATTGTCATTCACCGCTTCTTTCAGCACCGTCAGCCCGTACAGTTCCCCGGCCAGCTCCGAGGCGATCGCCGCCTCTTCAGGGCTTCCGTCCTCAACCACTTTTTTCGCCGCCATGGCGGTATTTGGCTGGCTGATCTGCTGCCAGTCGGGATGGCTGTTCAGGAACATTCCGCACTGCATCAGTCCCTGCGGATGGGAGTAAACCCGCTTCACTGTTTCCACCGACGATCCCGGCAGGCCAAGCAGACAGTGCCGGACGGGCAGATACACCTCGCCCACAATCGCGTTGCTGTAACGCACCAGAAGGTCGTAGACGTCACCGACCTGCCCGGCGCTTGAATTCTCGATCGGCAGAACCGCGTAATCGGCTTCACCGGCGGATACCGCCTCCATTGCCTTCGCGAAGGACGGCACATGGAAGTTCTTCACGTCCCGGCCGAAATACTGATACATCGCGGCCTGGCTGTACGCGCCTTCCACGCCCTGGAAAACAACCGTTTTTCCCTCTGTCGGCAGTTTCGGAACCCGGGTGAAGCTTCTCACGCCGGGATCCTGTGAGATTCCCCGCCTCCGCCGGTACTGGTCTTTGCGCGAGACGGCCATCAGCTGGCGGAAAATATCATCGGTGCTCTGCCTGCGGAACCCGTCCGGCGCCTGCGCCTCCATGCGGGCGAGCTTGCGCTGTTCTACTTCCTCGTCACGCACGGGCAGCCCAAGCTCTTCCTTTCTGGCCGCGGCCCGCTCGCAGAGTGTCAGGCGTTCCTGCAGCAGCGCCGCGATTTTGTCGTCCGTCCGGTCAATCTCGGAGCGGATCTCGGAAAGCTTTTCATCATCAGCCATGTTCAGATCCTTATTTCGCGCCGCAGGCGGTCCGGGGTGGCGCCTTACAGGCATTTTAGACAGACAGGGGTTGAAAAAATCAATATTAATTAATGGTTTCCCAAGTTTTGGTACTATAAGCTGCTGACCTATTCAGTAGAAGTGTTTTTTCGCGGCCTTCCGCGTTTCCTCTTCGGCGGTGCAGGAACAGGCTTGGATAAACCAAGTGCTT
>JBMNRC010000013.1:0-84366 GCA_050944455.1 Lachnospiraceae bacterium
TGATGGAAGCACTTGGTTTATCCAAGCCTGTTCCTGCACCGCCGAAGAGGAAACGCGGAAGGCCGCGAAAAAACACTTCTACTGAATAGGTCAGCAGCTTATAGTACCAAAACTTGGGAAACCATTATTTAATCTAGATAACTAATAAATAAAATTTTCATAAAATCACCTCTGAATTCATTGCATTTTTTCCTTAGATATGGCACAATAATCTTGTCAAATCGGATGGCCACATCTGAAGAAAGATGTCATATAATTTGCGCACACAAATTATATGACGTTTTTTTTATCATTAATCCTCATTACTTACCACCCCCTTTCGATCATGCATAATCATATACTGATAGGAAGCAGCGGCAACAGATACACCACAACATTCAGCAATTTCACTGGGGCTCATGTCCTTTGTAAGATCAAACGGTATTAACAATTCACCTGCAAAACACTTTGCCTGCCACTCTGGTGAACAGTATGCAGGAATTTTTTTCTCAGTAAAATTCCGCTGAAACGAAAACCCACAGAAACACATTAGAAAGTAATGGGCTACCTCATGTGCGATGGTCATCCGATCACGACCATTACCACTCACTGCTCCTTCATATACTGACTGTTTAATTCGAATATGATGTCGAAGGACATCCGTGTCTGCATGAACGTTAGGTGGAAATGTCGAATCATCTACAATTTCATAGCTGAAATCATCCCAAAGCTCACAAAAAATATCGAGTAACTCTACAATGGGAAAATAGACTTTATTATTCAGATGTAGAAATTTACGAAATGCCATTGTTATACTTCTAATTTCCGCACGTGATTTTGGCTCAGCTACATATTCAATCACTACTTTTACCTCTTCTTTCTTTGTTCTTAAGAATATTCATTAGCTTTTTAGTTGTATTTTCATCCATATCGTTAAAATTTCTTGCAAAAGAGACAGCCAACTGTTTTGCTACCGGTGAAGCACCACTAATATCTAATGAAATTGTTTTTTGCGATTCCATTGCAGCATTGCGTAACCCTTCCTTCTGATCATCATCCAGATGATATTCAACTGCTAACTTATCCACCCAATCATCTGGCATTTTTTTCTTACCATTTTCCACGGCTGAAAGGAATGCTGAACTCACTTCCAGAACATCTGCCATATCCTTCAGTATCTGATTGTTATCCAATCGAAGATTTCTCAATATTCTACCCAAACTTGTCCTCATGTTTCGACCTCCTTTAACCTATTGTGGTTAATATGAATCTTACCACTAGAGGTTGTATTTGTAAACCCTTTTAGGTTAATTTTTTAAAAACTCACATATTATATATTCGAGTTATTCCCAAAAAGGTGGTTTGCTCAATTTGATCAGAAAAGGCCTCTTGTTCCACCTCATAGAGACTATAGATTTGTATAAAAATCAGAACAAAAGATAACAAAACGCCCAGAAACGCCATTTAAAGGCATTCCTGAGCGATTCCAAAGTATAGTCAAGGTAACTTGTAACTGGATTCGAACCAGCGACTATACGTCCCGTAAATTGTTTTTCGCAGTCCCTGCAGGCAGGTTCCACAGATTGCTCTTACCCGATTCCCGATTACTCTTCGGTGCTCTCCTCGCTCTCAGCTTCGCCGACGGTCACGCCGTTCTCCGCCGCCCAGGCGTCAAGCTGTTCCTGCTTTGCCTGGAGAATATCGTCGTACCCGGCGTCTTTCAGCGCCTGGCGGAACTTGGGAAGCGTTTCCTCCGGATCCACGGAGCCGCAGGCAAGTCCCGGAAGATACTGCTTGATCACGTTGCTGACAGCCGTGTACTGTGTCTGGACTTCCGAGGTGTCAAAGCCGAAGCCCATCGCCGGCGAAGACGCCGCGTTATGGTTCTGCTCGTCCTCCCACTCCAGGGATTCCTCAGACCCGGAGCCCTCCAGCGGCCACTGGATGAAGAAATTGCCCAGAACACCGCAGGAAAGCTGCGCGGTATAGGGTACGGTCGTCGAGTCCTGCCCTTCCGGATAGGAGACAGTGCCGTCGTCATTCTTCACATAATCGACGCCCTCAATGCCGTAAAGCATCGTGTTGATCACGTCTTCATCCGTGTAGGTCAGGTTGAGGAACTTCAGAGCCGCTTCCGGGTTTTCAGAAGTGGACGCAACCACCTGGGTAACGGAATTGATGGCTGACGTATCCAGATAAGCGTCCCCGAGGGCGATCGCGCCGACCTCATAGCCGGACTGCACAGACAACTGCGCAGCCGTGTCCTCCAGCGGATAGCTGTAGGAAGCGCTGTAAGCAAAGTAATTTCCCGAGGACATCAGCTCGGCAGCCGCGGAAGTCGTGGTAGCCGCGTCCATCATGATGTACCCGTTTTCGTACCAGTCTCTGACCAGGCTTGTATACTTCTCGAAATCCGGCAGATCATAAAAACTCTGGACAGTGAGGCTGTCTCCCTGCAGCACGCCTGTCGGGTTGCTGTAAGAATCGCCGAGCCAGTCGATCTCGGGGATCCATCTGGTCAGGCCGCTGTCTCCCTGGGTTACCGGCGCAAGCGGAGTCATCTCCGGGTACGCTTCCTTCACCTGGGCAAAAATTTCCGTCAGGTCTTCCACCGATGTGACGGATTCCATATCCAGGTTCAGCTCTTCCGCGATATCTGTTCTGTAAATGAGCATCGGCTGAAGGGCGAACGGCTTCAGCGTCGGGATGCCATACAGTCTTCCGTCCTTTGTGGTTGTAGCCAGCCACTCGTCTTCCATCAGGGCTTTGGCCTCCGGCGCGCAGGTGTCGATGATGTCCGTAATGTCGTAGCACATTTCGCTGGATACATCGTTGCCGAAATCACCAATAGTATGGAACAGATCGATCTCACCGTTCTGGACCGCCAGGCTGACCTGCTGCTGATAATCCGAAATGGAAAGCGGCATCAGGTGAACCTCTACGCCGATCTTTTCTCTGGTGATCTGGTTGATTGCCTCCTCAACGTCGGACGTATCATCCGGCACATTGTTGAACGTGAGAAACGCGTAGGTGATCTGGACATAATCGTCCGCTTCCGCGGTGACTGCGCCGGCACCCATCGGGCAGACCATAGCACCTGCCAGCAGAAGGCTCAGTAATTGCTTCCTCATCTCAATTTTCCTCCTCTTGATTTCTTTGGATCCGGCACGGCTGCCGGATACTGATCAACTGTCTTCAGTATACGGAAACGGAGGAAAACATGCTTTCAAAAACGAGGACTGGATTTTCAATTTTGAGCGTCGGCTGTTTTCTGTATCCAGGCCGGCAGGTCTCCGGTCAACGGCCTTTCTCACGGTTTTTCGACGCCCGCAGCACCTCATTCTGGTAATCGTTCGGCGACATGCCCACGGTCTTTTTGAATACCGTTGAGAAATAGGACAGGTTGTCAAAGCCCACCCTGCCTGCCGCGTCGCTCACCCGCACGTTCGGGTCGGTGAGCAGCTCTTTCGCGCGCGCGATGCGGTAATCGCTCAGATATTGATTCAGGCTCACGCCGGTTTCCTTTTTGAAGATCTTCGCCATGTACTCTGGCGTCAGGTACATGCTGGCCGCGATCTCCGTTCTGGAGATGTCTTCGGCATAATGTTCATGGATAAAGGCTTTGGCGCGGTTCACCACCGAATCCGACTGCTCGATGTCCGTCACGTAATTCACGGTCTGGGAGACCAGATAAACCTGCCAGCGCACCATATCCATCATGGAGTCCGCGGCCTTGCGCTCAAGCGCCTCGGAAGCCGGGTTGGCAAACAGCTGCGCCGCAATCACCTCTTTGCTGTTGAGGTAGACGTAGACCGCCTGCAGCAGTTCCTGGCGGATTTTCGTCATCGCGGCAGCGTCCAGCTTTTTCTCCGCGGCCAGGCCCTCCATGCTGAATTTGAGCAGATTGAGCAGCTCTTTGGTTTTCTTTTCGCTCAGCAGCAGGCGGATCTGCTCCTGGTCCAGGATGTGGCCGTCCGCCCTGCCTCTGTTCAGCACAATTTCGTCATCCTCGGCGAAAACCGCCCCTTTTGAGGCTACATTATTTTTGTCGAGTTCCATCAGATGATTCAGAGACTCAGGGAGTCTGTCCATCGGCGACAGGTTCCCGATATAAACGGTCAGCATGCAGTTCTGTTTTTCCCGTCCTTCCCGGATCAGCTGTCCCGCGCTTTTCCGGATATTCTCCTCGCTCTGATCCAGGACGGACGCGATGTAGAACATACCGCTGCGCCTGAGGCTTACCGTATTGTCCGCTTCCGGCCTTCCCGAAAAGATTCCGGAAGCCAGCCTCAGCAGTTCCGCCTCAGTGCTGCCGGCATTCCCGGCCGCGGTCCCCGGGCTTTCGGGAAAAAGCACGGTAACCAGAGCCAGCCGGTATTCTGAGTCCGGATTGATCGGAAGCTTTCTCCGCAGAATTTCCTCCCCGATAGTTTTTCTGTCCGCCGCGAAATGCCCCTGGAGCAGATCCTCCCAGAAGCCGTATTCCACGTAGGAAAGGTTCCCGGAAAACCATTGCTCGTATTTCTGTCCTTCCCGGTATTCCTGCTCGTGCCGGATTTTCTGTACCGCCGTGGTGATCTCCGATTCCATGCGGCTGACGTTGAACGGCTTGACCACGTATCCCGAGGCATTGTACTGAATCGCCATCTGCGCGAAGTCAAAGCGCTCATGGCTTGTCAGGAAAATGACCTGCGCGTCCGTGCCGGTGTCCCTGATCCATCTGAGCAGATCCAGGCCGCTCTCCATCGGCATCTCAATATCGCTGATCACCAGATCGACCTTGTTTTCACTCAGGATCCGCTTCGCCTCTGCGGCGTCGTATGCCGTGAATACCCTGTCAATGGAAAACTTCTCCCAGTTGACCGCCTTCACAATCACTTCCACCGTTGCCCGGTCGTCGTCGACCACGATTGCCTTCATGTCATAGCTCCTGTACTGCCAGGTTCTTCGGGGATCCGCGTCCACGCCGCCCGGCAGCCTTTCTCAAAGGTCAGAGTTTCCAGACTGAGCTCTGGCGCTTTGCCCGTCTCGGCACCCAGATATCCGCCCGGCTTCCCTGAGGCTCCTTATTGCTGAATTCGATCAGATCTTCCCTTCTGTACATCAGGGAGAGCGTCTTCTTGACGTTCCACAGGCCAACGCCGTGTCCGTCCGGTTTCACTTTGACCTCACCCCGGCGGATCTGATCCAGAAACTCCTGCGGATAGCCTTTTCCGTCATCTTCCACAGTGATGTGGCACATTCTCTCACCGCCGTGATCTTCCTCGCGCGCGGAAATCAGCACGGAAGTCAGGCGGTCCGCCGATACCGCATGCTTGTAGATGTTTTCGAGCATGGTGTGGACAATCAGCTGGGGAACCTGATACCCTGCGGCAGAATCATCGACATCGATAAACTCGAATACGCAGCCCGGGTACAGCATCTCCTGCATCGCCATGTAGTCCCGCACATGGTCAATTTCCTCCGAAAGCGGCACCGTATGCAGACCCGCGCGGAAAAGATAGCGGATATTCTTCGACAGCAGTTCAATATATGTCCGGATATCTTCGTTCCGGTTCTGGTAGGTCATCGAGTGGATCGTCGTGAGCGCGTTCAGGAAGAAATGCGGCCGTATCTGCAGCTGCACATACTTCAGCGTCGCCTCGTCAAACTGAATCCGCTCCTCATAGGATTTCATCCGGAGGTTGACGATCGTGTCCATCATCTGGTTGAAGCTGTGATTGACGCTGGCAAACTCCGAGGTGGCCGCCTTTTCGGGAAGCCGCCTGTCGGTTTCGCCGTTCTCGATCTTTTTCATCGCCTCAAGCACATCCCGCATGGGTCTCATGACGCACCGGCGCAGATAGATGATGATCCCTGCGAGGAACAGGATGGCCAGCAGAATCAGCGCCAGGACCAGAACCTGCTGGGATTCCCAGCTGCCCAGCACTTTCGCTGCGCTCATGGAACCGTACAGAGTGAAATTTCCCTTTTCGGAAGCGCTTCCATAGCAGTACCTGCTGTGATTCAGGATCCAGACCGGCTCGCCTGTCGGAACCGACAGGTAGACGTCCGAACCGGTTTCTGAGCTGACCGTATCGCCGGAATCCTCATCAGACAGCCAGCAGACGGTATCCCCGCCCTCGGTGAACGCTGTGCTGATCCCCTCCGCCTGAATGATACCTTTTTGAATATACGAATCCGGAATGTAGGCTCCCAAGACGCGCCAGCTGTTGACGTACAGCCTGACCAGGTATCCTTTGCCGTTCACGGTCTGGTGATACCATCTGGACGCCGCGTTTCCCTCTGTGCTTTCAGCAAGCTGCGTCACGCTGTCCCGGATCGCTTCCCTGTCGGAATACACCAGATCCTGGCCGGCTGAATACTGTTCCAGATAAATTTCCTGCGTGCGGTCATACACCAGAAGGTACCGGGTATTCTCCGTCATGACTGCCTTGAGATCCTGCAGCACGTTCTGCGACGAGACGCTGCGTTTTGTGGCGTCCGCCGAAGCCAGCCCCTGGATGTCTGCTGTCGAATGGAGAAGCGACGCCAGGGCGGTTTCGTTTGACTCCAGGATCTGGTCCAGATTTCGGATTTCACTCGATACTGTCTGCTCAAGGGTCCGGGCAGCGCCCTGCTGCATGGTGCTCCTGGCATTGCTGAGAATCAGTCCAAGAATAACCATCAGCAGAGCAAGATACAGAACCAGCAATAATTCGATTGTCGTGACGAATGATTTTCTGCGCGGCAGATGTTCCGCCTTCGTTTCAGCCTGAACCGATGCCATAGTATCACCTTCCGGGTTGTTTTCTTCCAGATCGCTGCTTCAGGGTTGTTTCTTCAGGGGTACTTCTTCCGGATTGTTTCTTCCAGGTTGTTTCTTTCAGATTGCTGGACTGTGTGTTCCTCTCCGCGGCGGCCGCCGTAAAGAGGTTTTCCGTCAGGCGGAAAGCGAACCGCATGTATCGCCTGGCATCCGGAAGAATCCGATGGTTTTTCTGATACTTCGCCGCCCGGCCCGACGCCCTCTCTGGATTTGATTTACTTCTGGTTCTTTTCCTCCAGAAGAGAATCAATATCGACGTAATATAAAGTGAAATTCGGGGTGCCGTAGTAGATCCGCACGCTCCGGCCGACAAGATCTGCCCTCATCCCGGTTCTTCCGGCGCTCCTGAAGCGATGCTGGACGCCGTCCGGGGCGTCATAAGTGCACTCGCAGTAGTACCGGCCGGGAAGAACTCCTGCGGCGTCGGAAACCGCGCCGAGGCCTGTGACGTTTACTGTGCCGGCCGCTGTTCCAAGGGAAATCTGGTCGTAGGAAAGCTGGCGGATAACTCCGGTCACATATTTTCCGCTTTCTTTCAGCGCCTTCACTTTGCGCCTCAGGGACACCTGGTGCAGCAGGAGACAGAGTCCGACGGCCAGGGGGCCGCAGCAGATGACGCAGAGCAGAACCAGCCCCTGCCATCGGACGTCTCCGCCGGAGAAGACGAGCGCCACGATCACCAGCGCCGCTTCCAGCAGGCCTCCGGCCGCGGTCAGAACCGTCCCGAGCGTGTAAAGCCGGCTGTCCGGAGCCACAAATCCCCGCGCCATGTGGCTGACTGTCCCTTCGGGCGAGTCGGCGGAATCCAGGTCGAACGCGTAATTGCGATAGTTTTTTGGATCCACGAAGACGCGGACCATTCCGCTTCTGATCAGGGCGTCGGGCCGGCGCAGCAGGTTTTCGCTGCGGAACCTCCACACCTGCCCGTTTTCATCCTGGTACTCGCTGAAGACCACGTACGGATTGCGGCCAAAATAGGTGATCGAGGGGTTCAGGTCGATCGTCGTGACGCGCGTGTCCAGAGGCTTTCCCTGCGCCAGCACGCGCCTGCGCATCCTTTTGCGCCGGACGTCGGTGACCAGACAGATCAGGCCCGGGATCAGAAATCCCGCGCCGATCAGAAGAAAGACCAGCGACAGGATGGCGGCGCTGTCCTCAGCCGCCCCGTAATCCCCGTTAGTCAGCCGGAACGCCAGAAGAATGACCACGCCGACCGAAGCGCAGCTGGCTCCGATGACCGTCAGCGCCAGACCGACGATAAATCTCCCGGAAATGGTTTTCACTGCTGTTTCCCTCCCCAATTTTTTGGCTCATATTCCAGTTTTCTGGCTTGTATTCCAATTTTTCTGGCTTAAATCCGTGAACCTCTCCGCCTGAGCCATAGTCCTGATGGGCAGCCGCTGCCTGCCCAGCCGTTTCCTGCTCAGCCGCTGTCCGCTCAGCCGCTGCCCGCTAGTCGTTTCCTGCTTAACCGCTGTCTGCTCAGTCGCTGCCTGCTCAGCCGCTGTCCGCTCGGTTGCTACCTGCTCAGTTCAGTCGCTGCCAATACCATGTACCGCGATGTTGTTGGATCTGAGCTCAGCCACTGTCCGCTCAGTCGCTTCCTGCCTCTTCAATTTTCTGTTTTTCCGCCTTCCTGGCTGACTCTCTTTTCTCCAGAAAGGCCGCAATCGGGCTGCCGATCTTCCGGAAGAAACTCTGGGGAATGATATCCACCAGCACTACTCCCAGCACGATTGCCACCGCCGACTTGAGAGCCCCGTAGCCGGTGTGCACGGCCATGTTCTGCTCGCCGACCATCAGGTAATAGGTGGTCCAGTAGATGCCGCCGCCGGGAATCAGGGGAAAGAGGCCTGTGATCATAAAGATCGTCGTCGGACATTTCCAGGCAACCGCCGACAGCCGCGAAAGGCAGGCCACCAGAACCGTCGCCGCCACGATCGCGAACGTGTTGTTAACGAAAGGCTCCAGCAGCAGGTAAACCACCCAGCCCACCATGCCGATGGCGCCGCACATCAGGCAGTAGCGCTTCGGCACGCCGAAGAGAACTGAAAACGCCATCGTCCCGATCAGGGACGCCGAAATCTGCCCGATCATAATGCAGTCCCTCCCAGCAGGTTGTAGGCGAGAACCGTGACCACGCCGACGCCGATCGCGATGGAAGCGAACACCATCACCGCGTCCAGCATCCGCACGGCCCCGGAGATATAATCGCCCTCCGCCATGTCGCGGATCCCGTTGATAAAGGGGACTCCCGGAACCAGCGGCATCACGGAGCCGATGATCATCTGATGCAGGTTCTGCCCCGCGCCGCAGGTGTACAGAAGATAGCACACCGCGGTCACCAGCATGCCGCCCACGATGTTCGTGATCATCTTGGAGCGCTTCGCGGGGCCTGCGCTGAGAACAAAGCAGTACACGAGAAATCCCGCGCAGAAAGCGCACAGCGCGTCCCGCACCGTTCCGCCGAACAGGATCGCGAAGGCGCCGCTGCCGATTCCGGACGCCAGGATCTGAGCCAGGTTGGATTTGCCGGGCAGAGCCTCGATGCGGTCCAGCTCCGCTGACGCTTCGTCGATCGTGTACTTTCCCGCCGCCACCTCTCTCGAAAACTGGTTCACAGCAGCCAGCCGGTCAAACCGGCTTCCCTTCACCGGGATGTAGTTCACCGAGGCAAAGGTCTTTTTCTGCCGGTCGCCGACCGAGAGAAAAATACCGTTGCTCAGCACGTAGGAATGCTCATAGCTGACGCCGTAATAGCCGCAGATCCGGTCGATGGTCTCCTCAACGCGGCTGATTTCGCCGCCGCTCTCGACCAGCAGGCTCCCGGCGCGCATCGCGAGGTCCAGGACTTTTCGCTCGAACGGCGCCTCTTCCTGCTGTTCCTGATTCTGCGCCTGTTTCTGCACAGCTCCATCTGTTTCCCCATTCGGAACTGGGACCTGGCCATCTGTATCTTTCAGCCTTTCCAGCCCTTTCGATTCTTTTGGCTTTTCCGGATCTTCCGGCTTTTCTGTCTTGTTTGTCTCTGACATCTCTGATCCTCACAGCCGCGCGATGCATTCCTTCCGGAATGCGCCGCTGCGGCCGGGCAGCACTTACGGACTCCGCCATCACCGGCTGACAGCGATACTCCTCGGTACTCCTGTTTTTACTCTGTTATCTCCCGCTGGCTGCCATAATATTGCTGCGGCTTCGCAGCAGCAGCCGGCTGATGGTTCAGGCCGATAAGAATTATTCCTGGCTGACGCCGACGTACTCCGGGCGCTTTTCACCCTTCCCCGGCTTCACCTTGTAATTCAGCAGAGTGATTCTCTCCGCGTCCCGGGCCCACAGGCCGTAAGCCGGAGCGTCCCCGATGGTATCGATCATGTGGGCGTCCGGGTACACGCCGTACATCGGCGGGATCTGCGAAGCCTCCGTCACGGGTTTCACGGACGCTTTCTGCCCCAGGTTCACATTCTTCAGGACGATATCCGAAACCGCCCTCTCCGGGATCCCCACAAAGTACGAACCCCTGGGCCCGTTGCCGCTTCCCGAAATGTTTTCCATCAGGATGTTCCGGACAAAGCTGACGCCCGGCTTCGGATCCTCCGGCTTTACGCGGCCGCGGCGGTCAATCCGGATGAAGAACGGGCTGGCCGCGCGGACCACGCGGATGTTCTGCGCCAAGACGCGCTCGACGGTTCCGCCGTCCACGCCTTCCCAGGAGAAAGCGGAGTCCGCGCCGGCGTGCTTGATGTGCTTCATCTCCTCAGAGACTCCGCCGGCCGTGCAGTTCCGCACGAAAATATTCCGGAAATCGCCCTGCGTGTCCGTCCCGATCTTGATTGCGTTGCACGAAGTCAGGCAGGTGCAGTTCTCCACCAGCACCCGGTTTGTCTCCCTCTGGGAGGCTCCCTTGAAGCAGATCGAATCGTCGCCGGAGCTGATCCGGCAGTTCCGCACGATCACATTGCGGCATCCGTCCAGGTCGACCCCGTCGTTGTTGTAGTTGCACTGGCTTTCCACAATCAGGTTTTCCAGCAGGACGTTCTCGCAGTTCAGGTAGTTTTCGGTCCAGCATGCGGGATTCGTCAGCGTGACTCCGCTCACCTGAACCCCGGAGCAGTCCAGGATCCGGATAAGGAACGGCCTGCCCGGCGTCGCTCCCGGCGTCTCGCTGCCCGGGAAGTTCTGCTGGGTGCCTTGCCCGTCGAGAACGCCGCCCCCGCGGATGGCGATGTTCCGGCAGTCTTCCGCGAAAATCAGGGACTGGTTCATTCCCATGTTGGTGTCCTGAACGGTTCTTCTCGCCGCGACGTGTTCCGGATAATCCTTAAGGTCCGTGCTCCCCAGGAGGCGCGAGCCTTTCCTGACTTCCAGGCAGATGTCCGATCTGAGCACAATCGTCCCGGTGAGATAGTCCCCGCCGTCCAGAATGACTCTGCCGCCTCCGTGCTCCGCGGCGTCGTCAACGGCCGCCTGAATGAATTCTGTCGCCTTTCCGCCCCGGTAGCCTTTCTGTTCCGGCGTGACGGAGTAATCCTTCTCTTCCCAGCCGCGCACTTCAGCCGTCAGTTCTTCCGCCATGCGCAGAAGGTCCTCCCGCAGCGGCTGGCACCACGCCGGTTCCCTGCCCTGTCTGCCCTGTTGTTCAGCCATCTCAGTCTCCTCCACAAATTCGCTGCTGATATCATGGTTTCAGTTTCTGCCGCTGGCCTTTTACTTCACACAGCCGATCGGTTTCAGCTTCTTCCGCTGGTTTTTGGCTTCACACAGCCGATTTCTGCGATAAGTCAGCCGCCCATCCTGCCGATGATCCCGCCGCAGGTGTCTTATCGGCGGTCCCTGCGCCGTGACAGCCGATGTTTTTCTGTTATTCCGCAGATCCGTATATTCAAAACGCTCCGCCAGATCTCGGGGATCGGACGGAGCGCTGTTCTGAAACCTGATATCTTCATTGCGCATTATATCATACGGAGACTGAAATGCCCACAAAGCAAAGCAGACGGGCGCCGCTGCCTCTCACCGCAGGGTACCCGTCTGCATCAGAAATCCTTATTCTGTTATTCCTCTGTTGATTCCTCTGATGATTCTTCTGTGCCAAGAACGCTGTCACGCAGTTCCTTCGCGTTCTCGATATCCTCGAGACGCCACTGCATCAGGTCATCCGCGCCGAGTTCATTGCAGTCCTTGACCATCTGATCCCAGAGGCTCTGGAACTCTTCCTCGTCCGCCGCATACACCATCTTCCAGCTTGCGTCAACAACCTTGCTCTTGATTGCGCTCATCGTGAGCTTCATCAAGTCGTCCGGCATACTGAGGAAACTGTTGATGTAATCCAGCGGACTGCTGTTCACTTCGCACTGCTTGTCCGCTGCCAGTTCTTCCCAGCTGTCGTATCCGGTCGTTTCGCTCCACATCTTCTGGATGTCGTTCTGAGAGGTAATCGCCAGTTCCTCAGGCCATGCGGTGTGTACGCTTGAAAGTTTCTCGCCGTTCGGACCGACATAGGTCATTTCTACAGCTCCGGAAACCATCCATGCAGTACTCCACAGATAAGCCTGCTCGCCATCTTCATAATAGTAGTGATCACCGGTATTAGACTTATAGTATTCTTTCGCTTTCTCGGTCAGCGTGAGCACTCCGTCGTTGATCTCGTACATATCGCCTTCCGGCCCCGCGTTTCCGAGAAGCTGCGCATCCGGGTCCGCCATCATGTCCAGGAACGCCAGGCAGGCGTCAAGGTTCTCCGTATTGGCGTTGACAACATAGTACGCATCAGTATTGCCAAAAACAGAATCGCCGTAGAGCGTGTTGGTATTCATATAGTAAATGGTTCCCGGAATCCAGTAAGCGTGATATTGCGGCGCCCAGCCGGGCTGCGTGCCGCCGCCGAACATCCTGGTTTTCTTGCCGGCCGACTGCCGGTCTGTGTTGATGCTGTCCGGATCCAGGATCCCCGCCTGCATGCAGTCGAAATAGAACTTCAGGCCCTGGTAATACATGCTGTTGTCTTCCAGGATCGAGGAATAGGTGCCGTTGATCATGTCGGTCTCGAGCAGGTACGGCAGCTGGTTCTCGGTGTATCCGTGCCATCTCATCCAGGTGATGATATTGCCCCAGTACTGATCGTCGGAACCCGAGTTCAGAACAGTTCCGTAAATCTTCTGCCCGTTGTCGTCGGTGGGATGAGCTTCCATCATCTGTTTGGCGACGTCAATCAGGTCATCATAGCTGTTGATTTCCGGCGTTCCGATCTCCTCGTAGATGACCCAGTTCAGCTTCACCTGGTTGCGGTCAGGATCTCCGTTGATGATGGTTCCGCCAACGCCTGTCGGCGTGCAGTAAAGCTTGCCGGTTCCGTTGCTCCGGAACTGTCTGATAAAGTTAAGAGCAGGCATCAGGTCGTGCTCCTCTATGTCGTACTTTACATGCGGCAGGTTTTCCAGATACGGGTCAAGATCAAGAACCATCCCGGAATCAATCATTACCGACAGGTCTTCCGCGTTTACGAGCATAATATCAGGGAGGTCGCCGCTGGCCAGGATCGCGTTGGTTTTTTCTTCCGAATAAGCCCAGACATTGATCTCCAGACCTTTGGATTCCCTGAAATAATCTCCGAGATAGCCTGAAACTGTTCCGCTTGCCAGGTTCGCGCTGTTGCTGTACAGCGAAATAGTTATCGGATTGTCCTTGTGTTCCTCGGCGAAAGCCACGGGGTCAAAGGTTTCCGTTTCCGCTGCTGCGGTTTCATCCGCCGAAACTGCCTGTAGGCCGGCTCCTCCGGCCATTCCCATTGCTGCTGCCGCTGCGGTCAGCACAGCTGCCAGACGGTTCAGATTTTTTCTCATAACTTTTCTCCTTCGGGTGCGGCCGGCCTGATGCACCAGGAGGCCGCCTGCGGATGCGCATCTGTGATTTATGATCTCTTTGATTCTAGGTTAACGCTTTCAGCAGCCAAAGTATATATCAATAAGTTCGAAATCTTTCAGTAATTGAGCATTCTGCATTGTTTTCTTTCATGAACGGCCGCATTTTTAGCAGTATTTTTCTGGAACAGGGGCCCAAGGTACCGAATATCAGTAAAACCTTTTGAGACATTGATCTTCATTGATCTTCTATATCGAATTTTATAATTATCGTAAATGACAGCCCTGAACTGGTACCTGAATCATCGAAATAGCAAATGAGCCGAAAGCGACGTATCTTACATCGTCTCGGCTCATTCACTCTCCTATGCCGGCAGCGTCAGGATATACAACAGGCGGCTGAAATGTCCAAAAGGCCTGCAGAGGTCCCATGGGCCGCAAAGATGCGCAGAAAGCCTGCTGTGGCCTTCAATGAAACCCAAGGTAAGAAAGGGCAGATCCTGCGGTCATGCCATCAGCCGGAATCCGTGGAATCTGACCTGTCCTTTCCTGCCGCTTTCCGCCGCGCCGGCGCGCAGTCCAACCATGGTGCCGGTGAAAGCCCGCGGTAAAACGCTTCCGCAGAACATTCCCGCCGGAACCGTGATCTCTTTCTCCCCGCAGGCAAAGGTATAGCCATCTCTGGTTCCGCGGACGGAAAGGGTGAACCTGTCCCCGGGTTTTCCGGAGAATTCCGCCAGTTCTTTCTCTACCAGAATGTCATCGACCCTGCGTCTCAGGAAAAGACTGACGGTGCCGTCACTGCCGTCCCCGGATCTCCGGATTCCGAAGAAGCACCAGAACGGATGCGTGTTCCAGACAATCACTCCCGCCTCAACACCCGTCTGTCCCGGAGTTTCCGCGTCCGCGGCCATCGTGAAGGCAAAATCCGGCTGCGGGGTGAGAACCATCGCTTCCGCCCGATCCTCATCGGCATCCGGCGCCGGGGATATGCCGAGCGTTCCGTTTCCGCGCTCATACCAGGTCAGATCAGGATTGCGGACGAAATGCCAGAACGGCGGCCAGGATTCCGACGAGAAATCATCCGTGTGGAGAATCCTGCATTTCTGGCTTCCGGCATTCTCCGTGGATTCGTCCAGGCCGCTGATTTCTCTGTCTTTCTGATTTTCGCCGTTTTCCCGGGACGCATTCAGGCCGCTGTCTTCTGCCAGAACCTTTCTGTTCCCGGCAGCCTGCGCCGGATCGTTTGTTTCGGCCGCGGCTGCTTTTCCGACACTGCCCCCGATAGCTGAACCGCCTTTCTCAGCACCTGGTCCGCTGTTCTCAGCAGCCGATCCGCTACTTTTTTCGCTGCCCGGCGCTTTCCGGCTGCCTTCAAACCACGCGCTGCCGTCCTCCTCAATTCTGGCTCTGCCGTCACGGACACAGGGCCAGCCTTCCTTCCACCGCACCGGCGTCAGGCAGGTTTCCCTGCCCAGCTGCGAAAGCGGAAGAACACCGGGCCGTACCGCAAGGTGCACCATCCACCAGTTTCCGTCCGTATCCTCGACGAGATCGCCATGGCCGGTGCAGGTCAACTGTTTGGACGTGTCATTTCGGTTGGTGAGGAACGGGTTCCACGGGCAGCTCTCATATGGTCCGAAAAGGCTGCGCGACCGCGCGGCGGTTTCCATGTGACCCCAGCCGGTGCCGCCTTCCGCGGTGAGAAGATAATACCATTCTCCGATGTGATACAGATGGGGAGCCTCGATCCAGCCTCCTCCCGTCCCTGACCAGAGAAAGCGGAACGGCTGCAGGATCCGCCCGGTATCCGGGTCGATCCCGGCCGCGACAATTCCCGGCTTCTGTCTTCCCTCCCAGTCGTTGACGCAGAACCAGCACTTCCCGTCGTCAAAGAGCAGGGAGGGGTCGATTCCTTTCGAAGGAATCCAGACAGCCCCGGTCCAGGGGCCGCGCGGATCCCTGGCGTGAATCACCAGATTCCCCTGTTTTTCAATCGTCACCGCGATATAGAAGGTGCGGTTTTCTTCCCTGTACCGGATGGTCGGCGCCCACACGCCGCCCTCCTCCTTCACCTTCGACAAATCCAGGCCGTTTTCCGAGGTCAGGACATTCCCGATCTGCTCCCACCGGACCAGATCGCGGGAATGCCAGAGCTCAATCCCCGGATAATACTCAAAGGTGGAAGTTACCAGATAATAATCGTTTCCGACACGGCAGGCGGACGGATCCGGGTGGAACCCCCGGATGATCGGATTCTGATAACGCATTCCTGCTCTCCTTTTTCTTTCTGAATAATCTTTTAGAATAATGACGCTCAAAAGCCTGGGCGGAACGACATGCGCCGCCGGTTACAGAAATGCCACGTCTCCCTGACCGACGTTCTCCAGCTCAAGCTGCGCCCGGCCGATGCCCTGAGCCCTGGCGGTAACCGTAACCTTCCCGGGGTTCTCCAAGGCCTGGACCAGCAGCTGGCAGCAGCCGTGGAACGCGTGCCGCACAGGCAGGCAGTCGGACTCGTGGCTGCCCGGATTTCCGTTTCCGCAGCCGAGGAAGTTTCCGGCTCCCTCCACCGTAAAACGGATCTGGGGATCCGCCGTGGGAACCACATTTCCCTCCGCGTCCTCCACCAGAACGTTGACGATCGCCGTATCCCTGAACTTCGCGTTCTCAGCCTGCAGAACCAGCTTCGCGGGCGCTCCGGTCGTCTTCACCGTCTCGGTGCGGACTTTCTTTCCGTTCCGATAGCCAACGGCCTCAAGCGTTCCCGGCTCGTAGATCACGTTCTCCCACCTCAGGAACCCGTTGCGCTCCATCGCTTTGCGGCCATAGCTCCTGCCGTTCACGAACAGTTCGACTTCGTCCATGTTGGAGAAGCAGTGTACGGTGACAGGCTTTCCCTCGTCCCCCTGGCGGTTCCAGTCCGGGAAAAGATGCAGGACATCCCGGTCGGTCCACCAGCTCTCGAAAAAGTAGGAAATGTCCTTGCGGAAACCGCAGTAGTCCATCACGCCGAACTGCGTGCTGATCGCCGGCCACGGCATCGGGGACGGCTCCCCGCGGTAATCGAACGCCGTCCACACAAAGTATCCGGCGAGCCAGGGGCGCTCGGCGTAACTTTTCCACATCAGTTCGCCGCGGTATACGGCGTCATAGCTCCCGTCCCATTTGCGCAGGTTCCTGCTGCCGTTTTCGGGGTCCATCGGGTAATACGCGGCGCGCGCCGTATCCGTCTCGTACTCGGAGCGGGTCCAGGCGCCTGACGTCGACTCCGTAATCATCATCGGCTGCCTGCCGCTAAGTTTGCGGTACTTGTCCCACTGGTCCTGATTGTAGTTGAACCCGGCGACGTCCAGTTCCTTCCCGACAGCCAGCAGGGAATCCGTGGACAGGTCCGAGCCTGTTTTCCCGGTGACGGGGTTCCAGTAAACCAGGGCCATCGTCACCGGCCTGGTGTCGTCGAGCTCCCGCACGGCATTGCGCAGGGTATGCACAATCTTCGGCGCCTCCGGATGGAACTGCAGGTTGACTTCCTCATTGCCGATTGACCAGCAGAAAACGCTGGGGTGATTGCGGTCCTCCTTCACCAGATGCCTCAGCTGGTTCAGGGACTCCGTTGAAACGCTTGTTTTGCGCGTCTCATCCAGAACCAGAAGCCCGATCCGGTCGCAGATATCCAGAACTCCCGGCTGGGGATTGTGGCTGCACCGCACGGCGTTGGCTCCGAGCTCTTTGATTTTGCGAATTTTCATCTCCAGCACCTCGTCGGGGACGGCGACGCCGCATCCCGCGTGGTCGATATGCTGGCAGAATCCCCGCACACAGACCTGCTCTCCGTTGAGCAACAGTCCTTTCTCCGCGTCCACCACGATTTTGCGGATGCCGAAGGCTGTCTCCGCGCTGTCCAGGCAGCGGCCGTCCTCAAGAATTTCTGTGCGGAGCGTGTACAGATGGGGATTGGCAAGGTTCCAGAGTTCCGGCTTATCCACGGAAAGGGTCTGCGCAATCTGCGCCTGCCCGGACGCGGGCAGATCAATGGGCTGTTCCGCGGACGCCATCTCGGATTCGCCATCCAGAATGGTGTTTCTGATTACAGCCCGCAGGCTTGCCTCCCGGTGGTTTTCCGCCTGCGTGATCACCCTGACGGAAGCGCGGCCCGCGGACAGGTCGGGATCCGCCGAGACAAAAACGCCGTTCTCACAAAGATGGACCTGGTTCGCGCAGATCAGCCGGACATGCCGGTTGATGCCGCCGCCTTCATACCACCAGCCTTCCCGGCCGGACGCGTCCACCCTGACGCAGAGAAGGTTTTCTTTGCCGATGTAGGCGAGGTCCGTGACGTCCCAGGTGAATCCGGTGTACCCGCTCTCGTGAACCCCGACAAAGTGCTCGTTGAAATAGACGGTACTGTTGCGGAATACCCCGTCGAAATGCAGGTAAATCCTCTTCCCTTCCAGGTTTTCCGGAAGCACGAGATGCCTGCGATACCACCCGACCCCGTTTTCCAGCGAGCCGCCGGCAAAGAAGCGGCTGTCGATGGTTTCCATATCCGGGACGCGGTCCGCCCCGACGAAGGCCTCGCGTTTTCTCGTGTACTCGCCTTCCCGCACGAAATCATGCGGCAGCGTCACCGTCCGCCAGCCGGAATCGTCAAAATTCATGCCTGCAGCGCCGAAGAAGAAGGAACGTCCCTTCGCGCCGCCCCAGCCTTCCGTGTCGGTGTGCGGGGCGAGATCGCCGCGGAAAAATTTCCAGTTTCTGTCCAGTGAATACACCTGTGCCATAGTTCTGTCCTTTCCCTGTCTCTTTTGATTTACCGGGACGTATCCCCGGATGCCACGACTGTTCACTGAGATCATTATAAGTCATTTTGGCATATGTGAACATCTTGTGGGAACATTAAAGAAAACATTCCGCGCCGTGTGAAGAGATAAAAGATGTCGGATTTTCCGGCTGGTCATTTTCCTGACCAGACCATGCCTGGAATGAGTCCCTGTGTGAAGCAGAAAGAGGCGCCGGATTCCCCTGCCGGTTATCCTCTGACCGCGCCGGCCATAAGTTTCAGTGTGAAGTAAAAAGATGCGCCGGATTCCCCGGCTGGTTGTCCTTTGATCATACCGGAAGAAATCTCTATTTAACGAATAAAAGGGCGCCGGATTTCCCGGTACCCCATATATCCGAAAAGAAGCTTTTCCAGTATATTCCGGCGCAGCCGCGAACCGGCATACATTCGTCTGCCGAATGTACCAACGCCGCCGCGCGCCAAAGTGACACTCTTTTCCGCGTATTCCGGCGCAGCCGCGAACCGGCATACATTCGTCTGTTGAATGTACCAGCGCCGCCGCGCGTCATGGTGACGCTCTTTTCTGCGTGTTCCGGCACCGCCGCGAATCAGGCTGACATTTCTTCCCGGCGTCATTGTTCCCTTCAAATACCTTTCCTCGGCGCGGCTGTCGTTCCTCCCCTTAATTCCCTGTAAATATCTGTCCGCACCGCGGAAAGGCATCTGCCGGTTATCCCTGACTGCGCCGGGGAGATGTCTATGATCCTTTCTGAAAGTTTCAGAAATGTTCTGCACCCCTGAGACGCGCCTGCGGGCCGGTCAGCCCTTGACCGCGCCGAGCATAAGTCCCTGCGTGAAGTATTTCTGGGCAAACGGATAGACAACCATGATCGGGATAATCGTGACCGCCGTCATGGTCATCCGGATGCTCGTCGGGGACACGCTGCTCGCTGACAGCGCGTTATCACTGGTGAACTGCGCCGCCTGCGCCTGTACCTGGTTCAGCATTTCATACAGAACGAACTGCATCGTGTACAGCTTCGGGTTGACGATGTAAAGCTTGGTGGTAAAGAAGTCGTTCCAGTGCCCGACCGCGGTGAACAGAGCGACCGTGGCGAGAATCGGCTTCTGCAGCGGAAAGACGATCCGGAACAGTCTCGTGAAGTACCCGGCTCCGTCCAGATAGGCGGATTCCTCGAGCTCCGCGGGCATGCTCTCGATGGACGTCTTGATCAGAACCATGTTGTAGACGGAGATGATGCCCGGGATAATGTAGATATAGAAGGTGTTGGTCAGGTGCAGAAGCTTGTTGTTCAGGTAGACCGGGATCAGGCCGGCGGAAAAATACATGGTGGCCACGCAGAACCGGTACCAGAACTTTCTTCCCCACATCTCCTGCTTGGTGAAGAAATAGGCGGTGTACGCGGTCACGACGACACTGAGCACGGTTCCGATGACTGTCCGCAGAACAGTGACGATCACGGAACTTCCCAGGTTTTCCACTTCCAGAACTTCTTTATAATTATCGAAATGAATTCCGACCGGTCTCCAGGTAATGGCTCCGACCTCGACCATCTGGTTGTTGCTGATCGTGCAGATCAGCAGGTAATACAGCGGGTAAATGCAGATGAATGCCGCAATCGAGAAGATAATCCCGGCGATGATATTGTAGCGGAGGTCCGCCCCGGACATCTTTTTTTTATGTTTCCCCGCGTTGTATCCCGCGTAAGCGGCTCTGGCCTTGTTGTTTGTCTGATTTGTGGACATCTTTGCCTCCCTGTCTTAAAACACACTGGATCCGCGGATCTTCTTGGACAGCATATTCGCCCCCGAGAACAGTATCAGGGCTACAATCGATTTCATGATTCCTACCGCAACGCTGTAGGAGATCTGTCCGTTTCCGATACCCAGGTTGTAGACGTACAGGTCGAGAACCTCGATTTTCTCCATGTTCAGCGAGTTGCCGAAGGCCAGGAACTGATCGATTCCGTTGTTCAGGAAATTACCGATACTCATGATCAGAAGGACAAAGTACGTCGGGATCAGCTGCGGGATCGTGATATACCAGATGCGCTGTGCCCGCCCGGCTCCGTCGACTTCCGCCGCCTCATACAGCTCGGGATCGATTCCCGTGATGGCCGCGAAGTAGATGATGGCGTTCCAGCCAAGCCCCTTCCACTGCTGCAGAAGCACCTGGAACAGCCAGACATGCTTGTCGGAGTTCAGGATATTGACCGGTTCGTCGATCAGGCCCAGGCTGGTCAGGATGTGATTGACCAGGCCGTTGTATCCGAAAATGCCCATGGCCAGGGACAGCATGATGACCCAGCTGATGAAATACGGGAGCGTCGTGACCGTCTGCACAAATTTCTTGAAGACGGTGCTGTGCATCTCGCTGAGGAAAATCGCGAAGAGCATGGGCAGCGGTGAGAAGACATATCCGAGAAGGTGAATCCCGAACGTGTTGGTCAGCACCCTGATCAGGTTCATTCTCATGACTTTGTTGCCGAACAGCTCCTCGAAGTTCTTAAAGCCGAGGAAAGCGCAGTCGGCCAGTTTCTTTCCCGGGCGGTACTGGAAAAACGCGAAGGACCAGCCCCACAGGGGAAGATAGTGGAAAATAAAAATCAGGATAATCCCGGGAAGGACGCAGAAAAACGCCTTCCATTTGAGTTTTTTCTTGTAGTCCGCGATATGCGTCGCCTGCCGTGTCGTGTTTGCCATATTGCCTGTCTCCCTGTACACGGACGGATTCTTCCAGCCGCCGCTTCACGCTGTCTGGCGATGTCCGTGTTTTCCTTTGCGGACAGAGGCTGACGGCCGGCGCTTCACGCCGCCGGGCTTTGTCCGTATCTCTCTGTAAGCGGACGGGCGCCGCTGCTTGTCGCGGCAGGGCGCCCGTCTGCATCAGAAATCCTTATTCTGTTATTCCTCTGTTGACTCCTCTGATGATTCCTCTGTGCCAAGGACGCTGTCACGCAGTTCCCTCGCGTTCTCGATATCGTCGAGGCGCCACTGCATCAGCTCATCCGCTCCGAGGTCATTGCAGTCCTTGACCATCTGGTCCCAGAGGCTCTGGAATTCTTCCTCGTCCGCCGCGTAAACCATCTTCCAGCTTGCGTCAACAATCTTGCTCTTGATCGCGCTCATCGTGAGCTTCATCGAGTCGTCCGGCGTGCTGAGGAAACTGTTGATGTAATCCAGCGTACTGCTGTTTACTTCGCACTGCTTGTCTGCTGCCAGATCTTCCCAGCTGTCGTATCCGGTTGTCTCGCTCCACATCTTCTGGACGTCGTTCTGTGAGGTAATGGCCAGTTCCTCAGGCCATGCGGTGTGAAGACAGCACAGTGCCTCGCCGTCCGGCCCGACATAGGACATCTTCGCGCTTCCGGCGAGCATCCAGCCGACCTTCCAAAGGTATGCCTGCTCACCATTGTCATAGTAGTAGTGGTCGGAGGTATTGGACTGATAGTATTCTTTCGCTTTCTCAGTCAGCGTGAGCACTCCGTCATTGATTTCATACATATCGCCTTCCGGGCCGGCGTTTCCGAGAAGCTCCGCGTCCGGATCCGCCATCATGTCCAGGTACGCCAGGCATGCGTCAAGGTTCTGGGTGTTGGCGTTGACGACATAGTACGCGTCGGTATTGCCAAAGACAGCGTCGCCGTAAAGCGTATTGGTATTCAGGTAGTAGATGGTTCCCGGAATCCAGTAGGCGTGATACTGCGGCGCCCAGCCGGGCTGTGTGCCGCCGCCAAACATCCTGGTTTTCTGCCCTGCCGTTGTTCTGTCCGTGTTGATGCTGTCCGGGTCCAGAATTCCGGCCTGCATGCAGTCAAAGTAGAATTTCAGGCCCTGATAATACATGCTGTTGTCTTCCAGGATTGAGGAATACGTGCCGTTGACCATGTCTGTCTCGAGCAGATACGGCAGCTGGTTCTCGGTGTATCCATGCCATCTCAGCCAGGTGATGATATTGCCCCAGTACTGATCGTCGGAACCCGAATTTAAAATGGTCCCGTAAATTTTCTGTCCGTTCTCGTCGGTGGGATGCGCTTCCATCATCTGCTTGGCGACGTCGATCAGATCATCGTAGCTGTTGATTTCAGGCGTCCCGATCTCCTCGTAGATGACCCAGTTCAGCTTCACCTGGTTGCGGTCAGGATCACCGCTTAGGGTTGTTCCTCCGACGTTGGTCGGCGCACAGTAAAGCTTGCCGGTTCCGTTGCTCCGGAACTGCCGGATGTAATCAAGTGCCGGCGTCAGCCCGTTCTTTTCCTCAGCCAGCTGCACATGCGGCAGGTTTTCCAGATACGGATCAAGGTCAAGTACCATCCCGGAATCGATCATGATCGACAGGTTTTCCGCGTTCACGATCATGATATCGGGAAGGTCTCCGCTGGCCAGGATCGCGTTTGTTTTCTCTTCCGAATAGGCCCAGACATTGATCTCCAGCCCTTTGGATTCCCTGAAATAATCTCCGAGATATCCGGAAACCGTTCCGCTTGTCACGTCGGCGCTGTTGCTGTACAGCGAGATCGTCACCGGATTATCCTTGTGCTCCTCGGCGAAAGCCTCGGGGTCAAAGGTTTCCGCTGCCTCAGTTTCATCTGCAGAAACTGCCTGCAGGCCGGCTCCTCCGGCCATTCCCATTGCTGCTGCCGCTGCGGTCAGCACAGCTGCCAGACGGTTCAGATTTTTTCTCATAACTTTTCTCCTTCGGGTGCGGCCGGCCTGATGCACCAGGAAGCCGCCTGCGGATGCGCATCGATGATCTCTGTGATTAAAGGATAACGTGTTCCGCTGCCAATGTATATATCAATAAATTCGAAATCTTTCAGAAATTGAGCATTCTGCATTGAATTGCCTTTACCGGCGGCTGGTTTTTTGGTAGTATTTTTCTCGGAAGAGGATGAATATAATGTGGTTAGTTTCTGCCCGCTGGCTGCAGGCGGCGAAAATGTGACCTTAACCGCGTCAGCCGGATTCACCGCGCAGCTGGGATCCGGCGCGGTAAGATACCGGGAGGCATCAAAATCCGTCAGATCAGCGCGCCAGCCCCGGAGCACAACGGGGATGAGAGATCCGGTGCAGACAGGTCCGGACAGACCGGAATATATCATTTTCTATATTTATAGTATAATTAATTTTTGTTTTTTCATACTTTTCTGGGGGAGGCGGAAAATGTTTCATGTACTTCTTTGCGATGATGAGCGTTCGGTAACGGAATTTCTGAAGACGTCCATTCCCTGGGAAAGCCTCGGCATCGACGAGGTTATCTGCGCCGCCAACGGAAAAGAAGCGCTTGAGATTTTCGGCCGGGAAGAAATCGGCCTGCTGATCACGGACATCCGCATGCCGGTGATGGACGGCCTCGAACTGCTCACCCGCGTGCGGAAAGATTACCCCGATACGCACTGCATCCTTCTCACGGCCTACGGCGATTTCGACTACGCGCGCCGCGCCTTCCTGCTCGGCGTGGACAATTACCTGCTCAAGCCGATCCAGGTAGACGAGATGGTGGACACGATAGAAACCACCGTTGAGAACATGTACCTTAACCGCAAGAACCAGGAGGAATTGTTCAAAGACAACGTCCTGCGGCGGTGGCTCTCCGGCGCGATCAGCGAGGACGAGCTGGCCGAGCGCACCAACCTGCTCGACGGAATCAACATTTACCAGTTTTCCTACTGCGCCGTCTGCATGATCAAAACGGAGCGCGAAGTCTCTCTCACCGCTTACACTGACCGCTGCATCCACGCCCTGCCGGCGTCTCTGGACGGCCTGCAGGTGTGGGACAACAGCGGACACCACGTGCTGATTCTCGGCGGCGAAACCATCGACCGGGACGCGGTGATGAAGATTCTGGAAGACACAGCCAGGGAGCTTTCCGTCACCGGCAAAATCCGCGCCGCAGCCGGCCCGGTCGTGGAGCAGAGCGAGAACCTGCCGGTGAGCTACGGGCAGGCAGTCAAGGAACTGAGCCTTATGCCGCCCGGCTGCTCCTTCGCGATGGTCAGGGACGTGATTTCCGCGGACGGTCCTCAGCCCACCGCGGTATATGAGGCCGACTGCTCCCCGATTGTGCAGAAAGCGCTGAATTACATCCGGGATCATTATTCCGAGGGAATTTCCATCAAGGAATTCTGCGCGCACAGCGGGGTCACCGCGGCCTATCTCGGGTATCTGTTCAAAAAGGAAACCGGCGTTTTCTTCAACCGCTATCTCAACGATTACCGGCTGTCCAAAGCGGCCAATCTTCTGATCACCACCGACGACAAAGTCAGCGAAATCGCTGAAAAATGCGGTTTTTCCTCGGCCAGCTACTTTGTCTCCTCCTTCCGGAAATACGCGGATATGCCGCCGCAGAAATACAGGGAGATGCACTCATGAAAGAGGATAAATCCGCCAGGTCCATCATGCGGCTTTTTCACATCACAGCGATGTTCTTCTGCGCCGCACTGCTGGTTTCCATCGGCCTTGCCATCGGTTTTTCCTGCCATGACCGGTACAGCCGCATCCGCTCATCGATGGATAAAATCACAACCTACACCCGGCAGGAATACAGCAGCATTGCGGATAATTTCTGGCAGGCATTTGTGCCTCTCGTTGAAGCTTCCGGGGAGGAATCCGCGGCTCTCTCTTCATATTTTCAAAATTCAGACGCTCCGAAGCCATTCGAGCAGGTGGCTCTCAGGGAAATTCTCCAGAAAATGTGTCTGCGGGACAACCGGATTTCCTGGATTCTGCTCTACTCCCCGACGCAGGAAAACAGCATTATTCAATATTCGGGAGACATCGTTCTCCAGACGGTTCCGGAGGATTTTCCCTATCTGGACCGTGTGCGCGCGAAGCAGAAGCAGATGGAAATCTATGGCAGCGATATTATTCAAAACGTACCCTGCTTTGCCATAGCGGGAGGTATCCCTTCTTCCTACGGGGAAGGCACTGTTCTGATCGGTTACCGCACTTCCTCCTTCCGCGGCGGGCAAAACCTGATCCCCTCTTTTACGGAAACCATGCAATACTATATCCTGTCGGGCGACCAGGTGATTTACAACTCGGACGAAACCGGAAGTTCAGGGCTGTATTTCCCTTCCTCGGAAGGCTCGGGCGTGCGGGAAACCGGATCCGGGCGCTGGTATGTTCTCGTTGAAGGAGTCAATCCCTCCAGTTACATCGTCTGCGCCATAGACCGCGGGGAAATGCTCCGCGAGATGCACACTTACACGCCGTTCCTGGCGATGCTGTCCGCCGCTTTCTTCGCCTTCGCCTTCTTTCTCGCCAGAAGCATCCAGAAGCAGATGGACCGTGAAGTCAGCATCATCCGCCACGGCCTGAACGAAATCTCCGCCAGCAATCTCGGATACCGGATCCCGGCGGAGATGACGCACGAAAACCTGAACGAGATCGCCCAGGACATCAACCAGATGAGTTCCCGCCTCGACGAGAGCATCCGGCGGGCCTACTATTTCGAGCTCAAGCAGAAAGACGCGCAGATGGCCGAGATGCAGGCCACCTTCAACCCGCATTTCCTGTACAATACCCTGGAAATGCTGCGCAACCGCTGTTATCAGAACGGCGACGAGGACACCGCCAGCCTGATCGCCAGCATGGCCGCGATCTTCCGCAGCGTGATCGGCGCCAAAACCTTTGTGCCTTTCCGGGAGGAACTCGCCCTGAGCCGCCGTTATGTTTCGCTGATGGTGCAGCGGTACGGCGACATCGTGAAGTTCCGGTACGACATCGATTCCAGCGTGCTGAGCTCCGGCATTATCCGCAACGTGTTCCAGATCCTGATCGAGAACTACTTTGTGCACGGCTTTGACGCCGCCCGCACCGACAACGAAATCGACTTCGTCTCCAAAAGCCTTAATGAACACGACATTCTGGTGCAGGTCACGGACAACGGCTCCGGCATGACGGAGGAACAGCTGGACGAACTGAACCGCTCTATCGCGGAGCCTCCGCGCCACAACCGCAAAAACTTCGGCCTGCGCAACCTGAACCAGCGCCTGAAGCTGTTTTACGGCCCGGATTACGGCCTTACTGTCAGCAGGAACGCCAAAGGCGGCGTCACCGTTTCCATCCGGATCCGCCGGATGACCGTCGAAGAATACGAGAAAGAAGCCCGGGCGCGGGCGGAGCTGCTGAAGCCGCGCGATACGAGATTATAAATGTTTATTGCTTTGCTGTAATCGAACAAGGCTGTATTAATGCAGCCTTTCACTTTATTTCTATAAATATAGAATATTTTGCCCCCCCCCGATGCAGACCAATCCATCATTCTGTTTTCATATCCTCAGAGGGAAATCTCAATAGCCGAAAGCTGGCTGATTAACACTTTCAGGAACACACGGATTTTCATTAAAGTAAAAAAGCCGCAGAGGTCCGGGACTCTCCGGCAATGTGCGGGGTTATACTGAAAAACTTTATTCTCCTGATGAAAAACAGGTCCTTTCGTGCTAGGATAAGGAAACTGGCAGGGAATGAGAACACGGAGCCGGCGCCTCTGGTTTCCCCGGCCGCGCCGTACGTTTTTCCGGACCGCGGAGCGCTTTTCTGGCCTGCGCATCTGGTTTTCCACGCCGTGCGCGGCTTTTTCCGCGCCAGTGCCTCTGGTTTTCCACGCCGTGCGCGGCTTTCCGCGCCGCGCCGGATCTTTTTCCGCGCCGCGGCGTTATGATATCAGGGCGACGCCGCCGTCGGGCCCGGCCGGAAAAACTGTTGATTTCGGGAGCGAAGAATCTGATGAAAGATATGACGGAGGGCAGCGCCCTCAGGCAGATAATGGCATTTGCTGTTCCGATGCTGATCGCCAGCATCTTCCAGCAGTTTTACAACCTGGTCGACACCCTGATCGTCGGAAGATACCTCGGCGCGGACGCGCTGGCAGGCGTCGGCAGCACCGGTACGCTGACTGCCCTGATCCTGAATTTCGCCCTCGGCATGGCCAACGGCGGCGGGCTGATCCTGGCGCAGTGCTTTGGGAAAGGCGACCGCCGGCAGATGCGAAGAACGATTATCGCGATCTGCTGGATCATGGGAATCCTGGGCATTATCCTGTCGGCCGTCGGTTTTATCTTCGCGAAACCGCTGCTGATTTTTCTCAACGTCCCGGAGGATGTGCTGGGATACGCCCTGCCGTACATCCGGATTATCCTGGCTTTTTCCTTCTCCTCGATGATCTACAACGGGGCAGCGGCCATCCTGCGCAGCGTCGGGGACTCGAGGACGCCGCTGTACGCGCTGATGATCTCGTCCATCTGCAACGTCGGGCTGGATCTCTTCTTTATCATCGTGTTTCACGCCGGCGTCGCCGGGGCCGCCGCCGCAACCGTGATCGCGCAGTTCATCTCCGGGTTTTTCAGCATCTCGCAGATTGTGAAACACCGTTCGGATATGGGACTGACTTCGGAGTACGGTTCCGGGATTCTGCCTGACCGGAGAACTGTCGCCCTGGTCGTAAAGACGTCTGTCCCCAGCTCGTTCCAGAGCTGCATGATTTCCATCGGAAACCTCTCGGTCCAGCGCCTGATCAACTCCTTCGGGGCGGAGACCATGGCCGGATATACCGCCGCCGGAAAAATCGACTCGCTTGCCATCCAGGTGATTCTCTCGGTCGGCAACGCCCTGTGCGTCTTCACCGGGCAGAACATCGGCCGCGGCTATTATGACCGCATCAGAGAGGGCCTGTGGAAATCCCGCATCATCATGCTGGCCAGCGCCGCCGTCATCGCTTTCTGCGCGCATACTTTCCGGTATCAGCTGATGGGCATCTTCCTTGACCCGACGGAGGCCGCGGAAGCGACGGAAGTCGGCGCCTCCTATCTTTCCATCATCGGCGTCGCCTATCTGGTGTGCGCCGTGATGCAGAGCTACCAGAATGTCATCCGCGGCGCCGGCGACGTGAACACCTGCATGGTCGCCGGGCTGACCGAGCTTGCCGGCAGGATATTCTTCGCCTATCTGCTTGCGCCCCGCATCGGTTCCGTCGGCATCTGGCTGGCGACTCCGCTGTCGTGGAGCTGCGGGTGCGTTATCCCTGTGATCCGGTATTATTCGGGCAAGTGGAAAAACAAGCTGCTGGTCTGAGATAGCCTGTAGTCCTGCAGGCAAACCCTGGATATTTAAAACGGGCGGCACAAGGCCGCCCGCCGCGTTTAACGCCCGCCGCATTTAAGAAAGCGCTGCCGCCATACTGTCACTGTCCGCGTCAGCCTTTCGATGCGAGTGAGTTCAGTTTTTCCCTCTGCCGCGCTTCGTTCCCGAAACTGCGTTGAGGATGATCAGGAGCGTGGTCGTGATCGCCACACAGATCACCGCCATGCACATGCCGTTGGACACGCTGCCCTGCTCAAACTCCGAGACGATGTAGGTGGAAACCGTGAGCACGTTGGGCGGCGAGGTCAGGCTGGACGCGACCAGCTCGCGGAAGGAAATGATGAAGATCATCATCCATCCGTACAGGACGCCCCGCATCACGAGCGGCAGGACGATTCTGCGGAAAATGTAAAACCTTGACCCGCCGAACACCTGGCCGGCTTCCGAGAGGGTTTCGCCGATCTGGATCATCGCGGACGAAGTGTACTGCACCGAATACGGCAGGAACATGACCACGTACACCAGAATCATGAATCCCAGCGTATTGTACAGCGGCAGCACGTCATAGAGCTTGTTCCACAGGATCATCAGGCCGATCGCGAAAACGATGTTGGGAATCATCTGGGGAAGAAGGGCTTCTCCCTCGATCGGCCGTTTCCATCTGCCGGACTTGTGCGCGATCGTCACTACGGTGACTCCGATGACGCTGGCGATGGTCGCGGCGCTGACCGCGAGGAACAGCGATGTCAGGATGGCCCTGCCCGCTTCGGGGCTCTCCGTGAACAGCTCGATGTAGTGCGCGAAAGTGAAGTTCCCTCTCGCCAGGCCGTAGCCTCTCAGTTTGATGAGCGAGGTCGCGATGATCGAAAAATACGGAACGCCGATGGAGCAGAGAATCAGCGCGATGATGTAGACGGCGGACGCGATCGTGACGCCGCGGCCGGTGTTCAGTTCCGCCTGCCGTCCTCCGCGCGCGCCGACCAGGCTGTAAGTGTGGCGGGCGGTGACTCTCGTCTGCAGCAGCCACACGATCATACAGATGAGCACCAGAACGCTGGAGAGCGCCGAGGCTTTCCCGAAGTCGATCGGGGACGTCGACGCGTACCGGTGGATGTCCGTCGTGAACACGCGGAAGCCGATGCGGTTTCCCAACGTCGCCGGCGTGCCGTACTCGGACAGCGTTTTCACGAAAACCATCAGCATCGCGATGGCGTAGTTTCCGGTCAGAAGGGGCATGGTGATCTTCCGGAAAACAAAAGCCGGCCTGCCGCCGGAGACTCTCGCGCTCTCCTCAAGGCTTCCGTTGATGTTGAGAATCGCGTTCTTGATCATCCCCGTCATGAACGGATAGGAGTGAAAACTCATGACAAGGACCAGGCCGCCCAGCGAGAAGAAATTCTCCGAGAAGCTTCCCGTCCAGGGGAACAGCTGCTGGAAAAGCCCTCTCTTCTGCATGAACTGGATCCACCCCATCGAGGCGATGTAAGGCGGAGTCATAAACGGGATCATCATCACGATGTCCAGCCACTTCATCCGCGCGAACCGTGTTCTCGCCAGGATAAACGCGAGCGGCGTCGCGAGAAGCGTGGTGACCAGCACCACAAGCGCGCCGAGGATCAGCGAATTGGTCAGGGTGGTGACATTATCCGGATCCGCCAGCGTTTCCGCCGCGTAAGACAAATCCAGGCGTCCGTCGACGATCACCGCCCTCAGGAACACGGTGATGATGGGAAGTACGATCAGAAAGGCCAGGAAAACCAACATGATTCCGCAGGCCGCGTTTTTTCCGGTTTTTCGGTTCATATAAAGTCTCCGGGAGCTTCGGAACAATATCAATCCGTCCGGCCCCAAAAAATTCTGTAAACATGCCGGCATACACAGATCAGCACCCGTGTATGCCGGCACCCGCCGCGGTCTGCCGGCGCCGTTTCCGGCGCCGGGCAGACCGCTTTTCACTCAGTTTTTTCCGTTGACAGCCCGCGCGCTAATTACTCGCAGAGGTCAACGAGCTTCTGCGCGACGTCGTCCGCGTTTTCCATCATCCATTCCCAGTCATAATCGAGCTGCGGAATGTCTTCGACGTTGGTTCTGTTCTCGCACAGGACGTCGGATCTGCCCGGAAGCAGATATGCGTCGGCGACAGCCTGCTGCGCCTCGTCGCTCATCAGGTAGTCGATGAATGCCTTCGCGTTCTCGACATTTTCGGAGGTTCCGAGGATCATCGCCGGTCTCGGGTTGATCACGGTTCCGGACTCCGGGTAGTAGATCGCGACAGGCTCGCCGTCAGCCGCGCTGCTGTAAGCGTTGTAGTCGACACCCGCGACCAGGATCGCCTTTTCACCGGTCAGGACGGATTCCAGGGCGGCCTTGTTCGCGCCGCCGATCGTCAGGCCGTTGTCAGCCATTCCCTCGAAAGCGCTCCAGTCCTCGTCGGTGGCGCTCATGTAGCCGGTCAGGAAATCCTTGCAGGAGCCGGATTTCTGCGGATCCGGGATGGTGATCATATCCGCGTACTCGTCGGATGCGAGGTCGCTCCAGTCGGCGTCCAGCTCGTCAATCAGCGTGGTGTTGTAGATCACGCCGACCGCGGAGGCGCTGGTTCCGAACAGCGTATAGTCCTCATTCACCCAGCCGTCGTACAGCAGGTCGACGTTCTCGGCCTCCGGATAGGAAACCAGGTCGTTCTCTTCGGCGTAAGCAAGGCCGTCGGACCAGGACGCCAGAACGACGACGTCCGCAACCGGGTTGTCTTTCTCCGCTTCCAGGCGGGCAAGGATTTCGCCGGTGGTTCCCTCGAACAGGTTGACCTTGACGCCGGTGGCTTCCTCAAAGCCTTCGACGTATACCTTATTCAGTCCCTTCGGGCTCGGCATGTAGACCGTGACTTCGCCGGAAAGCTCCGCCTCGCTTTCCTCCTCTGTCTCATCCGCCGCCTCGGTGGTGCTGTCGTCAGCAAGCGCCGCTCCTGACATTCCCGCGCAGAGAACTGCCGCCATGGCAAAACTGAATAACTGCTTTTTCATCGTTTTCCTCCCTCTTTGCGGATCCCGAAGCCGGGTATCCGCGAGCTGAATTTTATATGTCAAAGTCTCCTGCGGATGACTGCTCCCGGGCCTTCCGGCCGTCAGGCAAAACTGGTAATCCGCTGCGGACTGACATATACCGTGACTTTCGCGCCCTGCAGACGCTCATCGCTCCTGCAGAGCCACTCGTTGCCGTCCATCATCAGATGGACTTCGTAGCCGTCCCCGACGAACTGCTGGTTTTTGATATCCGCCTCATAGGCGCTGTCGCCGGCGTTGCGGACGAGATGCATGGCTTCCGGCCGGAACATTCTGTCCCCGCCGATCCAGTTGGATTTTCCGATGAACCGCGCGGCGAAGGAATTGGCCGGATGATCGTAGATCTCCTCCGGGCTTCCCTCCTGCTGGATCTTTCCGTCCGACAGGACAAAGATATCGTCGCTCATGCTCATGGCTTCGATCTGGTCGTGCGTGACAAAAACCGCGGTGGTTTTCATTCTGGCCACCAGGTCGCGCAGTTCCTCGCGCATCTGCTCCCGAAGGATCGCGTCGAGCGCGGAGAGCGGTTCGTCGAACAGGATGCATCCCGGTTTCCCGACAATGGCGCGCGCAAACGCGACGCGCTGCTGCTGCCCTCCGGACAGCTGTCCCGGATAGCGCTGTTCCATGCCCGACAGCCTGACCGTCGCGAGGGCGTCCCTCACCCGCCGGTCCAGATCCCGCGTATCCTTTCTCGCGCGAAGCGGGAAAGCGACGTTTTCATACACCGTCAGGTGCGGCCAGAGTGCGAAATCCTGGAAAACGAAGGCCAGGTTCCGCTCATTCGGGGCGATATCGATGTGGTCATCGCTGCTGAAGACTTTTTTTCCGTCCAGAAGAATCGTTCCGGAATCCGGCGTCTCAAGGCCGGCAATCATCCGGAGTATCGTCGTCTTTCCGCAGCCGGAGGGCCCCAGGAAAGTCGTGAACTTTTCCGACTGGATGGACATGTTCAGGTCGCGGATGGCGAACCCTCTCTGAAACTTTTTATTGATATGGATCAGCTGTATTTCCATGAACAGGCTCCTCACCGTATCCAGCGCCTGCGTCCGCGCAGGCTGATTCCGGCGGTCCGAAAACCCGATAGCGGGGCGTTCCGGAAACCGGATGCGGGCAATCTTGAACCCGGAACGGCGCCTGGACAATTCATAGCTTCCTCCAGACAGATTTCAGGTGTCCGATGCACGCAAAATCTTTTTTGAAATCATTTTTCCTTTCTTATTGTAAGGAATCCGGAACGGCAGCCGCCACCATGGAAGTGAACCGAAAGTAAAGTTTGTGTCAGGTTTCTGCAAAGTCCGGGTAAATTTCAGGTCAAATTTCCGGCGGCATCCCGATACCGAGGCCGCATCGGCACTGCGGCAGCCCATGTAAAATAGCCCCTGACAGCCGCGTCGGCACTGCGGCAGCCCATGAAAAACGCCTGCCTGCCGCTGACGCGGCAGGCAGGCGCCTGTCCGATTATTCATTCAAAATCCAAATGGTTTCGCAACTGCCGAAGCAGCCAGCGGGTCTTCCTTCGCGGGATTCTCCTCTCTGCCTGAGCTCTGGAAAAGAGGGATCTCCTGCGGTTCGAAACAGTGGAAAATTCCGTGGTACGGACATCCTGCAAAGGCAGCTCTCCCCGCAGTCCGAAGCCGCCGCGGGGAATTCAGATTTCCCGCGCGTCAGCCCTTGACGGCGCCGATCATGACGCCTTTCTCAAAGTACTTCTGCACAAACGGATATACGCACAGAATCGGGACGGTGGAAACAATGATGACCGCGTACTTGACCTGGTCGGCGGAGCGCTGGCCGTAGCCGCCCTGGACGCCGCCGTTGCCGTTCGCGTAAGCCTCGTTGAGGAGAAGGATCCTGCGGAGGACGATCTGCAGCGGCTCATACTCGTCCTTGCTGTTGTACAGCAGGGCCGTGAAGTAATCGTTCCAGTGATACACCGCGTAATACAGCATCTCGACCGAGACGATGGCTTTGGACAGCGGGAGCACGATCTTGTTGAAGAACGTGAAATGGCTGCAGCCGTCCAATTGGGCCGCCTCGTACAGATCATTCGGGATCGAGTTCTGCATGAAAGTCCGGGCGATGATCAGGTTGTAGGTGTTGACCAGCAGCATGATGATCATGATCCAGGGGGTGCTGATCAGATGAAGCGCCTGTACGGTCATGTAAAGCGGTACCAGGCCGCCGGAGAAATACATCGTGAAGACGAAGTACAGCATCACTCCGTTCCTCGCCCTGAAGTCGGGCCTGGACAGCGCGTAGGCCGCCGGGAGCGTGACGATCAGGTTGAGGGCGGTGCCGACCACCACGTAGATGATCGTGTTGCGGTAGCCGATCCCGATACGGCTGTCCTGCAGGATCTGGCTGAAGCCGTAGAAATTGATTCCCTTCGGCCACAGAACGACCTTGCCCTGATTGACCAGGTTGGAATCGCTGATGGAGGCGATGACGACGAACCAGAGCGGGTAGGCGATGATGATGAAAATCAGGATGGAGAGAATCATCACCACCGCGTTGAAAATCCGGTCTGAAGCGTGACGCTCGCGGATCGTGTTGGATGAATACTGTTTTGCCATCTCTTCCGCCTCCTTACATCAGGCCAGTGCCGGTCAGCTTCTTGGCAATCTGGTTGGTAATCATCAGGAAAATGAAGTTAACGACGTTGGAGAACAGGCCGACGGCGGAGCCGAAGCTGAACTGCCCGCTCTTGATGGCGACGTCGTACACGTACGTGGAGATAACCTGCGACGCGCTGAGGTTGCCGGACTGCTGCATCAGGAAGATCTTGTCGAATCCAACGTTGAGGATGTTGCCCATGCTCATGATCAGCAGGATCACGATGGTCGGGACCAGCACCGGCAGGTCGATGTGGATCATCGTCTGCCAGCGGTTCGCGCCGTCGATCTTGCAGGCGTCGTACAGCTGGGTGTCCACGGACGACAGCGCGGCAAGATAAATGATGCTGTTCCAGCCGGCGCTCTGCCAGACGCCCGAGAGCACATAAACCCACACGAACGCTTTGGCGTTGGTCAGGAGGTTCATTTTCTGCGGAATCAGGTGAAGCGCCTTGAGCAGGTTGCTGATGACGCCGCCCTTGTAGGCCAGAAGAATGTTCAGCATGGAGACCAGGACGACCGTGGAAATGAAGTACGGAATGTAAACTGTGGTCTGCAGCGTCTTTTTCCAGTGTTTGAAGCGGATCTGGTTGATGATCATCGCCAGGATGATCGGCGCCGGGAACCCGACGACGATGGACAGCGCGGAGATCACGAACGTGTTCCGGATGGTCGTGAAGAACATCGGGCTCTCGAAATACTGCTTGAAGTATTTGAATCCGACCCACTTGCCTCCGTAGATTCCGGAGCTGAAATCATAATCCCTGAATGCCAGCTGGACGCCGTACATCGGGACATAGCAGAAAATGAAAATGTAGATCATGGCCGGCAGCAGCATCACCCAGAGCTGCCAGTCGTGGCGCAGGTACCATTTCATCGGACGCTTCGGCCCGGTATAGACTTTTACTTTTTTCTTCATCGCACCCTCCCTGATGACAGCCCTGTTCTGTTGCCGGAAAAATCCGGCGGCGGCCATCTTTCAGCAAAGCTGTTGGTATTCCGGCCGTTGACGGGAAAAAAGGCGGAGCGCGGATAATCCGCACTCCGCCTCGCCTTTACTCAGCCAGCCTCGTTCAGCCGGCAGCGCAGAGCCCGCTGCCCGAATTCAGCGGCGGATTCTTACCGGACTGATAGTTTTCAAAACGATTTTCGGATTACTCAGACTGAGTCGCCAGGTAGTTCTCGTATGCAGTCTGGCGGATTCCAAGAACTTCCTCAAGGCCCGCGTTGTTGACGGACTCGACATAGGAATCCCAGTCGCTGTCAATGTCGCTCTCGCCAGTCAGCCAGAGTGCCCACTGGTTGTCGGTGATCGTGGTGATGTTCGCCTGGTCCATGGCCATGGTGTTCTGATCCTCGGTGCTGTACTTCATGAACATCTGCGGATAGTACTCGGTATCCATGTCGATCAGGGAAAGAGCTTCCTCATACTGCGTTCTCTCTTCCAGAGCGTAGGTTATATCCTGAGCCATCTCGATCTCGGTGGAACGGCGGATGTACATCGGGCCGTTGTCCGCCATCGAGGAAGTCCACTTCCATGTGCCGGAATCGGTGTCCGGATCCAGCGGATCAAGAACCTTGTAGGAATTCTCGCCGGTCTTCTCGACGCAGCCGTCGCTGATTCCGCCGAACAGAACCTGCACGGAAACTTCGGAATCATAGAACAGGTCGACGAACTTCATCGCGGCGTCAGGATTCTCGCAGTTCGCGCTCATCGCGACACGGTTCGAACTCATGTTCAGGCCGCTGTAGTCATAAGTCCAGCGCGGCTCGACGTCGGCGTAAGCCTCGTCGTAGTCGTTCGTGAACGGGCCGCACGGTACGTACTGATCGTAGAGCACCGGTCCGAACTTATCGGTTTCCTCCCAGCCCATGACGCATCCGACGATTGCGTTGCCGTCCTCGTCGCCGCGGGACAGAGACTGGAACATGGAGTAGTCGTTGGTGATGGCGTTCTCATTGATGAGGCCTTCCGCGTAGAGCTCGGACAGATACTTCATCATGCTCTTGTATCTCTCGTCTACCGCGTAGTTCTTGACCTCGCCGTCCTCAGCAAAGTAGCCGTCGGTGCCCCAGTTGGTCAGCTGGATGCCCCAGGAACCGATCAGGTTGGTGAGGGAATAAGCGCCGCCGAACCAGCCGTTGAAGTCGAGCGGGACCTCGTCGGTCGTGTCGCCGTTGCCGTTGCAGTCGTTGTCGCGGAACGCCTCGAGAACCGTCTTGAGCTCCATCAGCGTTGTCGGGACTTCCAGTCCGAGTTCATCCAGCCAGACCTTGTTGATAAACATAACGCCGTTGCAGTCCGGCCACTTGCCCTGGAACTTCGGGGTGCCGTAAATTTCGCCTTCGAGTGTCTGGGCGAGAACCTTGGTGTCCGGCTCTTCCTCGAACATTGCGGTGATATTCGGGCAATCCTTCTCGATCAGGTCGGTGAGCTCCATGAACAGGCCGCTGTACGTGGTGTAATCGGAGTCCGTGGTAGCGTTGAACAGAAGATCCGGGATATCTCCGGAAGCGAAGCGGGTGGATTTGACCTGATCCCAGTCGCTGTAGATCTGCTCCCACTCGACCTCGACGCCTGCCTCGTCCTCGATCTCCTGCAGCCACTGCATGTCATCGAGGCTCTTGGTCAGCGGATGGGAAATGAAGAGAGCCGTCAGCTTGACCTTCTCGCCGTCACTGCTGTCGGTGCTGTCTTCTGCCATTACCGGAACAGCGGACATCGCCATCGCGCCGGCCATAGCCATTGCCAATAACTTCTTTGCTTTCATATTTTCTCCCTTTCCGGTTTTCGAACGGAAAACCGCTTGCGGGCGGCGCACCTGTAACCATTTCGGAACGATTTCCGTAAAATATATGACAAGTTCAGCCCGTTCGGAAAACCATTTGTTGTTAATATTTTATGATCTATTTGGGCGGATGTAAATACCTTTTTTTCACTTTTGGTGTACTTTTCTTAGATATTCGCGGAAACTGCCGGAGATTTCCCCATACAGGTCCGCGGCGCTGAACATTTTTCTGGAACTATTTCACAATCCCGGGCCGGCACTTGTTTTTCGCTGCTCGGCGGCAGCTTTCCGTCACGCGATCATTATTTCAGCCGGGTGGTATTCGTTTTATTGTGCGTTTTCCGTTTCTGTTGTATGATTTCAGTGTATTTTTCTTTGATTCAGTGTCTGTTTTTTATATCTTTTATTAACTCAGACAATGAGGGAGAACTTCCATGAGCAGTAAAACCTCTCTTTTTGACATCCCCATGCATACCCCTCTCGTCTACCACATGACCGGCAAGTTTGAAGCGCCGGACGATCACTGGCAGCACCAGGATTTTGACCTGACCGATTTCGAGCTGATCATCATGACGGAAGGCGTTCTTTACATGGGTTACCGGAACCAGCATTACGAAGTCCACAGCGATGAGTATCTTCTGCTTCCTCCGGCGGAAGCGCCGGACAACCGGCGCATCGGATACAAGCCGGCTTACTGTTCTTTTTACTGGCTTCACTTTATGCCCACGCAGCCGTTCTTTACGAGGACAATGAACAGTGAGGATATCGCCTCGGCTCTTCAGCTCCACAGCACCATATCCGCCGAAAATATCCTGATTCCGATTCAGGGAAAAGTTCCCAACAGGGACAAGATGGTCTTTCTGATGAAGCAGCTGCAGAACGACGTCCGCACGGACTACTGCAGCCTCACGCTGGGCTACGAAACGTCCAGCATTCTGTGCCAGCTCGGGGATCAGGTTGCGCGCGAGTCCTCCACCCGGAATTCGCCGGACAGCCAGAAGCAGATCTTTTCGGATATCATTGACTTTATCCGCCTGAATAACAACGTGTACCTTACGGTTGCCGACGTCGCGGCCAAATTCGGGTACAACGAGGGGTATCTCAGCCATACCTTCACCCGCTACACCGGGATGACGCTCAAGCAGTATATCCTCAAGCTCAAGATGGACGAGGCCAACCGGCTGCTCTGCGACACCAACCTGTCCATCACCGAAGTCGCGCAGGCCATTGGCTACAGGGACGTGCACAATTTTTCCAGGTTTTATAAAAAGTATACGGGCATCACGCCGTCAGATTACCGCAAGACCTACGCGAAAAGGCTGCTGTACCACGTCTGACAGGGATCAACTGCTTCCGCGCCTTCGGCCGGCAGGCTGAAACCCATATAAAAACGGCGCCGGAAAACCGGCGCCGAAATTTTTTATTTACGGCTGTCTGGGGCAGCAGAGTGAAAGGTCCGCAAAACGGCTCCTTCCGCCAGGGCCATCAGGACAAATGTCCGAAAGCGGGCGCACAGGCGGCCGGATCAGCGGAACGAAAGCTCGAAGACCACCGGGTAATCGGTTTTGATGCCGTCCGCGCGGAGCTTCATGCCCTCCTCGGAATTTTCATACTCCACTTTCACATCGTCGTATCCAAGCACTCTCACCTGATCGATCACTTCGTTGAAATCGGACTGGGAGGCCGCGACTTTGGTGTGCAGCGACTTTACGGTCACCATGCCGCTCTCCGGCCACTTCAGCGCGAACACGTAGAGCTTCCCGTTGTTGATCGTGAAGCGGAAGTCCTCCGAGGTGTAGGAAGTGTCCTTCGCGTCGGCGAAAGCGCCTTCCTTGGCCTTTGTGGGACCTTCGCCCTGGATTCTCCACGGGCGGCTGCCGTAGATGGCGTCGCTGTTGGCCTTCATCCAGCGGCCGATCGCCTTCAGCACGGCGGTATCCTCCTCCGTGAACGTGCCGTCCGGCTTCGGGCCGACATTCAGCAGCATGCAGCCGTTCTTCGCGAGGGCGTCGACAAAGTCGTAGATGATGACATTGGGCTTCTTGAAATCATTGTTTTCGGTGTAGCCCCAGGAATTCTTCGCGATCGCGGTATCCGTCTGCCACGGGAACGGCTGGGCGTTCGCGAACTGCCCGCGCTCCAGGTCGACGGTGGAAACGCCGTAGGGATAGGAATCGCACTTGCTGACGATCATGACTTCCTCTCCCCATTTCTCCGCCTGGTTGTAGTAATACGCGGCGATCTTCTTCAGATAGGGCCTCGCCGTCTCATGCATGGTCATCCAGTCGAAGTACAGCTGATGCGGATGGAAGCGGTCGATGATCTCGATGGTGCGGATCATCCAGTCCGTCAGATACTCCTCGGTCGGATACGGCTCGGCCTTCCTGTTCTGGAGGTCCTTGCTGTCCACGCGGAGAGCCGGCCAGTAAATGTCGCCCTTCTTCTGCGCGTTCGCGGGAACGTCCGAATCGAAATCCCTGCCGTAGCCGAAGAAGAACCAGTGCTCGATGCGGTGGCTGGAAGCGCAGTTGACGATGCCCTGCTTTTTCATCTCCTCGGTGAGCTCGCCGACGACGTCCCTGTGCGGGCCCATTTCGGCGGCGTTCCAGTGGGACAGCTCACTCCTGTACATCTGGAATCCGTCGTGGTGCTCGGCGACCGGAACCACGTATCTTGCCCCGGCCTCCTTAAAGAGGTCGATCCATGCCTTCGGGTCGAACTTCTCCGCTTTGAACATCGGGATGAAATCCTTGTAGCCGAAATCCTTCTGCGGGCCGTAGGTCTTCACATGATGCTCAAACTCGGGGGTTCCCTGAATGTACATGCTGCGGGGATACCACTCGTTGCCGAAGCCTGGAACGCTATAAACGCCCCAGTGAATGAAAATGCCGAATTTGGCGTCCCTGAACCACTTCGGGGTAGGATGCTTTGAAAGGCTCGCCCAGTCCTCGGTATAGGGGCCTTCCTTGATGCCGTCCTCAATGTGCTTCAGCCATTTCTGCGTGTCATACATCACTCTTACCTCCTGGTATTCAACTGATGTTTTATGCTTTATCTGGCATTCTGTTTATGCTATGTATGGCATTGATCTGATGCGTTGTATGGCATTTTGCCTGACGCTCTGTTTCTGCCCGCACAGTTGTCTGCCCGATACTGTGCGCGGCATTTGTTTCCTGTTTTTCAGCGCCCGGTACCGGCGGATGCCGCGCCGTTTAATCGAATCTCTCGTCGATCACTCTCGCCGTCTTCTTGGTGCTGCGCGGCAGAACGCCGGTCTCAACCACCTTGACAATCGGGGTGAAACCGATCCTACTCTTGACCTCCGCCGCGATGCGGTCGGCCAGGTCGGCGAAATCGGTGTGCCCGGAAAGTGCCTCGACGTACAGACGCATGGTGTCCCTGCCGTCCAGGTGCGAAATGCGGATCTGGTACTCGCTGGAAACCTCCGGGAAGGTTCCGATGATCTCCTCGATCTGGGACGGGAACACGTTGACGCCCTTGATCTTCATCATGTCGTCGGTTCTGCCCTGGATGGAATCGATGCGCGGATAATGGCTTCCGCACTTGCACTCGCCCGGAATGATCCGGGAAAGATCGTGGGTGCGGTAGCGGATCAGCGGCGCGCCTTCCTTGACCAGCGTGGTGATAACGATCTCGCCGAATTCGCCGTCCGGAACATTCTCGCCGGTCTTCGGGTCGATGATTTCCAGGTAGATGTAATCATCCCAGTAATGCATGCCCTCGTTATATTTACAGTTGATGCCGATGCCGGGGCCGTAGATCTCGGTAAGCCCATAGATATCGTAGAGCTCGATGCCCAGGCTGCTCGCGATCTTGTCGCGCATCTTTTTGCTCCAGCGCTCCGAGCCGATCACGCCCTTTTTCAGGCAGATCCTGTCCTTCAGGCCTCTCTTCTCGATCTCCTCCGCCAGAAGCAGCGCATAGCTGGAAGTCGCGCAGATAACCGTGCTCTTCATGGCCTGCATCATTTCCAGCTGTTTTTCGGTGTTGCCGGGGCCCATCGGGATAGCCATGGCGCCGAGGCGCTCGGCCCCGGCCTGGAAGCCGATGCCCGCCGTCCACAGGCCGTAGCCCGGGGTGATCTGGACGCGGTCCATGTTGGTGACGCCCGCGAACTCGAAGCATCTCGCGAACTGGATCGCCCAGTCATCGACGTCCTTCTGGGTGTAGGGAATAATCACCGGCTTTCCGGTGGTTCCGGAGGAGGAATGGATGCGGACGATGTCCTTTTCCGGAGCCGTCATCAGACCCAGCGGATAGGCGTCGCGCAGGTCCTTTTTCTCCGAAAACGGAAGCTTTTTGAAGTCTTCCGGGGAATGGACCTCGTGAATGCCGGCTGTCTCCAGCTTTTTGCCGTAAAAGCTCCCGGACTTCTCCAGGGCCCGGATCCTGTCGTTGACCTGTTCGATCTGCTTTGCACTGATTTCCATACCTGTTCTCCTCCGCTGCCGCGTTCCGGCAGCCTTCTGTTTCCCTGTACAGTGGCGTTGGTTTCCTGCTGTTTGCTGAGATTCCCTTACTGCTTTCTGATATTTCCCTGCCCGTTCCCGCGCCTCAGGCCCGGTTCCCGGCCGCAAGGTCGACCGCCCGAAGGTTCATCTCGTGGTACTTCGGGGCTAGCTGCCTGCGGATGGCGTCTTTGAGCCCGTCCACGCTGATCCCGAGTTCCCCGGTCGCGGCCGCTCCCGCGAGAAGCACGATATTCAGCACGCGGGCGGAACCGCACTGGCGGCAGATTTCCTCCCCGTCGATCACGCGCAGGTTTTTCACGTGCTTTTTGAGATACTCAAGACACTCCGTCCCGTCGTAGGCAGAGTTCCCCAGCATGGCCTCCACCGGTTTTACGGCGCGGCTGTTGACAATGGCGGCGCCGTCCGGCTTCAGAAAGTCCAGGCAGCGCACGGCCTCCGCCGGCTCAAAGGCGATCAGCACATCCGCCGCGCCCTTCGGGATCAGCGGCGACCAGATTTTCGAGTCGGAAATCCGCACATGGCTCACCACGCTGCCGCCGCGCTGCGCCATCCCGATGGTCTCGGCCGTTTTGACGTTATAGCCCTCCTCCATGCCCGAGAGGGCGATGATTCTGGAAGCGCGGACGGTTCCCTGCCCGCCGACGCCGCATAATAGACAATCTTTTTTCATGGACAATTCCCCTCTGCTGGTACCGGATGCCGCGCGCCTGGCGTCAGGCCGCGGCTGGTTTTCCTCCGCGCGCACCGCTTATTCTTCCCTGCCGATCGCGCCGAACGGGCACACCTGGGCGCAGAGGCCGCAGCCGTAGCACAGCGTCATGTCGATCAGGGCCTTCGGTTTTCCGCCCTCATTTTTCCCGGGCGTCAGCGAAATCGCCGGGCAGCCGATCTCCGTCACGCATCTGCGGCAGGAGCGGCACTTGTCCGGGTCGACCGCGTAAGCGGCCGACGGCTTCTCGATGGCGATGCACGGCGCCTTGAAAATGATGGCCCGCACTCCGGGGAGCGCCGCCGCCCTCTTTACGGCGTCCACCGCCTTTTCCAGGTCGAACGGATTGACCGTCTCGACAAATTCGAGGCCGATTCCGCGCAGGATCTTTTCAATGGAAACCGCGGCCGCCACATCCTCGCGGATTCCCTTCCGCTTCATCTCGTAAAAATTCATCATGGTCAGCCCGGTGCCGGGGTGCGGCTGATGGCCGGTCATGGCCGTGGTCGAGTTGTCCAGGACGATCAGAATAATATCGTTGTGGTTGTAAACCGCATTGACCACGCCGGTGATTCCGGAGGCGAAGAACGTGGAATCCCCGATAAAGGAGAACGCCGTGGTGTCGGGTTCGACGCAGCGGATTCCCTGGGCGATGGTGACGTCCGCGCCCATGCACAGGCAGGTGTCCACCATGTCGAGCGGCTTCGCGTTCCCGAGCGTATAGCAGCCGATATCGCCGGAGAACACCGCTTTCTTTCCCTTCATCGCCGTCTTGACAGCGTAGAAGGAAGCGCGGTGCGGGCACCCGGCGCAGAGCACCGGCGGCCGCTTCGGGATTTCCACTTCAGGCCGCTTTGCGGCCGGCGGATCCTTCTCACCCGGCTTTCCGCCGATAAAGGCCGTCACATCGCGGAGGACGGTTTCCGGGGAATTCTCGCCGGCGAGCGGCGCGTATCCGTCGTGTTTTCCGTGGATCCGCACGTTCAGGTGATTTTTCCCGCAGGTATAGATCAGAGCCCGCTCGATCACCGGATCCAGCTCTTCCAGGCAGAGCACCTCATCACACCCGTCCAGGAAATCCAGCGCCGCCTTTTCCGGGAAGGGGAACGCGGTGCCCACGCGGAACAGGGACAGGTCTCCGATCTCCTGCTGTTCCAGCACTTCGTTGAGATACGCCCAGGAGACGCCTCCGGCCGCGATGCCCCTGCGGACGCCGGAAACCGGCTTCTCCGGCCTGACGACCGTATTGAAGCGATAGCCGGACAGTTCCTCCCCGATCAGCGGATTGCGCTTTTCGACGCGGACGTGATTGCGGTAGGACGTCTGCGGAAAAACGACCCAGCGGGCTGTATCCTTCACGAAGCCCTCCGGGACATTCTTCTCATAACTGTCCGCCACGCTGATGGAAGCGCAGGCGTGGCAGATGCGCGTCGTCGGCCGGAAGAACACCGGCGTCCCGTATCTCTCCGAAAGCTCAAAGGCGTCCTTCATCATCTCGTAGGCTTCCTGGGGATCCGCGGGATCGAAAACCGGGATCTTGGAGAACATCGCGAACGTGCGAGTGTCCTGCTCCGTCTGCGAGGATATCGGCCCCGGGTCGTCCGCGACAGCGATCACCATCCCGCCTTTGACGCCCATGTAGGCCAGGCTCATCAGGGGATCCGCCGCGACGTTCAGACCCACCTGCTTCATGGTCACCAGAACGCGCGCTCCGGCGTAGGCCGCGCCTGCCGCCACCTCCATCGCCGCTTTCTCGTTGACCGACCACTCCACGTGGATGGAGCCGTCAGTGTTGTTTTTCGCCACGGTTTCCAGGATCTCCGTCGACGGCGTTCCCGGATACCCGGCCGCCAGATTGATCCCGGCATGGATCGCGCCCCACGCCGCGGCTTCGTTGCCCATCAGAAATTTTTTCATGTTCTTTACCCGCTTCAAAAGATTGTGTCTGTATCTGCTTCCTGATTTTCTGAGTTCCCTGCTTTTCTTCAGCCCGGACTGATTTTGACGCTCAGGCTGATTTCGCCGTCCAGGCTGATTTTCGCTGTTCAGGCTGATTTCGCCGACCAGGCTGATTTTCGCCGTCCAGGCTGATTTTCGCCGCCCAGGCTGATTTTCCGCCGCCCAGGCTGATTTTCCGCCGCCCAGGCTGATTTTCCGCCCGCGAACCGCGGCCGGCGCTTCGCTGCCCGCTGCCCGCGCGTTCAGCGCGCGGGCGGGTGATGAATCAATGATCCGCGCCTGTGTCCCGGATCAGAACTGCCCCGACATCAGCAGGAACAGTATGGACGCCAGGATGTCGATTCCCCCGACCGCCCACAGATGGCCGAGTTTTTTCGGCTTTCCCGAGTGTTTCAGCTGGCGGTAGTCAAAAAAGGTTTTCGGTCCGGTGTCCTCCGAGGGATCCTTCCTGCGGATGCGGAACACTTTTCTGAAGCAGTGGAAACTGTAGCCGAAAATATCGAAAAAACCGCCGTCCGAGACAAAAGCCAGCGCCGCGGCGGAGAGAATGCACGCCCCGGCCACGAAAAAGCCGTCCGAGAGAGCCGCCGCCTGATCTGTAAACTGCGTGCGCGACAGGAAGTCCCGGTTGAACAGCACAAGAATCGTGATTACCGCGCTGATCACGATGGTGATAATCCACTTCAGATATGGCTTTTCCTTTTTCAACGAATGATCCTTTCCGATTTCAGCGAAATATCTATATCCTCCCGACAGGTTCCGCGGGAGACGGTTTCTTCGCGCACGGCCTGCCCATGTCTGATATCGTCATGCCCGGCCGGATCCGGACGTTCCCGGATTCTTACGGCTGTCTGGTAAACTCCTGACATCATACCATTATTTTCGCCCGCGTAAAAGGGCCAAAAATAAAAGATCCCGCAGGACGTTTCTCACATCCCGCGGGATCCTGCCAGATCTGCTGATCCCTATGATCAGCGGTTCGCTTCCGAATCTTCTCTGTGATCAGCGGTTCGCTTCCAGATCTTCTCTGCGATCAGCTGTTCACTTCTGAATCTTTTCTGTGATCAGCGATCCACTTCTGAATCTCTTTAAATCTGTTTTGGATCTCTTTAAATCTCTTATAAATCTCTATTGCGTTCCCGCCGCGCCGGAATGATCGCCGCCCACAGTTCCTTCGCCCCGCTCCGACAAGCCTTTTTGCCTTCTCAGCGGTTTTGCGTGGGCCGGGCCTTCAGGCAGTTCTGCGTAGGCCGCCAGCGCCGTCTGCGCCGGCAGGTCTTTCCGGGCTTCAATGGCCGCGGTCAGGCTTCCTTCGCCTCAGCCGCGTCGCGCGCGTCGATCTTCTCGATCTCGATCTTATACTGCTCGAACTCCGCGGTATTGCAGAGGATGAAGTGGCCCGGGAGAATCTCGCGCATCACCGGCTTTTCGGTCGAGTAATCGTGCGCCGTCTCCGGATCATACTCAATTCTCTTTCTCTGCTTCTCATAGTGCGGATCAGGATATGGGATAGCGGAAAGCAGCGATTTCGTGTACGGATGAAGCGGATGGCGGAAAAGCTCGTCCGAATCCGCCAGCTCGACGATCTTTCCGAAATACATGACCGCAATGCGGTCGGAGAAATATTTGACGACGGAAAGGTTGTGGGCGATGAACAGGATGGTCAGGCTCATCTGATTGCGCAGATCGTTGAGCAGGTTGATGATCTGGGCCTGGATGGAAACATCCAGGGCGGAGATCGGCTCGTCGGCGATGATCAGGTCCGGCTCCATCACAATGGCCCGGGCAATGCCGATACGCTGGCGCTGGCCTCCGGAGAACTCATGCGGATAGCGGTCCGCGTGCTCGCGCACCAGGCCGACGCGCTCCAGCATCTCGTAAACCTTCTGGTCGATATATTTCTGGTCCGTGATTCCGCGGATCCTGAGGCCCTCGGCGATAATTTCGCGGACGGTCATTCTGGGATCGATCGAAGCGATCGGATCCTGGAAGATCATCTGCATGCGCGTCATGATGCTGTTGGTCTTGCTGATGGCCTTCTTCTCATCTTTATACAGCTTTGTGCGGTTCTTCGCCGCGTCGCCGGTCAGGCTCTTCATGTCCTCGTCGTACTTCTTTTTGAGCTCAGCCAGCTGCTGTTCGCGGTACGCGGATATGCTCTTCTGCTTCGCGGCTTCGGACTTGAGCGCTTCCAGTTCCTTGCGCCCGATCTCGTCGTTCAGGTTCTTTTTGATCTCCGCGCAGTCTTTGCGGTACTTTTTGCGGAGTTCCGCGGCTTTGGACGGATCCTTGCGGACCGCCTCGTCCAGATCCTGCTTCAGGGCGTGCATCTTGTCGGCAGCGTCCTTGCGCATGCTCGCGATATTGACCTTGACGCCGTTCTTTGTCGAGGAAACTCTCATGCCGTGGAACGTTACCGTCCCGTCGGTCGGGTCGTACAGGTTGATGATCGTGCGGCCGGTGGTTGTCTTGCCGCAGCCGGACTCACCGACAAGGCCGAACACCTCTCCCTTTTTGATGTAGAAGCTGACGTCGTCGACAGCCTTGTTGATGTAGCTCCCGGAGCGGAAATACTGCTTGAGATGATCCACGCGGAGCAGCACGTCCGGATCGTCCGGAATCTCGTCTTCCTTCTCTTTTTTGAGCAGGGCCGTGTTCATGATTTTACGGATGACCGCCGCCGCGACAAGGCACACGATTCCGAAAACCAGGTTGAGATAATTGTTGGCAACAACGGTCCAGAAGAAGGAAACGAAGCCGATGTTCTTGCGCTCGTCGGCGCTGTCCACCACTTCGTCCGCGAAATCCGACAGGAAGCTGTCGAAGGTCCCGGTGACATCGGTCTGGTTTTCATATTCGGAAACTACCGCGGCAAAAGAACCGTCAAAGCTGCTTCCGGAATCCAGCAGGGTCTGAACTGCCAGCAGATAGGCGTCCTCGTCGGAGAGATCTTCCGACGGATAAGCCTCCTGGATTTTCGCGAGTTCTTCCGACAGGAAGGTCTGCAGATCGTCCTCGGTGACCGTCACGGAATCGACCGAAATCGAGGTGCCGCCGGTGGTTCCGCTGTCCGCGGCAGCGCTTTCCGCTTCCTCAGCGGTTTCTTCGGCGGCGGATTCATCCGCCGCAGCGCCGGCGCTTCCGGTCAGCTCTTCCGTCCCCGCGTCACTTTCAGCTTCCGCGTCAGCGGCGGCAGCGCTTTCGGCTTCAGCCGCAGCGGTTTCATCCGCCGCGGCGCTTTCCGCTTCCGCAGTGCTTTCGGAAATCACCGCATGCTGTTCCACAAAATCCGCGAAATCCGCAAGGAAACTCGTGGCGTCCGCCTGGTCTTCCGTCTCCATGACTTCGGCCAGGTCGTCGAAATAGGTGTCGGCGTCGAAGACATTTTCCTGGTAATCCGAGAAGTTCACCAGGCTGCCGCCGCCGTCGATGTAATCCTGCATCTCATTATGGACGACGGTGAGATATTCCAGCCAGGTTCCGGCCTCATCCCCGTACTCGTCAGTGAGCTCTTCATACGCGGCCGTCAGATCGTCCTCGGCGGACGCGGTCTCCAGCGACGGGAGCTTTTTGCCGCCGATGGAAGTCGGGGTAAGGAGCGTGTTGATCGCTTCCAGCTCTTCCCGGGCGGACGCGGTCTCCAGCACGTTCTCGCGCTGGCTGTAGCTTTCCAGGAATTCGGCGTAGTCGTAGGACTGCGCCAGGTAAGGAATCACTTCGGCGGCGTCAGCGGCTTTCTTTTCCTCCGCGGCGTCAGCGGCCTTCTGGCGGAAGCTCTCGAAGTACTCCATCGCCTCGGCACGCCTCTGGGTGCTTCCCTGAGTTTCGGAAGACCGGGCGTTGGCCATGGCCAGGTAGTAATCGTGGTCAAATTCGATCCTGTCCGCGAAATTGGTGTCCGCGCCCGCTTCCTCCAGGCTGGTCTCCATCTCGCTCCAGGCAGAGCTGCTGATCGAAAAATCGTACAGAGAGAATGTCAGGAACAGGATCAGAAGGACAACCCCAATGATCCGGATAATCCGGACAATGATATCCGTTTTTCTCATTATCACAGGGACCCCTCCTTTGCCCCGCTGTCCTTTGCGGATGCGGCTTGCGTTTCATTCTCCGCGGAAACGGCCTTTGCGGCGCCGGCTGTCTTTCCGGCGTCTGCCGTCTTTTCCGCGCCTGCGGATTCTGCGGCTGCGGCGCTTTGGGCGTCCGCTGACTGAGCCGCGCCGGAGTTCTTTTCCGCACCGGTGCTTTCCACGGCTGCTTCCGCGGCTTTTTTCTCCGCCTCAGCGCGCCTGCGCTGCTTTTCCTGCAGTTTCTTCATTCTTTCGATGCGGTCCAGCACAATCTGCGGCGGATTGACCTTCGGCGCTTTCGGATGCAGCAGCCACGTCGCCGCCCAGTGGGTATCGCTCACCTTAAACATCGGCGGCTGCTTTTCGTAATCGATCTGCAGCGCGTACTTGTTTCTCGCCGCAAACGCGTCGCCGACCGGCGGGATGATCATATCCGGCGGCGTGCCCGGGATGGCCTCGAGTTTCTCTTTGGTCTCCAGGTCGGGCATGGACGACAGCAGCGCCCAGGTGTACGGATGCTTCGGATCATAGAAGATATCGTCGGCCGTGCCGTACTCGACGATCTTTCCGGCGTACATGACGGCGACGCGGTCCGCCATGTTGGCGACAACGCCGAGGTCATGCGTGATGAAGATGACCGACAGATTTCTCTGTTTTTTCAGTTTGTTGATCAGCTCGAGGATCTGCGCCTGGATCGTAACGTCCAGGGCCGTGGTGGGCTCGTCGCAGATCAGGATATCCGGGTTTGCGGACAGGGCGATCGCGATGACGATTCTCTGGCGCATGCCGCCCGAAAACTCAAACGGATACTGGGTAAAGCGCTTGTACGGATCCGGGATGCCGACCTCGTCCATCAGCTCGATCGCGTGGTGCTTGGCCAGCGCGTCCGAGATCAGATGGGAAGCCTGCGCGGCGTATATATCCATCGAATGGATCAGGCGCTTTGCGCGGGCCAGCGCCTCCTCGTCCGTCTTCGGGTTCTTCTCCGCCGCTTCCGCTTCCCTCGTGTACTGAGCGGCAAGCTCGTCGATGGAGGTGAGCATGTTTGTCCGCGCCCGCTCCGTATCGATCAGGTTGAGCGGGACGACCGAGAGAGCGGCCTTGCCCTGCTGAACCTGTTTCTCAAACTTTCTGGTATCGCGGTCAAACCGCTTCTGCTCGGACGGGTTGGTCCGGCAGCCCTCGAAATAGCGGTTGAGATTCGCCGTCAGCGAACTCCGGAAGACATAGGAAGCCGAATCCTTGTCCACGGAAAGGCGGTCGATGGTCGCGTCCACGGCGTCCGCCGCGGTTTTGATCGCGTCCTCGCAGGCCCTGCGGTTGAGCGGCTGCGCCGTGAAGGCGGCGCGCTGGCTCTTCAGAACCGAGATGGCTTCCTTTTTGCGGGCCAGGGACTGGCTGTCCGTGAATCTGCAGGCTTTGGCGGCGTCACTGGTAAAGCGGTTCAGGAAGCCGTCCGCCAGCGCCTTCTCCGCTTTCGCGTTGATCTCCTCTACGCTCTCCGCCGAAGGATCGGCGGTCATCCCGTGGGACGCCGCGTAGCAGATCGCGGTGAAGTCCGGGGAAACTTTATTCTGCGTCAGCGCGTTCAGCGCGGCGTCCAGTTTATCCAGCGCGTCGGTCAGCTTCGTGCTGTCGGCGCCTGCGTAGGAGGACGCGGCCGGTGCCGCCCCGGTCAGGGCTTCGTTCAGAGCGGCCGCTTCTTTTTCCAGATAGGAATCCTTCACTTTGGAAGCGACGTCCCTGAGCCGCTTCCAGGCGTCTTTCACGCCTTTCTCGTCGCGGCGCTTGAGATACATGCGCATCTCGCCGACACAGTCCTGCGCCTCCACCGCCGCCTCGCAGGCGGATTCATACTGATCCTGCCTCTTCACGCCGGCTTCGGTGATCTCGCGGTACTCCTGGCATTCCTTCTTCGCCTCGTCCGCCGTGAGGGTCCCGGACTCCGCCAGGCTCTTTTCCAGCTGGGCGAGATAAGCCGCGAACTGCTTTTTGCCGTCGCGGCGGCGCTCCTTGTTGTTCAGAATCATCGCCTCGGTGAGCTGCTGGCCGATTCTCATGATCGGGTTCAGCGCCGAGAGCGGGTCCTGGAAGACCATCGCCAGGCGGTAGCCGCGCAGCGTGTGGAAATCCTCCTCGGAAATCTTGAGCAGGTCTTTGCCGTCGTACAGAATCTCGCCGTTGTCCACAACCGCGTTCGGCGCGAGGATACCCATGATGGCTCTCGCGGTCACTGATTTTCCGGATCCGGACTCGCCGGCGATCGCCAGGGTTTCGCCTTCGTTGAGGGTGAAGGAGATATCCCGGACAGCCCGGACCGCGCCGTTGTTGGTGCGGAACGAGATGGTCAGGTGCTTTACTTCGAGTTTTGTCTTAGCCATGTCATTCCGCTCCTCTCAGTGACGGGTTGAACGCGTCGCGCAGGCCGTTTCCGAACAGGTTGAAGCTGATCTCCAGAAGGGAGATGAAAATCGCCGGGAACAGGATAATGTGCGGATACGTGGAAAGATAGCCCTGTCCGTTGGACAGCATGGTACCGATGCTGGTGAGGGAGGACGTTTCCAGGTCGATGATGTGCAGGTAGCTTAAGATGGACTCGGAGAAGATGACTCCCGGGATAGTCAGAATCGATCTCGTGATGATGGTGCCCAGCGAGTTCGGGAAAATATGCTTGAAAATCAGGCGCCGGTCGCTCGCGCCGAGGGTTCTCGCCGCAAGGACATACTCCTGCCCTTTGAACCGGTAGAACTGCATTCGGACGGTCGAGGCGATGGACACCCAGCCTGTCAGGACGAAAGCGAACAGAAGGCTTCCGAGGACGCCGACCTTGTCCGCCAGGTGCAGCTGGAACAGCGTCGCCACAACGATGAACGGCACCGAATACAGGATATCGCTGATACGCTCCATGACCAGGTCGACGGTACCGCCGTAGTAGCCCTCGATGGAGCCGTAGATGATTCCGATGAAGAAGTTGATGAACGACACGGAGAACGCCAGCAGGAAGGAAAGGCGCGCGCCGGCGGCAAGGCAGGTGAAGATATCCTGGCCGTATACGTTGGTGCCGAAATAGAACACGGGCTCCATGCCGTCATGCATGTACAGGAAGTACTCGTAATAGTTGACGCGCACTTTCACGCCGGACTGGTTGCGGACCGCGTAGGTATACCACGTGTTCCCGTCCTCCCCGCCGTCGTCGCCCGCGATGCGCAGGCTGTCGTAGCCGGCCGCGTTCGGATCGTCGGAGGTGATGTAGTTGGGGATATAGTTCCCGTCCTCGTCGTAGACCGCGAGGCCGTTGGTTTCCTTGGACTCGTCCGCGAGCTTGTACCAGAAGTTCGCGCCGCCGTTGGCCATCACGAAGGTGGTGCTGTAGGTCTGCGGCATCGGGTAGATGACCTGGCGCCCCGTCTCATTCTGATATTCCTGCAGGGCCTCGTACTCCGAATTGCTCAGGGAGGCGAAGATATAGCCGACCTTCGCGTAGGAGTCGGAGCGCACCTTGTACATGGTGGCTCCGGTGGAATCCTCAAAAGTGCTGTAAACTTTTTTGATGGCGCTGTATCCGGATTCCTGCCCGATCGAGTTGAGGTAATCGTAGCCGGCCTGCGTCTCCGTCGAGTTGGAGCAGCCGTCCCAGAAATCAATGCCAAGGCTGGAGCAGACCGGGAGTTTGGGCAGCACTGTCTTGTAGTAGCTGTCGCGGAAACCCACGGTGTACGGCGATATGAACGGCACGACAATCGCGAAAGCCAGCAGAAGCAGGATCAGGACGAACGCTACCACCGCGCTCGCGTCTTTGCGGAAGCGCATCCAGGCGTCCTGGAAGTAGCCGATCGGCTTGGTTTCAAAGCGGACGTCGTGCAGTTTCTTATCCGCCTGGACAAACGTAAATTTCTCCGCGGGAATTGAATCGAGTTCCCTCATCTCTTTATCTGTCGTTACTGTGCTCATTTTCTGGACCCCATTCTGATTCTCGGATCGATCAGCCCGTAGCTGATGTCAATGACAATGCCGGACGCAAGACTGATAAAGGTATAGAAGCAGGTCAGCGCCATGAAGAAGTTGTAGTCGCGCACATTGATTGCCGCGACATAAAGGTTTCCGACTCCGGGGATCGCGAAGATGTTTTCAATGATCATCGAACCGCCGACAATGCCGATGAACTCGCCGATGATCATCGGCAGAATGACAACCATGGCATTGCGGAGCGCGTGCCTGCGGATGGCCTGCGCGCGCGTCAGCCCCTTGGTGCGGGCCAGGAGCATGTAATCGCCGGTGAGCACTTCAGAAAGCTCCGCGCGGGTGTAGCGGGCAAGGCTCGCGACGACGCTGAATCCCAGCGAGATGATGGCCGGTATCATGGAGCGGAACATCTTGAAGGAGAACAGCGGAGCGGAATCCAGCGATTCCAGCGTGATGGAGAACCATCCGAGTTTGAAGCACAGGAAATACTGCACCAGGAAAGCGTAGACATAGCTCGGCACGGAAATGAATACCATGACCAGAGTGGAAATCAGGTGATCCTGCCACTTGTTTTTCTTCAGGGCCGCGTAGATGCCGAGGATCAGGCCCAGCGGAATCGCGATGAGAATGGAATACAGGTTGACGAGGATGGTATAGGGAAGTTTCTGCGCCATGACCTCAGTCACGGAAAGAGCCTGGTACATCTGCTCGCCGACGCCCCAGTCCCAGCGGGTGAAGACGGCCTTGAGGAACAGGAAATACTGTACCAGAAGCGGTTTGTTGTAGCCCATCTGTTCACGCTTTGCGTAAACCAGGTTGATATCTCTGCCCATCTCGCGGACTGCCGGAAGCGGCAGCAGCTTGATCAGGATAAAGCACATCGTCATGATGACGAACATGGTCAGAAACATCAGCAGAATTCTCTCGATGATATATTTTTTCATGACACCTCCGAATACGGCTGCGCCGTCTCACACGGCGCTTACCCGCCTGCCGGGTCTGCTGTCCGCGGCGGATTTTTATCGGCGCGTCCGCTGCCTGGAACGGACTGCGCATAGAAAATCCTCTGCTGAAGGCGGGGGAGAACCTTCTCCTGCCTACAGCAGAAGATTTTCTATTAAATTTACCGTTTTGTTCTACTACTGTCAATAGGACAGCAAAGAGCCGCGCTGCCCTCCCGCCCCCGCCGAAGCAGGGGCGGAAAGACAGCCCGCGGCTCATTCCGCTGAATCCGATTCAGATAACTGCCGAAGCAGCTCTGCGTTTCTGATCATCAATACTGAAGCGTGTTGTTTGCGATGTAATCCGCCCACGCGTCGTCAGTATAGTTGAAGGTTGTGAACTGGCATGTAGCCTCGCCGAATCCTACATTGGTAAGGTAGGTGTCAAGCGGATAGTTGACCTTCTGGGAGTGCAGGCTGGCGACATTTCTGTAGTACAGCGGAGTGGTCGCGAAGTAAGCCAGATAGCACTCTTCCATGTTCGCGTAGAACGCCGCTCTGGTGTCCATGTCGTAATCGTTGAACGCGCCGAGCGCGCTGTCCAGGCTGTCGACTTCCTGAGCGTTCGCCCAGAATGCCCAGTTCTGGAGAGTATCGGTGATATCGGTGCCGTCAACGTTCATCGTCAGGTTGACCGCGGAGGTATCGAAGCCGAGTTCCATCTGGTTGCCGGAGCCGTCGGAAGCGTCGCAGTAGCACATTGCGAGCATCTGGTAAGGAGCCATGTCGGCGCCGCCCCAGGTAGTGAAGATCATGTCAGTGCCGCCGGAGTACATGGTGTTGTAGTAGTCGGCGTCGACGGTCATGGTCAGGGAAACCTTGCCCTCGAAGCCGCTGCCCTTGCAGGCTTCCTGAAGCTGGGTGTTCAGGTAGTTGAACATCTGTACGTAGATATCGTCGGACTGGTATACGCGGAAGTCGATGGTGATATCGCTCGTTCCGTCGTAGATGCCGGCGGCGACAGCCTTGTCGTAAGCCTCAGCCATGAGCGCCTGCGCCTGTTCCATGTCGTAGCCGGTCATCGCGTTGTAAGCGTCGTCGACGGTCGCGTAATCGGTGCCCTCGCCCCAGGAGATGCCGTAGGTGTCAAGAAGAGCGATCTTTGCGGCCTCGCTGTCACGGTAGGTAGCGCCGGTGAACGGATCGTAGACGTACATGTAGTTGAGGATGCCGAAGCCGGCCGTACCAGCGGAGGTATAAGCCGTAGCGAACTCCTCGCGGTTGAGAGCCAGAGCGAACGCGTGGCGGAACTCGTCGATCACAAGAATCTGGGAGTTGGTGCCGTGCTCAAGCAGCTTGTCATAGTCAAGGTTGAAGGTAATCTTGGTGGTGTAGCTCTGCGGAGTGTAGAGGATGTAATCGGAGGAAGCGTAGGTCTCCATGTCATCCGACTCGAGGGACACGGTGTCAAGCTCGCCGCTGAGGAAGCTCATCAGAGCGGTCGCGTGCTCTTCGATTGCCTGAACCACAACGCGGTCAGCCTGATACTGTCCGAGGTGATTGCCGTCGGAGTAGCCGTACCAGCTGTCGTTGCGCTCGTAGGTGATCTGCTTGTCGAGTTCGTAGTAAGTCATCTTGTACGGGCCGTAAGCAATCGTGGTATCCAGGGATGTGCAGTAGTTGGTCGTAACGGTAGCTGCCTCATCCTCGGTTTCGACCTCGTTGCCGTCAGCGTCGTAGAAGGTCTTGCACTCTTCGTACAGCGGCTCGTAAACCAGCCAGGTGGTGGCCAGGTTGTACGGAACGTAGAAGCTTGCCTGCTCGATCGTGTTCTCGAAAATCAGGTCGATAGTGTAGTCGTCGACCTTGACCAGTCCGACGTCCTCCCACGCGACGTCTTCGCCCATCGCCGCGGTGTAGCAGTAGGTGCTGCCGTAGGACTCGTACGGAGCGCCCGGAGCGAAATAGTTTTCGTACAGGTACTTGGCGGAAACCCAGGCCTCATCGGCGCTGCTGTCTTCCACCGCCAGGTCGCGGTACATGGTGTCATCGTCGATGGACACGTACTGCGGGCACTCGTTGCCGTCGGCGTCGGTCATGCCTTCAAGGCCCCAGAATCCCCACATATCAATGTAGACGGTGTTGCCCGCGTCAACCTCTTCGCCGGCCGTGCCGGAGATCAGGGTGTACTGAAGCTGTCCGGCGTACAGATAGTTTTTCGCGTTGACAATCGCGAAATTGGCCTGATAGAAGCTGTCCGCGCGGCGGTTCATCATCTTCGGGTTGAGCTGCTGCTGCATGGAATAGATGTAGCTGTCGGCGTTGATCGCCTCGCCGTTTTCCCAGGTAGCGTTCGGGTTCAGGGCGATGCGGAATGCCTTTGCGGTGTCTCCCTCTTCCACGCCGTACTGCCCGACATACTGGTCGGTGACGTCCTCAGGAAGAGCGGCAGCCATCTCGCACTGGACCGAATAGCCGTCAAGACTGCTGTTCGGAACGAATCTGTAGAAGCCGACATCGATGTAATCCATGACGCTGCTGTCCTCGGAAGTTTCCCAGGAAAGCGGGTCCCAGTTGAGACCGGTGATTGCCGCCATGTAATTGTTGTAAGTGTAGTAGCCTTCGTCGGTGTAATCCTTGCCCTCCTCGCCGGCATACACGTCAGTGGTGACCGTGTCGCTGGAAGAGCTGTCAGCCTTGCCCGTTGTGACCGGCTGGCCGGTGTAGCTGCGCTCACCGGGGTCATAGCTGTCAGCCGGGGTGAAGTCAGAAGCGAATACTGCAGAAGAGCTTCCGATCACCATGGCAGACGCCAGCACCAGTGATGTAAGTTTTTTTAATCTCATAGTAAACCCTCCTATGAAGTTGAACAGCCCAACGGCTGTTTGCAGTATAAAGACATTATATTTTTTCAGTGCGAGGCTTGTCAACTGGCGGCAGGTTAAATTTACTATGTTTTTATTGATGCAAAACGCTAATCTCTTTAATTTGGTAAAGTATTATCTCATTGAATTCCACAGGTTTGCGGACAATACCGGAAAAAAACAACCCGGTCCGTGCGGCCGCGTGCGCCGGATATGCGGAACTGACCGAAGGCACCCCGTGTCCGATGAATTTCCTGACATCGGCGTTCAGGCCGGTGAAAAAGAAAGCCGCGCCGCATGTCCGATGCATTTTTTTGCAGCCGCAATCCCGAAACAGGCGTGCGGGACACGCGGCACCGAATCCGGGCTTTACGGCAGGTCGTGCCCGATCACGCTGGGCCGCACCTTTCCGATCGCGATATAGCCCCGAAGGATGCAGTCGATGTCCGAGCCCGGATCCGCGTGATCTGAAAACAGGCTGTCGGGCCGAAGGACAAAGGAGCCGTCCTCCCGGTCTTCCCGGATATAGTTATCCTCGTAGAACTGGGACTGCGACGGCTTCACGCCCCGGGCGATTCCCTTCACATCCTGCGCGGAACCCGCCGGGAAATTGACGCTCCACACCGCGTCCGCGCTTCTGGGATAGGAAAGGAACTCCTCGATGATCTGTTTCAGATAGCTGTCGATGATTCTGAAATCATCGTCCCCCTTTTTGGAGAAGGCGAATGACGGGATGCCGAAGCGCAGCCCTTCCATTGCGGCGCCGATCGTGCCGGAATAAAGGTCGTCGAACCCCGCGTTCCATCCGTTGTTGATGCCGGAGAACACGACGTCGGGAAGGCTGCCGCCGCACAGATAGTGCACCGCCGCCTTGACGCAGTCCGCCGGCGTTCCGCCGACGCTCCACGCCTTCACATTCTCTGCCGGGAAATCGACGGGCTTTACCTCGATCGGGTCGAAAACGTGGATTCGCTGCGACATGGCGCTGCACTGGGAAGCCGGCGCGGCTACCGTGACGCTGCCGTATTCCGCGGCGGCCTCGGCCAGCTTCACCAGGCCCGGCGATCTGATCCCGTCGTCATTCACTACCAGTATCTTCATCTTTCTTTTGTGCTCCTTCTCCTGAATTTTCATAAGCCGGGCATGTCCGCGCCTGATCCCTGACGGCCGGTTTTCCCGGAACCGTCCCGCCGGCGGCTGATCTCTGACAGCTGCTTTCCCGGGCGGCCGCGCTCTGCCGCTGCGCCAGGCGTGTTTACCGTTGCCGGATGTACCGCCGGCTGATCTCTGACGGCCGTTTTCCCCGGCGCCTGAGGCCGGCCGGTTTTCCGCAGCCGGCCGCCTGATTACTGTTCTTCCGCTTCTTTCAGTTCCCCGTCCGACAGAGTATAAACCCTGCCTGGCTCCGGAAGCAGGCTGTTCCCGGAGTACGCCTCGGCCAGCCTTTCCGGGCTGAAGCTGTGGAGCGGAACCAGCGTCTTTGGATGGACCGTCTCCACCATATAGCGCAGGTGCCACGGATCCGAGTGGCCGCTCACCGCGCGGTAGTCATAGGGAATTCCCTGGGATTCCAGAAGCAGCTTGAGCTTCGCGTAGGACGGCATGTATTCGCCCAGCGGGGTTCCGTCCATGTGGATATAGCGCGAGATTTTCCCGCGATAATCAAACAGTTCCGCGGAGTGGACGTAATCCAGCTGCAGCACATAATGCTCCGGGTCAGCGGCGATCTGCGCCCCGGAAACAACGGCGCACCCAAAGCCGGCAAGCCTTTCGGCTTCTGCTGCCGGGGGCATCGTCTCTCCGTAAACCGACGGATGGTCCTGCGGGAAGAACGCGCACAGGTAATCGGCCGCGGAAGACTCCAGCACCAGTTCCCTCCCGTTCTGCCTGACCGTCTCCGTCAGATGATGCAGGCGCTCCACGTTGCGGTTATAGGGATTGATAATAATCAGGCCCGGCTCCGTGCGTGTCAGTTCCGCGATCTCATCCTGAAGCGTGGATTCCGTGCGGACTTCCTGCTCCTTGAGCGCGGACCAGTCCACCTCGGAAAAGCTGACGCTGACTCCCTCGGAAATCAGCACGTCGCACCCGGCCGCGGTGCGGGCGAATGCCTCCGTGACGTCCGGGTGGAAGCCGTGGAAGCGATAATCGCCGGTATAGGCCACCGTCCCGTCGGGCGTCGTGATCAGAAAACCGCAGGCTCCGACGACGTCATGGTCCACCGGGACGCAGCGGATCACGATGTCTTCCACCGCCGCCTTCTGTCCCGGCTTCATGCCGATGCAGTTCGGATGCTCCGCCGGAGCGGACTCCCCGCAGGCGGACAGCCTTCTGTACAGCGTCAGGCTGTCTTCGCTCATGTACACCGGGATGTCCGGCGCCAGCATTCCCATCCCGCCGCAGTGATCGATATGCATGTGGGAAAGAAGCAGGAAATCCGTTTTCCCGCTTTTTCCGTACGGTTTGAGGCCTAGCGTTTCCGCCGCCTGTTCGCCGTATATCCCGTCCTGCGCGGGAAGAACGCCGAGGCGGACGCAGTCCGCGGCCTCCTTTCCCGGGCGCCTCTCCACGCAGTCGTCCATCCGGTTGGAGTTGGCAAAGCCAAAGTCAAACATGCATCTCGCGCGCTCTGTCTCTATCACGGCAAAAGTCCCGCCGATCTCACGGAGCCCCTGCAGAAATCTTATTTTTGTCATTCGTCCTGATCCATCCTTTCGTCTTTCCGGCATCCGGCACGCTTACCGCCGGTCCTCCCCGGAAAGCAATTCAGTATAGCATATCTTTCCCGGAAATGTCGAAAATTCTTCTCTCAGCGCAAATACCGGCGGTCTCCGACGGGCAGAAGCTGCCGGCGCGGCCGGCCCGCGGCCATCTTTCAGAGACGGCCGGCAGACGCAAGTCTGCCAGAAGACCCCAACGCGCCGGCGGCCGCCGGAGTCCGACCGGCCGCCAGCGCTGTCCGAAGGGTTCCGCGGCGACAGGCGCGGCCACAACAAAAGGGACCGCGGAAAACCCGCGGTCCCCGGAAAAGTCCCTCAGGGGATCTGAAAATCCCGGCCGCCTCGCGGCGCGGTATTCCAGACCGGCTTACTCAAGATCGCTGTTGATGGCCTCAACCAGCGTGTCAAGAGCGGTCTGCCCGTCAGCGCCGTCAAGGATCAGGTCCTCAAGAGTGCTGTTGACATCGCTTCTGACCGCATAGCTGCCGTCAAAGTTCTTGGAAGCGAAGAAATAATCAGTCTGCGCGTAAGCCGCGGTAGCCGTCGGATCGTTCGCCATGAACTCCTGGTACTCATCGGACTCGTAAGCGGAAACCCTGACCGGAAGATATCCGGTGACCTCTGCCCACTCGGTGGTTGCCTCGGTGGAAGTCAGGTACATCATGTAAGCGAAGCCGGCAAGCTGCTTGTTCTCGTCGGTGGAGAACATCGCGATGTTGGTGCCGGCCTGGTTGGCAGCGGAAGTTTCATTGGAAGGAAGCGGCGCGACGCCGAGTTCCCATCCGTCGGCGGTGATGTAGGAAACGCCGGTGACGGAGCCGATATATCCGCCGACAAGCTGGTTGGAAAGAACGGTGGAGAAGTATCCGTCCTCGCCGATCAGGCGGGCATATCCGTTGTTGTACAGATCCATGATGTAGGTCAGTGTCTCAAGGCCCTTGTCGTTGTCGAACAGCGCGCCGGTCTCGTCGATGTACTCAGCGCCGTCCTGAAGCAGGGAAGCCTCAAGGAATCCGGCAAGGTCGTCAACGCCGAACGCCGGGATGCCCTTACCCTCGAGAACAGCGGCTCCGACGGTGGCCATATCTTCCCAGGTCTTCGGCGCCTCAATTCCGAGTTCATCGAACATGGTCTTGTTGTAGAAGTAAACGTAGGTGCTCTTGTTGAACGGCATGCCGCTCACAAACCCGAACTCGCTGACCTCGTCGCGATAGCTCTCGATGATGTCGTCGTAATCCGGCATGTAGGCTTCGATAAAGTCATCCAGCGGTACGACCTTGTCGATGTAGTCGGTCATCCAGTTGTTGTAGGTCTGGGCCAGATCCGGCAGCGTATCCGAAGCCGCGCTTGCAGTAAGCTTGGTGGACAGATCGCTGTAATTTCCCTGATTGACCAGCTTGACGGTGATGCCGTACTCATTGGTCTCGTTGAACTCATCGGTCAGGGCGGTAAGCTCCTCTTCCTGGGTGCTGCTCATCGCGTGCCAGAACTCGATCTCGCACGGCTCGATTGACATCTCGGCCTGGGATTCCGGTTCGGATTCAGCCTCGGTGGTCTCCTCGGCGAAAACCGGGAGGCTCATGGAAGCCGCCATAGCCAGAGCGAGCGCAGCTGCCGCTGCTTTCTTTGCATTCATCATTTTTCCCTCCTTTGCGCCGCATTGGCGCTGAAGAAACTGAAGACGCTGTGATATTCTTGTCAACAGCTGATTCAATGATAACAGACTTGAAGAGGAAAAGCAAAAGGAATCTTGCCGCCGCGGCCCCGCTTTGCCGCGATTTGACGTATTTTTCCTGCTTTTTATCTTTTTGTCTGTATTATCCGCTGTAATCTCCGCGCATCCGGGTCCTGTTCCCTTCATCCGGCCGCTTCCGGATTTCCCGGGGTTCTGTTCCCTTCGTCCGGCCGCTTCCGGATTTTCCGGGGTTCTGTTCCCTTCGTCCGGCCGTTCCCGGATTTCCCGGGGTTCTGTTCCCTTCGTCCGGCCGTTTCCGGATTTCCCGGGGTTCTGTTCCCTTCATCCGGCCGTTTCCGGATTTCCCGGGGTTCTGTTCCGATACGCGGATTTTGCGCGATCCGGATTTATCCTTTGATTCCTCCCTGCGTGACGCCGTTGATGATGGTGTCTCTCATAAACAGGTAGATCACGATGATCGGCAGGACCATCAGGCAGGAAGCCGCCATAATCAGTTCGGTTCTCGCTCCTTCCTCGGTCTGGAACGAAACCAGTCCGTAGGACAGTACTCTCATCTCGCGGCTGTTGGTGACCAGCAGCGGCCACATGAAGGAGTTCCAGGAAGCGATGAAGTTGAGGATCGCCACGGTCATGATCGGACCGCGGTTCATCGGGACCATCACTTTGCACATGTACTTGAAGTCATGGCAGTGGTCGGCCTTGGCCGCCAGGTAAAGGGCGTCCGGAACGGAGCTGAAGAACTGGGTGAGCAGGTAGATGTTGAAAACGCTGGCCAGCCACGGGACGATCATCGCCTGGTAGGTGTCGATCCAGTGCAGCTTCGAGATCGTCATGTAGTTGGTGATCACCAGCATCTCGCTCGGAACCATCATGGTCGCGAGGAACAGCATGAACACGACTTTCTTTCCCGGGAACTCCAGCCGGGCGAACGCGAAGGACGCCAGGATGGTGGTCGCCAGAACGCCGAGCGTATCAACCACGGCGACGAAAATCGTATTGAAGAAATAACGGCCGAACGGAGCCGAATTCCACGCGGTGACGAAATTGACGAACTGCGGAGACGCCGGGAAGAACACCGGCGGGATCGAGCGGATCTCGGCGTTGGTCTTGAGCGCCGAGAGAATCATGTACACGAACGGAAGCAGGGTAATCAGCGCGCCGGCAATCAGGATCGCGTACTTGACCACGTCGACTGCGATATTGACGCCTGTTCTCTTTTTATTCATCTCGCCGCCTCCCTCACGAATTCGCCCGGCTGGTCACCGTTCTCTGGATGATCGTCAGGGTCAGGACAATGCCGAACAGGACAACCGCGGCCGCGGCCGCCTCGCCGTACGCCGTCTCGTTGTAGAACTTGCTGTAGATGTAATACACGACGGTGATCGCGCTGTTTGCCGGGCCGGCTTTCTGCCCGCCGAACAGGGCGTAGACCTCGTTGTAAACCTTGAACGCGTTGATCAGGCCCATGATGAACGCGTAGGAAATCATCGGCGCGATGGCCGGCAGCGTGATGCGGGTGAACACGCGCCTGCGCGGCGTGGAATCGACCTTCGCGGCGTTGTACAGGTCATCCGGGATCGTCTGGAGGGCCGACAGGAAAATCAGGATGTCGAACGCGCAGCTGCGCCAGATGCTGAAGATGATCAGCGAGGGCAGCGCGTACTCCTTGGACGTCAGCCATTTGACCGGCGCGATGCCGAACCACCCGAGAACCTGGTTGATCAGGCCGAAATCACTGTTGAAAATCCATTTCCAGACAAGGCCGATGGCGATGGTGCTCGTGACGTACGGCAGAAAATAGATGGTCTGGAAAACCCCGCGGAAGTGAATCTTGCTGTGCAGGATCACCGCGATCAGCAGCGAAAGGATGATGGAGAACGGCACCACGAAAACCACGTAGATCATCGTGTTGGTCAGAGCGCGGATGAAGTACTTGTCGTGGAAGATCGAAACGTAGTTGTTCAGGTTGATGCCGTCATACTCGCCGCTGACGAAGTTGTAGTTCTCCATGAAGCTCATGATGACGGCACGGATCAGCGGATATACGACAAAAACGCTGATGATGACCAGCGCCGGGGCCAGATAAAGATACCCTTTGAAGCTTTTCTTTTCCACGGCGGCCTCCTTTAAAATTTGCCGATCGCCGCGCCCTGCCCGTCGAACAGCAGAATGGAATTATCGCGGGCGGTCAGGTAAAGCGGCGTTCCCTTGCGGATCTGCATGTCGGAGTGAACCAGCAGGCGGCATTCGTTGGAACCCATCGGGAAGCGGATCTGCAGCTCGCGGCCCGTCATGCGCACGCGGGACGCTTCCGTGCGGAACGCGCCGGGCAGAACGTCCGGCTGCAGGCTGACGTTGAACGACTCGGGGCGGACGCCCGCCTTGTAGGAGCCGTCCGGGACATTGCAGTTTTCGCGCAGGACGTTCCCGGCCGCGATGATCGTGCCGTTCTTCACCTCCGCGTCGAAAATGTTGATCTCGGGGGTTCCGAGGAAGGAAGCGACGAACAGGTTGCACGGATTGAGGTACATCTTCTGCGGGATCTCGTACTGCTGCAGAACACCCCTGTCGATCACGGCGATCTTGTCGGAGATGCTCATGGCCTCCTCCTGGTCGTGGGTGACAAAGATCGTTGTGATGTGGACCTCCTGCTGGATGCGGCGGATTTCTTCCCTGGTCTCCACGCGGAGCTTCGCGTCCAGGTTGGACAGCGGCTCGTCCAGAAGCAGGACCTCGGGCTTTTTCACCAGCGCGCGGGCGATCGCGACACGCTGCTGCTGGCCGCCCGAAAGAGCCTTCGGCTTGCGGTCAAGCAGGTTTTCCAGATGGACCATCTCCGCCATCTCGCGGGCGCGCTTTCTCGCCTCTTCCTTGGGCACTTTTCGGTTGATCAGCGGGAACATGATGTTGTCCTCGACGGTCATGTGCGGATACAGCGCGTAGTTCTGGAAAACCAGGCCGACTTCGCGGTCCTCCGGCGCGACTTTCGTGACGTTTTTGTCGCCGAACCAGACACTGCCCGCCGTCGGATCCGTCAGGCCGGCGATCATGAAAAGCGTGGTGCTTTTCCCGCAGCCGGACGGCCCCAGCAGGCCTACCAGGTCGCCGTCTTTGATGGACAGAGTCAGGTTGTCCACCGCCTTGAAGTTTCCGTAAGCTTTTGTGAGATTTTCAATACGGATTTCCATATGCCTCCCCCTGCTGCCGATACCTGAGATATCCGCAGCCTGTGTCCGCGCCGTTCCGCGGTTTTGTCTGCAATACCGTTTCCGGACGCCGGGTCTTCGCGGCAGGTCGTCTCTCCGCTCCCCGTTCCGGACAAGCAATGACCCCGGATCCCATCGAAAAGGAATCCGGGGTCTCCACCTGAAAGTATATTACCCGTTCGTTTGGATTTCAAGAATGGATTGCGGCCTGTCCGGCCGCCCGAGGCAAATGTTTCGCGGGGTTTTCGCAAAGATCAGGTAAAATCCGCGCGGCGCCGCGGCGGAAGGATCCGTGGAACGGTGCTGATCTATTATTCCATTATGATTCCGTGCGCCCGGTTCATCAGATAAACCGGAGGCGTCGCAGTGAAGAAACCACAGGACGCAGGGGAAAATCATCCGCGGAATAATCAGCCTGTCTCTTCGCCGCTCTCCTCCTCCCGGATTTCCGCCGGGTCAGCGCTCTTGGCGACCACGACCGCGGCCGCGGCCAGAACCAGGACGATTCCCACATACTGGACCGTCGTCAGCACCTCGTGATAGAGCAGACGGCTGACCACCACGGCGGCCACCGGCTCCGACATCGCGAGGATGCCCGCCCGGCTGTTCTCCAGATGCATCATGCCCCGGTTGTAAAGGTTCATCGGCAGGATGGTGCAGGCGATGATCAGCGCCAGGATCGGAAGAACTGCGTTCACGTTGGCAAGCCGTTCGAAATACTCCGGCTGTCCGACGATGATCAGCGTGCTGACGCCGCCGCAGACATTCGTCCAGAAAGTGATCTGCTCCGGCGTATAGTCCTTTTTGAGCGCGAACCGGCTGAAAACGCTGTAAAGCGAATAACCGAACGCGGAGCCCAGGCCGCAGAGCAGGGCCCGCCCCGAAATCGCCTCGCCGGAGCCCAGGCCGCCGCACAGAAGAAAGACGCCGGCCAGCGTCAGACCCAGGGACAGTCCTTTCCAGCGCGTCAGCTTTTCGTGAAAGAGCAGCACGGAGAGAATCATCACAAAAGTAGGGCTGATATAGAGCAGAACCGCCGCCACCGACAGCGAACTCAGGCGCATGCACTGAAAATAGCACCAGTTGAAGCACACAAAGCTCAGGATCCCGGTTCCCATGAACATCCACAGGTCCCTGAGCCGGATGCGGAAGATGCTGCGGTCAGTAAACAGCGCGATAAAGCCGAACACGATCGCCGCCCCGAACAGGCGGAGGGAAACGACTTCCATCGCCGTAAAGCCGGAAGATTCCAGCATCCGGTTGAAGATGCCGACGAGGCCGTACAGCGCGCCGCCGGTCAGCACACAGATGCTGCCGCCGATCCGGCCCCTGATTTTTTTACCGAGCTTTCCTGACTCTTCCATCCATTCCTCCGCAGACTGCCATCGCAGACATTGCGCGGAAACGTCCCGGGTTTCTGAACACCCGGAACGCCCCCGCGGCTTTTCTGCATTTTAACACAGCCGCAGGGAAAGCGCTACTGCCGGGAAACCGGCGGCCTGTCCGGCGGCCGGTAAGCCGCCGGGCGCCGCCGGCCGGTATGTCAGCCGGTATACCGCCGGACGCCATCGTCCCGGCCGGGATGATGGAGATAAGCCCCGCGGCCGGCGCCTCCGCCATATCTCCTTCCGGAGTATTCCGCCGGAACGCGTCAGTCTCCGGCAAGAACCTTTTTGTAGTTTTTCTTTCCGCGGCGGAGCACAAGGCCGTCCGCCGGGATATCCTCCGGCGCGTAGGACTGCCGGATGTCGGTCACCCTGGCGTCCCCCGCGGTCACGCCGCCCTGCTCGACGGCCCGGCGCGCCTCGGAGCGGGTCTTCGTGAGCTCCGCCTTCACCAGCAGCGCGAGGATATCCAGTTTCCCGCCCGGCGCGGCCTCGAAATCCGCCTTCGGGATGGTGACGGACGGCATATCCGCCGCGTTTCCGGCGCTGCCGGTGAAAATGGAACGGGCGGCCGTCTGCGCCTTGTCGGCTTCTTCTTTGCCGTGGACGAGCTCCGTCAGCTCATGCGCCAGGATTTCCTTGGCCTGGTTGAGCTGGCTGCCCTCCCACTTCGCCATCTCGTCGATCTGCTCCAGCGGCAGGAAGGTCAGCATGCGCAGGCACTTGATGACGTCCGCGTCATCGACGTTTCTCCAGTACTGGTAGAAATCGTACGGGGAAGTCTTGTCCGGATCCAGCCAGACGGCGCCGCTGGCGGTTTTGCCCATCTTCTTGCCCTCGGAGTTGAGCAGCAGGGTGATCGTCATCGCGTACGCGTCCTTCCCGAGCTTTTTGCGGATCAGTTCCGTGCCCGCCAGCATGTTGGACCACTGGTCGTCCCCGCCGAACTCCATCTGGCAGCCGTATTTCTTATACAGCATGTAAAAGTCGTAGCCCTGCATCAGCATGTAGGAGAACTCGAGGAAAGACAGGCCGTTCTCCAGGCGGTTTACATAGCATCTCGCGCGCAGCATGTCGTTGACGGAAAACTGGGAGCCGATGTCGCGCATGAACTCGAGGAAATTCAGATTGCGGAGCCAGTCGGCGTTGTTGACCATCAGCGCCTTCCCCTCACTGAAATCGATGAAGCGGGACATCTGCTTTTTGATGCATTCGCAGTTGTGGTCGATCTGCTCCACCGTCATCATCTTTCGCATGTCGGTGCGCCCGGACGGGTCGCCGATCATGGCGGTTCCGCCGCCGACCAGCGCGATCGGGCGGTTGCCGGCCATCTGCATTCTCTTCATCAGGCACATGGCCATGAAATGGCCGACGTGCAGGCTGTCCGCCGTCGGGTCGAACCCGATGTAAAAAGTCGCCTTTCCGTTGTTGACGAGATCCCTGATCTTGTCATCGTCCGTCACCTGGGCCAGAAGCCCCCTGGCCTTCAGTTCTTCGTATACTCCCATGTTCTCCTCCTTCGGAATGCTGCCGGCGCGCCGGTTTTCGGTCCGTGGACCCGGCGGGCAGTCCGCCGCGGCAGAAAACTTCTTCCGCCTGTCTGCCCGTCTCCGTCCGTTCCGCCCCGTCCGTCCCAGTCCGCCCGTTCCGGTCCGTCCGTTCGGGTCCGCCCGCGTTTTCACCGCGAAATTTCCCCATTTCAGCCGGAGCCAGGCGCGCTGAAGCCGTCAGAAAAGCCCCCTCCTGTCCTTTCTTTATCAAAAAGGACGGGAGGGGGCTGACAATCCCGTGGTACCACCTTTTTTCGCCTGCGGCTCGCGCACACAGGCCTCATGAGTACACCGGCTTTCCTTCGGAAATAAGGTTTAAGCCCCGGCACGCGCCTGCACGCGGGAATCTTCCATCAATCGCGAATTTCGATTCCGCTGCCTTTCTGCGTACCCTGGCCCGACGCCTTCTCTCACTGCGGGAAAAGTTCGGGATACTCCGACGCGGTAACGGGCGCCGCCCGCCGCAGCCTACCGGGCAGAGACAGCGCCCGCGGCCTGAGCTTCCGGCACAATTCTGCCTGGCGCTTAAGCCCTGTTTCGCTGTCCGTCTTTGGGTGCGGAGCTCCGGGATGTATTCGGGTTCAGGGTGCGCGCGCCTCTCACCTGCCGGCAGCTCTCTGTGCGCCTTTCTGAACCTTACTGGTTCCCTTCACAGCTGATAGAAATTTTTATATCATACCGGTTTTGCTCTGTCAAGCGGTGCGGGGCGGCCCGCAAAGACGGACTGCTGGCAGAAGCGGCAGCGTGAAAACGGGCCGCGCCGGCCGGCGGATATGCTATAGCAAGGCCGGCCGGTGCACAGGCAGGCGGCTGGCAGAAGGAGGCGCGCAGGGCGGTCCCGCCGCCTTGCGCGCCGTTAAAGCGGGGCGGCCGGCAGATGCCGGCCGCCCCTCGCTTCAGCTTTCCGCTGTCCGTATGCCCGGCGGATTATTCCGCAGGGCCGCGTCAGCCGGTCAGCCGTTGGAGGAATGCCCGAGGTCCATCTCGGTGCTCAGGTCATAGGACATATCGATGGTGCCGTCATCGTTCTCATGCCATGCGCCTTCGATGGACGAGGCGTTCATGTAGGAGTACTGCTTGTTCATCGGATCGATGCCCAGGTTGATCTCCGGGGTTTCCACCTTGAAGGTTCCGTCCTCGCAAAAATGAACGGTGCCGGTGAATTCGGTGATCTCCTCGTTGTCGCGGGTCGTGGTGATCGCGGATCCGTCGTCAAAGGCGGCGGTGTAAGTGAAGGTATAAAGATCGCCTTCCTCCGTGTCGGTCGGCTCCGCGGTGTACTGCAGATATTTCGTGACCGGCCCGGTATCCTCTGTCTGCTGCTGCGCTCCGGGGAAACCGAACATCCCGTTGTTCTTCTCCGTATATCTCCACTCGCCGATGCTTCCGCCTTCCTCGGGGTCAAAGCCGTACGCCGCGTACGGATAATCCGCGTAGCTGTACACATGGCTGTATTCGTAGTCCTCGGAAGCCGTGTTCATGTCGGCGTCGCATTCCGCGGAACCGAGGTCGACGTCAAACGTGCTGTTGGTCACATGCCCGGAGTCGAAATTCACGGTCAGCGACAGGTCATAGGTCTGGTCGCCCTCCGCGCCTTCCACCGCATACATCGAGGTTCCGGAATCCATCTCCACCGTGGAGCTCAGGTCACCGGCCGTGATGTCCATGGTCAGCGGATAGCTGGTGGACGCGTAGTCAGAGCTGTTGTTCCACACGACGCTCAGCGTCTGGCTGAAGCAGTCCCAGTACCACGAGAACTCCGGCTCAACGACCTCGCCGCTCTTCACGATCTGAACTTTGTTGTCCGCGGAAGACTGTTTCAGGTTCTCCTCCTCGTAGCTCGGGTAGGCGACCACGGCAACGTCATAAGTGCCGAACGGATATCCGAGGTCCGCGATGCTTCCGGTGATCGTTCCTTCGCCGGTCAGGGATCCGGTGGACCATCCGTAGATGGATTCGCCTTCGTTGTACACGTAAACGACGTAGTAATCCGCGTTGTCTACCGTATCAAAGCTGTAATTGCCGTCATTGTCCACCGTGAAGTTCGCCGGGGAATCGAGAGCCGTGCGGCTGTCGCTGCTCCCGCTGTTCTCATTCAGGCGGGAACTTACCTGGGAGAAAAATTCCGCGGTGTTGCTTCTGACCGTGGTTTTTCCGGCCGCCGCGCCGACAATCAGGGCTGCCGCCGCGATGACGCAGAAGACGACGGGTTTCATCTTGCTTGTCTTTGTCATTTCCGTTACCCCCTCACCGAAACTCTGCGGGTGCCGAAGCAGGACACGATGCCCGCCAGGATTGCCGCCAGGACAACCGCCATCTGGACGATTACGCGGGTGATGCCGCCCTGGGAGCCGTACATATCGAAGTTGCCGTACCAGTCGGCCCATACCGGATAGCTGTTCAGGAAGAACAGGCCGAGGCCGACGGACATCAGCACAGTCCCGAGCAGGTTGAGCCAGGACGCCCAGCGTCCGCCCTCCCTGGCGTACAGGAAGAAACTCACCGCCGCGACAAGATCGCAGGCGAGGACAAAAGTATCAAAGTAAACGTGGAACTGGATTCCGTAAATCACAAACAGGACAGCCGCGGCACAGCTGACCGCGCAAGCAGCCAGGGCCATGACGGTGCTGAAATTCATTTTCGTTTTCATTCTGGTTTCCTTTCGCTGATGATCAGTGCTGAACGGGAGAACGGTCGTTGCCGGTCCGCGTTTCAGCAGCCTCCGCTGCCTCAGTTATCTTTGGCGTTTTTATTCTTCTTCACGATATCCGCTTTCTCCGCCTCTCCGGCGGTTTCCGCGGGCCCGCCGCTCTTCGCGGCGCCTCCGTTCCGCGGGGCGTCCTGAGTTTTCACGGCTTCAGACGTCTCCGCGGCTTTCGGCATGTCCGCAGCGTCAGCGTTCATGGTTTTCGCGGTCTTCGCTTCCACCTTCCTGAACGACCTGTATTTTTCAGGATTTTTCAGGATGGCGAGGATCAGGAACAGGATCGTGAGGATGGCCAGCGCAAGGTCCACGCCCATCAGCGCTTTCTCCCATGTCGGGACGATATGGGTGATCGTGACGTCTCCGCTCAGCGAGTTCATTCTCCAGCCGTGCAGCATGACGTTCAGGTTGTCCTTTGCCGCCCTGCGCAGCGCCTGAAGCACATATCCGCTGTGGTAGTACTCGCTCCCGGTATCTTCCGTGAGCTCCTCCAGCAGGATCTTGGCCGTATTTCCGTTGGAGTCGCAGCAGCTGTAATCCATGCCGGAAACGATTTCCTCGACGGCGTTGTTGAAGTATCCGAGGTCGACGTATCCGTCGGAAGTGACGTGGCCTTCGAAGCCCCACTCTTCGCGCAGAACGGTGATGTTCATCGCGTAGTTGTTCTTCGCCAGCATGGTTCCCTGGCGGTTCAGCGCGTTCATCGTGCTCATCGCGCTGCCCTGGAATCCGCCTTCAAACGCCCTGAGGTAGATCTCGCGCAGCGCCTGCTCGGTCATGAACGAGGTAAGGCCCTGGCGGTGGGTTTCCTGGTCGTTGGTCGTGAAGTGCTTCGCGCACAGCGTGCCGCCGACTTCCTGCACAGCCTGCGCTTCCACATAGCCTACCAGGTAGTCGAGGTTGGCGTCCTCGGAATAGTACTGCCCGGTGCGGCCCAGGAACGGTGTGCGGTGCATGTTGGCGGAACCCCACCACACCTCATCGTAATCGTTGAGCTGCATCGTCACGCCTTCAAGCTCGCCTCTCTTCGCGACAAGCTCGGTGTTCCAGGTGCGGGTGGTCGTCGGATGGCTCGGCCATCTCACGGAACCGCCGGCCTGGTAATCGTCGTCCGTTCTTCTCATGCCGGCGACGCCCAGGCGATCAACCGCCTGCACGTTCATGTTGTCGGTGATGAGGTTCGCCATCTCCTCGATCGTGAATTCGTCGAGGAACTTGTCCCAGGTTTCGTCATCGTCGAAATCGACGCCGATCATGTCGGAGAGAACGATGCCGTTGTCAGCTCCCTGCGTGAAGGAGTCGTAGTCCGGCTGGTCCTCCGGGATCGTCACCACGGTGTCGCCGTAGTTGGATACGGAGCTGATGATCGCGTCGCTCGCGGTGAGCTGCACCTGCTCCGGGAAAGTGCCTTCCCAGTCGGAGCGGGTCATATAGGTAAAGTCGTAAGTTACGGAATCGTCGCTGTAATAATTCAGGTCCGTGAAATCGAACTGGTTGGTGACCTCAACGCCCGTGTACGGGGAGTTTTTGTAGGAATCCGTATGCAGCTCCGCCTGATTCCAGGTGTAGACGTTGTCCGCGCTGCCGTCGGCGGATTCATTATTGTTTCCCACCGCGGTCATGCCGTCCGCGGAAGAATATCCCTTCGCGGCCAGGATGTTGTTGAGCGCGTCGTGGGCGTTCTTGCCGACGGACAGGTAGTAATCGCCGGAGGAGAGGATGTAGCCTTTCGCGGCGTACTGGTCATAGGAAGCCAGGAAGTACCGCGGAACGGATACCGTGACCGTCTCGCTGTCTCCCGCGGCGAGCTCCTGCGTCTTCGCGAAGCCCATCAGGCTGACGGAAGCCTTCTCGACGAGATTCTCCTTTTCGTAGTCTCCGTACGGGGTCTGCGCGTAAACTTCCACGACGTCCTTGCCGGAGACGTCCCCGGTGTTGGTCACCTTCACCGTCACCGTGTAGCTGTCATCCTCCTCGTCAAACGTGACGTCCTGGAGTTCCTCGGTGAAAGTGGTGTAGGATGAGCCGTAGCCGAACGGGTAGTTGACTTCGTCCGCGTAGTTCCATCCGCTTCCGGTGGAGGAACCCGCCTCGCCCGAAGCGCTGCCCTGCCCGAGGACGGTGTCCTCGTATCTGGTTTCGTAGTACTTGTATCCTACGTAGATACCCTCCGCGTAGATGTTGTACCAGATGATCTGGTCGCCGTCGGAGGAATTGACCAGCGGGTTGGCGTCGATCACGTCCTGCGCGTTGGTGTAGGACAGCGTGCCTTCGTGGCCGGCGTAAACCGAGGCCGGCGCCGACGTCGAATTCGCCGCGATGGTGTCGACCAGGCGGCCGGACGGATTGACGTCGCCGGACAGCACGTTCACGAGTCCGTTCACGCCGTAAGCACCTTCGCTGCCTGCCCAGACAGCCGCGTCCACATCGTACTCCTCCAGGAAATTCATCTCGATGGAGAAGTCTCCGGCGATCAGCACGATAATCCTGTCAAAAACGCCCTTGTCCTTCTCATCCTTCAGATAGGAGATCAGGTCTTCCTCCTCCGCGGAGAGATCGAGGTATCTTCTCGGAGATCCGTCGTCATAGGTCTCGTCCTGGGAGTACTGGTAAAGGTCGGAACCTTCGCCGGTCTGGCGTCCGAACACGACAACCGCCGCGTCCCCGTATTCGGAGAATTCGGATTCCTTCGCCGTGTAGGTATCCAGGCTGTTCTCAAGGCCCGCGGAAGATCCGTCACCGGACGTCACGCCGGTTCCCATGCCGGGTCCGAACCCGCCGCTGTCCCCGGAGCTCTCGACCGTCGCCGCGTCATACACGTTGTCGGCGCCGAACTCATCCTGCATAGCCTCGATGAAGGTCATCGCCGTCATCCGGCTGTCGGTCGTGGTGCTGTAGATCACGGAGTCGGTCGCCGCTTTTCCGAAAATGGCGATTTTCGCGTCATGCGCCAGCGGAAGCGCGCCGTCGTCGTTCTTCAGAAGCACCGCGCTCTCCTCGCCGATCTGCTGGATCGCCGAAGCCGCGTCACGGTAAACGTCGATCAGGGCGTTTTTATCATAGCCGTAATCATTTTCATACAGAAGTGTCGCCCCGTCCGCGCCGCTTGTCACAGTCGTGTTGATCCCCAGCGCGCGGTTGATGTTCTCGTCGTACTGGAAGCTCAGGGTTGTGCCCGCGGTCGCCACTGCCAGCAGGAAGGCACTGAGTGCGGTCAGCCCCTTAAAGATCTGTACTTTTTTCATTTTGCTTTCTCCTTTCAGAAACCCGCCCCTTGTGTCCGGCGCGTGTCAGCCTGTACGCTGCAGTCATACAGGTTTGCGCCACGGTTGTTCTACGGTTGTTCTGATAGCTGAAGAATAGCAAAAAACAGGCTATGCAAACCATTTTCTGCATAACCTGTTCAAAAAACGCCATATCCGGTAATTCAGGGATTCCGCGGGCAGCGGTGACACCACACGGGCAGGCACCGGGCATCTGCGGCAGGACGGATGAATCCGCGCGTAACGCTCCGTGGCGCGCTTTTCAGGAATCTTTCAGGGAGAAGGACCGGCAGGACCGAAAGGCCTCCTCGCATTCAGGCCGGGGTATCCGTCCCAGCGTCTCTGGCGGGAAGAAGGATGGTCAGCGTCACGATCTCGTCCTCCTGCCCGAAGTGCATCTCGCCCCCGTACTTTTCCACCAGCATCTTCATGCTGCGCATGCCGAAGCCGTGGTTCTGCGGGTCGCTCTTGGTGGTCGCCAGAAGGCCGTCCACCACTTTCACCGGCTCCCGGCAGTAGTTCTGCAGGATCACGGTGTAGAGATCGCCGCTGCGGTGGATGGTCAGTGAAATCTGCTTCTGGTCCGGGTTCTCCAGCTTTTCCGTGGCTTCCATCGCGTTCTCGATCGCGTTGCCGAACAGCGCGTACAGATCGCCCGGCGCAATATAGTTCAGGCCCGACCCTTCCGCCATGCAGGTAAAGCCGATGCCCTTCTCCCGGCAGGCGATGCTCTTCTCGGTCAGGATCACGTCCAGCGCTTCATTCGACGTGCGCACCGTATTGTCGTACTCGTTCACGACCTGTTCCATCTCGTCGAGAACCTGCGGGCTCACCGTCTCCTGCCGGCGGAATTTCCTGATCTGGTGGCGCAGGTCATGCGCCTTGATATTCACCAGGTCGATGCTGCTTTTGCTGATCTCGTACTGCCGGTGTTCCTGCGCGAGCAGGGAGGAAACCGTATCCCGGTCCCTGAGATAGCCCATGTACCGGTAGATGCTGTACTGATACAGAAGGCCGAGCACCGAGCAAAGAATCATCGCCGCGTGGAAGGCCGGCGAAGTGTCGCCCATCAGGTTGATCACCATGCAGATCAGGCACATGATGATGAGAACCGGCAGCACCGTCCGGTAATTCAGGCGGTTCAGCGTGTACGAGTCGATCCTGCGGTAGAACAGCAGCCACACCGGCAGCAGGAAGCAGAACAGAACCAGGTAATGCATCCCGTAGGCAGGCAGGCTGATGCCGTCGATGACCGGCAGCAGGCTCTCCCCGTGGGAACTCATGTTCTGGATCAGCCAGGTTCCAGCGCCGATGTAGACGGCGCTCCACCAGCTGATCTCGACGCAGAATTTCAGGGCCGCCAGAACTGCGAGGAAAGTCAGGATAAATCCGCTCATCGAGAGCAGGCCCTGCGCCACGCTCTCCCCGGGGCTGAGTCCCGCGCCGAGCGCGGGCATTCCTCTCAGGATGCCGGAGACCCGGTCCCACACCACAGAAAAAGCAATGCACCCGGCAACGGCCGCGATGACGCGCAGGGCGCCGCGCTTTCTTTTCGGGATCCTGCAGACGGCCGCGAAGCCGATTGCCAGAAGGTCTGTCGTAAAAAGACACTCAAACAGAAAATTGACGAAAACGCGCATCACAGCCTCCATCATCCGGCCTGCCCGCCGAGGTAGCGGGACAGCCGGTTCATGAACTCCTTTTTCCGGCTCCGGCTGATCGGCAGTTTCTCGCCTTCCACACAGACGTCGTTTCCCGAAACCCCGGTCACCTGCGCGAGATTGACCAGATACGCGTAATGGCACCGGTAAAACTGATCGCTGTCCAGTTCCTGCTCCACCGCTTTGAGCGATCCCGGCGCCTGGATGGTCTCTCCCCGAAGATGGAAAAACAGGTCGTGAGCCCGCACTTCCACGTAATAAACCGCCGACTGCTTCACATACCGCGGCTCGCCGTCGCTCACGATCTCCAGCAGCGGGTCTTCGTGATGCAGGTTCTGCGCGGCCTGCAGCGCCCGCGTGATCTTGAGCTTCAGGGAAAAATAGTTGACCGGCTTCAGGATGAAATCCAGGGCGCTCACCTCGTAGCCCTGAATCGCGTACTGCGCCAGGTTCGTCACAAAAATGAGAACCACTCTCTCGTCAACTTCCCGGATCTTCCGGCTGGCTTCCACGCCGTTCATTCCCGGCATGTCCACGTCCATGAAAATGATGTCGAACTCCCCGGCCTGGTAGGTCAGCACAAATCCGGTCACTTTCGGGAACCACCGGGCCGTATACGGAGCCCCGGATTCCTCCTGGTACTTTCTGAGGCAGGACAGGAGTCTGTCGGCGTCCTCTCTGTCGTCCTCCACAATCGCAATGTTCAGCATAACCCCCTCCGGCAAATCTGCTGAGATCATTTTATCAATTTTGCACGAAAAATGGAACCGGACGCGGGGAAATTTTGGATGGTGGGAAAAGTGAGGCCGGGGCAGAGCAGGATGGTGAAAAAGGCGACGACAGAGTGCAGGATGGTGAAAAAGGCGGCAGACAGAGTGCAGCGCGGGGTTCCCTCCCCGGTATCATGCGGAAGCAGAACGGACTCCGGATTCCCCGGCATGATGTTCTATTATAATAGAATGATTTATAGGATTAACTCCGCGGCACAGACGCGGTACAGCGCAAAAAATAAGCCCCGGAGATTCTGACTGCTCAGAATCTCCGGGGCCGGGACCCGGGTCAGCGCCGGTTCCGGCGGGCGCCTTCACGCCCGGCCGGACTTCCGTCCGCTGTCAGCCTTCAATGGCAATTCTGTTGTTCTTGTCGTCAATGACCTGCTGGTCCTTCTTCGGAACCGTGAGGGTCAGCACGCCATCCTGGTATTTCGCGTGGATGTCTTCCTGCTTCATATCCTTGCCGACATAGAAGCTGCGGCTCGAAGAGCCCTCGAAATGCTCTCTGCGGATATATCTGCCTTCGGCGTTCTTCTCATCCTTGTCGTTCCTGCGGCTGGCCGCAACGGTCAGATAGCCGTCCTTCAGGGAAACGCTGATATTCTCTTTCTTCATGCCCGGAAGATCAACGGCAATTTCGTAATTGTCCTTGTTCTCCTTAATATCCGTGTTCATATTCGCACCGCTGAAAAACTCACCCCTGAACAGGTCTTCAGGCGTCCATTCGGTAATCTCATCAAAAGGATTCTCAAGTACATCCGGCATAAACATCATAATAAATTCTCCTTCCAGTCAAAAGCCGATCGGCCGCAAAGCTGATACCGCACCGCCGGCCGGCGGTTTATTCTAAACCAATCTCTGGCAAAATTCTTGCTTCTTGCGCCGCCGGCTCCGGTGAGCCGGCGGCTCGCGCACCGGATTGCTGCCGGTGCGGATACGGGGTTTCGGCGAACCAGCCGCGGCTTCGCTCATATCTGCTCAGCCGCTGGCCGCGTCCGCGTTACTCGATCGCGATTGGGTTCTGCGATTCGATCTTCTTCGTTACTCGATTGCGATCGTGTTCTGCGATTCGATCTTCTTCTGATCCATCTTCGGGATGGAAATCTTCAGGATACCATGCTCGAACTTTGCGTGGATATCGGAGTTCTTCACATCCTCGCCGACGTAGAAGGTTCTCTCGCAGGCGCCCATGAATCTTTCGCGGCGGATATATCTGCCGTTCTTCTCGGCTTCGTCAGCCTTGTCTTTGTTATCGCTGGACTTCTCCGCGTGAATGGTCAGGTTGCCGTTTTCCAGGCTGATCGTCACCTCATCCTTGCTGAAGCCGGGCAGATCCATCTCCAGCTCATAGCTGTGATCGGTCTCGCGGACATCGGTCTTCATCAGGTTCCTGCCGTGGCGGCCGAATACCCTGCGGTTCATCTTGTTCTCTTCGCGCTCTTCCTCATTGGCAATGCGGTCAAGCTCGTCCATATCGTCCATCATATCATCCAGTAAACTCTCTCCCAAAATGCTCGGTACTAACATAATACATGCTCCTTTCAGATCTTCTCTTTACGCGTCCCGGGCCGCCGTTCTGTCCGGCTGTCCGCCGCGGTTCTTCTGATTTTCGGGCTCCTGCCCGCCGGAGGAATGCTCCTGAGCAAAGTCGGGGAAAATTCCGGGAATCCAGTTCCCGTGAACTTCCGGGTCAGACCTCAGAGCCTCCGGGATTTCTCCTTCAGGACTCTTTCTGTCCTTTCCTTTGTTCTACCCGTACTATAACACTTGCTGTTAGCACTGTCAAGAGGTGAGTGCTAATTTTTTCAAATTTTTTTTGATTTTTTTGATTTTCGTTCCATAAAAGAAAAGCGCACCGGCATAGTCAGGATGCCGATACGCTTTTCCCATCCACAGATATTAGTATTGAACTGCCTTTTGACTTCCCGCAGTTGAACCATCCTGGCCGGGACTTCCCTCCCGGCTCCTCGGTCTTCTGCTCTTCTGCTCTCACATTCTTCCGGCATCTTTCCCGCGCGAAAACGGCAGCTCTGCAGGCGCAGGGCACGCCCGCGGGGGCCCCGCCGCGCTCAGTATTCCCTGCTCAGTATTCTTTCGAAAGCTTCGCGAAGCAGCAGACAACGGCGCACACAAGGCAAAGGCAGGCGAAGATGATGAAGATCGTCTGAAGCGGCATGAAAGCCGCCATGGCGGAAGTGATCAGGGAAGTAACCGGAATGCCTGCGCAGACGGCCGAGTTGATAATCCCGTCCACCCGGGAAAGGTAATTCTTATCCACCACCGACAGCAGGGTCACGGAAAGCCGGATATTGACAAAAGCAATAATCATTCCGGCCGCGAACGGCAGCAGGGAGGCGATCACAAAGAAAAGCCAGGAATCCCTGAGCCACCCGCCGGCCAGCCAGGCCAGATAGTACAACGCGCAGGCAAGGTAGGTTTCGATGATCAGGCGCTTCAGCCACGTTTTGTGCTCGATCCATTTCCGGTATACAGCCGCCCCGATCATCATGCCGAGCGAGATGAAGACATTGAAGTAGGACAGCGCCCAGGCTCCTTTCCGGAAAACCGTCTGGCACCAGGCCGAAGACAGGGCGGAGATCGGGTTCATCAGGGCATTGAGCAGAACGGACATGACCGTGAGTGTGACGATGAAGCGGTGGCCTCTGATATAGCCGAGGCCTTCCCTGAACAGGACAAAGGTGTTCTTGCCGGCGTCATCTTCCTTCTGCCGATAAACAAAGCGGAGCATGCTCTGCAGAAGAGCGCACATACAGAAACAGAGCGCGTCCATCAGCAGGGATACCGCAATGCCGCACAGGGAAAGAAGCGCCCCGGCGGCAGCGCTGCCGGCCAGCTGCACCAGAGAGGAAGCGCTGGTCATCAGGGACTGTCCCGCGGAATACTCTTCCTTTTTCAGGATGGAAACATTCACCAGCGCGCCGCACGGCATCCGGAACGCTTCCGCGGTCGAAATCAGGAAGGTGGCGACGAAGATCATCCACCCCTGAATCGCGCCGGTAAAGACAAGGACGGCCAGCAGCACCACGATGGCGGCGCGGACGGCGTCCGCGAGAATCATGATCTTCTTCGGATCATGATGCACAACCCAGGCTCCGGCAAGCGGCTGGAAGAAGACGGTGGGAATAAAATTGACAGCCAGGTTCAGCGCGCTGACGGACGCGCTGTTCGTGACAGAATACGTCAGCCAGCTCAGAGTCAGGCCGTCAATCGCATCGCCGAACCGGTTGAACAGGGTGGCGGTGAACAGCCACCGGAAATTTCTGTTTTCCCTGATCAGATTCATGCGCTCCTCCGTTGATATACTCCCCCGGTTGAAGCCGTGGGATTTCCCGCCTGAATTTGTTTTTTAGATGCGGAGGCAGCGCATGAGATTTCCTTATTCATCGATGCTGCGGATACCGCGGATCATTTTTTCATCTGAATTGCGTTTATTCCATAAGTTTTTTCAATTGAGCTGATCAGCTCATCAAATGGAATTTATTAAGTTTTTCCCCGGCCGACGGACCGGGGTGATTTTCATGGGTCAGGTGAAATGCCTGACCTGGTGGATACTCCGGATCAGGTGCAGTGCCTGAACTTGTACTCCATCACCATTCTGGAAAGAACCAGCCCGATGGGGAGCGAGATCACAAGGAGAACCGCGCGGACCAGCCATTCGTTGCCGGTCGTGAAATCGCTGATTCCCAGGTAATACATCGCCCGGTACATATACATGCCGGGGACCATGATGACAATCGAGGGCACGGTAAGCGACAGCCTCGGATACCCCGTTTTGATTTTCACCAGGGACGCCAGGATGCCGGACACAAACGCGCCGACGAAAGCCGCCAGAAAATAAATCACGCCCCACCGGCTCATCATTTCCAGCCGCAGCGTGTTGGAAATCATCCCGATCAGGCCGGCGGTGGCGGCCATCCTGCGGGGGCTGTTGTACATCAGCGAAAATCCGTAGACGCCGATAAAGCTCATAATCAGCCTGAGAAGCAGGCGGACGTTTTCGTTCATTTCCGGCGTCTGCAGCTCATTGGGCCTGAAATCCAGGATCAGGGACGACGCCATGCCGGTCAGGGTCGCCACCAGGATGATCAGGATGCCGTTCAGGATGCGCTCGGATCCCGAGCGGTAGTCCTGCTTGGCGAAATCGATGCCGCCGGTGATGAGCAGGAAGCCCGGGATGATAAAGAGCATGGAACACAGATACCCGGCTTCGTGCGCATCTGTCACGCTGCCGAAATATTCCGTGAGCCGCACGGCCCCGACATACGAGAAGCAGGCCGTCGCGACGCCTACCGCCACGTTCAGGGCCAGAGCGAACTTGTGCTGGATCAGTTTCACCCGCACGAAGTTTCCGAGGCCGGCGCCGATGAAGGCGCAGATCATCTCAACCAGCCCGCCGCCCAGCAGGAAAGTGAAGGCGAAGCAGGCGATTCCCGCCGCCAGTCCCTGGTTCCAGGCCTTGTAGAAAAGCCGGGAATGCTCGATTTTGTCCAGCATCTCATGGAATTCGCCGACGGTCTTCTGATCCGCTTCCTCGCAGAACTCCCGCACAAAGCGGGAAAGCAGCATCAGCTTGTAGGTATTGATGCCCGAAGCCTTCATGCTCAGGCAGTAGGTAACGCTCTCCCCGTCCCCGAAGCAGGTGTAGTTGAGGTTCAGCAGACCGACGTCCGCCGAGACAACGACATTCATGGCCTCGGCTGTCCGGTTCATCTCATCGCGCACGCGCCATGCCCCGGAGCCGGCTTCCAGAAGCATGAAACCGACCCGGCCGATCAGCGAAGCCTTCGCGGAAAGCCCCGCGTGAAGCGCAGTCGGCTCCCCGGCATTTCCGGAAGCCGCGGCTTCCGCAGCTGATTCTGACACAACAGCGGCTGATGATGCGCTGCCTGACGCCGCGGTGTCCGATACCGCATTATGTGATGCGGCGCTTCCCGAAACTGTTCCGCCCGCGGCGCTGTTTTCTGATGCCGCTCTGCCCGCGGCGCCGGCCTCTGTTCCGCTTCCGCCGTCCCGGCGCCCGCTTTCCCGGCACATGCTGTCCCAGGGAATCGGCGCGTGCAGAATGGTGTGAGACGTTCCCACCGCTGCTTTCACAACTGTACTGAAGCCGTTTTCCTCTTCTCTTTCTCTCTTTATACCCATGTCAGATCCTGTCGTCCATCGGTTTGAACTCTTCTGTGGTTCCCACATACAGGGTCGCCGGGCGCATGATCTTTCCGTCGTACAGCTTGTTCTCGACATTGTGCGCTACCCAGCCGGCCACTCTCGCGATGGCGAACAGCGGGGTGTAGAGATCTTCCGGAATTCCCAGCATGCTGTAGGCGAAGCCGGAGTAGAAATCGACGTTGGTCGGGATCGTCCGGTTCTTCTTCGCCATAACCTCCTCGTGCACGGTATCCTCGAAAGCCTTGTAGAACGCGAAACGGTTCTCCATTCCCTTCTCTACGGCCAGCTTCTCGCACAGCGAGCGCAGCAGCTCGCATCTCGGGTCGGAAATCGTATAGACGGCGTGGCCGAATCCGTAAACCAGCCCGCTTCCGTCAAAGAAATTCCCATCCAGGATGGCGTCGACCACCGGGCGGATCTTTTCTTTGTCATCTGTATAGCCGATCTGGTCGATGACCTGGCGCATCATGTGGGCCGCCGTGATGTTGGCGCCGCCGTGGCGCGGGCCTTTCAGGGCGCCGATCGATCCGCACACCGCGGAGTACAGGTCGGTTCCCGTGGAGCCGATCACGACATTGGTGAAGGCGGAGTTGTTTCCGCCGCCGTGGTCCGCGTGGATCACGAGAATCGCGTCCAGGAGGTTTGCCTCGCGGTCGGTGAAATTCCCGTCCGGGCGGAGCATATAAAGAATGTTCTCGGCGATCGAGTACTCAGGCTTCGGATAGTGGATGACGAGGGATTTGCGGTAAAGCTCGTGCATCTTGGCCTGATAGGAATAGCAGCCCATGGCCGGGAACTTGCCGATCAGGTTCAGTCCCTTGCGCAGCGTTTCGTAGGTGTCGGTGCTGTCGGGGTTGTTATCGTAATTGTAGAGCGACAGCGTGAGCATCTGCAGGCAGTTCATCAGGTTCTTCGACGGGGTGCGCAGAACCTCGTTGACCAGAAAATCGTCCGGAAGATCGTAGCGTTTGGCCAGCGAAACCTTGAAGCTTTCAAACTGCTTTCTGGTCGGCAGAAATCCGAAAAGAAGCAGGAAGACCGTCTCCTCATATCCGTAGTTTCCCTGGCGGTTGTTCACCAGATCGGCCAGGCTGTATCCGCGGTACAGCAGGTTGCCTTCGCAGGGAATGACGTTCCCCTGATCGTCCTTTTTGTAGCCGACGACGTCGGAAACCCGGGTCAGCCCGAACCGCACGCCTGTGCCGTCCTCGTTTCTGAGACCTTTTTTCACGTTATACTCCTTGAAAAGCCGGTCCGGAATCACCGTATAATTGGCCGACTGTCCGAAAAACCTCGCCACCACAGCATCATCATGATAATTCGTACTCAACATTCATGCCTCCTGTTTCCGCGATATACATTCAGGATTTCAGTCTGAACGGGAGATTTCTGCCGCTTTTCCTCCCCGGCGAAAACCACGCCGCGCGGATCATCCTTTGACGGCGGATCCGTCTGCGTGGGTTTGGTCCATTGTAGCCGATCTGGCTGCTTTTGGAAAGATATTTTTTCGGCGGGGCCCGGCGCCGGCTGAATTCACACGGCACAGCACCGGTTCCGCAGCGGCGCCGGCCGGCCGAATTCGCATGGCACAGCACCGGTTCCGCAGCGGCGCCGGCCGGCTGTATCCGGATTCCGGCAGGCAGCGCGCCGCCAGACCCGTGGGAGCTTCGGTGCGCGCGGTTCGCTGATCAGACATGCTTTCATGCCGCCGCCCTGGTCCCGCGGCCGCCGGCAGAAATTCAGCACACTGGCAAGAGCTGAAAAAGCCGCCGCACCCCGTTCCTTTCGGAGCGGGAATGCGGCGGCAGAGTAATCAGGCTTTCTGTTCTGTTTTCAGCTCAGGCTGATTCTCTCCGGACGATCAGTCCTTCGGCGGCATCAGCTGGCGGAACATCGCGATAACCTGTTCCTTGGTAGCCTCTCTCGGGTTGCCCGGATAGCATGCGTCGTTCAGCGCGTCGGTAGCCAGCTGGTCGAGATCCTCTTCTCTGATCTTCTCGTTGTACTTCGGGATCTTGACGTCCTCAGACAGCTGCTTGACCGCGTTGATCGCGGCGTCCGTGTATTCTTTCTTGCTCATCTTGTCAACGCCCTGGACGCCCATCGCGCGAGCGATCTCACGATAGCGCTCGCCGCAGTAGTCGCGGTTGAATTCCATGGTGATCGGAAGGAACATTGCGCAGGCAACGCCGTGCGGAGTGTCATAGTGAGCGGAAAGGGTGTGAGCCATGGAGTGGTCAATGCCCAGTCCGACATTGGAGAATCCCATGCCGGCGATGTACTGAGCCAGAGCCATGCCTTCGCGGCCTTCCTTCGTGTTGGCGACAGCGCCGCGCAGATTCTCGCTGATCAGGCGGATCGCCTCCAGATGGAACATGTCGGTCATCTCCCAGGCGGCCTTGGTGGTGTAGCCCTCGATTGCGTGGGTCAGGGCGTCCATGCCGGTTGCGGCGGTAAGGCCCTTCGGCATCGAAGACATCATATCCGGGTCGACAACTGCGATCTCGGGGATATCGGTCTCGCCGACGCAGACGAACTTTCTCTGCTTCTCAACATCGGTGATGACATAGTTGATCGTAACCTCGGCAGCCGTGCCGGCGGTCGTCGGAACCGCGATGGTCGGAACCGCGTGGTTCTTGATCGGAGCTACGCCTTCCAGCGAGCGGACATCCTCAAACTCAGGGTTGTTGATGATGATTCCGATAGCCTTTGCGGTATCCATGGAGGAGCCGCCGCCGATCGCGATGATGGAATCAGCCTTGGCCTCTCTGAATGCCTTGACGCCATCCTGAACGTTCTGAATCGTCGGATTCGGCTTGATGCCGGAGTACAGCGTGTACTCGATGCCGTTCTTCTCAAGAAGATCGGTAACCTTTGCGGTAACGCCGAACTTTACGAGATCCGGATCGGAGGTAACGAATACCTTCTTGAACCCCTTCTGGGCAACGATGCCCGGGATCTCATTGATTGCGCCGTGCCCGTGATAGGACACTCCGTTCAGGACAATACGATTTGCCATTTCTGAAACTCCTTTCGCTTGTTCCGCCTGAATTTTTTCAGACAGGATATATACAGGCTGCGCTGTGCAGACTGTATGGACTCAGACTGTATCTACAGGCTGCATTCTTCTGGCAGAAACGTTCAGACCGCCGCACAGGCATACAGACTGTATTTACAGGCTGTGTTTTCGCAGATTTGATTTTCGCAGAATACCGCCCGGGAACTCAGGCCTGCCCGGATTCCCGCCCGGCCCGGCACTGCCTTTTCAGTACACTGCAGACTTTACCGTCACACAGGGGATTTGCCGCCTGCTGTGACATTTTTACGGGTACGCGCCGGTCTTTCCGATCTCATAGCCGAACTTTCCCGATTTTGAACGATACTGTGATTCTCTGCGCTGTTGCTTTTATTATTATCTTCCGGCCGCCCAATGTCAACCTTTTTCCCAAAAACATCCGGGTTTTATCATTCATAGCAGACATGGCGGACGGGCAGCCGTGTTGCCTTCAGTTTGGGCTATCCGCGCCGGTTTCGGCGGCCGCATTCAGTTTTCATGATTTGCGCCGGCCCGGTGGCCGCCGCGTTTTCAGTTTGCGCTATCTGTGCCGGCTTGAGCGGCCGCGTTGGCATTCAGGCTTCTTCATCCAGCCGGGCGGCAAGGCGTTCACTATGCGCTATCCGCGCCGGTTTCGGCGGCCGCGCCTGGTTTTCACGGTTTGTGTACCGGCCCGGCGGCATCGCCTAATTTCACAGATTGTGTGCCGGCTTGAGCGGCCGCGTCAGTTTTCGGTCTCCGCGGCTGCCTTCGCGTCCTGTTCCGCCGCGCCTTTCGCCGCGTTCGCCCGCTCGCCCTGCTCGGCCATCATTTTGCCGATCTCCTCCGAGCCGGTCAGGTCGTAGACGATGCCGAGGAAATAGCCGGCGAGCTCCGGGTCGGGCTCTTCCTTCATAAAGTGATCGGCGTAGGTCATCGCGAGGCCGACCACCCTCTTGTCCGGACCCAGCGGGAAGGCGTCCTTTTTCGCGATAGCCTTCATCTCCTCGAAATCAGGCGCCGGTATTTTTCCCGCCTTCTCCCTGATTTCGGCGAGCAGGTCTTTGGTCTCCCTGCTCCTACAATAAAGTCAGGGTATAGAGAACCCAACAGCCAGTTGGGATCTACATCCTTCATTGCTAAAGCTGTTAGAATGGAATGGCATGGATCTGACGTCTCCCTCCTTGGGCCCATATG
>JBMNRC010000014.1:0-73561 GCA_050944455.1 Lachnospiraceae bacterium
TTGAGCCGAAAACAGGGTCTCACCAGCCTATCTGGAGACGATATCAAACAAAAAACTTATCTTTGTACCTCAAATCGGATCTCAAAGGTACGGTTTTATAGTACGAAGATTCGGGAAACCATTATTGAATTCATAAGCCGCGTTTGTTAAAATCAGGTCAGAAGAAACCTGTAAACTGCCACGGTCAGGGAAAAGCCCTGAGACAAGGAGTGAGAGCAATGCGTCTGTACAATATCGCGGCGGGGGACAGCCAGGAACTTGCGGTGGAAGCCGGAACGCCCAGCAGCTGCTGCGTGCTTTCTCATAACGGACTGGAGATTGGGGATATGAACAGCCTGATCGATCTCTGGTCCCCGGAACTGGAAAACCGGCTGAAGGAAATCAGCCGCCACGGGACGGTAGTGCCCCTGAAATCCCTGAAAATCTGCGCGCCGATTCCCCATCCGAAGCAGGACGTGATCTGCCTCGGGATCAACTACTACAGCCACGCGCGGGAAGCGGCCGGATTTTCGGAGGAGGCTTTCGGCAGGGAGCGGCCCGCAACCATCTATTTTTCGAAGCGCTGCGCGGAGGCGCCGGGACCGGGCGACCCGATTCCGTCCTACGAGGGTCTGGTAGACAGCCTGGATTACGAGTGCGAGCTCGCGGTGATCATCGGAAAAACGGCGGTGAAAGTCCTGCCCGAGGAAGCGCTCGATTACGTCTTCGGCTATACGGTCTTCAACGACGTGAGCGCGAGAAATCTCCAGACCGCCCATCAACAGTGGTATTTCGGCAAGAGCCTGGACGGTTTCGCTCCGATGGGCCCGTGCATCGTCACGCCGGAGGATATTCCGGATCCCCAGACGCTGGCGATCAGCTGCCGGGTCAACGGGGAACTCCGCCAGGACAGCAATACTTCCCTGATGATGAAAACGGTGGCCGGAGCCATCAGCGAGCTGTCCCAGGGGATTACGCTGATTCCGGGGACCATCATCGCCACCGGGACCCCGGCCGGGGTCGGCATGGGGATGAAACCTCCGCGTTTCCTGAAAACGGGCGACGTGGTAGAATGTACGATAGAAAAGATAGGAACGCTGAAAAACGTTGTCAGGTGACTCCCTGATGCGGAAGCACTTTCCGGGACGAACGGGAAGTGCTTCTGTTTTTTGAGGAATATGCCGGTGGTGAGACTGCTGATCCAGCGAGCGCGGGAGACACGCTCCGGCGGCCGGCTGAACAGGCGGATGATGGGCCGGCATATTTTCTGCCTGTGCGCGGGGAGGCGCCGTCAGAGGAAAAGAGGCTGTGGCATGGCGCTGTATGCGATTGGCGACCTGCATCTTCATTTTGAAACAGAGCTGAAGGCCCCGATGCAGCTGTACGACAGGGTATGGATTGATCACGAGAAACATCTGAAGGAAAACTGCGCCCGCCTGCTGAAACCGGGGGATGTGCTCGTGCTGGTCGGCGACCACAGCTGGGGCGCAAAACTGGAGCGGTGCGGGAAAGATCTGGACTATATCTGCAGCCTGGATCCTGGGCCGGCGGACGGAACAGCAACGGCGGGTCCGGAAAAACCTGCGGACTCCGCGCGGGAAACAAAAAACGCCCCGCGGAGCGGGGCGGAAGAAGTGAGACGCAGCCTGGAACAGCTTCCGCGGATTGTCCTGATCCGCGGGAACCACGACATGTTCTGGGAAGTGAACAAAACGCGGAAGCTGAACGAACTGTATGCCGGAAAGCTGTTCTTTCTCCAGAATAACTATTATCCGTACGGAGACTGCGCGCTGGTAGGCACCAAGGGATACTGCTACGAGGGCCTGGACGATGTCGACCACGCGGACAAACTGGTCCGTAGGGAGGCGGAGAGGCTCCGCGTCTCTTTTGAGGCGGCCTCGGCGGACGGGTTCCGCAGATTCGTCATGTTTCTGCACTACCCGCCCACGAGCGCGCTGCTCTGGCAGAGAAACAGCGTTTTTACGAAGATGGCGGAGCAGTACGGCGCCGAGCAGGTCGTCTATGCCCACTGCCACGGTGACGCCAGATTTCACGACAGCATCCGCGGAAAAAAGCGCGGAATCCGCTACAGCCTTGTCTCCGGCGACTGCCTGAGATGGACGCCGCAGCTGATCCTGCCTGATCCGGAATAGTTACCTGCCGGTTTCTTTCAGCTTGTTTTCGATCGCGTCGATGACCGTGCGGAGCACCTTGAGGCGGGCGTAATACTTGTCGTTGCCTTCGACAATGATCCACGGCGCGTAGGTGGTGGAGGTGCGGATCAGCATTTCGTCGACGGCGTTTTCATAATCGTCCCACTTCGCGCGGTTGCGCCAGTCCTCGTCGGTGATCTTCCACTGTTTCGACGGGTCGTCCATGCGCTCCTTGAAGCGTCTTGCCTGCTCGTCCTTGTCAATCTGCATCCAGAACTTGAGGACGATCGCGCCGGAGTGCACCAGATTGGCCTCCATGTTGTTGATCTCTGTGTAAGCGCGCTGCCATTCGTCCTTTGTGCAGAATCCCTCGATTCTCTCGACCATCACGCGCCCGTACCAGGTGCGGTCGAAGATGGCGATATGCCCGTTCTTGGGCATGTTGTTCCAGAAGCGCCACAGGTAGTTGTGCGCACGCTCGATATCGTTGGCCGCGGAGGTCGGGTTGACCGCGTAGCCGCGGGGATCCAGCGCCTGGGTCAGACGCTTGATCGCGCCGCCTTTTCCGCCGGCGTCCCAGCCCTCAAATCCGATGACAACCGGGATCTGAGTGCGGTACAGTTCGCTGTGGAGGAAGGAAAGCCTGCGCTGCAGCTTTTTGATTTCCGTCTTGTACTCGCTCTTTGGGACGGATTTCGTGAGATCGACGTTGCTGAGAATGGAAGTTTTGAGGGAGACCTGCGGCTTCGCCTCTTTCTTTTCCGCTGCCGGGACATTGGCACCGGCGGACACAGCTTTGCGGACGGCGGCTTCGTTATCGCTGCCGGTCTCATCGTCAAGGTCCCTGACTTCTTCGTCTGTGTCAGAGAGGGATTCGCCAGCGTCGCCGTCCCCGGCTTCACCGGCCTCTTCCCGGCCGGCGTTTTCCGCGTCAGCCGCATCCGGGCGTCCGGCGTCGGTCTTTTCGCCGTCGGAACCTGCCTGTCCGGCGTCAGATTTCACAGCTTCCCCGGCATCCGCCGGCCCAGTGCCGGACGTCTGCGCTCCGGCGTTTTCCGCCGCCGGTGCTTCCCCGGGCTTTTCCGCTCCCTGCGCATCCTCGGCCGCCCGCACGCTGTTCTCAACCTCCGCCTTCATCTGTTCAACGTCGACATTGGCGTATTTCTGGGCGTTGTATGCCCTGACGGCAGCCTTCTCCGCCTCGGCTTCCTTCACTTTTTCGATGTATTCCGGGATGGCGGTTTTCAGGCGCCGGATGACGGTGTCCATGATCTTGCACGCGGCATATTCCAGGTCGTTGGATTCGACAATGGTCCACGGGGCGTAGGCTGTGTCCGTGTGCTGCAGCATCTCATCGGCCATGGTCTGGTATTCCTTATATTTCTTATGGCGCGCGAGGTCGTTTTCGGTGACTCTCCAGGCGGTTTCTTTGGATGCCAGAAGAGCCTTCATGCGTTTTTTCTGCTCATCTTTCGTGATGTTCAGGAAAAACTTGATGATCAGCGTGCCGCCGAAAGTCAGCTGTTTCTCGAACTCATTGATATCTTTGTAAAAATCCTCCAGTTTGTCCGGCGGCGTGGTTCCGTCAAAACGGTCCACCATCACGCTGCGGTACCAGCTGCGGTCCAGAATGGCAATTCTGCCGTCCGCGGGCGTCAGCGTCCAGAATCTCCAGAAAAACGGATGCCGCTTTTCCTCATCGCTCTGGCCGTTGATGGCGTAAACATGGAATCCGCGGGGATCCAGAGGCTCGATCAGCTTGTTGATCTGGGTGCCTTTGCCCGCTGAGGGAACCCCCTCGAAGACAATCAGAACCGGAAGTTTCGCGGCGCGCTGCTCCCGCTGAAGTTTGGAGAGTTCATCGCAGAGTCTGTCATAGCGCTCGTTGAATTCCTTCCGGCTCATCTTTTTGTTCAGGTCGATGTTCTCAAGCATAAATGCTCCTTTCGATCCGCCGTACGCGGAAATGATGATGTCAGTCCTGCCGCCGCAGGTTTTTGCGGAACACGAAATGTTATGATTACGTCAATTATAAGTCATTTTTATATGAATTGGAAGAGAAGCCCCGGGCTCCCGATGTCAAATTCATGCAAAACCGCGCTAATGGCAGCAACGGATACGTCGGGTGAAGCCTGTGGGCGGCTGCCGGGGACGCAGGGGAAAACCTTCGAAATCGAAGTCGGCCTCGGACAGGCCGTACCGGCTGCCGCGGACACAGCGGAACACCGGAAAAAAATTTTGGACAGGAAGAAAAAATAGGCAAATCATTACCCATCATGGTGAAAATGTGATATACTGATAAACACAACCCAAAAGAACGGCAGGCGGAAAGCCTGGGAAAGGAAAAGCCTTGGTATTTCTTCATCTGGCTGATCTCCACATCGGAAAAAACGTCAACGAATTTGATATGATCCCCGACCAGCGTGACATCCTGGAAAAGATCCTCGCGATTGCCGACGAAAAGCACGCGGACAGCGTGCTGATCGCCGGGGATATCTATGACCGCAGCATACCCAGCGAAACCGCGGTCTCGCTGCTTGACTGGTTTCTCAAAGAACTGGCTTCCCGGCACATCCGGGTTTTCGCCATCACGGGCAACCACGATTCCGACGAGCGCATGAATTTCGGCACGTCCTTTTTCACTTCCAGGGGAGTGTTCCTCACGGCGCTGTACCGCGGGACGATGACGCCGGTGACGGTGCAGGATGAATACGGCCCCGTCGACGTCTGGATGCTTCCCTTTGTGCGGAGGTCGCAGGTGGCGCAGTTTCACCCGCAGGAGACGATCGCGGATTACGACGCGGCGGTGCGGGCAGCTCTCGCTGACGCGGAAATCAACCCTGACCGGAGAAATATCATCCTCTCGCACCAGTATGTCACGGCGGGCGGGACGGATCCCCGGATGTCAGGTTCGGAGAACGACCCGCCAGAAAACGTCGGCGCGGTGGAAAAAGTGGACGTTTCCGCTTTCGACGCCTTTGACTACGCGGCCCTCGGCCACATTCACCGCCCGCAGAAGGTCGGCAGGGACACCGTGCGCTACAGCGGCTCCCCGCTCAGCTATTCCCTCAGCGAAATCGGCCAGGCCAAATCGGTCCCGGTCGTCACGGTCGGCGCAAAGAGGCCGGGAGATCCAGTCGGAGAGTGCGTGACGGTGGAGAAAGTTCCGCTGGTTCCGCTCCGCGGGATGCGGCGGATCCGCGGAAAAATCGAGGATCTGCTCAAACCGGAGAACATCACGGACACTGACGATTATCTCCAGGTGATCCTGACCAATGAAGAGACGGTTCCCGGGGCGATGGCAAGAATCCAGAGCGTCTATCCGCACACCATGGAACTGCGCTTTGACAACAGCCGCAGCCGGGACGAGAGAGCGGGCGCGGCCAGGGCGTCCGTCCGGGAGAAGACGCCGGAGGAGATCATCAGGGATTTCTACCATATTTATAAAGGCGGCGAAATGAGCGGGGAGGAATGGGAAATCCTGCGCCGCGCCGCGCAGAAAGCGGAGGTGCTGCATGAAGCCGATTGATCTTGTGATGAGCGCTTTCGGCCCGTACGCGGGCGTGCAGGAAATAGATTTTTCCCGGCTCGGGCAGGACGGCATTTTCCTGATCGCCGGGGATACCGGGGCGGGAAAAACGTCCATCTTTGACGCGATCAGCTTCGCGCTTTACGGCCAGACCACGGGAACTTACCGCGAAGTCAGCACCCTGCGCAGCGACTACGCGCTGCCGGAGGCGGAAACCTATGTGGATCTCACCTTCTCCCATCAGGGGCATGTGTACCGCATTCTGCGCAATCCGCAGTACGAAAGGCCCAAGATCCGCGGGGAGGGAATGACCCAGCGGATGGCGAACGCGACTCTTTGGACCGACGGGGAAAACCCGGTTGAGGGTGCCACGAAAGTCAATAATAAAGTGCTGGAAATTCTCCGGATCGATTACAGTCAGTTCGAGCAGATCAGCATGATCCCCCAGAATGAATTTGCGGCAGTACTCAACGCAAAGAGCGACGATCGGACAAAAATCCTGGAGAAGCTTTTTCACACGGGAAAATACGCAAAAATGGGGGATGTCCTGAAAGAGGAAGCGGCGCAGGCCCGGCAGGACGCCGACCGGGAACAGCTGCTGCTGCGCCGGGAGTTTGCCGTGGTGCGTTTTGACGGAGACCCGGAGGCCGCGCAGAAAGCCGCGGAAATTCTGCGGGACGCCGATCGGAGCGCGCCTGCGGGAAGGCTTGCGGTACTTCTGGACCGTTCGGGTGTACTTCTGGATCTCGCGGAACAGTCAGACAGGAAGGATCGCGAACAGGCCGAGAACATGTCCGCGCGGGAGGCTTCCCTCCAGAAATCCCTGGATAAGCTCAACGAATCCAGGACGCTCGCGGAGGCCAACAACAGCCGGCTGAAGCTGAGAGATGAGGCTGCCGCCGCCAGGGACGCGCTCAGGGTCCAGCTGCCGCAGAGACAGGCTGCGAAGGAACAGGCGGATAAGTGGAAGAGAGCGCTGGATCAGGTCAAGCCTTACGCTGATGCCTATGAGATTGCGTACAAGACGAGGGATGCAGCGGAAACAGATAAATCCAGACAGGAAGATGCTGTAAACCGGTCGCGGGAATTGCTCGGGAAGGCACAGGAGGAGAATCAGGCGGCGGAAGCAAAACGGCCGCAGATGGACCAGAGCAGGGTTCTGGCCGACAGTATTCAGAAAAGCCTGCCGCGCTACCGGGAAAGAGACGCGCTCAGAGTGCAGCTGCGCGGGCTGCAGGAAACCCACAGGAGAGCTTCGGAGGACAGCCGGAGAGCGGCGAAGAAGCTCGAGGATACGGTTTCGCGCCTGAATGCCGCGCAGGAGCGCAGGACAGCGGTGGAGACGGCGCCGGCAAAGCTGCAGCAGGAACAGAGGCTGGAGAAAGACCTGGAAGCAGTGTACGGGGAGGAGAAAAAACTTTTGAACAGCAGCCTGCCTGCACTGAAAGAGGCGGAAAATACACTGAAAATAATGCAGGCTGAGCTTCTGTCGGCTCAGACGGCTTACCGGAATGCCGCGGACAACGAGAACAGGGTCACGGAACGCCTTGAAAACAGCCGGGCCGGCATTCTCGCCCAGTCCCTGGTGGAGGGGTCGCCCTGCCCGGTCTGCGGGGCTGTCCATCACCCGATGCCAGCGGAACTTCCGGCCCAGTCGGCTACTGAGGACGAGGCGGCCGCAGCGCATGACTCGGCGGAAGCCGCGCGGGCGGCGAGAGAGCAGGCTTCCGGCAGGGCTGTGTCCCAGAACGCCAGGGTTACGGAACTGCGCCGGACTATTCTCAGGGATCTGGAGCAGACGGTCAGCAGGGCCGCCGCGCTTGGGATTCCCGCGGCCGAAGAAGCGGTGCGGGCCGGCCTGCTGAACCCGCTGGAAGCGGAAGAACCGGAACCTGAGGACGGAAGCTCGCTCGCAGGCGGAGAAACCGCGGAAACCGGGGAAAACCGGGAGCTTTCCCTGCAGGACAGGCTTGACGCCCTCAGCCATGTCCTTGAGAATGCCAGACCTCAGACCGCGGACGCTGGAAACCAGACGGTGCGAAACTGCACCGCACTCCAGAAAGACGCGGATGAACTGGACACCCTTAACCGGCAGGTCCCTGAGCTGCAGCGGCAGCGCGATCAGCAGGAGAAGGAGCGCCTTGACCTGACCGGCAGGGAAAGCGAAGCCGCGGCAAAGGAAGCGGAAGCGCAGGGCCGGCTCAACGCGTTCGAAAAGCTGGACTATACTACTGAAGCTGAGGCCCGGCAGGCGTGCCGCAACGCGGCGGATTCCGCGGAGAGCATCCGCGGGCTGATCGACAGCAGCCGGGAAAAACTCACGGAGGCGCAGAAGGAGCTGTCGGCCGCGTCCGCGTCTCTGGCGGAAAAGAAGCGCGATCTGGAAGAAAAGAAGAAAAAAGAGGAAGAAGCACGGGCCGCGTACAAAAACGCCGAAACGACAGCAGGCTTCAGCTCGGCAAAGGATTACCTGAATTCCGTGGTCGACCGGGAAACGATAGAACAGGCGGAGAAGATCTGGGACAGCTACCAGAAGGAACTCGCGGCCGCGGAAAAACTGGCGGAAAGCCGGGCCAGGGACGCGGAAGGGCTTGTCCTGACGGACACGGACGGGCTTCTGCAGCAGATCAGGCAGACGGAGGAGGAACTGCGGACGAAGCGTTCGGAAGAATCGGCGCTGAACGCGGCGATCGCACAGAACGCCAGGGCGGAAGCGGAAATCCGCAGCAGGATTGCCGAGGCGTCGGACGTCTCGAAGAACCTGGCCCTGGTTTCGGGGCTGGACGACCTGGTCAACGGAAAGATGGCCGGCAAAATCAAAGTTACCCTGGAACAGTACGTGCAGATGGAAGGCTTCGACGGGATCATCGACGCGGCCAATATCCGGCTGCAGAAGATCAGCGGCGGAAAATACGAGCTCAGCCGGCATGAGAGCGAAGCCGACGAAGTCGGCGGCAAGAATGCCTTCGCGCTGGACGTCCTGGACAATTACACCGGAAGAAAACGGCCGGTCGGAACGCTTTCCGGAGGGGAGAGCTTTATGGCTTCGCTTTCCCTCGCGCTCGGCCTTGCCGACACGGTGACCAGCGCGGCCGGCGGAATCAGCGTTGACACGCTGTTTATCGACGAAGGCTTCGGAACGCTGGACGAAAAATCGCTCAACGACGCGGTCGACATGCTCAACAGCCTGACCGGCGGGAACCGCCTGATCGGCATCATCAGCCACCGGCCGGAGCTCAGGGAGAAAATCCGCAAAAAGATTATCGTAACCAAGACGAGGCAGGGCAGTACGGCGCGGATTGATCCGGGTTACTGACCGGGAAACCGGCTGCGGGAAGTGCTGACCGGAGAAACGGGCCGCAGGGCAGCCTGTGGGGACTGCGGAAGACAGCAGACAGCAGTTTTTCAAATTCCGGCCTATTTGGGACAGCCAGCGGGAACCGCGGAAGACAGCGCTGCCGTCGTCGGACAGAAGGCTGCCTGTACATGAGAAAATAACTGCCGGCATGATATAATGGTTCGGGTAAGGACTGTCGGGAAACGGGTGAACAGCCCTGCGGACCGGCAGCATGCCCGGCGCAGGGCAGCCCGGAAACATCTGAGGGAGGAAAATGCCAATGAAACTGCTGATCGCTTCGGATATCCATGGGTCGGCCTACTGGTGCGCAAAACTGGAGGAGGCTGTCGGGAAGGAAAATCCCGACAGGATCCTGCTTCTCGGGGACCTGCTGTACCACGGGCCCCGCAACGACCTTCCGCAGGGGTATTCGCCGAAGGAGACGGCGAAAATCCTCAACAGCTGGAAAGGCAGGGTTTTCTGCGTGCGGGGCAACTGCGAGGCCGAGGTGGACCAGATGATGCTGGACTTCCCGGTCCTGGCGGAATATTCGGTGATCCTTGCGGAGAACCGCGTGATATTCGCTACCCACGGCCACCATTACAACATCGACGCGCTTCCGCCTCTTTCCCCCGGGGATATTCTTCTGTACGGCCACACCCATGTGCCGCTCTGCCGGAAGAAAGACGGCGTCCTCTGCCTGAACCCGGGGTCGGTTTCCCTGCCCAAAAACGGAAGCGGCCATCAGTACCTGCTCCTGGAAGACGGAATGCTCATGGCCGGAGACCTCGAAAAAGGAACGCTGTGGCAGAAGGAACTCCGCGGCCTTTTCGCTGAGCCGGAGGCGTAAAGACGGTTCGTCCCGCGGTTCTCCGGCTGCCGCGCAAACTTTACAGGGTTTCGGGATTGTGTTATGATTTGGAAAGCTGGGGAGCCCGGAACTCCTGCGGTTCCCGGTGCGCATTTCGTTCTGCGTGTATGCAAGGGACAGGATCCGCGCGGATTGCGGTTCCCGGCGCACGCAAATCGTTCACGTTCAGCGGGGCAAACCCGCGGAGGTCGTTATGGCTGAGAAATATGTCGCGTATGTGGGTTCCTATACTTTCTACGGGAACAGCAAGGGCATTACCATTTATGATGTAGACACCGAGAAAAACTATTTCGTCAGGCGCAAAGAGATCGAAGTCAACAACTCGTCCTACCTGACGTATTCGTACGATCACCGCTTTCTCTACACGATTGTGGACGAAGGCGTCACCGCTTTCCGCATTCTGCCGGACGGCGATCTCGAGCTGATCAACACGGCCGGGATCCGCGGCATGCGGGGCTGCTACATCACGGTTGACAAGGAAAACAGATTCATGCTGGTCGCCGGCTACCACGACGGCAAGATGACAGTTCTGCGCATCCGCGAGGACGGAGGCGTCGGCGACATTGTTTCGGAAGTCTTCAACCGCGGCTACGGCAGCGTGGCGGAGAGAAATTTCCGCCCGCACGTGACCTGCGCGCAGTTCACACCCGACAATAACTTCATCCTGATGGTCGACATGGGTATCGACAACGTCAAGGTTTACAAGCTTGACCGCCAGACCGGGGAACTTCACATGGTCGACATCATTCACTGCGAACTCAATTCCGCGCCGCGCTACGTCGCGTTCTCCGGCGATTCCCGCCATATGTACATGGTTCATCAGCTGAAGAATTACATCACGGTTTACAACTACATCTACCATGAGGACTGCCCGGAATTCCAGTTCAAGCAGCTGGTTTCCACGCAGCCGAAGAAAAGCCAGACGGTCAACGCGGCCGTGGCCCTGCGGTTCTCCCACGATTTCAGCCACGTCTTCTGCACCAACGCCGGCGACAACACCGTCGCGTGCTACGAGAGGGATCCGGAAAACGGACTGCTGTACAACCAGTTCATCCTTCCGGTGAGCGGGGATTATCCGAAGGAACTGGATATCTTTCCGGACAACAGGCACATCGTGAGCGTCAACCATGACTCGAGCACGCTGACGTTCTTCACGGTCAACTACGAGAAGAAATATCTTGTGATGAACGGGCTTCCGCTCCGCGTGGACAACCCGAACGTCTGCAAGATCATGAAACTGAGAGACGAAGAGTAAAGTTGCCCTTGCGCCGGTCTCAAAACTGTATTACAATACACGCACAACCCCGGAAATTGATCCGGATGTGCACAGCATATTTTCAGGAGGTATAATTATGGCTTACAAAATCAGTGATGACTGCATTTCCTGCGGCACCTGCCAGCCGGAGTGCCCGGTGGAAGCAATCTCTGAAGGAACCGATCACTATCAGATCGATCCGGAGAAGTGCATTTCCTGCGGCTCCTGCGCGTCCGTATGCCCGATGAGCGCCATTTCCGAAGAGAACTGAAGACAAATCAATATCTGCCTTAACAACAGTCTGCAATGATGACAGGCCGGGGAACCATCAGGGTTCCCCGGCCCATTTCACTGTCCGGGAGAGTAATGAGAAGTATTTTTCGAGCCCTGAAACCTTACGTCGGCCGCATGACGGTCGGATTTATTATCAAAGTGGCCGGCACAATCGCCGAACTGATGATTCCCTGGGCGCTGTCGGTGATGGTGGATGACGTCATTCCGAGAAGGAGCACCCGTGACGTCCTGCTGTGGGGCCTCGTGATGATCCTGTTCGCGTTTGCCGCGCTTGTCTGCAACATCGTCGCAAACCGGATGGCTTCGCTCGTGGCCCGCAACACTACCGAGCGCGTCCGGCTGCAGCTGTACAGCCGCATCAGTTTTCTGTCCCTCCGGCAGCAGGACGCCTACACGCTGCCTTCCCTCATCTCGAGAGCGACTTCGGACACTTACAACATTCACCAGTTCCTCGGCATGATGCAGAGGCTCGGCGTGCGCCAGCCGATCATGCTGATCGGCGGACTGGCCGTCACTTTCACGATGGACGCGCATCTCAGCCTGGTAATGGTATCGCTGCTGCCGTTTATGATTCTGTTCGTGTGGCTGTTCTGCACCAAAGGCGTGCCGATGTACCGCAAGGTGCAGGACGCGCTGGACCGCTTTATCCGCCTGGTGCGCGAGGACACCGCCGGAATCCGCGTGATCAAGGCCCTGTCCAAGACGCCGGAAGAGAAACGGAAATTTGAGAAGATCAACCATGAGGTTGTCGACAAGGACTTTCGCGCCGGCCTGGTGATGGGCGGGATGCGCCCGGTCGTCAGCATTATCCTCAATACCGGCATGGTCCTGGTCATCTATTTCGGCGCCGTGAGAGTCAACGGCGGGCAGACAAAGCCCGGCGTCGTCATGGCGTTCCTGTCTTATGTGACGATCATCCTGAACTCTATTCTTTTCCTGTCCCGCCTGTTCATCAGCTACTCCAGGGCGAGCGCTTCCGCGGACAGAATCGAGGAAGTGCTGAATACGCCGGAGGATCTTCTGATCGAGCAGAAGGAACGCCGGGACTTTTCCGCGCACATCGTGTTCGACCAGGTCAGCTTCGGCTATGAGGAGTCTGACTGCGTCAGGGACATCAGTTTTGACGTTCCGCACGGCACCACCCTGGGCATTATCGGGGCGACCGGCTCCGGCAAAACCACGATTGTCAACCTGCTCATGCGCTATTACGATCCGCAGGCCGGAGCGGTGTTCATCGACGGCCTGGATGTGCGGGCCTATCCTTCCGCGCAGCTGATGACCAAATTCGGGGCGGTGTTCCAGAACGACGTCATCTTCCATGACACGATCCGGGAAAACATCCGCTTCGGGAGAAATATTTCCGACGAGGAAATTATGAAAGCCGTGAAGTGCGCGCAGGCGGATGACTTTGTCAGCGAGTACGGGCTCGACTACATGTGCGCGATCCGCGGCATGAACCTGTCGGGCGGGCAGAAGCAGCGCATCCTGATCGCGAGAGCCCTGGCCGGAAGGCCCGAGATCCTGATTTTCGACGACGCTTCCAGCGCCCTGGATTACGCGACCGACGCAAGGCTGCGCGCGGCGATCCGCCAGAACTACGGCAAAATCACCACGATTATCGTGGCGCAGCGCATCAGCACCATCATGTACGCCGACCGCATCCTGGTGCTGGACGAAGGCAGGATTATCGGGGACGGTACGCACCGCGAACTGATGCAGACCTGCAGCGTGTACCGTGAGATCAGCGATACGCAGATGGGAAGGGGTGAGATTGATGCCTGAAACGGAAGAAAAGAGAATCAACCATGATCTCACTCTCGAGGAGATCGAACGCCGCTGCCGCGAACACCAGAAGGAAAATGAAAAACGCAATATCGCCGCAGAGTGCCGCACAATCTCCAGAATCCAGCGCGAAAAGAACAAGGAAGTGATCAACCGGCTCGGCGGACGCTCCAGCCCTGTCGTCAGAAGGCTCGTGAAGTACATGCTGCGCTACAAGTGGCTGCTGCTTCTGGCCATCACGCTTTCCGTGACAGGCAACCTGCTTTCCCTGGCCGGCCCGCGCCTTTCCGGTAAAGCGGTCGACGCCATGACAGGCGGTGTCGGAGCTGTCGATTTCGGCGTTGTCCTCCGCTGCTGCCAGCTGATGCTGGTCCTGTACGTCACGTCAGGCGTCCTTTCCTATCTGCTTCAGGTAGTCATGCAGCATATGACGCGAAAGATCGTGGCGAACATGCGGTCGGAGATCTTCAACCACCTGCTGTCGCTCCCGGTTTCCTTTTACGACAGCCACTCTTCGGGCGACATCATCAGCCGCATCACCTACGATGTGGATACGATCAACACCAGCCTGTCGAACGACGTCATCTCCCTGTTCACCAGCGCGATCACCGTCGTCGGCTCCCTGGTGATGATGCTCACGATTTCACCGAAACTCTGCCTGGTGTTCGCAGTGACCGTGCCGATTTCCATTGTCGCGACGATCTCCCTGGCCAGGCTCACGCGGCCGCTGTTCCAGGCCCGCTCCGGAAAGCTGGGAGAGATGAACGGCGTCGTGGAGGAAATGTTTTCGGGGCAGAAGAGCCTGAAAGCCTACCATCAGGAGGTCAATTCCATTTACCGTTTCCAGAAAAAGAACGAGGAGGCGGTTGACGCCTACTACCGGGCCGATTACATGAGCGCGATGACGGGGCCGACGGTCAACCTGGTCAACAACATTTCGCTGGTTATGGTTACCGTGTTCGGCTCCCTGATGTTCCTGAAAAATCAGATCACCCTGGGCAGCATTTCCTCGTTTGTGCTGTATTCCCGCAAGTTCACGGGCCCGATCAACGAGTCGGCGAACATCATCAGCGAGCTGCAGAGCGTCCTTGCCGCCGGGGAGCGCGTTTTCAGGCTGATCGACGAGCTGCCGGAAAAGCCTGACGACGAGAAGGCAATAGTGCTGCAGAAAGTGTACGGGGAAGTGGAATTCAGGCATGTCAATTTTTCGTACACGCCGGAGAAACCGCTGATCCATGATTTCAATCTGAAAGCGGAACCCGGAAAAACGGTCGCGATCGTCGGGCCGACCGGAGCCGGAAAAACGACGATCATCAACCTGCTGATGCGCTTTTACGACATCGACAGCGGCGAGATCCTGGTGGACGGGCACGAGACGCGCATGGTCACCAGGGACAGCCTGCGCAGGCAGTTCGCGATGGTGCTGCAGGATACGTGGCTGTTCTACGGCACGATATACGAAAACCTGGCCTACGGAAACCCGAAGGCCACCAGGGAGGACGTCATCGAGGCGTGCAAGGCGGCGAAGATCCACAATTACATCATGCGCCTGCCGAAGCAGTACGATACCATCCTGACGGATGAGGGAACCAACATTTCCAAGGGACAGAAGCAGCTGCTGACCATCGCGAGAGCGATGCTCCTGAACGCGCCGATGCTGATACTGGACGAAGCGACCTCCAACGTGGATACCCGCACCGAAATCCAGATCCAGGCGGCGATGGCGGAACTGATGAAGGGGAAGACCTGCTTTGTGATTGCCCACAGGCTTTCGACGATCCGGAACGCGGATACGATTCTGGTCGTGAAGGACGGCGGGATCGTGGAACAGGGGAAACATGATGAACTGATGGCCAAGAACGGCGAGTACCGGAAACTGTACGACGCGCAGTTCGCCGGCCAGACGATCTGAAAAAGAACGCAAAATGGACAGCCCCGGCTGTGACGGCGCGAAAAATGCGCCGGCGCGGCCGGGACTTTTCTCGATTCATGCCATTTCTCCCTGGAGATCGTCTGTTTCAAGGCGGAAAGCTGACGCGGCAGCCGCCGCGGCCGGGGAGAAAAGAATACTGGCTCCGGACTGCCTGCGGTATGCCGCCGGCAGCAAAAAAAGAAGCCGCGGCATCTGCCGCGGCTTTGATGAGCAGCGCTAACAGGATTCGAACCTGTACAATGATGGAGTCAGAGTCCACTGCCTTACCGTTTGGCTATAGCGCTGTGCCTGGAACGCCAATTATAATAAACCTATATCAGGGTCTTGTCAAGCCCTTTTCAGCAAAATATTTGAACACCTTGTTCCTTTCGGATTGTTTTGCGTTATGTTATACTCTGCATATGTCCGGATGAGGTATCGGCTCAGACGCAGAGACGGGGAAGTCAGGACTGCCGGGGACAGCCTGAAGACTGAAACCGGTCTGACCGGCCCCGGAAGGCCTGAAAGAGCTGGGCGGCCAACGAGACCGCCTGAGGCGTCCGCATCGCGGGCATGCCGGAAGTCTGGCATCAGGAGGCATTCATGTATTCTTTTGAAAGCAGGGTACGTTACAGCGAAGTCGATGAGAATGGACTTCTGTCGATCATCGGCATAATGAATTATCTGCAGGACTGCTCCACTTTCCAGTCCGAACATATCGGAAGGGGCATCCGCTGGCTGCAGGAGCATGACCGCGCGTGGCTGGTGACGGGATGGAAGATCTCCATTTTGAGGCGTCCGGAACTGACAGAGAAAATCAGGTTGTCAACCCGGCCATATCAATACCGCGGGATTCTGGGCCTTCGATATTTTGACATCCGGAGTGCGGACACGAATGAACTTCTCGTCGGGGCGGATTCAGCCTGGTGCTATACCCAGCCCTCTACCGGAAAGCCGGTGAGAATCACGCCAGAGGATATCGATCCATACCTGCCTGTCGATGAGATGCCGGAAGGCTGCGGAATGAAGAACCGCAAGATCGCCGTCCCGGACAGCGGTACGCCGCTGGCTCCCTTTGTGATCCAGCGGACGCATCTGGATACCAACCATCATGTCAACAACGCCCAGTATGTGGAGATGGCGCGGGATTGTCTTCCCGAGGGCTTTTCCTACAGCGGTATCCAGGTCCAGTATCTTGCCCAGGCGCATCTGGGGGATACGGTGGTTCCGGTGCTGTACAGGGAAGAAAACCGTATGACGGTGTCGCTCGGTGACGGCAGCGGTACAGTATACGCGATAGTGGCATTCAGTGAGAGATAATGCAGAAACTACTGTCTGGCAGGATGTCTGGCGGGCAGTACCGCGGAATCTGTTTTGAAGGACGGTCCGCATAACCAGAAGCTTTCCCGCGCAGGCTCGCTGCGGGCTGTCTGTTGTGGCATGCCCGCGGAATCGGAAATCATATTCCGCTGGAGGCAGCGCGAATCCCCCGGAGCCTGTCGTGATAAGGAAAGTTCCGAACGGACGGAATGTGGCACGGAAAACTGTGCCGTCAGAAGAGAACGGAGTAAAAACATGATTGAAATCGGAAGAATGCAGACGCTTAAAATACTGAGAATCCGGAAGCCCGGAGCTTTTCTCGGCGCAGCGGACAGTGAAGCCGGAGGAGAAGAAGAATCTGTGCTGCTGCCCGGAAGGCAGATCCCGGAAGGCGCTAAGGAGGGCGACAGCATTGAGGTTTTTGTCTATCTGGATTCCTCGGACCGCAAAATCGCCACGACAGCCAGACCGGCCATCACCCTGGATTCCGGCCTCGCCGTCCTCACGGTGAAAGATACGTCGAAAATCGGAGCTTTTCTGGACTGGGGCCTGGAGAAGGACCTGTTTCTTCCCTTCAAGGAGCAGGCTCCGCGCGTCCGCCGCGGAGACCGCTGCCTTGTGCGCCTGTATGTGGACCGGAGCGGACGCCTGTGCGCGTCCATGAAAATCTATGATTATCTCAGCGCCGAAAGCCCGTATCAGAAGAACGACGAAGTGAAGGGATTCGTGTACCGTGTCAATCCGGAGATCGGCGTATTTGTCGCGGTTGACGAAAAATATTACGGGATGGTTCCGATCCGGGAAGTTTACGAGCGCATCGGATACGGCGAGGAGGTCACCGCCCGTGTGACGGAAGTGCGCCAGGACGGAAAACTGAATCTTTCCCTCCGGGAGAAGGCTTACCTGCAGATCGCCGATGACGCGGACACTGTGATGAAGGCGATCTCCATGTACGGAGGAGTCCTTCCGTTCAGCGAGAATTCATCCCCCGAACTGATCCGGAGGGAACTTCATATGAGCAAGGGATCTTTCAAGAGAGCGCTCGGACACCTGCTCAAGGAAAAGAAAATCGAGATACTGCCGGACAGCGTCCGGAAAATCTGAGAGGACAGACCGTGAATACACGCAAAGAGAAAAATATGACGGAGCGGATGTGTTTCCTGTTTCTGGGCACCGTTCTGTTTTACCTGGCGGCGTCGCTGCTCCTGTCACTTCTGGGTACCGTAGTGCCGATCCATTTTTATATTTATATGGCAGCCGGCGAGATTTTTATTTTTCTGCCCGCCTGGTATTACCTCCATCGGCGGAAGCTTCCGCTGAAGCAGGCGCTCAGAACAAAAAAATCCCTCAATTTCGCGACTTTTCTGCTGCTGATCCCCACTGCGCTTTTTCTGGAAGTCACCGTGAGCTTCATCAGCTATATCACCGCCCTTCCCTTCGGGAACGCGGTGAGCGATACGATGGCGGGAATTTCGCGGTACCCGGTGATCGTCAACATCCTGCTGATTGCCGTTCTGCCGGCGCTGGCCGAGGAAGCGGTTTTCCGCGGCGTTCTGTATCGGGGACTGCGCAAGCACGGCTTCTGGAAGGCCGCGCTGGTTTCGTCCCTGTTCTTCGGCCTGATACATATGAACATCAATCAGTTTTCGTACGCCTTTGTGCTGGGAATCGTTCTGTGCCTGCTCGGGGAGGCGACGGGGAGTTTCTGGGCGCCGGTGATGGTACATTTCTGCATCAACCTGACCTCGGTGCTGGCCATGCGCGACCTGGCCTCACAGGCTGACTACGAAGAGATCCTGAGCACGGAGACAGTCCTGCCATCGGACCAGGCCCTGTTCTACGGCGTCATCCTGTTCGTAGCGGCAGCGCTTTGCGCCGCCCTGGTAGCGCTCAATGTCTGGCTGATCGCCCAGTCCAACGACCGGCTGGAATATCTTGCATGGACCTTCCGCGGCGGGGAAAAGAAGTTTCTTCGCAGGCTGCCGAGGGAAAAGCTCAGCTGCGGGGCTCTGTGGGTGGCCGTGATTATTCCGTCAGCGCTGCTTCTGGTTATGCAGTTCGCGGTCTGACGCGATCCGCTCCGTTCCGGAGGGAGGCCCGGACTGTGTTTCGGGCGTTCCTCCGGGCCTGCTTTTCATCCGGGAAGAATTCCTGAGGACCTCCAGAACGGCGTCGTAGCACAGGTAGATTTCCTCGTCGGAGCATCGCGAGAGGATCAGGGAGAGCATCCGGCGGACAGCCTGGGTATCCAGGGACCGCAGGGCGCTTTCTCCAACCCGGTCCGCGGCGGAAGTCCCGTCGGCAAGCAGCCGGTCGTAGGAGACGGCGAGATGCTCGTGAAGCGAATTCAGAACCCGCAGGGAAGCCCTCCGCCTGCCGTTCTCGATGTAGCGCAGGTAAACTTCGGAAATCCCGAGAAAAGAAGAAAATTCAGCCTGGCTCATGCCGAGAGCCAGCCTGGTATCGCGAATCCGGCGTCCGATCAGGGCATCCGGAGTTTTTTTGTTTTCAGTCATACCTGTGCCGTAGCCGGTTCTGTTCCTGACAGGCACTGACACCCGGCTGCCGTTCTCCTTTCTGACATTTTTGCGAAAATTTCACGTACGCTCCGGATCCTGCATCCTGATCATAGCATATGGGGATGCTGCGGGCAAGATGAAGACAGTATCGGGCAAAATAGCGCACGAAAGCCGCAAAAAAGATCCGATATTGCCTAAAGTTGTTCAGAATTGCGTGAGCGTTCGGCAAAAATGCTGAAAATAATTGAATTAGTTTGGTCAATCTGGATATGGAAAAAGGCAGACCGCGGTTTTATACTTTAACCATCAGAGCTGATGTGAGCTCAACTTTTTTCAGGAGGGTATAAAAATGGCAAGTTTAAGCTTGAAGAATGTCTGCAAGACCTATCCGAACGGTTTTGTGGCAATCAAAGACTTCAACCTTGAAATCGCTGACAAGGAGTTCATCATCTTTGTCGGCCCGTCTGGATGCGGAAAATCCACCACACTTCGTATGATCGCAGGCCTTGAGGAGATCACTTCCGGTGAACTGTGGATCGGCGACAAGCTCGTCAATGATGTTGAGCCGAAGGACAGAGATATCGCAATGGTCTTCCAGAACTACGCTCTGTATCCGCATATGTCCGTGTACGACAACATAGCATTCGGACTGAAGCTGAGAAAAGTCCCGAAGGCTGAGATCGATGAAAAGGTTCACAACGCTGCAAAGATCCTGGATATCGAGCATCTGCTTGACCGTAAGCCGAAGGCTCTTTCCGGCGGCCAGAGACAGCGTGTCGCAATGGGCCGTGCAATTGTCCGTAATCCTAAGGTATTCCTGATGGACGAGCCGCTGTCCAACCTGGATGCAAAGCTTCGTGTCCAGATGAGAATCGAGATCTCCAAGCTTCACCAGAGAATCGGAACAACCATCATCTATGTCACCCACGACCAGACCGAGGCTATGACCCTTGGTACCAGAATCGTCGTTATGAAGGATGGCGTTATCCAGCAGTGCGATACTCCGCAGGCTCTGTATGATACTCCGTGCAACAAGTTCGTTGCAGGATTCATCGGATCTCCGCAGATGAACATGATCGAGGCTATGGTTTCCAAGGAAGGCGACCGTGCAGCGGTTAACTTCGCGGGCCACAAGATCATTCTCAATGCCGCTAAGTCCAAGGCTCTGATCGACAACGGCTATGTCGGCAAGGAAGTCACATTCGGCATCCGTCCTGAGGATGTCCATGATGACGAGGAGTTCGTTGCCAAGGCTAAGGCTGAAGGCGCTGTCTTCGATGAGAAGATCCGTGTCTACGAGATGCTCGGCGCCGAAGTATTCCTTTACTTCGATGTGAACGACATCAACTTCACCGCGAGAGTTCAGCCGAGAACCGCGGCAAGACCTGGCGATACCGTAACGTTCGGCCTTGACGTTGATAAGTGCCATATCTTCGATAAGGATACTGAGCTGGCAATCGCCAACTGATCTGCCATTTGATACCAATGCCCCCGCAGGCGAAAGTCTGCGGGGGTTTTTGTGTAAATCCCCTTTTCAATCTCTGAAAAATGTTATAAAATAAAATACAAAGCGCGTATTGTATGAACGGATTACACAAAATTCCGTTCAGGCGGGCTTTTCCTGTATTGTATTGCTGCTTCAGGTAAAAATAACATCATCGGAAGAGAGGATGGATAATGATTACAAACCAGATTCTTCAGAACTTGATCGACGGCCTCAAGGAAATCACCAAAGTCGATATGTGTGTCTGCGACACGGAAGGCAAAACGCTTGCAAGCACAATGGAGGAAAACGAGATCACTGAGGACACCATCCTGAATTTTGCCAATTCGCCGGCTGACAGCCAGGTTGTGTCCGGCTATCAGTTTTTCAAGGTGTTTGACGAGCACCAGCTGGAGTATGTGCTCCTCACCAGAAGCACGAGCGACGACGTCTACATGGTCGGGAAAATCGCCGTGTTCCAGATCCAGAACCTTCTGGTGGCGTACAAGGAGAGGTTCGACAAGGACAACTTTATCAAGAACCTGCTGCTGGACAACCTCCTTCTGGTCGATATCTACAACCGGGCGAAAAAGCTTCACATCGAGACAACCGCGCGCCGCGTTGTTTACGTTATTGAGACCAAGAACGAAAAGGACATGAACGCGCTGGAGACTGTCCGCAGCCTTTTCTCCGGCCGCACCAAGGATTTCATCACGGCAGTTGATGAAAAGAACATCATTCTGGTCCACGAGCTGAAGGCCACGGAAAACTACGAGGACCTCACCAAGACGGCCCAGATGATCGTCGACATGCTCAACACCGAGGCGATGAGCCAGGTTCACGTCGCGTACGGGACCATTGTCCCGGAGCTCAAGGATGTGTCCAGATCCTATAAAGAAGCGAAGATGGCGCTGGATGTCGGGAAGATATTCTACAGCGAGCAGAATGTCGCGGCTTACAACAAGCTCGGCATCGGCCGCCTGATCTACCAGCTTCCGATTCCGCTGTGCCGCATGTTCATCAAGGAAATCTTCCAGGGCAAGTCCCCGGACGATTTCGATGAGGAGACGCTCAACACCATCAACAAGTTTTTCGAGAACAGCCTGAACGTCTCTGAGACATCCCGGCAGCTGTACATCCACAGAAATACCCTTGTGTACCGCCTGGACAAGCTGCAGAAGACGACCGGCCTTGATCTGCGCGTATTCGACGACGCCATCACCTTCAAGATCGCGCTGATGGTCGTCAAGTACATGCACTATATGGAGAACCAGAGCCGCTGACGGGTCTGCGGCCAGGCGCGGATATGGAAAGCCGGAGCCGCCTGCCGGTCAGAAACCCGCAAATCCGGCGGGGATCTGAGCCGGGCAAACGTAACGCTGAAAAACAACAGAGCCACGGAAGGGACTGCTCTCGCAGTTCCCTCCGTGGCTCGTTCTTGCATTGTTGCGTTCCTATGATACAATGAGGTATAGTTTCGGCTTCAGGGAAGACAGGCGGCCGCCTGGAAAAGCGGGAACACCTGCCTCAGTGAAAAAGAGGTTTTTGCAGATGAAAAAAAGAACAGCTGGTTTTATTGAAGGTCTGACCGTCGGCCTGGTCGGTGTGATCGCGGGAACGGCGGTTTCATGGTTTTTCCTTCCGGGTTTTCGCAGGAACGTCGTTCTTGCGGCGATAAACACGGACGCGATGATGAGCTCCGCCGACGCGGGAAACAGTTCCGGATCAGCCGATTCCCAGTCGTCCGGGAGCAGTACGGGCAGTGAAGATGAAAACGCTGTTGACCAGGAGCTTGTCGACAAGCTTCAGCTGCTGGAGGAATACATCAACCAGGTGTATCTGTTCGACAAGGCGGACGCCCAGACGTCAAAAGACGCGATTTACAAAGCCTATATGGATTCCCAGGGCGATCCGTATACCGTGTACTATACGGAGGATGAGTACAACGCCCTGATGGAATCGACCACCGGCCAGTACTGCGGCATAGGCGTCGAAATCCAGCAGGACCCGGAGACCATGAGCCTGACGGTTCTGCGCGTCTTCTCCGGTTCCCCGGCACAGGAAGCCGGAATGAAAGTGGGAGACGTTCTGCTGGAGGCGGACGGCACGGATATTTCCACGATGGAAATTGAGCAGGCGGTGACGCTGATCCGCGGCGAGGAAGGAACCACGGTGCATCTTTCCTGGTACCGTCCTTCCACGGAGGAAACTCTGGAAGCCGATGTCGAGCGCAGAGAGGTGGAGGTCGAGACGGTGTCCAGAGAAATGCTGGACGGAAACATCGGCTATATCCAGGTGACCGCCTTCGATTCCGTCACTACCGCACAGTTCGAGGCCGCGCTGGACAGCTGTGTGAACGAAGGCGCCGAGGGACTGATTATCGACGTCCGCGACAACCCGGGCGGCCTGCTTACCACGGTTCTCGACATGTGCGATTATATCCTGCCGGAGGGAACTGTCGTTTCCACCAAAGACAAGTACGGCGATGGAGAAACCTATACCTCCGACGACAGCCACAACGTCGATCTTCCGATCGCTGTGCTGGTCAACGGGAACAGCGCTTCCGCCTCGGAGATATTCGCCGGAGCGATTCAGGACCGCGGCGCGGGAGTGGCAGTCGGAACGACGACTTACGGCAAGGGCATTGTCCAGAGCCTCTTCCCGCTCGACGACGGAAGCGCGCTCAAAATCACGGTATCCAATTATTACACGCCGTCCGGAAAATCCATCAACGGAACCGGAATCACGCCGGATATCGAGGTGGAACTGAATGAGGACTGCGATCTGTCGGATACCACGCATGCCAATGACAATCAGCTGGAAGCGGCAGAAGAAGCGGTAATGGAAATGATTGAGTCAGGAGACTGGGGCGACGGAACGGAAGAGACGCAGACGGCCGAGCCGGAGACAGACGGATCCGCGGATGTTCCGGATTTCACAGATCTGGACAGCACAAACGGCATTGAGCTCGCCGGGGATCCTGACGCGGAGAAGATCTGCGCCTGACGTCCGCAGGGCAGAGCAGCGGAAATTCACGCCTGCTGTCTGCAAGACAGACAGCGGAAATCCACGCCTGACGTCCGCACGGCAAGAGGTGCGCAGAACCGCGTTTTCACTGCGCGCAGTTCGCCTGGCGCGCGGAAAATGACTGACCTGCCGGATCAGGTGGAAAGGAGTTTTTTACCAGTTTTATGGACAGAAACGAATCGAAGAATCTGAATACCGATGAGGACGAGGACTTTTCGGAATTTCGCAATCCCGACGAACCGGCCGGGGAAGATGAAGAAGGCGGAGAATTCGCGTCGGAAGAGGAAGATGGCGGAAAATTCACACCGGAAGATGAACTGGCGCAGGACGAACCTGATGACGGGTATGGCGAAGATGCCGGGTATGATGTAGACACCGGGGACAGCGTGGACGCCGGGTATGGCGGAGGCGCCGGGGATAATGAAGATACCGGGGATATCGTGGACGCCGGATACGGCGAAAGCGCCGGTGACGAAGATGTTGAATTCGAAAACCACCGCCGCAGCCCCCGGAGACAGTTCCTCCGGCAGGACGAATACCGGAGCGGGTTCGATGAGAGAAAGACTGACCGCCGGAAGAGAAAAAAGAAGGGAAACGGCCTGGTCAGGCTGCTGACTGTCCTGCTCATCATCACCCTGATCCTTCTGGCGGTGTGCGTGATCGGGCTGGTATACGTGCAGCACGGCGGGAAAATTTCTTTCTCTGTGCCGTCTTCATTCTCCCGGGACAGCGGTTCTTCCGCAACTGTGGCGGCGCAGGCTGCTGAAGAGCAGAACCCCGCGGAAACCGCCGCGGCATCCGTTTCCGGCACAAGCGCGGCGGAAGACGCGGATGCGGCCGGCCAGACTGACGCCGCGCAGAACACAGAGGATTCCGGCGAAGCCGCCGCGGCCAGCCTGGAAGGCCAGGAGGATACCGGGGAGACAGGCAGCGCCGGCGAGGCGCTGGCTTCCCTGACTTCCGCTTTTTCCAATGACGGGCTGACGGCCGCGGAAACCGAGGAGCAGACCTACAGCACCGACGCTTCCGGAAACCTGGTGATCCCGGAGAGGGAAGCCGGGTCTTTCGAGATGGAGCCGGAGTGGACCAACACCCTGGTTTCCACGGGGGACGAGACGCTGGACGAGGCCAACCGCCTGGCGGCCGGCTACGATTACGACAGCGCGATCAGCCTGCTGCAGTCGGCGGAAGGATATGCGGACAACGCGGATTACCAGAGCGCCGTCGCGGAGTATGAGAGCGAGAAGGCCCAGTGCACGCCGTATCCGGCGATGAACACAATCACGCACATCTTCTTCCACTCGCTGGTCGTGGATACGAGCCGGGCGTTCGACGAGAACATCGCGATCAGCAAGCAGGACGGAACCAACAAGGTCAACGCGTACAACGAGGTGATGACGACGGTGGACGAGTTCTGCCGCATCATCAGCGACATGTACGAGAAGGGGTACGTTCTGGTCGGCCTGCACGATATCGCCGGGATGACCCAGAACGCGGACGGGACGGAGACCATGCAGTTCAGGGAGATCCTGCTGCCGCCGGGGAAGACCCCGTTTGTTCTTTCCGTGGACGACGTGAGCTATTACGAGTACATGACGGGGCACGGCTTCGCGAGCAGGCTTGTCCTGGACGCGAACGGGAAAGTCACCAACGAGTATATCAATCCGGACGGCTCGGTCATGTACGGCTCGTACGACGTGCTGACCATTCTGGAGGATTTCATCGAGGCGCACCCGGACTTCAGCTACCGCGGGGCGAGGGGAACCCTGGCGCTCACCGGCTACGAGGGCATCCTGGGCTACCGCACCAGCGATTACTGGTACAATTGGGACTGCGACTATTTCCGCGAAGAAAATCTGGAAACACGGGAACGCCTTTACTACAACAACGAGAACATTGAGCAGGACAAAGCCGCGGCGAAGCAGGTGGCGGACGCGATCAGGGAGCTCGGCTGGACCTTTGCGAGCCACAGCTGGGGGCACCGCGACATGGGCGCCATCAGCTACGAGGAGATGGTCTGGGACGCCGACATGTGGGAGAAGGAAGTTCAGCCGCTGGTCGGGGAGACGGACCTGATGATTTTCCCGAAGGGCGCCGATATCGACAGCTGGCGCGGCTACGCGGAGGACAACCAGAAATTCCAGTACCTGAAGCAGCTCGGCTTTGACTACTTCTGCAACGTGGATTCCAGCCAGTACTGGATCCAGATCGGCGAGCGCGGCGATTACTTCCGCATGGGCCGCCGCGATCTGGACGGCACGCGCATGTGGGAAGCTATCGAATCCTATGTTTCCCCGGGAAGCGCCACAAACCGCTTATCAGATCTGTTCGACGTCAGAACCGTGTTTGACTGGAGCCGGCCGACGCCGGTGGAATAAGGCGGAAAAGAAAAAATTAACCGGAAATACCGGCCCTGTAGGAAATTATTTTCCGCTGGGCCGGCATTTTTTGTACAGCAATCCCGCGTACTGTGGTATACTACTATAGCCCGCGCGGCGGACTGCGGCAGAAGACCGGAACCGCCGCGCGGACGGCAGAACGCAAAGGTTTGGGTGAGGGACACAGGATTGGATCATTTTGTACTGCATTCAGAATATCAGCCGACCGGAGACCAGCCGGAAGCCATCAAAAAGATGGTGGACAGCTTCAAAGCCGGCAATCAGTTTCAGACGCTGCTCGGCGTCACCGGCTCCGGAAAAACTTTCACCATGGCCAATATCATCCAGCAGCTCAACCGGCCCACGCTGGTGATGGCGCACAACAAGACGCTGGCGGCGCAGCTCTACGGGGAATTCAAGGAGTTTTTCCCCGAGAACGCCGTCGAATACTTCGTTTCCTACTATGATTACTACCAGCCTGAAGCTTACGTTCCGTCGACGGATACCTATATCGAGAAAGACTCCGCCGTCAACGACGAGATCGACAAGCTGAGACTCTCCGCGACGACCGCGCTGACAGAGCGGCGAGACGTCATTGTGGTGGCTTCGGTTTCCTGCATCTACGGACTGGGCAGCCCGGTCGATTACCGGAACATGGTGATTTCCCTCCGCCCCGGGATGCAGAAAGACCGGGACGAGGTACTCCACAAGCTCATTGAGATCCAGTACGACCGCAACGACCTGGATTTTCACCGCGGCACTTTCCGGGTGCACGGGGACGTCATCGACATCTTCCCGGCGGACTGGGGCGATAAGGCAGTCCGCGTCGAGTTTTTCGGGGACGAGGTCGATACCATCTCAGAGTTCGACCCGGTTACCGGGAACGTGCTGGACAGGCTGGAGCATGTGGCGATCTTCCCCGCTTCCCATTACGTCGTCGGCAACGAAAAGATGATGAGGGCGACCGACGCCATCCTGGACGAGATGAAGGAGCAGGCCGCGCGCTTCCGCCGGGAGGACAAGCTCATAGAGGCGCAGAGAATCACCGAGCGCACGAGCTACGACGTCGAGATGATGCGCGAGACCGGCTTCTGCGCCGGCATTGAAAACTACTCGCGCCACCTGGCCGGGCTTCCGGCCGGAGCGCCGCCCTACACGCTGCTCGATTATTTTCCCGAGGATTTCATCATCATGGTGGACGAGTCGCATATCACCATCCCGCAGGTGCGGGGCATGTATTTCGGCGACCGTTCCCGCAAGACAACGCTGGTGGATTACGGTTTCCGCCTTCCGTCCGCGCTGGACAACCGCCCGCTTTCCTTCGAGGAGTTTGAGGCGCACATCAACCAGATGATGTTCGTCTCCGCGACCCCGGGCGAGTACGAGGAGGCGCATGAGCTGGAGCGGGCCGAGCAGGTGATCCGTCCGACCGGCCTGCTGGACCCGGACGTCGAGGTCCGGCCGGTGGAAGGCCAGATCGACGATCTGGTCGCCGAGATCAACAAAACCGTCAAAGACGGCAACAAGGTTCTGGTGACGACGCTCACCAAGCGGATGGCCGAGGACCTCACCGACTACCTCAAGGAAGCCGGCGTCCGCGTGAATTATCTTCACTCCGACATCGACACGCTGGAGCGCTCGGAGATCATCCGCAACATGCGCCTGGACAAGTTCGACGTGCTGGTCGGCATCAACCTGCTGCGCGAAGGCCTGGACATTCCCGAGATCGCGCTGGTCGCCATTCTCGACGCCGACAAGGAGGGATTCCTCCGCTCGTCGACTTCGCTGATCCAGACGATCGGACGCGCCGCGCGGAACAGCGACGGACGCGTCATCATGTATGCCGACACGGTCACCGATTCCATGCGGACGGCTATCGACGAGACCAGACGGCGCCGCGCAATCCAGCAGAAATACAACGAGGAGCACGGCATTACGCCGACCACCATCAAAAAGGCGGTGCGCGGCCTGATCTCCATCACAAAATCCGCGGAGCAGGTCCAGGAAAAGCTGGAGAAGGATCCGGAGTCCATGAGCCGCGCGGAGATCAGCAAACTGATCGCGAAACTGACCAAAGAGATGAACAAGGCGGCCTCCAAGCTCGATTTCGAGCAGGCGGCGAGCCTGCGCGACCAGATCATCGGCCTCAAAAAATACCTGCATGACGACTGATCCGCGGCTGTCCGGACCGACGCCTTCGGCCGAGAAACGGATATTCGCGGCCCGGGATGGCGTCCGCCGCAAGGAAACGGATTTTCGCGGCCCGGCTGGCAATCGGCAGCCAGAAATAACCGCCGCGGTGTTGGATGACACCCGCTGGCGAAGCGACCCGCGGCTGTCCGGGCTGGAGCCCGCTATAACGAACAATATCAGGGCCTGCTGATTCCCCGGTGATTCCGCACGGATCAGCGGCCTGATCAGAGAAATATACCGTCACTGAGAGAGTTATGGAACAGAACAGAAAGCATTTTATCAAGATACGCGGCGCGAAAGAGCACAACCTGAAAAACATCGACCTGGACATCCCCCGCGACGAGCTCGTCGTTCTCACCGGCCTGTCCGGGTCGGGAAAATCGACGCTTGCCTTCGACACGATCTTTGCCGAGGGACAGCGCCGGTACATGCAGTCGCTGTCCTCCTACGCGAGACAGTTTCTGGGCCAGATGGAAAAACCCGACGTGGACAGCATCGAGGGGCTTCCGCCGGCGATTTCCATTGACCAGAAGTCGACAAACCACAACCCGCGTTCCACCGTGGGAACAGTGACCGAGATCTACGACTATCTGCGCCTTCTGTACGCGAGAGCCGGGATTCCCCACTGCCCGGTGTGCGGCCGCGAGATCCGCCGCCAGACAGTGGACCAGATGGTTGACACCGTGATGGCCCTGCCGGAGCGGACGAAAATCATGGTGATGGCGCCTGTCGTCCGCGGCAAGAAGGGCCGCCATGAAAAAGTGCTGGACCAGGCGCGGAAGAGCGGATATCTGCGCGTGCTGATCGACGGAAGCATGTACACTCTGGACGAGGAAATCAAACTGGATAAAAACCTGCGCCACAACATCGAGGTGGTTGTGGACCGGCTGGTCGTCAAACCCGGCATCGAAAAGCGGCTTGCCGACTCCCTCGAGAATGTCATGCATCTGGCGGACGGCCTTGCGGAGGTGCAGATCGTCGACGGAAAGACGATGACTTTCTCCGAGAACTACGCCTGCCCTTACGACGGAACCTCCATCGAGGAGATTGAGCCGCGCAGTTTTTCCTTCAACAATCCGTTCGGCGCCTGCCCCGACTGCCTGGGACTTGGCTACCGGATGGAATTCGACGAGGACCTGATCATTCCCGATAAGTCGCTGTCCATCGCGGAAGGCGCGATCCAGGCGCCCGGCTGGGTGGCTTCCAAAGACGAGGAAAGTTTCTCCGGCGCACTGCTCAAAGCCCTGTCGGAATCGTACGGATTCAGCCTCACAGCGCCGTTCAGCAGCTACAGCAAAGAAGTCCACGACATGCTGCTGTACGGCTCCGACCGCACGGTGACCGTGCATTACCACGGCCAACACAGCGTCGGGGATTACGATATCCAGTTCGAGGGACTGTTCAACAACCTGAAAACCCGGTACCGCGAGGCTTCCGACACGGCGAAGGCGGAATACGAAACCTTCATGAAGATCACGCCGTGCCCGACCTGCCATGGGCAGAGGCTCAAGAGGAGCTCTCTCGCGGTGACGATCGCCGGAAAAAATATCTATGAGGCGACGACGCTCTCCATCACGAAATTCTACGAATTCCTCCAGTCTGATCTGGGGATGACCGCCATGCAGCGGCAGATCGCGGATCAGATCGTGCGGGAGATCCGGTCGAGAGTGAAATTTCTGATCGACGTCGGCCTGGACTACCTGACGCTGGCGCGCAGCGCTGCAACCCTCTCAGGCGGCGAGGCCCAGCGCATCCGCCTGGCCACGCAGATCGGCTCGGGCCTGGTCGGCGTCGCCTACATCCTGGATGAACCGTCGATCGGCCTTCACCAGCGCGACAACGACAAACTTCTGGCCAGCCTCAAACATCTGCGCGATCTCGGCAACACCGTGATCGTCGTCGAGCACGACGAGGACACCATGAGAGCAGCCGATTTTATTGTCGACATCGGACCCGGCGCCGGCGATCACGGCGGGAAGGTCGTGGCTACCGGAACCGCCGAAGAGATCATGAAGGTTCCGGAATCGGTGACCGGAAAGTATCTTTCGGGAGAATTGAAGATCCCCGTTCCGGAGACGAGGCGCAAACCTGCGGGCTGGCTGAAAATCCGCGGGGCGCGCCAGAACAACCTGAAGAACATCGACGTGAGCATCCCGACGGGGGTATTCACCTGCGTGACCGGAGTGTCCGGCTCCGGCAAGAGCAGTCTTATCAACATGATCCTCTACCGGGCGCTGGCCCGCCAGCTCAACCGCGCGCGCACCATTCCCGGGGACTATGACCGGATCGAGGGAACGGAGCTGCTGGACAAGATCATCATGATCGACCAGTCGCCGATCGGCCGCACGCCGCGGTCCAACCCGGCGACCTACACCGGAATGTTCGACCTGATCCGCGACCTGTTCGCCTCCACCCCGGACGCGAAAATGCGGGGCTACACGAAAGGCCGTTTCAGCTTCAACGTCAAGGGCGGACGCTGCGAGGCCTGCAGCGGCGACGGAATCGTCAAAATCGAGATGAATTTCCTTCCTGATGTCTACGTGCCCTGCGAAGTCTGCCACGGAAAGCGGTACAACCGGGAAACGCTGGAAGTCCAGTACAAGGGCAAAAACATCTATGACGTGCTGGATATGACGGTGGAGGAGGCCCTTGAGTTTTTCGCGAACGTGCCGATGATCCGCCGGAAGGTTCAGACTCTCTACGACGTGGGCCTTTCCTACATCAAACTGGGGCAGCCGGCGACCACCCTGTCGGGCGGCGAAGCGCAGCGCGTCAAGCTGGCGACAGAGCTCTCCCGCAAGAGCACCGGCCGCACGATCTACGTGATGGATGAGCCGACCACCGGTCTTCACTTTGCCGACGTTCACAAACTGACGGAGATCCTGCAGCGCCTCACGGAGAGCGGCAACACCGTGGTCGTGATCGAGCACAACCTTGACGTGATCAAAACGGCGGATTACATTATCGACCTCGGCCCCGAAGGCGGGGACGGCGGCGGCACGGTGATCGCGCAGGGAACGCCTGAGGAAGTGGCGCAGAATCCGCAGTCCTACACGGGACAGTATCTGAAGAAGTATCTGGAGCGATAAATGATGGAAGAAAAACTGGCAGCGGTAAGACTGAGGAAAGGCGAAGGCCGCACGATCAAGGCCGGAGGAGCCTGGATTTTTGACAACGAGATCGACACGGTCGACGGGAATCCGGCGGACGGGGATCTCGTTTCGGTTGCGGATTTTGACGGCTACCCGATGGGAACCGGATTCATCAACAGCCGGTCGAAGATCCGCGTCAGGATGATGACGCGCAATCCGCAACAGGCGGTAGACCGCGCGTTTCTGGCGGAGCGCGTGAAAAACGCGATCGATTACCGCAGGCACACGACCGACATGAGCTGCTGCCGCCTGATCTTCGGCGAAGCGGATTTCCTGCCGGGGCTCGTGATCGACAAGTTTTCCGACGTCCTGGTGGTGGAATCGCTGGCGCTGGGGATCGACCGACTCAAGCCCGCGATCATCGGCGAATGCAAAAAGCAGCTGGCGGAGCTGGGCATGCCCATACGCGGGGTATACGAGCGCAGCGACGCTAAAGTGCGCCGCAAAGAAGGCATGGAACCCTCCGACGGGTTTGTCGGAGATGAATTTGACCCGATGGTCGAGATCACCGAGAACGGCGTGAAGTACCGCGTGAACGTGGCGGAAGGGCAGAAAACCGGATATTTTCTTGACCAGAAGATGAACCGGCTGGCGATCAGGCCGATGGCCGCCGGCAGCCGGGTGCTGGACTGCTTCACCCACACCGGATCCTTCGCGCTCAACGCGGCGGCGGCGGGAGCCGTGGAAGTGCTCGGCGCCGACGCCTCCGATCTCGCGATCGCCCAAGCGGAGGAGAACGCGAAGCTCAACGGGTTTGAGGACCGCGTGAAATTCCAGTGCTGCGACATCTTCGACCTGCTCCCCTCGCTGGAGCAGAAAGGGGAGAAGTACGATCTCGTGATCCTGGACCCGCCGGCTTTCACCAAATCGCGCAATTCCGTCAGAAACGCGGTGAAAGGATACCGGGAGATCAATCTGCGCGGGATGAAGCTTGTGCGCGACGGCGGTTTTCTCGCCACCTGCTCTTGTTCTCACTTCATGGATCCGGAGCTCTTCGCGAAAACGATCGGACAGGCGGCGCACGACGTCCATGTGCGTCTGCGGCAGGTCTATTTCGGGACGCAGGCGCCGGATCACCCGATTCTGTGGACGGCAGGGGAGATGGAGTCGTATTATTTAAAATTCTACATCTTCCAGGTCTGCGCGGAGAAATAGCAGGAAATAAGCCAGTATACGAAGGATTACCTTCGGTATTTAACCCAAAATTTATCCAATTCAAATGCGTTTGACGAATAATGGGGCTGCTGTCCCGGAACCTGAAAAATGGGAGCCGGGCGGCAGCCCTTCGTTTATCCCGTGGCTTACGTTCGACAAAACCCGGTTTGACAGGCCGGCGGGCGGTGAATTATGATATTCGCAGCAGAATCATAAAAGATGAATGGGCTTTGCCGCGGAGCGGGCAGAAGCAGAACGGCAGAAACCTGCCTGCGGTGAGGCCGGAAAGTCAGACAGATGGACGGAAAAAGAAAATTCAGGCGGCTCCGGGACCGCAGCATCCTCGGGCAGTACACCGCAATCGCGGTGATTGCCGCGGTACTGCTGATCAGTTCGTTTCTGGTCACCAATCATATCGCGGAACAATCCCTGCATTCCGACTACATGAGCATGAACGACAGCCTGTTCGAGCAGATGTCGGTCAACCTGCAGAATTCGGTGGACAACGTCACCGAAATCGCGCAGAGCATCAGCCAGAACGTGCTGATCGCGCATTACATCGAGGACGGCACGCTGTCTGGGAGATCGGATGTTCTCTCGGACGTCCGGGTCAACCTGCAAAGTTTCAGGTCCATCCAGGAAAAAATCGCCCAGATCGTCATCTATGACGGCCAGGACCAGCCGATCGCGAACGTCGGCGGGATCTTTATGGACCAGGTGTTTGAAAGCTCGTCCTTCAAAACCCGGTATTACGCTCCGGTGGAGGTCGACGGAACCGGGTATTTTGCCCTGTCCTTCCCGATTCTGGACAACGAAGACAATTCGACGCAGATGACGCGCAAAGTCGGTTCCGGGAATCTGCTGGTGGAGATGGACCTGCTGTCGGCCGGCATTTCGGATTCCCTCCCGACATCGGACTCTTGGTTTGCCCTGCTGGGCACGGACGGCGCGGTCATCATCCAGGCGGGCGTCATTCCTGAAGATTTTTCCGGCTCGGTCGATACTATTGATCACGACTGGTTCAATGTCTATCAGTCTGTCATCTCCGGGCCGGGCTGGCGCGCGGTTCTCGCGGTGCCCAAACAGACGCAGTACGCTGGGCTGAATTCGCTCCAGCACATCAATCTTTTCAGCTACGCGGTGCTCAGCGGATGCCTGCTTCTGATCATCCTGCTGCTGTATTTTCAGGTTCTCCGGCCTATCCGCTCGGCGGCGGAGTTCATGTCCTACTACGCGACGCATCCGGAGAGCAAAAGCCGGATGCAGCAGACGTCATCAAATGAGATCGGCATACTGACAGTCAATCTCAACCACATGCTGGATGAGATCGAGCGGCTGACTGCGGAAAACATCCATGCCAGGGAGCAGATCCTGCAGACGAGGTCGGAGCTTCTGGAACTGGACTACCGCAAGAAGCAGACGGAACTGCTGGCGTACCGCAACCAGATCAATCCGCATTTCCTGTACAATACTTTTGAGTGTATCCGCGGGATGGCTCTTTATTACAACGTCGGTGAGATCGCCAAGCTTACCGAAGCGCTGTCCAGATTTTTCCGGTACAGCGTCCAGGGGAAAGGCTACACCTGCATTTCGGAGATCATCGACCATATCCGGGATTACGCGGAAATCATCGGCTACCGCTTTATGAACCGATACCGGATCGGGGTTTCGGTGGATCCGAATCTGTTAGAGTGCAATTTTCCGAAGATGATCCTTCAGCCGCTGGTGGAAAACGCCGTTTTCCACGGATGCGAACCGGCAGGCAGAGATGCTGAGATCTCGGTTTCCATTCAGGAGAAAGCCGGGCAGATCCACCTGGAAGTCAGGGATAACGGATGCGGAATGACGCAGGAACAGCTTGCGCTGCTGCGGGACAAACTGGATGAATACCGTCGGACCAACCTGCTGCCGAACACAAAACACGGCATCGGAATGCTGAATGTCTATCGGAGGCTTCTTCTGTTCTACGGGGATCAGGTGAAGTTTGACATCTCCAGCAAAGAAGGGGAAGGTACCGTGATCACTGTTGAGGTTCCCGCGGCCATGTCCATGGAGGAAAAGGATGAGGACAGTGTTTTTTGTTGACGACGAACCCTGGGCGCTGATCGGGCTGGAAAGGCTGATTGACTGGAAACAGTACGGCTTCGAGATCTGCGGAAGCGCGACGAACGGCGCCAAAGCGTGGGATGAAATCGTGGCGATGCGGCCCGATGTGATCTTTACGGATATCCGGATGCCCGGCCTTTCGGGGCTGGAACTGCTCAGGCGGATCCATGTTTCCGGCCTTTCATGCACGGTTGTGATGATCAGCGGGTACGCGGAATTTGAGTATGCCCGGGAAGCGGTGAGATACGGGGCGTTCGATTATCTGGTAAAACAGGTGCAGACCGCCGACCTGACCGACTGCCTCAAACGGATTAATAAAATGCTCGACCTCCGCGAGGGACTCGCCGGCAGTGAGGATAAAACCACGGACAGCTCCGGAGAAACAGCTCAGGAGACGGGGAAAGAAATCACTTTTTTCCATTCCGGCAGTTCCGCGTCGGTCAGGGCGCTGATCGCGGATATCAACCAGCATTACCGCAGTCCGATGACGGTGGGGGAGTACGCGCAGAAACTCGGAATCAGCCAGGGACATCTGAGCGAACTGATCAAAAAAGAAACCGGACACACCTATTCGGAGCTGCTGCAGAAAAGGCGGATCGAGAAAGCGAAGGAACTGCTGGCCAATACGGACCAGACGGTGTACAAGATCGCGGAGGAAACCGGTTTCTGCGATTACTACTATTTCGCGAAGTCGTTTCGGAAGGCGACGGGACAGACGCCGACGGAATTCCGGAAGAAAAACCATCCGGAATCAGGTGACGAAGTAAGCTGAGACAGAAGTTAAGTCACTGACACAGACCGGAGGACAATTCAATCCGGCAAAAAACCATTGAACCGGGCCAGGAGACAATTCATTCCAGCGGAGAAGCCATTGAGAAACCGTTGACACGGAAAAGATAAGATGGCGCAAAGAAAACGGTAATCTGGCACAACAATCCGGCCGGACAGCGCGTGAATTTCCCACGAAAATGCCATAAATCTGCCGGCAGAAAATAATTTACCATAAAAATTGAAAAATTATCCATCCTACTCCCTGAAGATGTTGGTTAAAATGATGACAGCAATTCCGGAACGGGGGTTCCGGCACATCTGAAAGGAGAGGATTATGAGAAAGAAAGTCGCATTGTCACTGGTCCTGGCCGGCACTATGGCTGCAGGGCTGTGTGCCGCGCCGGTCATGGCCTCGGATGAGACCGCGGCGTCTGACGGTGAGGTCACCGAAATCTACTGGTTTTCCGACGTATCCGGCTACGGGCCGGCTAACTGGGAGGACGGCGTAAATTCGGCCGCCTGGGATTATGCCGCTTCCGAGTTCGGCATCACATTCAACCTTGAGCAGCCGCCGACAGACGCGACGACCAAACTGGGGCTGATGATTGCCACCGGGGATATCCCGGACCTGATTTCCGTCACGGACAGCACCAGCATCCAGAACCTGATCGAGGCCGGCGACGTCTGGGACCTCCAGGAATTCTTCGAGACCTACGATCCGGATTCCCCGATGATCAACGGCTCCTACCCGGAGGACGAAAAACAGGCGCTGATCAATATGTACGGCGGCTGGTACAGCCTCTCCTCGCACATCGAGACGCCGGACAACCGCGAGATTTACCCGCCGGATGACGAGTGCTGGGTTGACGTCGTTGAAAAGGGCAGCAATTCCTGCATCATGTTCAACAAAGACATCATGGATGAACTGGGAATCACCGAGGAGGATGTCTCGACCGAGCAGGGATTTTATGACGCCTGCCAGAAGGTAAAGGATTCCGGCCTCACCAATGAAGCGGGCGATTCCGTACTGCCTCTGGTTCTGCAATGCAATTTATGGATTGGTGGATCTCTTGACTCGATCATCGCCTGGAACTTCGGCGCTTCCCCGGTCGACGCGGACGGCAATTATCAGCATTATGAACTCAGCGGCGGATACAAGAACGCGCTCAAGTTCGTCAACAACTGCATTCAGAACGGTTACCTGGACGTCAATATCCTGACCCTGGACGAGACGGCCCTGAAGACCTATCTGGAGAACGACCGCGTATTCTGCTGGATCGGCAATCAGGCACAGATCGACAAGACGAATACATCGTGGGTCAGCTACGGCGCCATCACCCCGGAGAACGGGGCGCAGGGCGTGCTGCCGATCAACCAGTCCGCCGGTACCGGCTGGATTCAGACCCTTGTTTCCAAGGACTGCGCGGATCCTGAGGGCCTTGCTCAGTTCCTCGGCTGGATTCTCAGCGAGGACGGCCTGGAGATGAACTATTACGGCATCGAGGGCGAAGACTACACGAAAGATGAAAATGGAATCATCACAAAAACCGATTCCTTCGTCGACAAGATGCTGTGGGCGTTCGCGAGCACCTCTTACGAGAGGCACACCGAGCCGGTTCCGGATCCCACATCCAACCGCGGCGTGGAGATTCAGCTGATGCCCGCTTTCGGAAAAGAGGAGACCACCTACATCTATGATTCCTCGCTGATCAACTTCCCGGACAATGTCATCGAGGCGTCCAGCGATCTCGGAATCGCGGAAGGACAGGTTGAAAGCTATCTGGAATCCCAGAAGGCCAAGATCGTTACCGCGGCGTCAGATGAAGAGTTTGAAACCGAGTACAACAACATGATTTCGACGCTCGAGGATTACGGCATCGCGGATATCGACGCGGCTTACAATGAGGTTTACCAGCAGAACTGCGAAAACACAGCCGGGCGGGATTCTTCTGCCCGTTTTTCCGTATCCGATGGCATGATCCGATAACATTACCGCGAAAATTTTCAGAGGTCTGACGTGATGAAAGCAAAAAAGAATTACAGGCTTGGCAGGGATCGTTCCACCCAGATCCAGCTCCACACGCTGATGCTGCCCGGAACCGTCTCCATGATTCTGTTCAACCTGATTCCCCTGTTCGGGCTGATCCTGGCCTTCAAAAACTACAAGGTCACTCAGGGAATCATCGGAATTTTTACCAGCCCCTGGTACGGATTCCAGAATTTCAAGATCATTTTCGGCAACCATGATTTCTTCAGAATGCTGGTGAATACGCTTGGAATCAACCTGATCGGGAACCTGGTCAATATTCCCGCGGCAATCATTTTTGCCCTGTTTATCAATGAGATCATCAATCCGCATTTCAAGCGCGCTGTCCAGACGCTGACCTATATGCCGCATTTCATTTCCTGGGTTGTGTACGGCGGCGTCGTTATCACTATGCTCAGCTCGGACGGGGCGGTCAACGCGATCCTGATGAAACTGGGACTGCTGAAAGAGCCTGTGGTATTCATGGCAGACCCATCCTACTTCTGGGGAATTGCCATCGTGGCGAATCTCCTGAAGGAACTGGGATGGAGCACCATCCTTTATACCGCCGCGATCGCCGGGGTGGACCAGGAACTGTACGAGGCCGCCTCGATCGACGGGGCAGGGAGATTCAAGAAAATGATCTATGTGACGATCCCCTGCATCCGCGGAACCATCATGATCATGATCATTTTCGCGGTCGCCGGCATCCTGAACAACAACTTCGACCAGATTTACGTCCTGCAGAACTCGTTCAACCTGGAACGCAGCGAAGTCATCGACACCTATATTTACAAGATCGGCCTTCAGCAGCTGCAGTTCGGTATGGCAGCGGCGGTCAACGTTACCAAATCCTTCTTCTCGCTCGCTCTGCTGATGGGAGCAAACTTCATTACAAAGAAGCTGTCCGGCGGGGAAGGCGGACTGTTCTGAGGAGGCGGATGAGATGAAAATAAAAAGCAGGCAGGCCCGGACATTCAATATTGTCCTTGCGATTATCATGATCCTGATCACGGCTCTGACGCTCTACCCGGTGTGGTTCTCGCTGATCAATTCCCTGAACAGCGCGGCGTCCATCAACAAGAACGGGTATGAGCTGCTGATCCCCACAACGATCACATTCGAGAGCTGGAAGGCGGTGCTGAGCAACGCTGAAATCATGAAGGCTTTCGGCATCACGGCGTCCAGAACCGTGATCGTCACGGTGTTCCAGACTCTTTTCACTGCCATGTTCGCCTACGGATATTCCAAGAGCTACCTGACGGGCAAAAGATTCTACACGGTCATCGGGTTTATCAGCATGTACCTGAACGGCGGAGTGATCAGCTATTTCCTGCTGTTCAACGGGCTGAAGCTGTATAATACCTACTGGGTTTACATCATTCCGTGCCTCTTCGGCGGATTTTACAATGTCGTGATTTTCCGCGCGAATTTCCGCGAAATCCCGGAATCCCTGGAGGAGTCGGCGAAACTGGACGGGGCGAGCGAATACACGATTTTCTTCAGGATCATTCTTCCGCTTTCCAAGCCGGTGCTGACGGCCCTTGGCATTTTCACGGCTGTCGGGACATGGAACGACTACACTCAGACCCTGTACTACACGAGGTCCACGGATATCCAGACGCTGTCGTATTATATGCTGACGGTCATAAAGTCCAGCCAGACCGCTGAGAACATGATGACCGATGTGTCGAACGGGTCAGCCACCACTTCTGTGCTGACTTCCATGGCAAATCAGGCGAGCAATTACAAAACGATTGAGCTGGCCTGCATGGTGATTTCGTCCATCCCGCTGATCGTGGTGTATCCGTTTGTTCAGCGTTTCTTTGAGAAAGGCCTGATGGTCGGCTCCGTAAAGGGGTGACTCTTTGCGGGAACGACGCCTGGCACGAGCCGGGCATTGCTGCGGACAGTGCCTGAGAGAAGTATGCCCTGGCAGATATCCGTCATGATAAGTGATGAGTGAGACCGGCAGGGAAAATACGCCGGCGGCAGTCCGCGGCGGGAAGAAGGCAGAATCGAAAGGAGATCAGCATTGAACCATTTGAAAATCGCCGGCAGATGGACGCAGACGCCGGTTTCGGACCGGATTTTCGGGAATTTTATTGAATGCGGATTCGGTCGGCAGGTCCCCGGAATGTGGGGAGAAATGATCTATAACTGGGCGTTCCGCGAAATCCCGCCCTACAAGAGCGCAACCTGGGAGTGGCTCGGTATCAGCCGGGAGTATCTGAACAGCAGCGCTCCCTTCTGGCACAGCGGATATGAGGAAAACGACTGGGAACCGTTCGGCGGGCCCGTTCTGGAGAGAACCTGCGGAACCTATACCTTCAAAGGGTCCACCTCGCTGCTGGTGAAAAACCGGAACGGCGGAACCTGCGGCCTTAAGCAGGAGGGGATTCATCTCCAGCAAGGGAAAAAGTATCATTTTCATGCGCTGGCCGGGAGGATCGACGACAGGACAGCGGCCGGGCTCAACGGGTTCGGCGATTCCGTGAGAAATCAGGAGGAACGCAATCTCCGGGTGTCTGCTGGAGAGTACGCGGCGGATCTTCCCCTCAGCACGGATGTGAAAAGGCTTGACTGGAGTTTTCAGGCGGAGCGCACAGAGACGGTCCCCATCCGGCTTTCCTTCGCGTTCCGCGGAACCCTCGTGCTGGCCTGCGTTTCGCTGATGCCGGACGACTGCCTGGACGGATGGAGAAGGGATGTCGTTGACCAGCTGCGCCGCGTGAAGCCTTCGGTGGTCCGCTTCCCGGGCGGATGCTTTACCAGCTTTTTCAACTGGGAGAATTCCATCGGAGACCGGGACGCGAGGGAACCGCAGCCCAGTTTTTACTGGGGAGGCCTGGAAGAAAACGACGTGGGACTGGATGAATTCCTGTCCCTGGCAAAGCTCGTCGGATTCGAGCCGCAGATCTGCTTCAACATGATGACGTCCACGCCGTTCAAGGCCCGCCAGATGGCGGAGTACCTGAATGCCGACGAGAATACAGGTATGGGACGCCTCCGGATGCTCAACGGCCATCCGAAGCCTTACGGGGTCCGCCTGTTCGAGATGGACAACGAGCCGGGACGCAAATGGTCCGCCGCGGAGTACGCGCGGCAGTGTGTCGCTTTCGCCAAAGAGATGAGGCTTGCCTCACCCGGCATCGAATTCATGATGGCCTGTTATTCCTACCCGCCGGAGGAACTTCCGGAGATGCTGGAAATCGCCGGGGAAACAGTCAACTACATCATCTACAGGGACGGACGGCCGGAATTCGTCCGGAAGATCCTTCCGGTTCTGCGGGAGTACAACCGCGCTCACGGAACCTCCCTGCGTCTGGCGGACACGGAGTGGCTGCCGGACTGCGACAGCCCGGAACCGTTTGAGGACAAAGAGATCCCCATGCACTTCCGGTGGCACGGCGTTGTCTACAACGATTACCGCAAGATCTTCTCAACCCAGCAGAGAAGCTGGAATTATGCGCTGAACGGCGCTCACCGTCTGATGGATTATCTCAGCTACGGCGGTGATTTCGCGCTGGCCAACTTCAACAATATGTGCAATACGTGGGGACAGAATGTCATCGAAGCCACGAAGGAAACCTGCTATCTGTCCTGCATGGGGAAAGTTTTTGAGTTCTTCACCGGTCACTTCAGACCGTGCACGGCCGCCGCGGTCAGTTCCGAAGACCCGCTGATCGCTTCGGTGATCACAAAGGATACGGATTCAGGGCGGCTGAGCCTGTATGTCGTCAATCATTCCTCGGAAGAGAAACGGCTGGCTCTCCCGGACGCCGGCGGAAACTTGGCATTTGAGGACGGGCTTGCCGGAAAGGGAAGGATGGCCGCGGAAACGGAAAATCAGGATACCGTGAAAAAGGTTGCCCCCGATCAGGTTCCGATGGAGGAGAAGGACGGCGGACAGGAGGCGGTGATCCCGCCGCTGTCCGTGTGCCTGTTCCAGCAGGAAAAATGAGAGACCGGCACAGGCAGGCACTGGATCCATGGTCAATGTTATATGGCCCATAATACACGATACATCAGCAGGTCTGCCGCTTTCGCCGCTGCACTCTGCGAATGATAGAAGAATAAAACTTTGAGAAATGAAGAGGCTGCCTTCCGGGTGACAAAAACCGGGAAGGCAGCCTTATTATTCAGAAAGCTGGGAGAGATACGCGTCCGCCTCATCGCGGGAGTGGAAGATGTGGACCTCTTTCGTATCCTGGTATTTCCGGATCACCTCGTAAATGTAGGGCAGTTCTTTTTCCGGAAAACCCATGATCCACTGCCGGAAATCCTCGTCGAATTCCTGTTCCACCCACGGCATATCCACGCGCGGCTTTCCGATCCGGGCCTCAACGCCGGCCAGGCAGTCCTCAAGCGGAAGATCAAACAGGAAAACGGTGTCGCAGGCCTGGATCCGGCGCTCCAGCGTCCTTCCGTAATTCCCGTCCATGATCCATCGGTCTTTCACCAGAATTTTGTCCAGCTCGCGGTCAAACTGTTCTTTTGTGACCGTCGTCCTGTCCGGCTTGTGCCAGATCATGTCCAGATAGAACAGCGGCAGGCCGGTCAGCGCGCTCAGCTTTCTGGAAAAGGTGCTCTTGCCGGATCCCGAGCATCCGATCACGATTGCTCTCTGCATTGTGGAAACCTCCCTGGATATTGTTCCTGTAGAATAGTTTTGCCAGATAAGTTTTGTCAGATACTCCGGCCATTTTACTATATTTCCGGACGCCTGTGAACCGCTGACCGACTCTTCTGCTTACGCCGCATCCTTCGGTCCCTGCCGGATTCACGCCTCCGCCGGATCGCGGCATTCTTTCTGTGTCTGACTGTTCTGCATGAAGCTCATGTTCCGCAGGAATCCCGCCGCGGCTTCCCGGATCCGGGCTTCGCCGGCACGCGGAGATGAATGACGCGGCGGGGCCGGCCGTGCCATTGCGGCAGGAGCGTACTTATAGGCGCCGGAAAGCTTGTCAGCGGGTTCGGGCCGTGTCATTGCGGCAGGAGCGTACAGCAGGCGCCGGGCAGCGCGAAAACGCGCAGAAACTCCCGTCCGGAATGACGGTAAGAATTGACAACGGACCCGCGGATTATTACAATAGTAAAAGGTTCCTATAACCACTCACAAAGCAAAGGAGTTTAAAATCATGAGCACATTGCAGGATGCTATTACCAGAGTGTATGCGCGCGAAGTGATGGATTCCCGCGGAAATCCCACTGTCGAGGCAGAGGTTGAGACCGAGAGCGGCGCTTTCGGGCGCGCAATCGTTCCGTCCGGGGCTTCCACCGGCGAGAGAGAAGCTGTAGAGCTTCGCGACGGCGATCCGAAGCGTTTCGGCGGCGCGGGCGTTCTCAAGGCTGTTGACAATGTCAACAACGTCATCGCTCCGAAGATTGTAGGCCTGAATGTTTATGACCAGACGCTGGTCGATAAGACGATGCTTGACCTGGATGGCACCGAGTTCAAGTCCAACCTTGGCGCAAACGCCATCCTGTCTGTTTCCCTTGCTACCGCGAGAGCGGCGGCTGATTCCTGCGGACTTCCGCTTTATCAGTACATCGGCGGCGCAAACGCGAAGGTTCTCCCGGTTCCGATGATGAACGTCCTGAACGGCGGCAAGCATGCTGATTCCGCTGCGGACTGCCAGGAGTACATGATCATGCCGGTCGGAGCAAAGTCTGTGCACGAAGCGATCCGCATGGGCGCTGAAACCTTCCACGCACTGAAGAAGGTTCTGAAGAAGTACGGCTACAACACCGCCGTAGGCGACGAGGGCGGCTACGCTCCGTCCTGTGTTCCGGGCGGCCACGGCCCGCTGGAGACTCTCGGCAACGAAGGCCCGCTGCAGCTGATGGTTGAGGCTGTTGAGATGGCTGGCTACAAGCTCGGCGAGGATATCTGCTTCGCGATGGATTCCGCTTCTTCCGAGTTCTATGATGAGGAGAAGAAGGTTTACGTTCTGAAGAGATCCGGCGAAGGTGAGAAGACCTCCGACGAGATGATCGACCTCTATGAGAAGTGGGTTGCCAAGTATCCGCTGATCTCCCTTGAGGACGGCCTTGCGGAGAATGACTGGGACGGCTGGGTAAAGCTTACCAAGCGTCTTGGCGACAAGATCCAGCTTGTCGGCGACGACCTGTTCGTCACCAACACCACCTTCATCAAGAAAGGCATCGACATGGGCGCCGCAAACGCGGTTCTGATCAAGGTCAACCAGATCGGTACCCTGACCGAGACCCTGGATGCTATCGAGATGGCTAAGGAAGCCGGATACACCGCGGTTGTTTCCCACCGTTCCGGTGAGTCTGAGGATACCACCATCGCTGATATCGTCGTCGGCGTCAACGCCGGCCAGATCAAGACCGGTTCCATGAGCCGCACCGACCGTATGGCGAAGTACAACCAGCTGCTCCGCATTGAGGAGGAGCTCGGCAGCGTCGCTCAGTACCGCGGCAAGAAGGCGTTCTACAACGTCAAGTCTCTGTCCAAGTAATAGCGCGATAGCGGCTGACAGGTAAACGAAACCGCATCCCCGGGAGACCGCAATGGTTCCCCGGGGATTTTTCATGCCCGGATTAAAACTTCAGTCTGCGCCGTCTTCCCGGGAAATGATCACAGGAACTTCAGTCTGCGCGTCTTCCCGGGAAATGATCACAGGAACTTCAGCCTGCGCCGTCTACCCGGGGGATGATCATATTTTCCCCGTCCGGATCAATGACAGAATGCCGGGCAATGTGGTATGATAGCCGGCGGACTGCCGTTGCCGTTCCAGGCTGTCCGATGAAAGGAAGAACACATTTCGATGAAGTGGAAAAAATTTACGATCCATACGACGTCCGGCGCGGAAGATTTCATCAGCATGATGCTGGCCGACTGCGGGATCGAAGGCATTGAGATTGACGATAAAGTTCCCCTCACGGAATCCGACAAGGCCCGCATGTTTGTGGATGAAGTCCCGTCGAAGGGACCGGACGACGGAAAGGCGGAGATCAGCTTTTACCTCGATGACACGTACGACGTCCCGTCAACGCTTGCCAGAGTGCGCGAAGGACTGCGGGAAGTCAGCGGGATGGTCGAGGCCGGTTCCTGCGATATCGATGAATCCGAGACCGAGGATAAAGACTGGATCAACAACTGGAAAAAGTATTTCCAGCCCTTTGCCGTCGGCGATCTGCTGATTGTGCCGACCTGGGAAAAAATCCCGGAGAACACGGAGGGAAAAACCGTGATCCGCATGGATCCGGGCCTGGCTTTCGGGACAGGAAAACACGAGACCACGCAGCTGGTCATGCGCGGAATCCGAAAATACGTGAAGCCCGGCGATGAAGTGCTCGACGTCGGCACCGGAAGCGGCATACTGGGGATCTGTTCGCTTCTGGTCGGGGCAAAGCATGTGCTGGGAACTGATCTGGACGACCTGGCGCTGGACGCCGCGAGGGACAATATGAAAGCCAACGGGATTTCCCCGGACCGGTTTGACATCGTCATCGGCAACCTGATCGACGACCCCGCCGTGAAGAAAAAGGCGGGATGGGACAGGTACGACGTGGTCTGCGCGAATATTCTTGCCAACGTGATTATTCCGCTGCAGAAAGTGATCGCCCCGCACATGAAAATGGGAGGCGTCTTCATTTCTTCAGGGATCATCAATACCGCCGAGGATGAGGTCCGGGCAGCCATGGAAGCCAACCCGGCGCTGGAGATCATCGAGACCGTTCACCAGGGCGACTGGGTGTCGCTGGTCTGCAGGCGGGTCAGATAAGAGGAATCAGCTATGTTTCACTTTTTGTCCCGGATCTGACTCTTCCGGTGACGGAGATCACCGGGGAGGACGTCAGCCATATCAGAAACGTGCTGCGGATGAAGCCGGGGGAAGAGATCGAAGTCTCGGACGGAACCCGCTGCTTTGCCGGGCAGATCGAGTCCCTTTCCGCGGATGCCGTGCGGGTGCGCCTGAAAGAGGAGCGGCAGAGCACGGAACTCCCGGTGAAAGTTACGCTGTATCAGGGGCTGCCCAAGAGCGATAAACTGGAGACGATCATCCAGAAATGCACGGAACTCGGAGCGGCTGCGGTCGTCCCGGTGGAAATGCGCCGGAGCGTCGTGAAAATCGACGCGAAAAAGAAAGCGGCGAAACAGTCAAGATGGCAGAGCATCGCCGAGAGCGCCGCAAAGCAGTCGAAACGGACGGAAATACCGTCGGTGTCGGAGCCGGTTTCCTTCGCGGAAGCCGTCGCGGACAGCGCGGGAAAAGACGTTCAGCTTTTCTGCTATGAGCAGGCCATGGGGATGCGGCACACCCGCGATATGCTGGGCTCGCTGAAGCCGGGCCAGACGGTCGGACTGTGGATCGGCCCGGAGGGCGGTTTCGAGGAGTCGGAAGCCCGCGCGCTGCAGGACGCAGGCGCCCAGGTGATCACCCTGGGCAGGAGGATCCTGCGGACAGAGACAGCGGGGCCGGCGGCGCTGGCAATGCTGACGGTTCTTCTGGAACCCTGAGACCGGGACCTGATCTCCGGAATCGCTGGGCCGGAACCTGGCATCCGGAATCCCTGAACCCGGGACCTGGTATCTGAAAACCCTGAGACCGGGTCCTGGTACCCGGAAAGTCTGAGGCTGGGACCTGAAGTTCGGAAGCTTTGAGACCGGGACCTGGCGCGCAGGAGCGTGAGACCGTTGCCCGGCACACGAAAAATCTGACGGAAAATTGGAAAATGAAGGAAATTTATCTTGACAACTCGGCGACCACACGCGTGGATCCCGAAGTACAGCAGCTGGTCCTGGACATGATGGACCGGAATTATGGAAACCCCTCCTCCCTGCACCGCAAAGGGCTCGAGGCCGAGAAGGCCGTGAGGGAAGCGCGGGAGCGCATCGCCGCGACGCTGAAAACAGAGCCGAAGAACATTATTTTTACTTCCGGCGGTACCGAGTCCAACAATAACGCCCTGTTCGGCGTCGCCTACGCGTCCAGGCGGATGGGGAAGCATATCATCACCACTGAGATTGAACACGCAAGCATTGCATCCCCCGCTGCTTTTCTGGAAGAGCTCGGCTATGAAGTGACCAGGCTGCCGGTGGACCGCCGCGGCGTCGTCCAAATCGACACGCTCAAAGAAGCGCTCCGCCCGGACACCATCCTGGTTTCCGTGATGGCCGTGAACAACGAGATCGGCACCGTCGAGCCGCTGGAGCAGATCGCCCGGATTGTCCATGAGAACAATCCGAAGACCGTTTTTCATGTGGACGCGGTGCAGGCTTACGGGAAAATCCGGCTTCGTCCGAAGAAAACCGGGATTGATCTTCTGTCGGTGAGCTCGCACAAATTTCACGGACCCAAGGGAGCCGGATTCCTGTACTGCGCGGACGGCGTCAGGATGCACCCGATCATTCTCGGCGGGGGACAGCAGATGGACCGCCGCTCCGGGACAGACAACGTTCCGGGCGTCTGCGGAATGGCGCTCGCGGCGAAGAAGGCGGACGAGCGCCTGGAGGAGAATCTGGCTCATGTCAATCATCTGCATGAAATGTTCTGCGAGGGAGTCCACCGGATCGAAGGTCTCTCCGTCAACGGCTGGGATGAGACGGCGGATCCGGAGGCAGGCCGGCCCGGCAGCCCGGAGAGAGAAGCGTTTCTGTCCCGCCGGGTTCCGCATATCGTAAGCGTTTCCGCGGAGGGAGTCCGGGCGGAAGTCCTGCTTCACGCGCTGGAGGAGAAAGGAATCTACGTCTCGGCGGGAAGCGCCTGCTCGTCCAACCATCCGTCGGTGAGCCGGACGCTGCGGGCGATCGGCGTGCCGAAAAATCTGCTGGACAGCACGGTGCGCTTCAGCTTCTGCGACTGGACGACGGAGGAAGAAATTGAAGAGACCCTGGCGGCGCTGAAGGAAATCCTTCCGACGCTGCGGATGTTTGTGAGAAAGTAATCAGCGCTGAACTGCCGTGTAAATAAAGATCATTCAGAAAGAGAATCGGATGAAAGCAAAAGCTTTTCTGTTGAAGTATGCCGAGATCGGCATCAAGGGAAAAAACCGCAATACCTTTGAGCAGGCTCTGGTGGACCGCCTGCAGGACGCCTGCTCCCGAGTGGAGGGAAATTTCGCCGTGGAGCGCGAATCCGGAAGGATTTACGTCGTCGCGCAGAGCGATTTTGACGAGGATGAAATCGTCGGGGCGCTCCGCAAAGTGTTCGGCGTTGTGTGGATCTGCCCGGTCGTCCAGGTCGCGGACAACGGGTTTGACGACCTGAAGGAACAGGTTGTCCGATACATGAAAGAGGAATATCCGGAGGGAAAATTCACCTTCAAGGTGGCCAGCCGGAGAGCCAGGAAAAATTACCCGGTGCATTCCCAGCAGATGAACGCGGATCTCGGAGAGGCAATTTTGAAAGCTTTCCCGGAGGCGCGCGTGGACGTCCACGAACCGCAGATCCTGGTTAGCGTGGAGGTCCGGGACCACGAGATCAACATCTATTCCAAAAGGATTCCCGGAGCCGGCGGAATGCCGGTAGGCACCGGCGGGAAAGCCATGCTGCTGCTGTCGGGAGGAATCGATTCCCCGGTTGCCGGATATATGATTTCCCGGCGCGGCGTCGTTCTGGAGGCTGTCTATTTCAACGCGCCGCCGTACACCTCGGACCGCGCGCTGCAGAAGGTCGAGGATCTGGCGAAGATCATCTCGGCCTGGACAGGCCCGATCCGGCTCCATATCATCAATTTTACCGAGATTCAGCTTGCCATCTACCAGAAATGCCCGCACGAGGAGCTGACCATCATCATGCGCCGGTACATGATGCGGATTGCCGAGAGGATCGCGGAAAAAACCGGGTGCATGGGCCTTGTCACCGGCGAGAGCATCGGCCAGGTGGCTTCGCAGACCATGCAGAGCCTGATCTGCACCAACGCGGTGTGCACACTCCCGGTCTACCGTCCTGTGATCGCTTTTGACAAGCAGGATATCGTCGATGTGGCGCAGAAGATCGGGACGTTCGACACCTCCACGCTTCCTTACGAGGACTGCTGCACCATTTTCGTGGCGAAGCATCCGGTGACGCATCCGATCCTTCACATCATCGAGAACTCCGAGCAGAAGCTTGCCGATGTGTCGGACGAAATGATTGAGAAGGCTCTGGCGGGGGATCAGGTTGTGGTGTGCCGGCAGTGAATGCCGGCAGAGATATTACTGTGGTGTGTCAGAAACAGTACGGGCAGAAAAGTCAGACAGGAATGCCGGAAGAAAGTGCCGGAAGATTACAATCTGCGGACAGCATATGCAACGCTGCCGCAGTTTTCGGATATTGCTGATAGAATCGCGTAAAGAAAGGGCTGCAGTCACCTGCAGCCCTGTTTGTCTCATTTTCCAGGCCGGTATAACCGGCCGTTTTTTCAGATTGCCCGGATCGGCCCACCGGTACGATTCGAGGGACAATTCTTCAGCCGGTTATGCGGCCCGGCTTTTTCAGTCCCAGTCAGTCTTCCTTGATGATATACGGATCCAGAACCTTCAGAATCTCGTCGACATTGTCCTCCGCGTGAATATTCAGATCGATCGGTTTTGAAAGATCCAGGGAGAAAATTCCCATGATGGACTTGGCGTCGATGACATATCTTCCGGAAACAAGATCGAAATCAGAATCGAACTTGGAAAGGTCGTTGACAAAAGACTTGACTTTATCAATCGAATTCAGCGAAATTTTAACGGTAGTCATTCAATCCCCTCCTGCGCTTAGCCTGCACTGTTGCGGCGGAAAACTATCCCGCCTTCCTAATAGTAGCCCCCGATTTTCCAAAAGTCAATAACGTACGGCATAAAAAGAGAATGGACAGCCGTTTCGCAATTCCGCCCGATTCGTGTATAATGAAATTAATTCGGCTGTCGGCTGTCCGGTCCGCGCCCGGACCTTCGGCAGATCCGTCCGTGAGAAGCATCCTGCTTATATCAGATCATCAGCAGCCTGTCTTTTTGGCAGGAGCAGAGGAGGAGAGCAATGAGAAGCATCAACCTGGATTCATCCTGGCAGTTCGGTTACGGGACCCTTCACAGTTACCAGACCATGAGAGGAAGCAGGCCCGCGAAAACCGTGAACCTGCCGCACGACTACATGATTGAAAGCGATGTTTATCCGGAGGCGCCGTCCGGCAGATCCTCGGGCTACTACAACGCCGGGTGCGCCTATTATACGAAAAAGGTTTTCATCCCCGGAGAATGGGAAGACGGCAAAGTGTTCCTGAAGTTTGAGGGCGTGATGATGAACGCCGTGGTCGAAATCAACGGAAGCCGCGCGGCGCAGCACCATTACGGCTATACGCCGTTCACGGTCGACCTGACGCCTTTCGCCGCTTTCGGGGAGGAGAACACCGTGACCGTGATGGTGAATCCCAGCATGCAGCCGAACTCCCGGTGGTATTCTGGCGCCGGGATTTTCCGCAGCGTATCTCTGATCCACACCCCGGCCCTGCATCTGGCGGATGACGGCATATACGTGCGCACCGGCCATATTGAGTATGGGGAAGGCGGCAGGCCGGACTACGCCGTGGTAAAGATCGACGTCGACGTGGACAATGAGACGGAGAGAACGCGCCTCGCCGACGTCACCGCGCAAACCGCCGGCATCAGCCGCAAGCTGAGAGTTGAAGTCCCGAAGAACAGCCGCGCGACAGCCCGCCTCGCGATGACGGTACCGTCCCCGAAGCTGTGGTCCGCGGAAACGCCTGATCTCTATGAGATGAAAGTCACCGTGAAGGACGCCGGAGTCTTCACGACTCACCTGGTTCCGGCGGGTGAAGACGCCATGGAGGACGCGGACAGCGTTCCGTTCGGCATCCGGGAAATCACCGCGGACGTCACGCACGGCCTGCGCATCAATGGAAAGACCGTGAAACTGAAGGGCGGCTGCCTGCACCATGACAACGGCATACTCGGCGCGGTTAGCCTGTACGACGCGGAATACCGCAAGCTGAGCAAACTTAAACAGAGCGGATACAACGCCGTCCGCACAACGCACAATCCGCCGTCAACGGAATTTCTGGACGCCTGCGACCGTCTGGGCCTGTATGTGATGGACGAGGCTTTTGACGCCTGGGGGATGAACAAGCAGCCGGGTGACTACGGCGTCTTTTTCGACAGCGACTGGGAGAGCGACCTCACCGCGTTTGTCCGCCGCGACCGTTCCCGCGCCTGCGTGATTCTCTGGTCCACCGGCAATGAGATCATGGAGCACGGAGGGCTGGGCGGCGGCTATACGCTGGCGGCCAGGCTGGCGGAAAAAGTGCGCTCGCTGGATTCAACCCGCCCTGTGACCAACGCGATCTGCTCCTACTGGAGCGGGCTGGATTTCGCCCGGATGGAGGAGATGAAAAAGCAGGCCGAAAAGGAGATGAAGAACGGCCTCCAGAATTTCGACCTCAACAATGACAGTTCCTGGGAAGACTATTCCGAGAGTTTCACCAACGGGCTGGATATCGTAGGGTACAACTACATGGAAGCGCGGTATGAGCGCGACCACGAGCGCTATCCCGACCGGGTGATTCTCGGGTCGGAAAACCTCCCGGCCGCGATCGGAAAACACTGGCCGATGATCGAGCGCCTTCCCTATGTGCTCGGCGATTTCACATGGACGGCGTTCGACTATCTGGGCGAGGCAGGCATCGGGCAGAGCCGCTTTGTCACGCCCGGGGAGGATGAACAGAAAGGCGCCGACGAGCTGTTTAATAACAATTATCCCTGGCGCACGGCCAATGACGCCGATTTCGACATCTGCGGTCGGCTGCTTCCGCAGGGCGTCTACCGCCGGATTGTCTGGGGCAGCAGTGAGACAGGGCTTTTTGCCTATGATCCGGACGTTACCGGAAAGCATGAGCGGTTCACTGCATGGGGATTCACCGCGGCGCGTCCGTCCTGGACCTGGCGGGGAAAAGAAGGAAGACAAATCCGCATTGCCGTGTTCAGTTCCGCGGAAGAAGTCGAGGTTTTTGTCAACGGCAGGTCCGTCGGCGTGAAGAAACAGGGGGAGGCCCTGGCGGCCGATATGCCGGATACGTTCACATTCGATACCGTGTACGAGCCGGGAACAGTCCGGGCAGTATCAAGAACCGGCGGGAAGGAAATCTCCTCGGCGGAGCTGAAAACAGCCGGAAAAACGGCGGAAATCCGCCTGATCCCGGAGAGAACCGGGGCTCCGGCCGACGGCCATTCCCTGATTTACGTGCGGGTGGAAGCCGGGGACGACGCCGGAATTCTTGTGCCGGACGCCGCGATGCGGCTCACCGCTTCACTGGAGGCGTCGGAAGGCACGGCTTCCCTCTGCGCGTTCGGCTCCGGAAACCCGGTGACGGAAGACAATTATACGGCAGGCATGGCGTCGGCGTTCGAAGGCTGTGCCCTTGCGGTTGTCCGCGCAGGGGAGCAGAAGGGCAGCGCGGTGCTGACCGTTTCGTCGGAAGACGGGCTTAAAGCGTCCGTGACGCTGAAAATCGGCTGAGACCGGAGGAATATTCATGAAAAAAGCCGCTTTTCACACGCTTGGCTGCAAGGTGAACGCCTATGAATCGGAAGCCATGCGCGAGCTTCTCGAAAGGAACGGTTACACAACCGTTGCTTTCGGGGAGCCGGCGGACGTCATTGTAATCAACACCTGTTCCGTCACCAATATCGCGGACAGGAAATCCCGTCAGATGCTGCACCGGGCGCGCAAATTCTGCCCGGACGCGGTGATCGTGGCCGCGGGATGCTATGTGCAGGAATCGCCCGAGAAGGCGGCCGCCGACCAGGCGGTGGACCTGGTGATTGGAAACGACCGGAAAACCGAGCTGCCGGCACTGCTTGACCGCTGGTTTGCGGAACACCCGGAGCGGGCGGCAAAGCTGGCGTCGGCTTCAGCAGGCCGGCCGGAGAAAGAAACCGGGACAGCCGGTCTGGCGGAGAGGAGCCTGCAGTCCGAAAGCGCCGGGACGGACGGTCCGGCGGGGCAGCCGGGCAATACCCCGGCAGCAGCTCAGATAGCCGCTGGCGCCGACCAGAAACGTTACGAGGAGATGTCCGTCAGCAGCGCCGCCGACAGAACGCGGGCGTTTCTCAAGATCCAGGACGGGTGCAACCAGTTCTGCAGCTACTGCATCATCCCCTATGTGCGCGGAAGAGTGCGGAGCCGCAGGCCGGAGGAGATCGTTGAGGAAGCGGGCCGGCTGGCGGCAGGCGGCCTGAAGGAAATTGTGCTGACCGGGATTCATCTGAGTTCCTACGGGACGGATTTCAGGGCCGCGGCAGCGCCGGCAGTGGCATCCGCACAGGCGGTTTCGCGGCCGGCAGAGACAGTTTCACCGCCGGCACAGGTTACTTTGCAGGCATCGCCGGGCATTCTGTCCGGCGGGAACGCGGCCGATATCCGTCAGGCGTCTGATTACCAGTCCGGACGATGGGACGGGACCGAACTGCTCCGCCTGATCGAGGCGCTGTCAGCGGTGAAAGGGATTGAGCGCATCCGCCTAGGGTCGCTCGAACCGCGCCTGATCACCCGGGATTTCGCGCAGTCCCTGGCTTCCCTGGAGAAAGTCTGTCCGCATTTCCATCTGTCGCTGCAGAGCGGAAGCCGCACGGTTCTCGCGAGAATGAACCGCCGGTATACTCCGGAGGAATATCTGGGAAACTGCGAAATCCTCCGCGAGGCGTTTCACAACCCCGCGATCACGACGGATGTGATTGCCGGGTTCCCCGGGGAGACGGAAAAAGAATTCAGGGAAACCGTGGATTTTGTGCGCAAGGTGCATTTCTACGAGATGCACGTCTTCAAATATTCGCGCAGGAAGGGAACCCGGGCGGACCGGATGCCGGACCAGATTCCCGAGGCGGTCAAGGCGGAGCGCAGCGATGTGCTGCTGCGGCTGGCTGCCGAAATGTCGGCGGAGTACAGGAGGCGGTTTATCGGAAGGGAGCTGTCGGTTCTCACCGAGCAGACAGAAACAGTCGACGGGAGAGCCCGGATGGTCGGCCACTCGGGCGAATACATCCTGTGCGCGCTCCCCGGGACTGTCGCTGAGAACCGCCTGCTGAAGGTGACTGCCCGGGAACTCTCCGCGGATGAAACCGTGCTGATCTGCGATACCCCGGAAAACCCGGAAAAGGCATAATCTTCGTGTTCTGCTGCGCCGGAGCGGCCAGGCCGCCGAAGATAAATCCTCCTGAATCCCTGATTCTTCGAAGAACGTCTGTGAATTGCGTTAAATATTCAGACAAAACCATAATCTCCGTTAAATTGAAAAGAAAATATAAAAAACATCTTGAATCCTGAGAGAGACTGTATTATAATAAATAAGACATAGTGGAATCAGGAAGGACGTGCGGAATATGGCAAATCTTTCTAATACGCAGTTTATCGATATCAGTCAGTCCAGAAGGATGCAGGTATCCGAGGTTATCAGGGAAGTCTACAACGCGCTGGTCGAAAAAGGATACAACCCGATCAACCAGATCGTCGGCTACATCATGTCCGGGGACCCGACTTATATCACCAGCTACAACAACGCCAGAAGCCTAATCATGAAGGTAGAGCGCGATGAAATCCTCGAGGAGCTGATCCGCACCTACATCAACACCAGACTGCGCGACGATTCCGGCAGCGACGGGACGGAAAAGGCGCAGGAGTGAGAATCCTCGCTCTTGACTACGGCGCGAAAACGGTCGGGTGCGCGATCACCGATCCCCTTGGGATCACAGCCCAGAATCTGGAGACAATCGTCCGGCCGGAGGAAAACAAGCTGCGCAGGACGCTGGCCCGCATAGAGGCCATCACCTCGGAGTACGGGGTTGAGCGGATCGTCCTTGGATGTCCCTACAACATGGACGGCACTGCCGGTGAGAGGGTGGAACGGGTCATGGCGTTCAAAGCCATGATCGAGCGCCGCACCGGGCTGCCGGTCGAACTTGTCGATGAGCGCCTGACTACGGTGGAAGCGGACGAAGTGCTGGAGCTCTCCCATGTTCCGGTGAAAGACCGCAAAAAGGTCATTGACCAGATTGCGGCGTCCGTAATCCTCAGGGATTACCTGAATTCACATCCGGTTTCAGCCGAATCTGGAAAAACAGAGAACTGAAGCCGCTTCTGCTCAAAAAGCGGCAGATCACTGAGATCAGACTGCTGATCCGGCGGCAGTGAAGCCGGAATCAGCGAAATTGAAATCAGACAGCTGGTTTTAAAAACAGCAGATAACTGAAAACGACAGACAAACCCGGAAACGCAGAAAAAATAAGACAGCGGATCCGGGAATTACCGATAACAGAAACAAAAGCTGCTCCGGAGACAGCCGGAAACTGAGATTACCGGACAAACCCGGAAGCAGAGAATAACTGAATCAAACAATAACCCGGAAGCTGCCTGAATTTTCATCCCTGCCTGGATACAGCCGGGAAGGGAAAATTCGGGAGAAATTATACATTCGATCATTCAATTCATATTGGACAAAAGCCTGCGGAGTACTATCGGAGGCTTCTAAATCGATATCGGAACGATCTGGTGATCGGATACAGTCTGACAGGTTCAGCCGGTTATGTTCCACAGGAGAAAGACAGAATGGATCAGACATCAGACAAGATAGTATTTGAAACCGAAAACGGCCCTGAAGAATTTCACGTTCTGGACCAGACAAGACTGAATGGCAAGGACTATCTGCTGGCGGCAGTGTCGGAGGATCCTGATTCGGAAGTCGTAATCTTCCGCGACGATTCGGCGTCCGATGATCCCGAGGCCCTGTATGTTCCGGTGGAAGACGAGGTGGAACAGGATGCTGTTCTGCGGATCTTCGAGGAAATATTGGCGGATACTGACAATGACTCTGACGGGGATCAGAAACCGGATCCCGGTCAGGAGTGACCTGCCGGGTTATGAGGGGAGGAAAAAATGGATAATAAACCGAGAGATACAGCCGCAAGCCCGTCCGTGAGAGTGATTCCGCTCGGCGGCCTGGAGGAAATCGGAATGAACATGACTGTCTTCGAGTACGGGGACAGCATGATCATCGTGGATGTAGGCATGTCTTTCCCGTCTGACGATATGCTGGGAATTGATATGGTCATTCCCGATTTTTCCTATGTGCTCCAGAACGCGGACCGGCTGAAGGCGATTTTTATTACACACGGCCATGAGGACCATATCGGCGCTCTTCCGTTCCTGCTCAAGCAGGTGAATGTGCCGGTGTACGCGACAAAGCTTACCCAGGGAATCATCGAGGGCAAGCTGATGGAACACGGGATCCTGAATGATGTGCGGCAGGTAATCGTCCAGTACGGACAGGTTGTCAAAGCCGGGGATTTCAGGGTTGAATTTATCAAGACAAACCACAGTATCGAGGACGCGGCGGCGCTGGCGATCTATTCGCCGGCAGGCGTCATCGTCCATACCGGGGACTTCAAGATCGACTATACGCCTGTATTCGGTGATATGGCGGATCTGCAGCGCTTTGCCGAGCTCGGGCGCAAGGGCGTTCTCGCGATGCTCTGCGACAGCACCAACGCGGTCCGCGACGGATTCACCCCGTCGGAGCGCACGGTAGGAATCACTTTTGACCACATCTTTGCTGAGAACAAGGACCGCCGTATCCTGATCGCGACCTTCGCCTCCAATGTGGACCGCGTGCAGCAGATCATCAACACCGCCCGCTGCTACGGCCGCAAGGTCGTCGTCGAGGGCCGCAGCATGGTCAATGTCATCGGCAAGGCGAACGAACTCGGGTACATCAGCATCCCGGAGGGAACGCTGATCAGCATAGACGACCTCAACAATTACCCGCCGGAGCAGACCTGCCTGATTACCACGGGCAGCCAGGGCGAGTCCATGGCGGCTCTTTCCCGCATGGCGGCGTCCATCCACCGCAAAGTTTCCATCATGCCGGGCGATCTGGTCGTCTTCTCGTCCAGCACGATTCCGGGCAATGAAAAGTCGGTGTCGAAGGTCATCAATGAGCTGGAGGAAAAAGGCGCCGTCGTCATCAACCACGACACCCACGTTTCCGGCCATGCCTGCAAGGAAGAGATCAAGCTGATGTATTCGCTGGTCCGCCCGAAATACGCGATCCCGGTGCACGGCGAGTACCGCCACAGAAAAGCGCAGGCCGATGTGGTCGCGGAGCTCGGCATCCCGAAGGAGAACATCTTTATGATCAACTCCGGGTGCGTCCTGGAGCTTTCGGACGATCATGCCGGCGTGGTGGAGCAGGTTCCGAGCGGAGCTGTGCTGGTTGACGGACTCGGCGTCGGCGACGTCGGGAATATCGTTCTCCGCGACCGTCAGGCGCTGGCGCAGGACGGCATTATCATTGTCGCCATGACACTCGAAAAGTACAGCAATCAGCTTCTCGCCGGCCCGGATCTCGTGTCCCGCGGTTTTGTGTATATCCGCGAATCCGAGAACCTGATGGACGAGGCGCAGCAGGTGTGCAACGACGCGGTATTCGGATGCCTGGAGAACCACATCACCGACTGGACCAAGATCAAGAACACTATCCGCGACGATCTGGGCAGCTTCCTGTGGAAGAAGATGAAGAGAAGCCCGGTGATCCTGCCGATCATCATGGAAGTCGAGTAACGGCAGCGCAGCCGGAAAGGCCGAAAAGAGAGCCACGTCCGGGGAAATCAGACCAGATGATTTTCCGGGCGTGGCTCGTTTGCGTCAGGCATCCGGCCGGCCCGCGCCGCCGGGCAGCCGTACGGATCCTGTGAACGGGAAATTCCGGACTGATCCCGTCTGCAGGAGTGAGAGATACCGGACCGGTCCCGCGAAGGGACGTCGGCAGATTTTAAGAAAGCGGAATGACGGCAGGATCTGTGGAAGATCAGCCGCGGCCGGATTCCCAGGGGGAGATGAAAATGTACAGTGATGAGAGAATCAATGCTTATCTGAATTCTCTGGAGAAACCGCAGGATCCCCGGCTTGAGGCGGTGAGACAGCAGGCTCTCGCGGACGGCGTGCCGATAGTCCGTCCGGCCACGCAGAGCCTGCTGACTTTTTTTGTCACGCTTCTCAAACCGGATTCGATTCTGGAAGTCGGGACGGCGGTGGGCTATTCCGCGCTGTGCATGAGAGAAGCGATGCCGGCCGGAGGCCATATCGTCACCCTGGAGAAAGACAGCGGCAGGGCTGCCGCGGCAAGAAAACATTTCGCGGATTTCGGCGCGGAAAGCGAGATCACCCTGTTGGAGGGCGACGCGGCGGAATTGCTGAAAAACCTCCCGGACCGCTCGTTTTCCTTCGTGTTCATGGACGCCGCGAAAGGACAGTATCTGGCTTTCCTCCCGGATGTGCTGCGGGTTTTGAAAACCGGCGGCGTGATTTTCTCCGACAACGTGCTTCAGGACGGGGAAGTGCTGGATTCGCGATATGCGGTTCCCAGACGGGACCGCACGATCCACACGCGCATGCGCAATTACCTGTTCGCGCTCAAGCACATGGAGGGAGTGACGTCAAGCGTCATCCCGATCGGCGACGGCGTGTGCGTCACGGTCAAAACAGCCGACAGCCCGGATCTTTCCGTGCTGGAAACGATGGGCTGAAGAGCCGGAAGAAACAACGGGAAGAAAGAGTCGAAAGAAAGACCAGAGAGAAAACCCGCCGGAAAGAACCGGAAGAATGAGCCGGAAGAAATAATCCAAAAAACCGGAAGAATGAACGGGAAGAAAGAACCGGAAGAAAAAGCCGGAGAACCGCCGGAACTTCCCGGCGGCGTGGTAGAATAGAGAAAGCCGCGGAAAGCAGAGCGGGAAAGCCGCGGAAAACAGGAACACCCCTGGAAGGGAGAGACAGCATGGACAACAGGCAGTACCGGCGCCCGGAACTTCTGATGCCGGCCGGCAGCCCTGAAGTATTAAAAACAGCCATACACTACGGCGCAGACGCCGTATATCTGGGCGGGGAAGCCTTCGGGCTCCGGGCCAAGGCGCACAATTTCACTCTCGATGAGATGGCGGAGGGAATCGCCTATGCGCACGCCCGCGGAGTGAAAATCCATGTCACGGTCAATATCGTGGCGCACGACCGGGACCTCGACGGACTCCGCCGGTATCTGGCGGAGCTTCGGGAAATCGGACCGGACGCGCTTATTATCTCCGACCCCGGCGTCTTTGCGCTGGCCGGGGAGATCTGCCCTGAGATCGAGCAGCACATCAGCACGCAGTCTTCGTGCAGCAATGCCGCCGCGTTCAATTTCTGGTACGGGCTCGGGGCGAAGCGGGTCGTGGCGGCCCGCGAACTATCGGTCAGGGAGCTCGCGGGGATCCGCAGACAGATTCCGGCGGACCGGGAGATCGAATGCTTTGTGCACGGCGCCATGTGCATGGCGGTCTCAGGCCGGTGCCTGATCTCGGCTTTCCTTACCGGCCGGAGCGCCAATTCCGGCGCCTGCACGCATCCGTGCCGCTGGCAGTACTCGCTGGTTGAGCAGACAAGGCCGGGGGAATATTTCCCTCTCACCGAGGATGAGAGGGGAACTTACCTGTTCAACTCCAAAGACCTCTGCATGATCGATCACCTGGACGACCTGGCGGAGGCGGGCGTCAACAGCTTCAAAGTTGAGGGGCGCATGAAAACGGCGCTGTATGCCGCGACGGCGGCGAGAGCCTACCGCAAAGCCATCGACGATCTTGCCGAAAGCCCCGATAAATACCGCTCGAACCTGAAACTTTACCGGGATATGGTCAGCAAGGGGACGATCCGCGAGTACACGACCGGATTCTATTACGGAAATCCCGGGGCGGAAGGCCAGATCTACGGGAGCAATACCTATATCCAGAATTACATCTATCTGGGCATTGTCCGGAATCCGCGGCCGGACGGCACCATCTCGCTGGAACAGAAAAACAAGTTCCGCGTGGGAGATGAGATAGAGATCCTCCGCCCCGACGGGACAGATGTTCCCGCGAAGGTTCTCTCGATTCTCGGCGGGGACGGACGCCCGGCGGAGAGCGCGCCGCATCCGAAGGAAAAGCTGACGGTGCGCCTTTCGGCGCCCGCGGGGGAACTGGACGTTTTGCGGATGAAGGCGCCGGAAGATCCCGGTAATTCGGAAACAGGGGAGAACGAAAAATGAACAGTCGGAGGTCTCCCGATGGAACAGGCCTGACACTATTACTGACGGAAGAACGGTCATGCGGCGGGAAACCGTGCGGCAGCCGGCACCGTCCGCCGAAACGGCGGCACCCGACAGGGAAGTGTCCGGCGGACAGCGGGATGATTGGATAAAATACAGCGGAAACAGTTCAAAACCAAAGGAGAAGATCAGAGTCAATGAAAACGGAAAATCTTTCAGAGTACAGAGTCATCAGGGCAGAGCGGATAGAGGAGATGGATTCCTTCGGAACCCTCCTGGAGCATAAGAAGTCCGGCGCGCATGTCTTCGTGATCGAAAACAATGACAACAACAAGGTTTTCGACATCACGTTCCGCACGCCGTCGGTGGACAGCACCGGCTCGGCGCATATCCTGGAGCATTCGGTGCTCTGCGGTTCGGAAAAATACCCGGTTAAAGACCCGTTCATCGAGCTGGCGAAGGGCTCCATGAACACGTTCCTGAACGCTATTACTTTCCCGGATAAAACCTGTTATCCGGTCGCCAGCACCAACGACAAGGATTTCGAGAACCTGATGTCCGTCTATCTGGACGCCGTTTTCCATCCGAACGTGATGAACAACGAAAAGATCTTCCGCCAGGAAGGATGGCGCTATGAGATGCCGTCGGAGGACAGTCCGATCAGCATCAACGGCGTCGTCTACAACGAGATGAAAGGCGCTTTCTCGTCCGGGGACGAGACGGTGGAACGCCTGACCTATGGGATTCTGTACCCGGATACTTCCTATGCCTGCGAATCGGGCGGCGATCCGAAAGAAATTCCCACGCTGACCTACGACCGGTTCCGGAAATTCTACCGCCGCTACTACCATCCGGCCAACAGCTATATTTACCTGTACGGCAACTGCGAGATGGAGCGCATCCTGAAGCAGATTGACCGCGAATATCTTTCCCGGTACGACCGCATCGACCCGGATTCCGGGCTGAAAGAGCAAAAGCCCTTCGATTCCGTCCGCGAGTCCGAGGTCCGCTACAACGTCACCGAGGCGGAAGCGGAAGAAGCCGGAGTGTATTACTCCTGGAACCGCGTGTGCCCGGACGTCCTGGACGTCAGAACCAACACCGCCCTCCACGTGCTGGATACCGTGCTGCTGAACACGCCCGGCGCGCCTGTCCATGAAGCGCTGAGCAAAGCGGAGATCGGCAAGGAAATCTACGGCGGATACGACGACCAGATCCTGCAGCCGCATTTCAACGTCACGGTGAAGGAAGCCGCCGCGGGACAGAAAGACCGCTTTGTGAAGATCATCGAGGATACCCTGAGAAAAACCGCCGACGAAGGCATCCCGGAAAAATCCCTCACCGCGGCGCTCAACAGCATGGAGTTCCGCATGAAGGAATGCGACTACGGACGCGCGCCGAAGGGGCTGATATTCTGCTTCCGGGCTCTCCAGAGCTGGCTTTACGACGAGAAAGACCCGTTCCTTTATCTGGAGTATGAGGATACGTTCAGGTTCCTGCGCGAAAACCTCCATACCGGCTATTTTGAGAACCTGATCCGCACCATTCTGCTGGACAATACATTCGGCGCCGTGATCACGGTTTCTCCGGACCCCGGCATGAGCGCCCGCGGGGATAAGGAACTCGCCGACCGTCTCGCCGCCAAAAAAGCGTCCCTCTCCGCGGAAGAAAAGCAGAAACTGATCGCCGACACGGCGGAGCTGGTCGCTTATCAGAAAGAGGAATCCACGCCGGAGCAGCTGGCTTCGATCCCGATGCTTTCAATCAGCGATCTGAGCCGCGGCGTGCTCCCGGTGAAAAACACCGTCGGGAGTTTTGAGGAAGGGAAGGAGGCTCCGGAAGACGGCGGAAACCGTTTTGTGTACCACGACATCTTTACCTCGGGCATCAGCTATCTGGACCTTCTGTTCCCGGCGGATATGATTCCGAACGAGGATCTTCCCTATCTGGGAATCCTGAGAGACCTGCTGACCAACGTCTCCACCAAAAACTACAGCTATCACGACCTGAACGAGGAAATCGACATCCAGACCGGCGGAATCGGCGCGGACATCGACATCTTCACGCGGGACGAAAACGGCGAAACGTGCAGCATGTACCTCACCGTCTCGATGCGCGCGCTCGACGAAAACCTGGACAGGGCCATGGCGCTCACGGAGGAGATCATCCGCGGCACAGTCTTCACCGAGGCGGACCGGATTAAGGAACAGCTTCAGGAAAACCAGGTGAGCGCGCACGAAGAGCTGATCCAGAACGGCCATACCACCGCCGTACAGCGCGGTTTTTCCTACCATTCCGCGCCGGCCTGGCTGATAGAGCAGATCAGCGGAATCGACTACTATCGTTTCCTGTGTGACCTTACGGCGCATTACGAGGAGAGAAAAGAAGAACTCGCGCGCAAACTTCAGGAAATTTCAGGGAAGATTTTCCGCGGCAGCGGGATGATCGCAAGCTTCACCGGATCGAAGGAAAGCGCGGGCAGAATGAAAAAAATGCTCGCTGAATTCGCCGCGAAGCTTCCGGCGGGCAGCGAACCCGCGGTTGTGAGAAGTGTGCTTCTGGAAAAGAAGAACGAAGGGTTCATGACCTCCTCTCAGGTACAGTACACGGCCCGCACCGGCGATTTCCGCAAAGCCGGCCTGCCGTACACCGGCGCGCTTCTGGTGCTTCAGGGAATGCTCAATTACGAGTATCTCTGGAATAACCTGAGGGTTGAAGGCGGTGCTTACGGATGCATGTCCGGATTCCGCCGCTACGGGCTCTCGTTTATGGTTTCCTACCGGGATCCGAATCTCGCGCGCACAAATGCCATTTACAGCCGCCTTCCGGAATACCTGCATAACTACGCGGCGGATGAGCGCACAATGACCAAATTTATCATCGGCGCGGTCAGCGAGATGGACACGCCGATGACTCCCGTGGCGGAGGGACGCCGGGACATGTCGGCCTACCTGAGCGGAGTGACGGAGGAGGATCTGCAGCGCCAGCGCGACGAAGTTCTCAGCTGCACGCCGGAGACCATCCGCGGCCTGGAACCGTACGCAAAGGCGCTGCTCTCCTCCGGATGCATCTGCACGGTGGGAAGCGAATCCAAAATCACGGAGGACAAAGACCTGTTCGGGCATCTGGAGCGGCTGTGATGGAAACGCTGTGAACCGCGGATACCGCGCGCAGCCTGAACAGGAACGTACGCCTGTCGGGCAGCACGGGATCCCAGCGCTGACGGAACATACTGCGTCTGCCGGAAGGACATGGCGGGCGTGCGGGATCCCTGCGCGGCCGGAACAGCCGCCTGTCGGGCAGCGCCGGGATTCCGGCTTAACCGCGGCATGCGCGGCCGGACTCCCGCGAATCAGGGTAGGAAACAAAAAATTTTGCCGGAACGGCGCAAATGATAAAAGAAGAACAGGCAGGGCAGAATGGAACAGATTAACACGAAAAAGTCAGGCTTTGTGGCTGTCTGCGGCAGGCCGAACGTCGGCAAATCGACGCTCATGAACCACCTGATCGGGCAGAAAATCGCGATTACCTCCAACAAGCCGCAGACAACCCGAAACCAGATCCGCACAGTCTATACCGACGACCGCGGGCAAGTGATCTTTCTGGACACCCCGGGCATTCACAAGCCCAAAAACCAGCTCGGCCGCTACATGACCGAAGCGGCGTTCAGCACTCTGGAGCAGGCGGACCTGATCCTCTGGCTGATCGAGCCGTCGACGACAGTCGGCCGGGGGGATTCCGAGATCCTGGCAAAGCTCAAATCCGCGAGCGCCCCGGTCATTCTGGTTATCAACAAGATGGACACCGTGACAAAGGACCTGATGGAAAAGACGAAGGAAGTCTACGGAAATCTCATGGACTTCGCGGCCGTCAGCGAGGTTTCCGCCCTCAGGGGCGTGCGGACAAAGGAACTGATGGATACCATCTTTCATCTGCTGCCGTACGGGCCGATGTACTACGACGAAGATACCGTGACGGACGAGACCATGCGGCAGATTGCCGCGGAAATCATCCGGGAGAAAGCCCTGAGAGACCTGCGGGATGAGGTCCCGCACGGCATCGCCGTTCTGATCGAGAAGATGCGGGAGCGTCCGGACGGCTCCATCATGGATATCGAGGCGTCGATCGTCTGTGAGAAGGATTCCCACAAGGGAATCATCATCGGGCACGGCGGGGAGATGCTGCGCCGCATCGGCACGGACGCCAGAAAAGATATCGAGGAGATGTGCGGAATGCACGTCAACCTGAAGCTCTTTGTCAAAGTTCGTCGGGACTGGCGGGACAATCCGGTTTATCTGCGGGACTTCGGATATGAGGAGAAAAACCTGAGGAAGTAGAAACAGTACCTCTGGGAGGAGAAACGGCAGGAACCCTGAGAAAGCAGCGGCAGAAACCTGAGGGCGTTATCGACAGAGAGGCCTGAGGGAAGAATGACAGAAAGGCCTGGAGCAGTAAAGACAGGCCGGGTTTGGCAGAGTATCATCGGGCAGAGAAGGAAAAGACATTGAACAGCGATACGATTAAGGTGAGCGGCATCGTTATTTCGGCTTCCCCCGTGGGGGAGGCGGACCGCCGCATGACCATCCTCACGAGGGAACAGGGCAGGGTCAGTGTGTTCGCGCAGGGAGCAAGCAGGCCGAAAAGCCGTTTTTCAGCCGTCACGCGCCCGTTTGTCACGGGAACCTTCGAACTGCGCGAGCGCCCCGATTCTTTTTCGCTGGTGAATGCCGCGGTGGCTGAGTATTTCGACAGCCTGTCCAGGGATTACGACAGGCTGTCCTACGGCATGTATTTTCTGGAACTGGCGGGCTGGTTTTCCGCCGAAGGCCTGGCGGACGCCGACCTGATCAACCTGCTGTACGTGACGCTCCGGGCGCTGGAAAAAAATCTGGTCCCCATCCCGCTGATCCGCCTGATCTATGAGTTCCGTCTGTATAAAACCGAGGGCGAATATCCCCAGGTATTCACCTGCCGGAACTGCGGAAAGCCGCTGAAGGAAGGCTGGTTTTCCGGCACTTTCGGTTCGGCTGTCTGCGCGGACTGCGTCCGGGATGGCCGTGAGAAGGGAACGGCGGTCAAAAAGCCGCAGGATATCCATCTTTCGGAGGGAGCGGTCTACGCCCTGCAGTATATCTATAACGCGCCGCTCAAATCCGTCTATTCATTCAAGCTTACGGATGAGGTTTTCGCGGAGACGGAAAAACTACGGAAGCGCTGGAAGAGCCATACGCTGAACCATAAGTTCAAATCGGAGGCGCTGCTGCCGCCAATCCAATATAAGGCATGACCCGGCGCGCCTGCGGGACAGCCTGCGGTACGCCCGGCTTCTGCAATACCGGCAGGGGCAGGACCGCACAGAAGCTGGGCTGATGCCAGGCGCGCCTGAGAAAACATCACTTGTGCGCAGTGGGATGCCATGCCTTGAAGGCAATGATCCGGCGCACCTGCGGAAGATGCGCCTGCGGAAGGCGCGGAAACGCTTTCAGGGCACTTCTTACGAATTTCTGAAAACGCCGCAGGCAGGGAATAAACACTTGAAAAAACAGGGCTGTTCTCGTACAATGACATATGGCGTGCCCAAAAGCGGGGTATGGCCTGAAATCTACGATTCGGGGAGTTTTTTTCATGAAAAAGCGTAAGTTTCTGTCACTGTTCTCAGCGATACTGATGGTTTTCGCGCTTGCCGGCTGCAGCCTGTTCACGAAAAACTACAGCTATTCTTCCGACATGGAAGGCCTGTATGTGAGAACGGACGGACAGATTATCGCAACGCTCACAACCGAGTTCGACCAGAGCTACTACGATCTCGCCGAGCTCACTTATGTAGCGGAGCAGCAGGTTGAAAAATTCAACAATGACAATTACGCCCAGCCGTATTATTCCTACGACCAGCTGACGGACGAGCAGAAAGAGGAGATGATCCTTCCGGTCGCCCTCAATTCCATCACGCAGAGCGGGGAGACGGTCACCGTCGTTCTCCAGTTCGGCAACGGCGACATCTACACCAGCTTCAGCGCTATCGACGTGCAGAATGCCGGCGGAACGCAGTTCTACACCGGAACGGTAGGGACCACGACGGTTCCGCTTTCGGGATCGTTTGTCACGGCTTCCGGCAGCGCGGCGGATATCTCCAAAATCCAGGAAGAAACGGACGCCACGCTGGTTTACTGCGATTACGCGGCGCAGGTAATCACCCAGCGCGATATCGCCTATGTATCCGACGGCGTGACGCTGGTCAACAGCCATACGGCGCAGACGCCTGCAGGCCAGGGAAGTTTCATCATCTTTAAATAAAACAGGCGGATTCGTTCCGCCGGTCAGATCATCTGAAATGCCGGGTTCCTCCGATGAGGCAGGAAGCCGGCAAAATATTCCCGGAAGGGCGGGGAAAGAGGTACAGAGATGGAAAAAACAATGGATAAAATCGTAGCGCTGGCAAAATCCAGAGGATTCGTCTATCCGGGTTCCGAAATCTACGGCGGCCTGGCGAACACCTGGGATTACGGCAACCTCGGCGTCGAACTGAAAAACAATGTCAAACAGGCATGGTGGAAAAAGTTCGTCCAGGGCAATCCCCTGAACGTCGGCGTTGACTGCGCCATCCTGATGAATCCTGAGACATGGAAGGCCAGCGGCCATCTCGGAGGCTTCTCCGATCCGCTGATCGACTGCAAGTGCTGCCATGAGCGCTATCGCGCGGACAAACTTGTGGAAGACTACATGAACGAGCACAACATCACCCCGGAAAAAGGCCTCGACGGCTGGACCCCGGAGGAGCTGACCGCTTACATCCGCGAAAACAAAATCCCGTGCCCGTCCTGCGGCAAGAGCGATTTTACGGATATCCGCCAGTTCAACCTGATGTTCAAGACCTTCCAGGGCGTCACGGAAGATACGTCCGCGACTGTGTATCTCCGCCCGGAGACCGCTCAGGGCATCTTTGTAAACTTCAAGAACGTCCAGAGAACTTCCAGAAAAAAGCTTCCGTTCGGCATCGGCCAGATCGGAAAGTCCTTCCGCAACGAGATCACCCCGGGCAACTTCACCTTCCGCACCCGCGAATTCGAGCAGATGGAACTGGAGTTCTTCTGCAAGCCGGGCACTGACCTTGAATGGTTCCAGTTCTGGAGAAAGTTCTGCTGGAACTGGCTGCTTTCCCTGGGCCTGCGCGAGAACGAACTTCGCCTGCGCGACCATGACCAGGCTGAGCTTGCCTTTTACTCCAAGGCCACCACGGACATTGAGTTTACGTTCCCGTTCGGCTGGGGCGAGCTGTGGGGGATTGCGGACCGCACCGACTACGATCTTTCCCAGCACCAGAAATTCTCCGGCCAGGATCTCACTTACTTCGACGAGGAGACCAAGGAACACTATATTCCGTACGTCATCGAGCCGTCGCTGGGCGCTGACCGCGTAACGCTCGCTTTCCTGTGCTCCGCTTACGACGAGGAGACGCTGGACGGCGGCGACGTCCGCACGGTGCTCCATTTCCACCCGGCGATCGCCCCGGTAAAGATCGCGGTATTCCCGCTCAGCAAGAAACTCGCCGCGCCGGCAACGCAGATCTATGAAGATCTCGCCGCGGACTGGAACTGCGAGTACGACGACCGAGGCGCGATCGGCAAGCGCTACAGAAGGGAAGATGAGATCGGAACCCCGTACTGCATCACCTACGATTTTGATTCCGAGAACGACCACTGCGTCACGATCCGCGAGCGCGATACCATGCAGCAGGAGAGAGTCGCCATCGCCGACCTGAAAGCCTACTTCGCGGATAAGTTCAACTTCTGAGACCAGCTGGAATAACCCGAAAGGAGGTCGGTTCGGGCAATGGCCGGCAACAAGAAAAAGAAAAACAGGAGAAAGCCGGACGCCGGCACCATCATCTTCCGCGCGGTCGGGATTGAACTGGCCGTGATCGCGGCGGTGCTCGTCATCCTGGGCATTGTATTCGTTCCGCGCATACTGAATTCCTTCGGCGTCTCGATTCCGGAGCTTCTCGGGCTCTCCGATTCCAGTGAGACAGAAGCGCCGACGGGGGCAACGCAGGTGGCGTCACTAACCACAGCGGCCGGGGACGCGGCAGAATCGGCTGCGGAGCCGGAAACCGAGGACAACACACCGGAGGAGCAGATCGCCCAGATTTCGCTGATGGCAGTCGGAGACAACCTGATGCGCCGCTCCGGAACGCTTTCCGGACTGCAGTCTGACGGTACCTACTCCTATTACGACAATTTCGTCAACATGAGAAACGCGTTCCGAAGCGCGGACCTCACGGTTTTAAGCCAGGATACAGTGATGGCCGGCACAGAGTACGGCGTGACCGAGGGAGACCTCTACACGACCGGAACCGAGATCGGCGAGAGCATGGTTGACGCCGGAATCAACGTGATTACCGCGGCAAACAACCACATCATGGATATGGGCGCCGATGGGCTCAACAACATGATCAACTACTGGCACAGCACCTATCCGCAGGTGACGCTGCTGGGAGTGAACCAGAGCGGGAGCAGCCAGACGTCCCCCGTGGTTATCGACGTAAGCGGCGTCAAGGTTGCGATGATCAACTACACAACCCTGAGCAACGAGACGGACGCGCTGGATTCCGAGCCTTATCTCGTGAATCTGTACGATGAGGACTGGCTGGCGGATATCGTGTCGCAGTGCAGCGAGAGCGCAGATTTCATTGTCGCCTTCCCGCACTGGGGACATGATTCCGGCACCGACATCGCGGATGAGGAAACGGAACAGGCACAGCTCCTGGCCGACCTCGGCGTGGACCTGGTGATCGGCAACGGCACCGGAGCCGCTCAGCCCGCGGAATGGATCCAGGGCAGCGGTGGAAACTATACGCTGGTTTATTATTCCCTGGGCGATTTCCAGTCCACTGAAGAAAAGACCGAAAACATGCTCGGCGGCCAGGCAACGATCACAATCACCAAGACCAACAAGCGCACTTACATTTCCTCGTGCAGCCTGGGCTTCACGGTTACACAGTATTCCGACCAGACGGACGAGGGTTATTTCAGCACCGTCACGACCTTCCCCTGGTCCGATTATCTGGAGGAGATGGCGGCGGACCATGGAATTCTGGCCTGGGAACCTGATTTTTCCTACGACGCGCTGGACGACCTGAGAAAGGCTGTCCTGAAGAAGAGCGACCTGACCATCCCGGAGGAATGACCGAAAGATCGGCCGGATAGATTGGCCGGATCATTGCCGACGGATCCCTGCGGGACCTGCCGGCGGATGATCGCAAAAACAGCATTGGACAGCAGACGGATGATCTGACGGATCGTAGGATGATTCGGCTGATATCCGCGGTGTGCCAGTTCAGTCCCGGGCCAATCGGCGACAAGCAAAACATTTATTCTGAAAGAAGGAAAATCCAAACAGATGAAGAATTACCTGCTGATATTCCTGGTTTCCATGGTGCCTCTCGTGGAGCTCCGCGGAGCCATTCCCATTTCGCAGGGGATGGGCCTCCCGCTGATTCCCTCTTACATCGTCTGCATCATCGGAAACATGGTTCCCGTACCCATCATCTATCTGTTTGCCAGGAAGGTTCTCGAATGGGGAAGCGACAAGAAAGTGATCGGCAAGTTCTTTACCTGGTGCCTTCAGAAAGGCGAAAAAGGCGGACAGAAGCTTCAGGAAAAGGCAGGCCGCGGCCTGTTCGTCGCCCTGATGCTGTTTGTGGCTATCCCGCTTCCGGGAACGGGAGCGTGGACCGGAACGCTGGCGGCCAGCATCCTGGATATGGATTTCAAATCCAGCGTTCTGGCGGTAATGCTCGGCGTGCTGATCGCCGGCGTAATCATGATGCTGGTGAGTGTCGGAGCATTCGGCGCGATCCGCGCGGCTTTCTGATCAGATCGATAAAACGGCAACAGAGTCCGGTGCGGCCCAAGGGCTGTACTGGGCTTTTTTAAAAGGAAAAGGACGGAACACGGCGGATCCGGACGGCGATGCTTTCGGAGCGCCGGAAGAAGAGAAGGCTATCCCGTCAATAATCAGGAATAAATATGAATAACCGGAAACAGCTGGGGAGACAGTCAGCAATGGCGGACAGAAAATCGGAAAAAATACAGAGGACAGAGAGCGGCGGCCTGAAAAGCGCCGCAGGGAGTGATAACAGGGCGGCCGGCCGCCGGAGTAAAGTCCAAGAAAGCGGCCGCGCAGAACACAGCAGGCACGGGCGAAACGATAATCGCGCGCCAGGCAGCAGGCACCCGGAGAGCGATAGCCGCGCGCAAAACGGACGCCGTATTCATGACGTCGGCGGCATATCGCAAAAGAACGGCCGGCCTGAATCCCTCTGCCCGGCAGCGGACAGGTGCGGCGGCTGCGTCAATCCCGGCATCGATTACCTTTCGACTCTGGAAGTGAAGCGAAACCGCCTGCAGCATCTGATGAAGGGGCTGTGCCAGGTCAACCGCGTGATCGGGATGAAGGATCCTTATCATTACCGGTGCAAGGTCAACGCGGCTTTTGCCTTCAGAAACGGGAAGACGGTTTCAGGCCGGTACGCCGAGGGAACCCATCGGATTGTGCAGATGGATTCCTGCCTGATCGAGAATCAGACGGCGGACGCGATCATCAAAACGATCCGGGACCTGATCCGTTCCTTCAAAATCAGAGTATATGACGAGGATACCGGCGTCGGTTTCCTTCGTCATGTTCAGGTGCGCATAGGCCGCTTCACCGGCCAGGTGATGGTTGTCCTTGTCGCGGCGTCCCCGGTGTTCCCTTCCCGCAATCATTTCGTTCAGGCTCTCCGCGAAGCGCATCCTGAGATTACTACTATTGTGCTCAATATCAATGCCGCGGATACAAGCATGGTGCTGGGAAAGCGCAGCATCACGCTTTACGGACCCGGCTATATCGAAGACACCCTGTGCGGAAAGACATTCCGGATTTCCCCGGATTCGTTCTACCAGGTCAATCCCGTGCAGACGGAACTGCTCTACACGAAGGCGATTTCACTCGCCGGGCTTACCGGCAAAGAGTCGGTGATCGATGCTTACTGCGGGACCGGAACAATCGGCATTGTGGCTGCCGGCAGGGCCGCAAATGTCGTGGGAGTAGAATTGAATGAGAACGCGGTGCGCGACGCGGTCATCAACGCGGAGATCAATCAGGTCGGGAATATCCGCTTTGAACAGGGCGACGCCGGTGAATACATGCAGCGGCTGGCTGCGGAAGGCGGCCACGCGGACGTCGTGTTCATGGATCCGCCCCGGTCGGGAAGCAGCCGCCAGTTTCTGCGCGCGCTGATCAAACTGGCGCCGTCAAGAATCGTCTATATCTCCTGCGGCCCGGAGGCGCTGGCCCGCGACCTCCAGATCCTGAAATCCGCGGGATATGAAGTCAGGCAGTGCCAGCCGTTTGATCTTTTTGCCTGGACCGCTCACGTCGAGACAGTAGTATTGATGTCAAGGGCAGACAAGTAAAGGCCCCGAAAAGCCTGATTTTAAACCATTCCGTGGATTAGAGTGTTTTCTTTCGATGAGGAGCAGGAACGCTTTGAGGCAACTTATCCAGAAGAGCCCAAAAACAAAATGTGAACATTTTGTGATAGGGTCGGGACTTGAAGATGGATGTCATAGGTTGTGACTTGAAGATGGATGTCGGGGTGCTGAGTGTAGGAGATGGATGTCAGGGTGAGAAATCGTAACTTGTATGTCTGAGAAGTGTAACGTCAGACAGCCAAATTCCAGCTTGTAGAAGCAGGAGAATCGGAAATTGTAAAGATCTTTTGTTTGTCCAGATAGATCATTGTTCTTGAGGCCGCAATTTGCGACCTTAGGTGAACAAACCTAATTTGCTGAATCTTCTCAAATGTAGGAGAATGAAAGCTGGCTTGCACATTTAACTGTGAATTGTCATAACCCAATCGAAAATCAAGAGGAGGTGAGATGTTGAACGCCAGGAAGTATCTGAAGCAGTCGGCATACCGGCTGATTGAAAAGACGCCCATTGAGAAGCTGACCGTCCGGGAGCTTCTCAAAGATGCGGAGGTGAGCAAGCAGACTTTTTACCGGTATTATTTGGATAAGTATGCGCTGGCGAACGAGCTCTATTATGAGCTGACGCAGAAGGACATTATCGATGCTTTCCTGGTCAAGAACGAGGATGACTGGAGAGAGATGTACCGAAAACAGTTTGCCGTCTTTCGGAAGCATCTGCCGTTTATTCAGCATCTCTATACCTCCAGGGAGACGGGCTGCACGCTGGACTATGAAACCAGAAGTACCATTGATTTTGACAAGGCGTATCTGAAAAGCCGTGGCGCGGATGTCACGGATCCCAGAATTCTTTTTGCACTGGAGGCCAAGGATGTAGGGGGTACCTATGCCATGCGGGACTGGATTCTGCACGGCATGGATGTGGACGATGAGGAGATGATCGAACGGTTTTATCTCATCATTCCGCAGATCCTGATGCCCTATTACTGATGTGACAAATCTGCCGAAGAGTCACTTTTAGAACTTCTCTCTGTCGCTGACACTTCCTGTCCGGAGACAGACGTTGTATTGTTTTCCCTGAAGAACCTGTTTATAACTGATGGGAGGAATATGATGAAAACGATACGACTGCTTTACCCTGACTTTGTCAGCGGTGGACTGGAAATCTATTACTTTGGCGCAAATTTGCTGCAGCATCTTCTGCCGGAAAATCCGGACCAACCGGTGGTCCGAGTGGACATCGCGGCGCCGGATGGAAAAGAGGAGTCGGTGACCGATGGAATCTACGGAAGAGAAGAAGTCTCGCACGGGATTAAGAGTGCCTATGAAAAGATCGAAGAAGAGAAGCCCGATAAGATCATCACGATCGGTGGCAACTGCCTGGTATCCTTCGCGCCCTTCGACTATCTGCACGGCAGATATGAGAACACGGGGATTCTGTGGATCGATGCGCACCCGGATGTCTCCACAAAGGAGAACGGTTATCCTTGTGCCCATGCGATGGTTGCAGGATCGCTTCTCGGTGGCGGGGACAGTGTCATGACGGATCAGAGGAAGAATCCGCCCTTTGCAGCAGAGGATCTTTTGTATGTGGGTCTCCAGGACATCTTCGACTATCAGAAGGCGTACCTCGACAAAACAGGTGTCCACTACCAGATTCAGACGAAGGAGTTTGTGCCGGAGAGCGAGATCGTCTCCTTTGTGAAAGCACACGATCATCTCTTGGTGCACTTCGATATCGATGCACTGGACGAGCAATTCTTCCATTCCACCTATTATGCAAACCCGGAGGCCGAGGGCGACGGGGCCGGAGGTGGACGCATGAGAATCGATGATGTAGGAAAGGTGCTCTACCTTGCTGAGAAGTACAGCGATGTGGTGGGACTTACCATCGCGGAATACCTGCCGTTCGATGAATACCGCCTGCATCAGATGCTGTCGGGGCTGAATATTTTCCACTGATGATTGTAGACCGGAGATCAGATTTGGTCTCCGGTTTTTGCTGCACGGAATGGGATTTGTCCGGAACGCTGACAGGACTCGGGCTGATGGATTTCAGGGCCTCCGGTTTCAGGATCTGAATCTGCCTTGTCCGGTAAGGACGATGCCCTCCTGTCTCAGCTGATTCATTACCCGGGCAATCTGCACGCGCGTCACACCGACAAAGGAGGCGACGGTCTCCTGAAGCAAAAGAAATTTATGTATGTAAGATTATCATGCAATAGTCAAGCAGATTTTTCTACGGTAAGCAGTTTTTTCATTGCTGCGGTAAGGACTTTTTTCTTTGGTAAGGTAATGAGTTCTTTCCAGGCAGACAAGCCCTTGCCATACAGGTTATTCAGTAGTTCCGAACATCTCCGGGTGCTTCAGCCGGTAGAAAAGAATTTCCTTGTTCCGCTTTCATGTCGGTAAGAGCTTGTGCTATTATCAACTGTAGGTCATTACGTTCTTTATCTGTCATAATCCTCCTTATCGTTTGATGTATTGGCTAACATCAGTATAAGGAAATGATTAAGAATGTAATGGCCTTTTTCATTGTTGGCGATAGTAGTAACGGCCCTTCTTTTCCGGCGAAAAATGGCCCTTTTATCCCGCTGCTGAATGGCCTTTTTAACCCGGCGCTAACAGTCTGCCATTCCTACAAATACATGTTATAATACAATAATGGTTTCCCGAATCTTCGTACTATAAAACCGTACCTTTGAGATCCGATTTGAGGTACAAAGATAAGTTTTTTGTTTGATATCGTCTCCAGATAGGCTGGTGAGACCCTGTTTTCGGCTCAA
>JBMNRC010000015.1:0-72627 GCA_050944455.1 Lachnospiraceae bacterium
TGTTTGAGCCGAAAACAGGGTCTCACCAGCCTATCTGGAGACGATATCAAACAAAAAACTTATCTTTGTACCTCAAATCGGATCTCAAAGGTACGGTTTTATAGTACGAAGATTCGGGAAACCATTACTTAATCATAGCATGAATAAATCTGAAAATTCTAAAATTTGTAGAAATTTTTCCCGAATTTATTATGAACTGCCGGCTGATGATTGACCGGGGATTTCAGCCCAATCGTGAACTGCGCGGTCATTGGATGGCCGTGGATTCCCATTCACGCCAGGGGACCTAAAACTGGTGCTCCTGCCGGTATTCTGAGGGCGTCTGGCCGGTTTTCCGGCGGAACGCGGAGCAGAATACGCTGGAGGAGGAAAATCCGGTTTCAGCGCAGACGCTGCTGACCGGGAGAGCGGTGCTCTCCAGAAGATACCTCGCGACGTGAATCCGGAAATCCACCAGATAGTCGTGCGGGGTGAATCCGGTTTCGCTTTTAAACACGCGGATGAAATGGCAGGGGCTCATCACCGCGACTTCCGCCAGGTCCGCCACGGAGATTTCTTCCCGGAAGTGCTCCTGGATATAGGCCTTCGCGTCCTCGACGGAGGAGGCCCGCTGGGCCTGGGGCACCTGTTCCGGAGTGTACAGAATCAGGTCGGTCAGGATATCGTTGAGCCAGCGGGACAGTTCCGCGTCCCTGACCGGCTGTTTTTCGGAAAAGACCTCGTAGATCCGGTTCATCCTGCTGACAATGGCGGGAGTGTTTTCCATCGTGAAAACATTGCCGAGCCTGGCCGCGGCCATTTCGTACATCCCGCGCGCGGCTATCCCGTCGAAATGGATCCAGAGGGCTTCCCATCCGGCCTCAGTGTAGTAGGCGTGCGGCTGATAGCAGTCGATCAGGACAAAGGAATCCCTTCCCGCGCGCACGGTTTTTCCCTGGTATTCCAGCGTCAGAGTACCCCCGCGGACATACATCAGAAGGAAACTGTCGAAGCGGGCGCGCCGCTGGCAGTACCCCGGAAGATACGCAAACCGGCCGAGGTGCGTGGGATAGAGAAAGACGCGCTTCGCCGCGTCCGACGGAGTGTTGATAAAATATTCGGAATCTACGCCGACGTTGGCTTCCAGCGATTTCATGGCCCTGACCTTTCTCCCGGCCTGGCGCTGTGCGGGTTTTCTGTCTGAGCGGACCGGTGATCATTCTGATGTTTTCTTACCATGAACCGCCGCTGTTTGCAAGAAGAGCCGGGGATTATTATTGCCGACAGCCTGATAGCCCTGAGGACGGCCTGAAGGGAGAAGGCAGCCTGCCAGCCTGTCGCGGGTCAGAACGTGTGACGCGGGCCTGAACGTGTCCGGTGGGAGGAATACAGCCGGCGGGAAGGCGGCGGCAGTCTGCCGGATATGTTAACGGGCAGACAAACCTGCGGAAAAAATGCTATAGTATCAGTGTTACTATATGCTGACCGGGGCGGTCCGGCAGCGCTGGGAAGCTCCTAAGCGGGGAATTTGTCAGGGCCGTCTCCGGAAAGGCGGTCCGGCAGCGCCGGGAAGCTCCGGCCAGGATCAGCAGACGGAAAAGCGCCGGGAGAAATCCTCCGCGGCGCGGATGGGAGAAAAGAAAAATGGCAGAACTGAAAGACAGAAAAGATATGGATCCCGCGTACACCTGGGATCTTTCTTCCCTGTACAGGGACGATCAGGCGTGGGAAAAAGACTTTGCCGCGCTGGATGCTGCGGCAGCGAAAGTGACGGCGTACCGGGGAAAACTGAAGGACGCGGCGGCAATCCGCGGGCTGTTTGACGCGGAGACGGACCTGATGAGAAAAGTCTCGAATATCTATTCCTACGCGGCCAGACGGCACGACGAGGACACCGCGGCGGACGACGCGATGGCGCTTGTGGCAAAGGCCGCCGCGAAATACGCGGAGATCAGCGCCGAGGTTTCCTTCGCGGAGCCCGAAATCCTGTCCCTGCCGGAGGAAACCCTCAGGGCCGTGACGAAAGATCCCCTGCTCGCGCCGTATAAGTTCACGATGCAGAAGATCCTGAAGCAGAAGCCTCATGTCCTGAGCGCGGAGAATGAACAGCTTCTGGCTTCCCTGGGCGAAGTGCTGTCAAACCCGGCGATGACGGCGTCGGCTCTCCAGGATACCGACCTGAAATTCGATTCCGTCCGGGACAGCAGGGGTAACGAAGTTTCCGTGAGCGAGTCCAACTATATTCTGCTGCAGCAGTCCCAGGACAGGACGCTCCGGGAAAATTCCTTCCGTTCTTTCTATAAGGGATACCGCGAGCACATCAATACTTTCGCGTCCACTTACTCCGGCGCGGTGAAGGGAGCCGTGGCGGAGGCGAAGGCACGGCATTACCATTCCAGCCGCGCCATGGAGATGGCGGAGGAGAATATCCCCGAGGAGGTTTATGACAACCTCGTGTCCGCCGTCCGCAGGCATCTCCCGTCGATGTACCGCTATGTGGCGCTGCGCAAAAAGATCCTCGGCATCAGCGATCTTCACTACTACGACGTATACGCGCCGCTGACAAAGGGTATCGACCATACCTGGACGTACGGGGAGGCTCAGAAGCTGGTTCTGGAAGCGCTGGCCCCGCTCGGTAAAGAGTACACGGACACGGTCCGCAAGGCTTTCGCGAGCCGCTGGATCGACGTCTATCCCAACAAGAACAAGGCAGGCGGCGCTTACTCCGCTGGAACCTACGATTCCATCCCGATGATCCTCACCAACTTCACCGGCGACTATTCGTCGGTTTCGACCATCGCGCATGAGATGGGCCACTCCATGCATTCCTGGAGATCCAACAACGCCCAGCCGCCGCAGTACGCGGACTACACGCTGTTTGTCGCGGAAGTCGCGTCGACCGTCAACGAGAACCTTCTGGCGGAAGACCTGCTCAAAAAGACGCAGGATCCGGCGGAGCGCCTGTTCCTCCTGAACCAGTATCTGGACGGCTTCAAGGGAACGGTCTACCGCCAGACGATGTTCGCGGAGTTCGAGCAGCAGGCCCACAGGCTGGCGGAGCAGGGAGGCGCCCTGACGCCGGCCGCGCTGAACGGCATCTACGCGAAACTGGTTCAGGACTACTTTGGGCCGGAACTGGTGATGGACGACGAGGTGCAGTACGAGTGGGCGAGAATCCCGCACTTCTACCGCCCGTTCTACGTGTATAAATACGCGACGAGCTACAGCGCCGCGGTCGCGATTGAGGAGAAGATCCTGAAAGAAGGCGACGCGGCGGTGAAGCCGTACCTGGAGTTCCTTTCGATGGGAGGCTCCGACTACCCGCTCGACGAGCTGGCGCACGCCGGCGTGGATATGAGAACGCCGGAGCCGATCGACCTCGCGCTTCAGAAGTTCGACCGCATTCTGGACGAGGCGGAAAAACTGGCGGACGAAATCGGCGGGTGAGGATCCGCCGCGAATCGGAACAGGCCTGCCCTGCCGGGTAAAGCCCGGCATTATCCGGCTGCGGCCAGGCACGGTTCTGTTGAAGCCTGACGTTCGCCGGCCGCAGTCCGGCACAGTCCTGCCGCGAACCGAATAATACTGCCGAGGCCGGGCATATTCCTCCCGCGGCAGAGCCGGCCCTCCCGCACCCGGCGGAATTCCGCCGGGTTGCGGTTCCCACGATAAAATGTTACTATAATATTGTTCCAAATACATGAGCTGAAATTATTCCTGATTTCCGGATCAATGGGTTGAATCTGTTCCGGATCGATGGAGAGAAGATGATAACGAGCAGGCGCGGATCCCGGATTGACCGTCTTCCGGCCTGCGGCAAACCGCAGAAATTTCGGTGACCCGGCCGGCGCCGCGGCCGTATGAAGAAGCGCTCCGAAAGCGGATCAGTGATAACTGGATTTTCGGCCGTTTTTCAGGCTGAGAGGGGAGAAACGTATGAAACGGCGAAATCTGGAATTTATCATCACCGTTATTCTGTATCTGGCGACAGCTTTTCTGAGCAGCCTGATTGCTTATCTGATTCTTCGCGATACGCCGAAGATTACCGCTGCCGTAAGGCAGGCCAATGTTTTCTGGAAGCTGATTTTCCCGGTGATGGTCGCGGAAGCGTGTGCGCTGGTCTTCACGCTTCTGAACGGAAGATATACTTTCCGCAAAGTTCCGCTGTACGGCTATATCGTGCAGTCGTTTATGGAAACGGTCGTGACGGCCGGCATCTGGGCCCTGATTCTGCTGGGAGACAAGAGTTCTGTGGCTTCGTCCCGCTGGTATCTCTGCCTTACCATCCTGCTGCATTTTGTGATCCTGGCGTTCGGACTGTGGGCCGTTCAGAGTTATTCAATCAGCCGGTATTACAAAAGCAACCTCGCCACAATAGTCGGCATCGCGACGACAAGGGACCGGGCGGAGAACGTGATCCGGATGCTGCACCGGGACTGGTCCAGAAAGACCGCTGCCCTGGCGCTTCTTGACGAGAAGGTTCCCGAATACGATTTTGACGCGCTGAACGCCGGAAAACTGGATACCTCCGGAATAGAGACGATTCTGCATGTGCCTGTTCTGGCGGATTCCGATACCTTCGTCGAATGGGCCAGGAAAAGCGCCGTCGATGAGATCTTTATCGTCGCGGATGACAATGACAGGCCGGAAGTGATCCGGAACGTGAAGGCGCTGACGCAGATGGGCATCCCCGTATACATGTCCATCCTGTCGGTAGCGCGGATACAGAAGTACCTGGCGGAGGAAAAAGATGAGGGCGGATACACGCCGAGAGTGGATCACCGCCTCACCTATCTGTATAACCTGGACGGGCAGAAAGACAAGGACATTCCTCTGGCGGCGTTTGAACCACCGAGAATGCTGCTGCGCTGGACGGTCGCAAAGCGGGCGCTGGATATAGTGGGAGGCGTCGTCGGGTCGGCCCTGACGCTGATCATGGCCATCCCGATCGGCATCGCCATCAAGCGGGAGTCCCCGGGACCGGTTTTCTTCGCGCAGACGCGCGTCGGTAAAAACGGCCGCAAGTTCAAGATGTACAAGTTCCGCTCGATGGTGCAGGACGCCGAGCAGCAGAAGGCTTCCCTGATGAAGCAGAACGAGATGAACGGCCTGATGTTCAAGATGAAGGATGATCCGCGGATTACAAAAGTCGGCAGGTTCCTCCGCAAGACTTCGCTCGACGAGTTTCCGCAGTTTTTCAATGTCCTGAAGGGCGATATGTCGCTGGTCGGCACAAGGCCGCCGACAGTCGGGGAGTTCGAGAAATACTCCAATTACCACAAACGCCGGCTTTCGATGAAACCCGGGATCACCGGCCTCTGGCAGGTGAGCGGCCGCAGCGATATCACCGATTTCGAGGAGGTTGTCCGGATGGACTGCAGCTACATTGACAACTGGTCTTTCGGGAAGGACATCAAAATCCTTTGGAAGACCATTGTCGCCGTGATTTCCCAAAAGGGTTCCGAGTAAGCAGGCCCGGCCGGCTGCCGGGGATTTATATCCTGACTTTACAGTAAGAGGAGGTTATGCACTGATGCGTATCGTCAGAACCAGAGACTATGACGAGATGTCGCTTCGCGCGGCGGAGATCCTTGCCGCGCAGGTTGTGATGAAGCCGGACTGTGTTCTCGGCCTCGCAACCGGTTCTTCCCCGGTGGGACTGTATAAGGTCCTGACCCGGTGGTGCGATCAGGGGAGACTGGATTTCAGCAAGGTGAAAACTGTCAACCTGGATGAGTACCGCGGTCTGGCTCCCGACCATGAACAGAGCTACCGCTGGTTCATGAACACCAACCTTTTCGATCACATCAATATCGACAAAAAGAACACGCATGTTCCGGACGGGTGCGCCTCGGATCCGGAGGCGGCCTGCAAGGCCTACGACGGGCTGATCAGAAGTCTCGGCGGGCAGGACGTCCAGCTGCTCGGCCTTGGGCAGAACGGCCACATCGGGTTCAACGAGCCGTCGGATTCCTTCGCGGTCGGAACACACATCGTAAAACTGACCGAGAGCACTATTGAAGCCAACAAGCGGTTTTTCGCGAGCCGGGATGAGGTCCCGAAGGAAGCCATTACGATGGGCGTCGGGAACATCCTGCAGGCGAAAAAGATTGTGCTCGTGGCGAACGGGAAAGCCAAGGCAAAGGCTGTCGCCGACGCGTTCTTCGGGCCGGTTACGCCGAAGGTGCCGGCGTCGGTTCTTCAGCTTCATCCGGACGTCATTGTGATCTGCGACGAGGATGCGCTGTCTCTGGTTCCGTGACCCGGCGTGCCCGCATTGCACGCCGCAAAAAGTATGAAACAGCGGCTCGGACACGGAAAGCGCCGTGTCATGAGCGAATTCCGGATACCGGCGGCAGGCCGTGTACGGAACTGACTGTCTGAGAGGGCGGAGTTTTCGGGACTCCGCCCTTTTTGGTTATAAAGATTTCATCATTATGCCCGCGAAATCATGGTATAATATCAGTTAACTCCCGCCGCGGGAACGCCGGCGCGGAGAGAAAATCTCCGTCGGAGCCTGCCGCGGACAGCGGAGTCGGAATATTTCAGCAGGAAAATCTGCTGGCATCAGGAATGGTGAAGAACCATAAACCGTACAGCCTGCCGGCGGACGGGCCGGGAGAGCGGCGAACCATAAAAACAATAAAGACTGCCGTGAAATGGCAGGGAAAACGGAATAACCGTAATCAACATACAATGGGCAGAAAAAGAAACCTTTGGAGAAAGACAGCCGGCAGGGCAGCGGCGCTGGCCGCCGCGGCCGTGCTTGCCGTAACGGCGTCAGGCTGCGGACCGGGATGGGCGTCTGACGCGGCGGAATTTGCCAGCCGGCTGAAGGCGGGCATGGAAGCCAGCCAGGCGGAGCAGGAAACGCAGACAGCGCAGATCGCCGCCGCTGCAGACCCGGTGACGGGGGAAACCAGCTACGATTTTCTGCTGGTCGGGACGGACCGGCGGCAGAAAAACTGGAACGGCAATTCCGACGTCATGCTTCTGGCGACGGTCAACTACAATCAGAAGACAATCGTCCTGACCTCGTTTATGAGGGATCTCGGCGTGGAAATTCCCGGCGTGGGGTTCGGGAAACTGAATTCGGCTTATGCGCGGGGCGGAATCTCCCTCCTGGTTTCGACGCTGACTTCCGTGTTCCAGGTGGATGTGGATAACTACGCCATCATGGATTTTGACGATGCCGCCGCGCTGATTGACGACTATGGCGGCGTGGACGCGGCTGTCACCACCGCGGAGGCTGAGTCCCTGAATCAGAACCTTCATGAAATGGGAAACCTGTACGGCTTTGACGCCGACGCATACGCGGTCGCCGGCCGTGACGACGGAGGCACGGTCCACCTGAACGGCTATCAGGCGGTTGCCTACGCGAGAATCCGCCATGTCGGAAACAGCGACTACGAACGGACCTCCCGCCAGCGCGAAGTGCTCACCAGTTTCCTCGGTAAATTCAAGGACGCTTCGCTGACTGAGATGCTGGATGCGGTCGGGGACGCCAGGGAACTGATGACGACGGACCTCACGGATGACGACGCCGGGGCAATGCTGCAGCGGTATCTGACGGCGCGCACGTACACGGTGATTGAAAACCGCGTGCCGTACGACGGGTATTACACCTCGCAGGATGAAAACCTGATTCCGGATCTGGATTATACCATTTCGATGCTGCAGCAGATGCTTTACCAGTGACAGGCGTCAGATGCTTTTTCGGCCGTCAGAAAATGCTGCTGCGGACGGTATGAGGCAGGTACATTGCCTGTGAATATAAACCGGATGTTTTGCCGGCGGAAGGCACCGCGTATTTTACCGGCGGCAGCAATCCGTTTCAGCTGTAAGTTAATTATTTCAGATTGGGGGAGAAGAAAGAAATGAACAGACTGAATGGAACGAATAAAAGCAGAGGCAGAAAATTCATCAGGCTTGCTGCGGCCCTGATCATGACCGCGGCGTTTATTCTGTCCGCGGCCGGCTGCGCGTCCGGCAGCGGGACCGGGCTTTCGGACTTCATGGAACGCGTCAGGAACGGAGTCGAACTGAGCAGGGCGGCTGAGGAAGCGTCAGTTTCCGTGGATCCCGAGACCGGCGAGAGCTGCTATGATCTGCTCCTGATCGGCACCGACCGCCGCAGCACAGACTGGAACGGGAATTCCGACGCGGTCATGCTGGTCACGATCAACTACAGCAGGCAGACAATCACGCTGACTTCGTTCATGCGTGACCTTGAGGCGGATATCCCGGGTGTAGGAATCGGAAAGCTGAATTCATCCTACGCAGAAGGCGGGGCGCCGCTGCTGGTTTCCACGCTGGTTTCCAATTTCGGCGTTGATATTGACAACTATATCGCGATGGACTTCAATAACGTGGCCTACGCGATCGACGTTCTGGGTGGAGTCGACGCTGCCGTCACCCCGGATGAAGCCAGGGTTATGGCGAAGTATCTTGACGAGATGGGCAAACTGTACGGCTTCAACCCATCTGATTATTACGTCGCGGGCCGCTCGGACGGAGGCACAACGCACCTGAACGGCTTCCAGGCGGTCGCCTACGACCGTGTGCGTTATGTCGGAAACGGAGATTTCGAGCGCACAGCCAGACAGCGGGAGGAAATCATCAACATTATCAGCGGGCTGAAAAACGCGTCCGCTGAGCAGATAGCCGGTCTGGCGTCCGCCTGCTTTACCGAAGCCCGGACGGACATTTCGGATCCGGTCTCCGAGGCAATGCTGGCGAGATATGAGGCGCTCAAAACATTTACTGTCGCCGAAAACCGTGTTCCGTATGACGGGCACTGGTCCTACAGCGGCGATAACATGGCGGCGGACCACGATTATACCGTGTCCATGCTGCAGCAGCTCCTGTACCAGTAATAACAGCAGCGATCTGACTGCTGATCTGTGAATCAATCCAAATAAATCTGCGAACCGGCCTGCGGTCGGTTCAGCAGCGGAACTTTCGATCAACCGCGGCCGTGGTGAATCCGCCGGCGGCAGTTCAGCGGCCGATTCATCAGCTGGCTGAGGATTGGTTAGCGGACGGCCCGTGAAAGGATCTGTGAACCAGTTTGCGGGCAATCTGCGGACTGATCCGGAACGGATCCAGAAAGGAAGGCATCTTTGTACCGCCTGACATCGAAACTCATCATCTACAATAACATCGGCGAGGACAGCATCCTGGCGCACCTGTCGGAAATCTGCCGTGAATTTGACGAGGGCAGCGCTTCCGATGAGGAACTCACCCGAAAAATTCTTCACGAGATCCACCGCCTGCTGGATATTGCCACAGTGTACGGCTTCAACAAAAACCTGTGGCACAACTACCTGGCGTTCCTTTTAGCGATGACGGAAACTCCCTTCACGCTGGTCTCCGAGAAGGTCGGCGCCAACAGGGGAACGGTCAATGAGTTCGCGAAGAGCGATTTCCATATCTTCCGGCAGCTCTTTGACTACGACTTCTCTCCCATTGAGAAAAAGCTGGGCCTGAACTGCTTCTCGGTGATTGAGCATTTCCAGGCGGTGGAGAAGAAGGAGCAGATCTACAACCGCAGCGTAAGCGAAAAGGTGCAGGAGCTGTCCGAGGCGATCGAACAGACGCGGAGCGACGATGAGATGTACCAGGTCGTCACCGATTTCTACGCGCGCTACGGCGTCGGCAAGCTGGGCCTGAACAAGGCGTTCCGCGTGTCTGACGATCCCGACACGGACCTGCTGATCCCGATCACCAACACGCAGAACGTGACGCTCGACGACCTGGTCGGCTATGAATCGCAGAAGCAGAGGCTGATCGAGAACACCGAGGCGTTTGTGGAGGGCCGCCAGGCGAACAACGTGCTGCTGTACGGCGACGCCGGGACCGGAAAGTCGACCAGCGTCAAGGCCATTCTCAACCAGTACTACAGCCGCGGGCTGCGGATGATCGAGCTGTACAAGTACCAGTGCCGGGACCTGGCACGGGTCATCGCGGAAATCAAAAACCGCAACTACTGGTTTATCATCTACATGGACGACCTCTCCTTCGAGGACACCGAGCTGGAGTACAAGTACCTCAAGGCCATCATCGAGGGCGGCCTGGAGCCGAAGCCCGCGAATGTGCTGATTTACGCGACGTCCAACCGCCGCCATCTGGTGCACGAGTCCTACAGCGACCGGAATGACGCGGACAGCGACGATATGCACCGCAACGATACGATCCAGGAAAAGCTGTCCCTGGCGTCCCGGTTCGGCGTACAGATCGGATTTTTCCGCCCGTCGCCGCAGGAGTACCAGAACATCGTCAGAGTCCTGGCAGAGAAATACCCGCAGATTCAGCTCTCAGACAAAGACCTGATGCTGGAAGCGTCCCGCTGGGAAATCACCCACGGCGGATTTTCCGGCCGCGCGGCAAGGCAGCTGGTGGACTATCTGGCCGGAACGGTGAAGCTGAAGCAGGGAGCGTCCGGTTCAGCGGAAGCTTAAGGTTCAGCAGAGGGGCCGGTACAGCACAAAGCACAGAAGCGGCAGCTGCAAAAAGAAGATACCGCTGCGGCACAGTCTCAAAACTGAATAACTTCAGACGAAAGTACCGGGTGCGGCAGAAGCGGCAGCAATAAATAAAATTCTGCTGCAACATCAAAATTCTGCTGCAACATCAGCGGCCTCTGAACGGTATATTATTCAGCGGAAGCATCAATTGAACAAAAGTACCGGCTGCCCGGCAGCATCATCCGCTTCCGCCGCAGCGCCGGAATCAATCGAAATTTCAGAATAAAAGAGGATTCATTATTGAACAGAGATTTTACAGAACTGACAGAACGCAAACCTGTGATGGATGAAAAGAAGATTTCCCGGATCCGCCGTTTCCAGGCATGGCTGGACGATGAGTTCGGCATCCGGCCCGGCCGGAAAAAGCAGCCGATGACCAAAGAGCGTGCGGCCGGAATTGTGATAACGATCATCGCGGTTTCCCTGATCGTCGTGATCGCTTCCATAGTGCTCAAGCCCGTAATGGGTATGCTCTCGGATCCCGACCAGATCAGGACTTATATCGAAGGGCTCGGCCCGGCGGGGATTTTCGCCTTCATGGGCATGAATATCCTGCAGGTGTTCGCGGCGGTGATTCCCGGAGGGCCTTTTGAGATTGCTGCCGGATATATCTACGGAGTGTGGAAAGGCGCGCTGATCTGCGATATCGCCATGACGCTGGGCAGCCTCTGCACTTTTCTTCTCGGGCGCACGCTCGGAATGAGGTTCGTCCGCCTGTTTGTCTCGGAGGAGAACCTGAAGGACGCGAAAATCCTCAAATCGTCCGAGCGCTCCAACCTGCTCACTTTTATCCTGTTTCTGATCCCGGGAACCCCCAAGGACATTCTGTCCTACCTGATCGGCCTGACCGACATGAAACTGCCGACGTGGATTCTGATCTGCGCCGTCGGCCGCTTCCCGGCCATTCTGCTTTCGACTGCGAGCGGAATAGAGCTTCAGCAGGGCAGGTACGGCGTTTTTGTGCTGATGGTCCTGGCCACCGGCGTTATCTCCCTCGGCGGAATGTGGTTCTACCATAAAAAGAAGAAGGCGGCCGACCGAAAAGAAGCGGCCCGGAAACCGGGGACGGCGGAATCCGGAAAACAGGCTGAGCTGAAGAAGTCGGAGGAGAGCGGTTCCGCGGAAGAGTAAGGCAGGGAGCACAGGAGGGCACACGAAGCAGCAAACAAGACGCAGAATAGGGTAAAACAAGACATATAAAGAGTAAGCAAGACACAATCGGGAGGAAAACCTTGGCGAACATCTTTGACTATCTGGACTGGCGCGGGGATATCCCATTTTCGGTGGATCCCTTCAACGAAGTCGATAACCTGATTCTCTCGGAGATCGCCTATGCGGATCTGGACGGCGTGGTGCCGGCGCCCGGCCATGGGAGCATCTCCGCAAAACGCGCGGCAGCCAAGTATTTTTGCTTCCACACGGAAGAGGAAGTCATGGCGCGCAACACCTACACGAAGACAGCGCCGATGCTGCTGCGGAAAGCCGCGGCGACTGTGCGTTTCCGGGACCTCAGGCTTTCTTCCTATATCAATATCCGCGACGAGCATTATACCCTTCAGCTGTCGGCGGTGCTGTTCATCGTCGGGGACGGTTCGGTTTACGGGGCCTTCCGCGGGACGGACGATTCACTGACGGGCTGGAAAGAGGATTTCAACCTGAGCTACAGCCGGGAGACGCCGGGACAGGCGGGCGCCGTGATGTGGGTGAACCGCAATCTCGGCGTGGAGGAGCTGCCGGACGTCCCGGATTATCCGAAGGGTGGAATCCGCCTCGGCGGACACTCAAAAGGCGGCAATTTTGCGGTTTACGCGGCGGCGTTCTGCGATCCTTCAATCCAGGAAAATATCATCAATATCTATTCCAACGACGGGCCGGGCTTTGTGGAGGTCCTGACGGAATCGGAAGAGTACCGGATGGTTCTGTCCCGGATTCTCAAAATCATCCCGGAGGACGACATGATCGGTCTGTGCATGACCAGCGGAGACATCCGGGAGAAGATCATCCGGAGCACGAACCGCGGCGCCGAGCAGCATGACGCGCTGTCCTGGCAGGTGCTGGGAAACCATTTTGTGGAAGTCGAGCAGCGCTCGAACCGGAGCATGATGTTTGACCAGACGCTCCGGACCTGGCTGAACGGAATCCCGGGGGAGGAGCGGAAAAAATTCATCGACACCCTGTTTTCGGTGATGGCGGCCGACGGAAAAACCCGGCTGTCCGAGGTCACGGACGACCGGCTGGCGGCCCTGACAGCCGGGATGAAAGTTCTGAGCACCTATCCGAAGGAGCAGCAGAAGCAGTTCTGGGATATCCTGCTCAAGCTGGCCGACAGCACGCAGCGCACGTATTTTGACACGGCCGCATCGGCGGTGACGGGAATTCTGGACCGCTATACCGAGGGCGGGGCCGGAGCCGTGCAGCTGTACCTGAAGGAACAGGCGAACAAGCTGATGGCGTCCCTGCAGGAGAGCGTGAAAACTATCCGCCAGAACTGGCAGGAAAGAACAGAGGAAGCGCGCAAGGAAAAAGCCAGAAAGCAGGCGCAGGAAAAGCAGCAGCTGGCGCCGCAGGAACAGCCGGAGCCTCCCGGGGTACCAGAGACGAAGTCAGACAGGGAGCCGGCCGGCCCGGCTCCCGGAGAGCAGCCCCTGTTCACCAAGTGACGGCAGAGCCGGAAGCGGAACCGGCAGCGTAAGCCGGAAACAGGGCTGGCAGCACAGGCCGAAACAGGATCGGAAACAGAGCCGGAAACAGGGCTGGCAGCACAGACTGTAAAACCGGGACGCAGACAGGATCGGAGAAAACTGAGCCGGGTCAGAACCTGGAACAGAGCCGGAAACAGGACTGGCAGTATAGGCCGGAACCAGAGCCCCGGGTATGGAACCGGGAACAGAGCGGAAACAAACCGGAAACAGTGCCGGAAGCGGCGCCGGGCGCGGGAAACAGAACCTGTGCCCGGCGCTTTCTGCAGACTGAATACCCGCGGAAGTTCTGCTGCGGCCGCTGTAGCCGGATTTTCTCAGAGGAGGAGATTCTATGATTGGCAGGATGGAGGATATCGACGCCCGGACGGACAGCCCCGATGGACTGAAAACCAGCCGGGAGCTGAAAGATACCGGGAGACCGCTGACCGGAGCCGGGCTGAACCACGGTAAAGAGCCGCAAACCGGAGCCGGCGGAACAGGCATCGCCGGCAGGCCCCGGAACGGAGGGGAACTTCGGTACAGCCGGGAGACGGAGCAGAACGTTCTCCGGGATTTTGAGCGTCTCACCCGGCTGCTCATCCGGTCGAAAAAGACGATCACGGCGATGGAAAGCTGCACCGCGGGAATGCTCGCGTCGCTGATCACGGATACGGAGGGTTCCTCGGAAATCCTGAAGGAAGCCTTTGTCACCTACAGCAACGAGGCGAAAGTGCGGAGAGGAGTGCCGGCGGAAGTGATCAAAACCTACGGGGTGTACTCGGAACCGACGGCGCGGGCGATGGCGGAGGCGGCGCGTGAAGCCTGCGGCGCCGATATCGCGGTGGGCATCACCGGAACCTTCTCCAACGCCGATCCGGCCAATGCGGACAGCCTTCCGGGAATGGTCTGCTGCGCGTTCGCTTTCCGCGGTCAGGAAACCGTGAGTTTTACCCGGCGTCTGAGGACGACCGGAGTGCGGCGGGCGGACAAATTTCTGGCGGCGGAAGCCGTGATTCAGGACCTTCTGCCGGCTGTCACAAAGTACTGTGCGGGCGCCGTGCGGATTTGACACGATTCCGCCGTGATATTACAATAGGTTCGAAAAGGCGATCAGATTTTACGGATTTTGTGAAAAAGCGTATCTACCCGCTGCTTCCGGCAGAGGTCTGACCGTCAGGAGGGGTTTGTATGAGTATTCATCCACGGCGGTTTGTCAAACATCTAAAGGATCAGATCCGCACGTCCCGCAGCAACTTTATCCTGTACTCGATACTCAGGGCGCTGGTTATCCTGACTTTTGTCCGGTGCCTGTTTACCAAGAACTTTGAAGGCGCGGGCCTCTGTCTGCTGTCCCTGGTTCTTTTCCTGCTGCCGGCGTTTTTTGAGACCAGCATGAAGATTGAGATTCCCCCGCTTTTTGAGGGAATCATCTACTGCTTTATCTTCGCGGCGGAGATTCTGGGGGAGGTCAACCACAGCTATGTGCTGATCCCGGGATGGGACACCATGCTGCATACCCTGAACGGATTCCTGTGCGCGGCAGTCGGTTTCTCTCTGGTCGACCTGTTCAACCGGCACAGTGAGAGAATCGATCTGTCTCCGATCTACCTGACCCTGGTTGCTTTCTGCTTCTCCATGACGGTCGGAGTGTTCTGGGAATTCTTCGAGTATTTCATGGACCAGTTCTTCTTCCTCGATATGCAGAAGGATTTCATCGTGAAAAATATCGGTTCGGTGACCCTGGATCCGGAAGGGCTGGGAACGCCGATCAAGGTTTCCAATATCTCGAAGACTATCATCGAAACCGAGTCCGGCAAAGAGTACGTGATTGACGGAGGATATCTGGACATCGGCATCAACGACACGATGAAGGACCTGTTCGTCAACTTCATCGGCGACCTCGGTTTCAGCATTATCGGCTACCTGTATGTGGCCAACCGAGAGAAAAACTCCATGGTTCCGGCCGTCAATGAGGATCAGAACGCGAAAGAGAAGGCTGCCGGTTCGAATCCCGGTATGGACCTGGCAAGAGATCTTCTGATTTACCGCACGGATGAGGACCGCCCGCTTCCCGACAAGGGAGAGCCGGCCACGGAAGGCTTCTGGAAGGAACTCAAAAAAGAATTCATCGGGTGGAAAAACAAACAGAAGGCGAAACAGAAGAAGACGTTCGCCGCGGAAAACCACAAGATTGTTTACGACAAGAAAGGCAATATCATCGAGGAGAGCGATATCTCTGCTCCGGGGAGAAAAACAGACCGGCAGAAGAAAAAGAAAAATAATAAAAACGCCTCCGGCATAGCGGTGAGCGCGGCTTTATCCGGCGCTGGCCGGGAAGACCTGGCAGCAGAGATGGACCGAAACGCTGACAGCGCGGAGGCAGCTGCCGCGGAAAATCAGACCGGCGGACAGAGTCTCACCGGCGCAGACGGCGGATCATCCGGAAACGCAGCGGGTGCGGAAGCAGCCGCCGCGGAGAAAAAACCTGTCGGAAATTCCGGAAGCGCGGGCGATGGGTCAGCCGGGGATGAGGCAGGAGGAAACTCCGGGAAAGTGGACAGCTGACGGCGGGAAGCATCCGGCCGGCGGCGAAGCAGCCCCGGAGAACAGCCGGTGACAAACCGGAAAAGGAACACTGAAAGATATGGATAATAAACCGACACCGAAAAAGAGCAGTAAAAAATCCGGAACCGTCAGAAAAATCTGCTTTGCGGCCGGCGGCGCAACGCTCGCTGCTATTACGGCCGCCAGTGTGGCACTCGCGTCCTCTGTGACGCGGATCAAACCGCAGACCCTTGGCTATGCGCTGGCATGGCAGAAAGATCACTATGACATCAGCTGGTTCAGCGGGCTCCGCAAAAAGAAGTACACGGTCACCTCAGAGGACGGCTACCGTCTGCATGTGGTGCTGTGCGAAAATCCGAATGGCGGAAACAAATATGTGATCTTCTCCCACGGGTACACGGACAACCGCTACGGCGATCTCAAGTATATGAAGATCTACCTTGACCGCGGCTATAACTGCGTGATTTACGACCTGCGCGGCCATGGTGAAAACGAGCCTGCCAGGTGCACCTACAGCTGCCGCGAGGCGGAGGACCTGTACGCGCTGATTCAGGATACGCGGAAACGGTTCGGGCAGAGAATCATTTTGGGGCTGCACGGCGAATCTCTCGGCGCCGCGGTGACCGCCGCCGTGATGAAATATCATCCGCATGTCGATTTCGCGGTCTGTGACTGCGGCTTCGCGGATATAGAAAATGTCATCCGGGGCGGGATGAAAGAGAAGCATATCCCGCAGTTTCTCTATTACACGACCTCCCTTGCATGCCGGATCTGCTACGGATATTTCTTCGGCCAGATGAAGCCGATCAGATCTCTGGAGGACTGCGACGTCCCGATGCTGTTCATCCACGGCGGGGAGGACAAATTCATCACTCCCGACAACAGCCTGCGGATGCGCCGCGAGGTAAAAGGCTACAGCGAGTATCACCAGATCGCCGGGGCCGGCCACGCGGAGTCCGTGCTGAGACAGCCGCAGCGGTACCGGGAGATCGTGAACTCCTTCCTCGATACCATCGAGTGCTGACGTGAAGTTTCCGGATTGCGGATAATTCTATAATTTCTCCTGTTCCAAGACGCGCGGCGCCGCTCTGCCATGATGTGCAGGCGGCGCCGTTTTATTTCTGCCTGTGCGGCTGCTGTTCTCCTGCTGTTGTGCACGGCGGCACTGTTCTGATATTGATGCGCGCAGCCCCTGTTCTGATTTTTTCCATAGGAATGAGGTTCTAATTTTCCATCGGAATGCAGTTCTGAACCCGACATGCGGCCGCCAATTGACAGAAACTTTGCATGGAATAGTGAAAATTGACGACAAAACTGTTATATTGGTCCCGTAAAACTTCGTGAAACCGGGACGCCGTTCCGGAACAGTCTTATCGGGAGAACGCGGTATGGAGCTGAAACATCAGGAAATTCTGGATAAAATGACGCTGGAGCAGAAATGCGCGCTGCTCAGCGGCTCAGGCGAGTGGAATTCGCGCGGTTTCAAAAAAGCGGGGATCCCCGCGATGACTTTATCGGACGGACCAAGCGGCGTCCGCCGCCAGCGGGGAGCCGGCGATCACCTGGGACTCAACGAGTCCGTCCCGGCGACCACATGGCCCAGCGCCGCGACCATGGCGAACAGCTGGGACCCGGAGCTCGAGGAGCAGGTCGGCGCGGCTCTCGGCGAGGAGGCGAAGGCACTCGGCGTCAACGTCCTTCTGGGGCCGGGCCTGAACACGAAGAGAAGCCCGCTGGGCGGCCGCGATTTCGAGTATTTTTCGGAGGACCCGTATCTGGCCGGCAAGATGGCGGCGGCCTGCGTGCGCGGCGTGCAGAGCAGCGGGATATCCGCCTGCCCCAAGCATTTCGCGGCCAACAGCCAGGAACTCCGGCGCATGGCGAGCAACAGCGTGATGGACGGCCGCACGCTGCGCGAGATGTACCTGACCGGGTTTGAGATCGCGGTAAAGGAAGGGCACCCGAAGGCCGTGATGTCTTCCTACAACCTGGTCAACGGGGAGTACGCCAACGAAAATGAAAAAATCCTGAGGGAGATCCTCAGGGATGAATGGGGCTACGAGGGCATCGTGGTGACCGACTGGGGCGGATCCAACGACCATACGGAGGGCGTCCGCTGCGGCTCCGACCTGGAAATGCCCAACCCCGGCCTTTCTTCCGTGCGGGCGCTGATCAGGGATGTCCGCAAAGGAAAGCTGCCGGAAGCCGCTGTCGATGAGTGCGCGGACCGGCTGATTGATCTCGCTCTTTCGACGGCCATCCCCGCGGAGCAGGCGTCGGGCGAACTGCCCGAGGCGATGAAGAGCGCGCACCACGAGACCGCGCGCCGCGCCGCCGAACAGACGGTCGTCCTGCTGAAGAACGAAGGGAATCTGCTTCCGCTGGCGGAAGGCACCAGCGTGACCGTGATCGGCGAGTTTGCCGAAAAGCCGCGCTATCAGGGCTCCGGGTCGTCAAAGGTCAATTCCACCCGCGTGGATACGATCCTGGAGGAGCTGAAAGCGCAGGGTTCGGCGCTGTCGCTGGACCGGTACGCGCAGGGCTACCACAGCCTCGGAAAGCCGGATGAGGCGCTCGCCGACGCGGCCGTGAGCGCGGCGGCTGAGGCCGGGAAGAAAGGCGAGCCGGTTCTGTTCGTGTTCGGCCTGGACGAGATGAAGGAAAGCGAAGGCGCCGACCGCACCGATATGAAGATCAACGAAAACCAGACGAACCTGCTCAGGCGGGTGGCGCAGGCCAATCCCCGCGTGATCGCGGTTCTCTGCGGAGGAAGCGCGGTCGGGACGGACTGGGCGTCGGGAGTCCCGGCGGTGGTTTACTGCGGGCTCGGCGGCCAGGCGGGCGCCGGCGCCGCCCTCAGCGTGATTTCAGGCCGGGTGAATCCGTCCGGCAGGCTCTCCGAAACGTTCCCGGAGAAGTACGAGGACACGCCGAACTGCCGCTATTTCCTGCACGGGAGGAAAAACGCGGAGTACCGCGAGGGCCTTTACGTCGGGTACCGCTATTACGATACCGTGAAAAAGTCCGTGGGATTCCCGTTCGGATTCGGGCTTTCATACACGACGTTCCGTTATTCCGGCCTGACGGTGACGGCCGGAGGCGCGAAGTTCACGGTAACCAATACCGGGGACAGGGCGGGCGCTGAGACCGCGCAGATGTACGTCCACAGAAAAGGAAAGGGCGATGTGTTCCATCCGGAGCAGGAACTCAAAGGATTCGCAAAAGTTGCGCTTGAGCCGGGCGAGAGCAGGGAAGTGGAGATTCCGTTTGACGAATACACGTTCCGCTTTTTCAACACAGCCTCCGGCCGCTGGGAATGCGACGGCGGCATGTGGGAGATCCGCGTGGGCGGCTCCAGCCGGGATATCGCCCTCACCGCGGATCTGCCCGTGAAGAGGACCCTGACGAAAATGCCGTACAAGGGCCTCAGGCTTTCGTCGTACTATACCGGCAGGGTGCAGGACGTCCCGGACGATGAGTTTGCGGCCCTGCTCGGCGGGGAGATCCCGCAGGACAAAGTGAAGATCGACCGGAACATCACGTTCGGGCAGCTGATTCACGGACGCAGCCCCATCGGCTGGCTGGTGTGCGGCGTGCTGACGCTGCTGATGTACCTGTCCGAAAAGAAAGGCGAAAGAAACCTGAACCTCATGTTCGTCTACAACATGCCGCTCCGCGCGCTCGCGAAGATGACCGAAGGCGCGTTCAGCATGGGCATGGTGGACGGCCTGGTGATGGAGCTGAAAGGCTTCTGGGTGATCGGCCTGGTGAGGACTCTCGCGGCTTTCATCGGAAAACTGGTGAAGGACGCCGGCCTCGCGAAAACACTGGAGCGGCAGGACAGCTGAACGCCGCGGAAGAACAAAAAAATCGCCTGCGCCTATTGTAACGTGTAGTATAATGATAATCAGAAGACCGGTTGAGTCCAAAGATGGATCTCGCCGGTCTTCGTGCGCCTTTCGCGCCGGAGCCCTCCAGGATTGCTTGACACGGTGTTGGGCGGGTGCTAAAATGCGCGTGCTAATAAATACCGAGTAAATAGGTATGCATTATTGACCTTGGAACCAGGAGAAAAGGCTCAGAATCCAGGGCCTGTGCAGATTAACTGAATCCACGGACAGCAGAGCAATCCGCGTTCCGGTCAGGGTCTGTACTGATACATTCAGGAGTTTCCCGGGAAACGGGACTCCGGCAGCACCGCGCTGCCGTTCCGGAGCGCAGAACGCTTCGGAAGAAAGGAATTTCAATGGGAAAAGTGGGAAAGAAGTTACTTGCCGCCGTTCTGGCGGGAATCCTGTCGGCCGGCACGGCCGCGGCGGTTCCGGCGGAGGAGCAGACGTCAGCTGAAGACAGCGGAGACAAGATCGTCAATATCGCGTCCACCAGCACCCTCAGCACGCTCAACCCCCTCAACATGGATTTTACCTTCATGGCCATGTACTCTCAGAGCCTGATGTTCCTTCCCCTCGCGGAGTTCACCGCGGATTCGTGGGAGGGAATGCTCGCTGAGGACATCACCACGGACAACAACCTCGACTTTACCGTGACGCTGCGCGACGTCACCTGGACGGACGGCGAGCCGGTGACAGCGGACGACGTCATCTGGACCATGCTGAAGATCACCAGCCCGGAGGTCGCGAACCCCAATTTCTATTTCGGCGATTTCAAGGGCTTTGATGACAACGGACAGTCCCCTTCCGGCGCGGAGCAGATCGAGGGGATCGAAAAAGTTGACGACAAAACTATCGTATTCCACGCGGACACGGAGATGTCACTCAATTCCTTCATCAACAACGTCTGCACCTGGATCATGATTCTTCCGAGCCATGTGCTGAAGGACATCCCGGATGACGAGCTCTCGACGAGCAGCTGGTTCAATGCCCCGACCGTCACGGACGGGCCGTACGTGCTGGACGACTGTGATCCGGCGCATTACGTTTCCTACAGCGCAAACCCGGATTACGTTTTCGGCGCCCCGAACATCGACAAGCTCAATATCCGCGTCGTGGAGCCGAGCGGCATTCTGGCCGGCCTGCAGAACGGCGAGATTGACTTTGTGCTTCCGGGCATCGCGACGATCCCGAACGCGGATCTTGCGTCCGTGGAAGCGCTGGAGAACGTGACCACGGTCACCGGTTCGCCGGTTACCAATCAGATCACCTTCATCAACACGAGAAAAATCACGGACAGCCGTGTGCGCCAGGCCATTGTTTACGCGATCGACCGCCAGCTTCTGATCGACGGGACGCTCTCCGGAAACGGCGAGATCGCCGAAGGCTTCGTCAGCCCGGCGAGCCCGTATTACGACGACACGGTTGAGGGCTTCAGCTATGATCCCGACAAGGCGAAAGAGCTTCTGGACGAAGCAGGCTGGGACTCCTCCACGGTTCTGGAGTATTATGTCTGGTCCGGCGACGACGCGATGGTCAAGGGAAGCCAGATCATCCAGCAGGAACTCGCCGAGGTCGGAATCACGGTCAACCTGCACACGGTGGACCTGGACAGCCTGATGAGCATCGCGGGAACCGACGACGAGGCTCTGTTTACCGTCCAGTACACGATCACGCCGCAGGATTACTATGTGGACGCCCAGTCCCTGGTAGACCTGGAAGGCGACAGCTGGACCGGCGGATATTTCAATGAAGACCTGCACGAAGCGCTCGTCTCCACCCAGAGCGCAAAAACCGACGACGAACTGATCGAGAGCTACAGAAAGATGACGGATATCCTGATCGAGGACGTCCCGATGTTCTCCCTGTATTTCATCAGCAGCGTCGGCGTCGTCAGCAACCGCCTCACCGGAGCGGTCCCGGATTTCTACGGTTCGCTGAACCATGTGGAGCAGTGGGACATCGCTGAGTGATACGGAAACACGGAAAACTCCGGATCCGTGAAAAGAGAAGATATAGAAAATCCGGAGAAGATCCAGAAAAGATCCAGGAAAGATCCAGAAAAGATCAAGAGAAGATCAGAGAAGAAAACTGCAGAGAAACGCAAAGATAATACAGAGGAGGGTAAAGATCCTCTGAAACATGGTTATTCCCCCGGAATGTCTGCTATAATTACGGCATTCCGGGGGATACTTTGCCGATTTTTACCGGTGTGAGTTCCGAAGCCGCGGCCGCGCGGAAGATCAGCGCGGCACTGTGCGCGGCGGGAAAGCAGATCAGATAGCGGGCTGACGCTGCGGACCACGCGGAAGATCAGCGGCAGCACTGCAGACCGCGGAGCTATTGAATCGGCGCAGAAGCGCCGCGCGACCGGCATCAGCCCGGGGCAGGAGGAAACAGATTGGCAGGAAACGCCGAAAACGGCACAGAACTTCTCAGAGTGGAAGGCTTGCAGATAAAATTTCACAGCGATTTCGGCGACAGCGTCGTGACCGACCGGATCTCGTTCCATGTGAACCGGGGCGAAGCGCTCGGCATCGTCGGGGAATCCGGCTGCGGAAAAAGCGTCACCGCGCTGGCTGTCATGGGGCTGCTTCCCAAAAACGGGAGAATCGCGGAGGGAAGCATCCGCTTAGGCGGGCAGGAGCTGACACGCATGCCGCGCAAAGAGCTGGACAAAATCCGCGGGAACCGCATGTCGATGATATTCCAGGACGCGCTGGCCAGCCTCAATCCCGTCTTTACGGTCGGCTTTCAGGTGACGGAGGCAATCCTGGCGCACAGCGCGAAGACCAAGGCGGAGGCCAGGGAACTGGCCGTGTCGATGCTGCGGAAGGCCGGGCTCCCGGACGCGGAAGCCGCCATGAAGAAATATCCGTACGAGCTGTCCGGCGGCATGCGGCAGAGAGTGATGATCGCGATGGCGCTATCCTGCGGGCCGGAGCTTTTGATCGCGGACGAGGCCACGACCGCGCTGGACGTCACCATCCAGGAGCAGATCATGCGGATGATCAGCGGCATCCGGAAAGAAGAGAACATGTCGCTGATGCTGATCACCCACGACATCGGGCTCGTGGCGGAGATGTCGGACCGGGTGATCGTGATGTACGCCGGCCAGATCGCGGAGGAGGCGGATGTGTTCGAACTGTACCGCAATCCGATGCATCCCTACACCAGGCTGCTGATCGCAGCGGTCCCGGGTATCACGGATGAACCCGGCCGGCGCCTGGTATCGATTCCGGGTTCCGTTCCCGAAAACTACGGGGAAATCAAGGGCTGCCGGTTCGCGGGCCGCTGCCCGTACGCCTCCGCGGAGTGCGCGCAGCCGCAGCAGATGCGGGAGACGGCGCCGGGTCATTTCGTCCGCTGCCACAAGGCGGGAACGCCGGCGGTGCAGCCGGGGAACCGGACAGAAGGGAGACTGTGATGAGCGAAAGAGCAAGCGGGGTTTCCTCCCCGGAAACGCCGGTCCTGAGCGCGCGTCACCTGAAAAAATATTTTCCGGTATCCGGAAACCGGCGCCTTTACGTCCATGCGGTGGACGATGTGAGCTTTGACCTGTACGAAGGCGAGACGCTCGGGCTGGTCGGGGAATCCGGCTGCGGGAAATCCACCACCGGGCGCATGCTGGTGGGGATCGAGCCGCTCACGGGCGGGCAGGTGCTCTACCGCGGCCGTGACCTGAGCCGGATGAAGCCCGCGGAAATGCGGGGAATCCGCACCGAGCTCCAGATGATTTTCCAGGACCCCTTTGCGGCCCTGAACCCGAAAAAGCGCGTGTATGACATCCTGTCCGCGCCGCTTCTGTACCATCACCTGGCGGACCGGGGCAACGTCGGCCAGATGATTGACGGGCTGCTGTCGGAAGTCGGGCTGCCCCGGAACGCGAAGGACCGCTATCCCCACGAATTCTCCGGCGGGCAGCGCCAGCGCATCGTGATCGCGAAAGCGCTCTCCCTGAACCCGAAGGTGATCATCTGCGACGAGCCGGTCTCCGCCCTTGACAACTCCATCCAGGCGCAGGTCCTGAACCTGCTGAAGGATCTGCAGACGGAGCGCGGGCTCACCTATCTGTTCATCGCCCACGGGCTGGGCACCGTTCACTACATCAGCCGGCGCGTCGCGGTGATGTACCTGGGAAAGATCGTGGAAATGGGAAATTCCGACGAGATCTTCCGCCATCCGCTGCACCCGTATTCCCAGATGCTTATATCATCGGTTCCGCTGCCGGATCCCACGAAGAGGGACCGCAGGCGGCTGGTTTCCACCGGCGAAATTCCCTCGGCGGCCATGATTCCGTCCGGCTGCCGTTTTCACGACCGGTGCCCGTTCGCGACCCCGCGCTGCGCGGAGGAGGAGCCTCCGCTGACCGCCGCCGTGCCCGGATCTGATCGGAAAACCGCCTGCTGGAATACCGCCGCGGCGGAGGCGGCCCTGAACGGCGGGGAGGCCGGAAAGGAGAACGCGTAATGGGGAAATATATCGCAAAACGCCTCGGGATTGCCCTGATCGTTCTCTTCGGCATCACCGTCGTCGATTTCTTTATCATGACGCTGGCCGGGAACCCGATCGAGATTCTTTCGGGCGGGCCCCGGATCAACGAGGCCCAGCTGGACCAGAAGGCCGCCAACCTCGGCCTGGACAAGCCGGTGTACATCCAGTACTTCATCTGGCTCGGGCAGGTGCTGAGAGGAAACCTCGGCACGTCGTACAAATCATACGAGCCTGTGTCCGACATGATCGCCAGCCACATCGGGCCGACGCTGATCCTGATGGGGACGGCGCTGCTGATCAGCACCATCCTCTCGGCCATCTTCGGAATCATCAGCGCGGTTCACGAGCACGGGAAATCCGACTACATCATCCAGACCTTCGCGTTTCTCGGCCAGAGCGTCCCGGGATTCTTTCTGGCGCTGCTGCTGATCTGGCTGTTTTCCGTGAAGCTCGGCATTCTCCCTTCCAACGGAATGAGGGAGCTCGGGTCGGAGGGCTCCGGCGTCCAGTTCCGGTACCTGATCCTGCCCGCGGCCGTGCTCTCCTTTGAGATGTCGGGCCGGAACATCCGCTACATCCGTTCTTCCATGCTGGAGATCCTGAACAAGGATTACCTCCGGACGGCCGAGGCCAAGGGAATCGGGAAGAGGCGCGTAATCCTGGTTCACGCGCTTAAAAACGCGCTGATTCCGATCATCACCGTGTTCGGCATGGAGATTCCCAACCTGTTCGGCGGCGCGGTCGTCATCGAGGAGATCTTCGGCTGGCCGGGCCTCGGCCTGATGACGATGAACGCCGTGCTGGACCGCGACTACCCGGTGATCATGGGCGTCTGCCTGCTGTCCGCGGTGGTGGTTCTCGTCAGCAACATCGCGGTGGATCTTCTGTACGCGCTGGTAGATCCGTCCATCCGACTGGAGTGAGTGAGGTGCCGGACATGCATGAATCTTATCTGAAATCAGTCATCCGCCGGTTCCGCTACCACAAGGCCGGGAAGGTCAGCTTCTGGATTCTGGCCGTCATCATCGTGCTCGCCGTTCTGGCGCCGGTGATTTCCCCCTACTCGCCGACGGAGATCACACCGGATTTTGCCGCGGCGCCGTCCGCGGCCCACATTCTGGGAACGGACCAGATCGGCCGCGATATGTTCACCCGCGTCCTGTACGGCACCCGGGTGTCCCTGCTGGTCGGATTTCTCTCGACCGTGATCGCCACGGCCATCGGCGTCGCGCTCGGGCTTCTGGCCGGCTATTTCGGCGGCTGGGTGGACACGATTGTGATGCGCTTCACCGACGTCGTGATGTCTTTCCCGTACATTCTCCTGATTCTGGTTGCGGCGACTATCTTCAGCCCGGGAATGTGGAACGTTATCCTGATCCTGGGGTTTGTGGACTGGCCGGGCGTCGCCAGGCTGGTGCGCGGGCAGGTGCTGGACGTCCGCCAGGCGGATTACGTGCACGGCAGCGAGATCGCCGGAATGCCGCGCCGGTATATCCTCTTTTCGGACATCCTCCCGAACGTGGCGGCTCCGATTCTCGTGTTCGCGACCAGCGTCATGGCCATCTCCATCCTGGACGAGTCGGCCCTCAGCTTTCTGGGCATGGGCGTGCAGCTTCCCCAGGCGAGCCTCGGAAACCTGCTCAACGACGCGGAATCCATCACGATCCTGACCTCGATGCCGTGGCTGTGGATCCCGCCGGGGGTGATGATCGTCGTGATCGTCATCTGCGTCAATTTCGTCGGCGACGCCCTGAGGGATGCCATCGACCCGACGACGACCGGGTAAAACCCGGGCCGGCCGGAATGCGGCCGGCCTGCTTTACACCGGAAGAACATGGAAAAATACGAAAGAAAATCCTGCTGCCGCCGACCAGATCCCGAGGCAGAAAAACGGCAGCAGACAAAGCCGGCGGCAGAAATCCCGCGTCAGCCGGGATCCGGCGGCAGACGTCTCCGAAAGCGGGGAAATTCAGGCTGCCGGAAAAATCCGGGGCAGCGGGAATTCGGACAGCAGGCAAACCTGTGGATAGATAGCAGGAATCCGAACAACAAAAAATCCGGACATGCAAAAAAGCCGGGGACGGAGAGAATACAGCGATATTAAGAAAAGTGTCCAAATTACGGCCACTGTTTGGAAACGGTTCCGGGAACGCTTCCGGAAACGAAAAATATCTTTTTAAGCCATTTTTTTATGTTACAATGGCATCAACCTGAGTTCCGGAAGGCCAATTTTCTTCGGCCGGAGGGAAAATCGGGCAGAACCCCTGAGTGCGATCCGCGGGGAAAGGCCGGAAGGCGGCGGAACCAGCTGCACAGTATCTTCCGCCGGCGGCCTGCGGACCGCAGATCCATCCGGCCGCAAAGGCCGGAGAGCGAAACCGCCCGGGTCTCCCGAGCGGCTGCGCGGAAGGAGAGCTATGTTACTTGGAGTACCGAAAATCCTGTCTCCCGAACTGCTGAAAGTTCTCTGCGAGATGGGACATGGCGACCGTCTTGTCATTGCCGACGGAAACTTCCCGGCGGAATCCGTGGGGAAAAACGCGATCGTCGTCCGCGCGGACGGCCATGGCGCCTGCGAACTGCTGGACGCGATCCTGCAGGTTTTCCCGCTGGATCCGTACGTGAAGCAGCCGGTCAATCTGATGGAAGTTGTTCCCGGCGATCCGGTTGAAACGCCGATCTGGGACGACTACGCAAAGATCATCAAAAAGCGCGCGGGCCTCGACAGGGACGCGATCGGGCATATCGAGCGCTTTGCCTTTTATGAGGAAGCGAAAAAAAACTACGCGATCATCGCCACCGGCGAGAGCGCGCTGTACGCGAACATCATGCTTCAGAAAGGCGTTGTGACAGACTGAGGGCGATAAGCCCCGAAAAGTCCAAGTCCGCACGGACCCGGCAGGCTGGTGCAGAACCTGCCGGGCGCTGCGGACCGGCGGAGCGGTTCCGCCGGAATGAACTGACGAAGATCAGAAAGATCAGAAAGATCAGAAACATCATAAAACCCGCGGGGACGTCCCGGCGGGCATTTACAGAGAGGATTTCACTTCAAAAATGGCAGACAGAAAAGTAGCGGATTATCTGGAGAAACCGATTGCGGAGAGCTCGGACCTCGAGCTTTTCAACGCTGTGTGCGCGCTGATTTCGGACGCGGCCAAAGACAAGGGATACAACACCGGAAAGAAAAAGCTTTACTATATTTCCGCGGAATTCCTGATCGGGAAGCTGATGAGCAACAACCTGATCAACCTCAGGCTTTATGACGATGTGAAGGACGAGCTGGCGGCGGCGGGCCGGAACCTCGCCGACCTGGAGGAGTACGAGTATGAGCCGTCTCTCGGCAACGGAGGCCTGGGAAGGCTCGCGGCCTGTTTTGTCGACTCCCTGGCGACCCTCGGGCTCCCGGCGGACGGCATCGGCCTGGCCTATCACTGCGGCCTGTTCAAGCAGACTTTCGTGGACAACAAGCAGTACGAAACGCCGGATTACTGGCTCAAGTGGGACCGCGCGGAGTGGATCAGGAGAACGGGAAAATCCTACACCGTGCACTTCGGCGGCTTTGACGTCAGATCCGTCATGTACGAGATCACGGTTACCGGCTACCACGGGAAGAGCGGCCGCCTGAGGCTGTTCGACACGGACACGGTGGACGAGCGCGTCATCAAAAACCGCATCAATTTTGACAAATCGAAGATCGCGAAAAACCTTACGCTGTTCCTGTACCCGGACGACAGCGACGAGGCGGGACGCATCCTGCGCGTGTACCAGCAGTACTTTATGGTCAGCAACGCGGCTCAGCTCATCCTCGAGGAGTGCAGAGAGCGCGGCAGCAACCTTCACGATCTCGCCGATTACGCGGCGATCCAGATCAACGACACCCATCCGTCCATGGTCATCCCGGAGCTGATCCGCCTGCTGACCGCGGAGGGAATCAGCGAGGACGAAGCGTGCGGCATCGTGACGAACGTGTGCGGCTACACCAACCATACCATCCTCGCGGAGGCGCTGGAGAAGTGGCCGCGCCATTACCTGGAGACCGCCGTTCCGCAGCTCATGCCGGTGATCGAGATGCTCGACCGCAGGGTGAGAGGAAAATACAGCGATCCGTTCGTCTGGATCATCGACGACAGCGGCCTGGTGCACATGGCGAACATGGACATCCACTATTCCCACTCCATCAACGGCGTGGCGGAACTTCACACGAAGATCCTCAAGGAGACCGAGCTGGCTCCGTTCTACCGGATTTACCCGGAGAAGTTCAACAACAAGACCAACGGAATCACCTTCCGCCGCTGGGGCAGAATGTGCAACCCCGAGCTGGCCAAACTGATCCAGGCGAGCACCGACGGCAACTGGGTCGCCGACGCGGATGTGCTGCAGCAGCTGTCCAAGTATGAGAACGACGCGGAATTCCTGCGGAAGATCGGGGACATCAAGGCGCTCAAAAAACAGCAGTTCGCGGAGTGGATCCGGGAGTACCAGGACGTCACCGTGGACCCGGACTCCGTTTTCGACGTCCAGGTGAAGCGTCTTCACGAATACAAGCGCCAGCAGCTCAACCTGCTGTGGGCGATCTGCGAATATTTCCAGATCAAGGCGGGCAATTACCCGGCGAGAAAGATCACGATGTTCTTCGGCGCGAAGGCGGCTCCGGCCTACGTGATCGCGAAGGATATCATCCACGCGATCAAGTGCTTCTCCGACGTTGTCGCCAATGATCCGGAAGTGAGCCCGTACCTGCAGGTCGTGATGATCGAGAACTACAACGTCACCGCCGCGGAAAAGCTGATTCCGGCCGCGGATATCTCCGAGCAGATCTCCCTGGCCTCCAAGGAAGCGAGCGGCACCAGCAACATGAAGTTCATGCTCAACGGCGCGGTCACCCTGGGAACGATGGACGGAGCCAACGTGGAGATCGCGGGCCTGGTCGGACCGGACAATATCTATACTTTCGGCGAGAGCTCCGACACCGTCATCGAGCGCTACCGCAGAAACGACTACCGCCCGAGGCACTGGTACGAGAGCGACATGAGGCTCCGCCTGGCCGTCGATTTCCTGACCTCCGACGAGATGCTGGCTTACGGCGACTACGAAAACCTCAACCGACTGAAGCATGAGCTTCTGAACAAGGATTACTTCATGACGTTCCCGGATTTCGACGACTACGTGAAGACAAAGGCGCGGATTCTTGCGGATTACGAGAACCGCGAGGCGTGGGAGAAGAAGATGCTGGTCAATATCTCCAAGGCAGGCTTCTTCTCTTCGGACCGCACGATCCGCCAGTACAACGACGAAATCTGGCACCTTCAGCCCGATCAGAGTGAAGGGTGAAACGCTTCCGGACGTGGAAAAGCGGAATGGCCGCCTCCGCGCCCTGACAGCGTAAACGCCGCTGCCGCGCTCTGACAGCGCAAACGCCGCTGCCGCGCGTGAGATCGGCGCCGTTTTCGGATCAGCGGATCTTAGGCCGTGAAAACAATGACAGGCAGACAATAAGCAGGCAGTAAACCATATAAAAGGAAAAAGAAAACCGGGCTCCCGGTGACTCACCCTCCGCTGGAAACACCAGCTGGAAGGCCTGTCGCCGGGAGCCCGGTTTGCGCGTCTCTGCGCATCCTATTTCAAATGCCTGTTGTCCTGACATTATATTCTGACGCCTCTGCGGTCCGTCAGATCGTCGGATAATTACATAATTACACCATCAGATAATCACAACATCAGACGGCCGGATCATCAAAAACGGCCGGATCGTCAGCCGGCCGGATAGTCAGATGATCAGTTCGAACAGGAAAACCACCGCGCAGCAGGTGAGCGCAACCGTGAAGAGGTCTCCCCTGAACCACGCGACGATCACCCCGACGATCAGGGCGGCGGCGCCGGCCGCGGGGGTTTCGGCCGCCGAGAGAATGGCGGGGAAAGTCATCACGGAGAGCGTCACGTAGGGGACGTAATACAAAAAAGATCTGAACCAGCGGTTTTTGATCGGCTTCCGGAGAAACAGGAACGGAAGAAGGCGGATCAGGTAAATCGTCAGGATCATCAGAAGAAGAGCGCCGTAAACATTTTTGGACATGGCAGTGCAGCTGACCTCCACAAACTTATCTGACTGCGGCGGGTGGCCCGGCAGTTTTCGCCGCGGCAGCGTCCGGGATTCGTTTCCGCCGGAGCTTTCTCTTCCGGTGGAGCTTCTGCACCCGCCGGTGCTTCCGTGACTGCCGGAGCTTCCTTTTTGCTGTCGCTCCGGAACCTGCCGGAGCTCCCGTTTTTACCGGAACTTTCGTTTCCAGCCGGGCTTCCGTTTACGCCGGCGATTCTGTTTCCGCCGGAACTTCCGTTTCCGCTCCGCCGTCCGGGTCATCTTCGTCCGGTACCGGGCGGATCACAGCGGCGACGCCCGCAATGGCGATCGTCAGGATGATCACGCGGAAACCGGAAGAAATCTGCTTCAGCAGCGGCAGAACCGAAAACAGCCAGCTTGCCGCCATGGAGACCGCGACCAGCCCGCAGATAAAGCGGCTTTTGCGGGAGGGCGGGATGACGATGGCGAGAAACATGCCGTACATCGACACGCTCAGCGCGCTGACGGCCCAGCCGGGAAGAATGTTCCCGACCACGACGCCCAGCACGGTTCCCAGGCACCAGCCGGGAGCCGAGACGGCCGCCATCCCGTAGGTATAGAAGGGATTCAGGCGCCCGGGCACGGAGACCGAAAGCCCGAAGATTTCGTCAGTGACGCAGTACGCGGTCAGAAAGCGGTGAACCGGGTGAATCCGCGGCGGCAGCTTCTGGGTGAGCGAGCAGCTCATCAGAAAGTAGCGCAGGTTGACAATGAGCGTCGTGAAGATCATCTCCAGCGCACCCGCGCCGGCGCCGATCAGGTTGATGGCCGCGAATTCGCCGGCCGAGGCCAGCATGCCGAGCGACATCACAAACGACTGCGCGGCGGTCATGCCGACGCCGCGGGCGGAGATGCCGAGGGCAAAGGAAACCGCGAAATAGCCGGCGCTGATCGGGATTCCGTCCCGCAGGCCGCGCGCAAACCAGCGGCCGTTCCCCTGCTCCGGGGGAACCGACCGCGCCTCCGGCTGATGGTGATTTTCCACGGCGTTCATCTCTTGTTCTTTTCGTAAAAGACCCGCAGCCCCTTGAGAAGCAGGTCCTCGTCCAGGATCACTTTTCTGCGGCAGTAAGGGATAATCAGCTTTGCCAGGCCCCCGGTCGCCACGACCGACGCCTTCTGGCCGAGCTCGTCTTCGACGCGGTCGGCGATTCCGTCAATGGCCGCCGCGTTGCTGTAAATCACGCCGGATTTCATGCAGTCGATCGTGTTGGTCCCGATCAGCTTTTTCGGCGCGGTGAGGTCGATGGCGGGCAGCTGGGCCGTGCGGGAGGACAGGGCGGCGAGAGAGAGCGCGACGCCGGGCATGATCATTCCGCCGATATAATTCTTGTCCCGGTCAATCACGGACACGGTGGAAGCCGTCCCGAGATCAAAGATGACGAGCGGCGCCGGGTACTGGCTGATGGCGCCGACCGCGTCGGCGATCAGGTCGCTGCCGACGGTGGCGGGATTGTCCATGCGGATGTTCATGCCGGATTTCATCCCCGCGCTCACCTGCAGCGGGGTGATGCCGAGCACCTTTTTGACCGCCGATTTCATCGCCTGCGTCACCGGGGGAACGACCGAGCTGAAGATCGCGCCTTCGAGCGCGTCCGCCCGGATGCCGTGAATGTCGAGGGTGTCGCGGATCAGAACCGCGTACTCGAGGTCCGTGCGTTCGCGGCTGGTGGTGATGCGCTCGACGAAGATCGTCCTGACTTCATCAATTACGCCGATGACGGTGTGGGTGTTGCCGATGTCAATTGCCAGAATCATAGTTATTCCTTTCCGCCCCTGGCGGCTGGCGCCTGCCTCCGCGGTCTGCCGCCTTACCGGTCGGTTTCGTGCGGAAGGACGCGCGCCTTGTAGAGCGCGGTTGTGACGGCGGCGGTGATCAGCGTGGTGGAAATCATTTCAGCCACGGCGTTCACGCCGACAAACGATACGATGAAAAGCAGAATGTTTCTGCCGCCGATCAGGCCCTGCATGTATTCGGTATTGCCGAAGAGCAGAACCAGCGCGGACATGAACAGAACGGTGTTGAGGAAAGCCGCGAAAAATCCGGTGACCGCGCTGGCCACGTACACGTTCGTGACTTTGTGCATGCCGCGGAAAATGTACCCGCAGATCCAGCCGAACAGCACGCGCGGCACAAAGCGCTGGACAAAGGCCAGGAACGGATTGATTTCAAACAGAATGGCGCCCATCGCGCTGGTTCCGCCGATGCCGATGCACTGGCCGAAACTGGTCAGGCCGAATACGGCGCCGGCAAACGCTCCGCCTGCCGGTCCGAGCACGACCGCGCAGATTGCCACGGGGATAGTGTTGAACGTGATGGCCAGAGGGCCGATATTGAGATAGCCGAGAGGGGTGAATGCCATGAGGATGAGAATGGCAGTCATCAGCGCGAGAATGACGAGCTTTTTGGTTTTGAGAGATGTTGAAACGGACTTCTGCTGTACTGCAGCCATGATTTTACCTCCTTGTTATTGTTCCCCGTTGCGGGGATACAGTACTGGGGTCGGGCAAGCGCGCCCGATAGCAATGACAGAAACCTTGCGCACCCCGCCTGGCAGCCCGGATATTGAGGATAATCCACCGGGTCCGCCGTACGGATGGCGCTTTCCGGAAAATTTTACCGCAGTTCGGCGATTCTGTCCAGAATCCGGTGGGCCACATCGTCCTTGGACATCTTCGGGAACGCGGTTTCGCCGGTTTTCGTGATCAGCGTGACCACATTGGTATCCACGCCGAAGCCTGCCCCGGCGGTGCGCAGGCTGTTGGCCGCGATCAGGTCGAGATTCTTTCTGGCAAGCTTTGCCCGGGAATTCTCAAGAAGATTCGAGGTCTCCATGGAGAAGCCGCAGAGAAACTGTCCGTCCTTCTTGCGGGCGCCGAGTGTGGCGAGGATATCGTCGGTGCGCTCGAGCGGGATGGAGAGGCTGCGCTCCCCGTCGGATTTCTTGATTTTTTCGGGGGCCTGCTGCGCCGGCCGGAAATCCGCGACCGCGGCGGCCATGATCACGACGTCGGTTTGTTCGAAGCGGGAAGTGACGGCGTCGTACATCTCCTTTGCCGTCGTGACCGGAACCGTGGTGACAAACGGCGGCGGGGTGAGGCTCACCGGGCCGGAAACCAGGGTGACCTCCGCGCCGCGGAACGCCGCAGCCCGGGCCAGAGCGTAGCCCATCCTGCCGGACGAGTGGTTGGTGATATAGCGCACCGGGTCGATGGCTTCCTGCGTCGGGCCGGCGGACACCAGAACTTTCGTCCCGGCGAAATCCTTCGGATAGGCGCATTCATACAGAATGTACTGGAGAAGGTCGTCGGGCTCGGGCATCTTTCCGGGACCGATGTCGCGGCAGGCCAGAAATCCCGTGGCCGGCTGGATGACCCTGTAGCCGAACCGCTCCAGCTTCGCCAGGTTGTCCTGGACGATCGGATTGGAGAACATGCGCGTGTTCATGGCCGGGGAGAGATAGACGGGGCAGGTGCAGGCCATCACGGTAGTGGTGAGCATGTCGTCGGCGATGCCGTTCGCGATCTTTCCGATGATATCCGCGGAAGCGGGGGCGATCATCACCACATCCGCTTTCTTGGCGAGGGCCACATGCTCGACGCTGAACTGGAAATTGCGGTCGAAGGTATCGATCAGGCACTTGTTGCCCGTGAGTGTCTCAAACGTAATCGGATTGATGAAATTTGTCGCGTTCCGGGTCATCAGCACATGGACCTCCGCGTGCTGCTTGATCAGCGCGCTGGCCAGATACGCGGTTTTATACGCCGCGATGCTCCCCGTGACCCCGAGAAGAACGCATTTTCCTTTCAGCATTTTTCCGTTCCTGCCTTTCCGCCTGCCCTGTGCCGCTCTCTGCACGGATGCTCGCGCCTTGCGGCTGCCGTGTTCTAACTGTACGTCCGCACCCGTGCCGGATTTCGCCCGGATGCGCGCTTTGCGGCCGCCGCATTACAGACTGTACATCCGCGCCAGCGCCGGATTCCGTCCGGATGCGCGCACTTTCCGGGTACCGCATCCCTGACCGGTACATCCGCATCTGCGCCGGATTCCGTCCGGATGCGCGCAACTTACGTGTACCGCATCCCTGGCCGGTACATCCGTGTCTGCGCCGCTTCCTGTGCGGTTATACGTCACTTACAGGCTTCTGCCCCAAGTATAACGGTTTTAAAAAATCCGGACAAGGCCTGCTGAGGTGCGGATTGTACCAGTTTAAGAACAAAGCCGATTGTACCCGATTTTATACAATCCGGGATTCGGGATGCCTGTCTACTGACCGGTGCGGTCCGGCAGCCTGCGCGGGATGTCAAAACGGGAAATCTGTGCTATGCTTACCATAATTTTAATTCTGGCAGAAAAGTTCAGGCTTGTAAGGCCCAGGCTTGTAAGGTTCAGGCAGAAAAGTTCAGGCTTGTAAGGCCCAGGCTTGTAAGGTTCAGGCAGGGAAGTTCAGGCTTGTAAGGTCCAGGCAGGGAAGATTCAGGCAGGGAAAGTTCAGGCAGGCCCGCAGGTGGGAACGCCTGTGAATCGGGAAAGATGAGGCAGGAGCTGAGCGCGAGATGACAGAGCAGTCAGAGAAAGATACGGCGGGGACACGAGCGGAGGAGGACATGCCCCGGCCAACAGAAAGCGGAGCTGTGCCGCACCCGGAGGATGGGGAAAGTGTATCCCGTCCGTCGGGTGGGGGTAATGCCTGCTCTCCCGAAAACGGGAAAGAGATGCCCAACCTGACAGAAAAAGGAAACGCGGCGCACCTGAAGTGCGGGGCAAGTGTACCCCGCCGGACGGACTGGAAATACCGGCTGTTCCGGGCGGGCAGAAATAACAGCTCTCGCGGGAAGAATCAGCAGGGCAGGCGCGGCCGGCGCAGCGGACGCGACGGAAACAGCCAAAAAGCCGCGATGTACGAGGCGAAGTACTTCTCCGATGAAATGCTCCGGCAGATGATCGTCCCGCTGTTTCTGGAACAGTTCCTGGTGCTGCTGGTGGGCATGATCGACACGCTGGTTGTGAGCTACGCGGGAGAGGCGGCGGTCTCCGGCGTCTCTCTGGTCAACCAGTTCAACAACATCTTCCTGAACCTGTTCGCCGCCCTGGCGGCGGGCGGCGCGGTTGTGACCAGCCAGTACATCGGCCGCGGAAAGGATGAGCTCGCCGGGGAGAGCGCCAGCCAGCTGCTGACGGCGTCCCTCGTGTTCTCCGTCGGCGTGACCATCCCGGTCCTTCTCTTCGGCAGATCCCTGATGAGACTGCTGTTCGGCAGGGTCGCGGATGACGTGATGAGCGCCTGCATGGTGTATCTCCGCATTACCGCGCTCTCCTACTGGAGCATGGCCGTCTACAATGCCGGGGCCGCGATGTACCGCAGCATCGGGGATACGAAGACGACGATGCTGATCTCCCTCGTAACCAACGTGATCAATCTGGCCGGAAACCTGATCGGCGTTTTCATCCTGCACGCCGGGGCGGCGGGCGTGGCCTGGCCGACAACCATTTCCCGGATTGTTTCGGGCGTCTGGATCACGGCGCTCTGCCTGCGGCGGAACCAGAAGGTGCGCTACCGCGTCCACTGGATCCTCAGATGGAACCGGGGCCTCATGAAAATGATTCTGGGCATCGCGGTGCCCAACGGGGTGGAAAACGGAACTTTCAACCTGGTCAAAGTCGGGGTGTCGAGTATCGTTGCGCTGTTCGGGACCTACCAGATCGCGGCGAACGGCGTGGCGCAGACGATCTGGTCGATGTCGTCCGTCATGGGAAACTGCATGGGCACCATCTACCTGACCGTCATCGGGCAGTGCATGGGCGCCCGGGACGCGGACGCCGCCGATTACTACTTTCACAAACTGCTGCGCGTCTCCATAAAGCTTTCGACAGCCTGGAACCTCTTTATCATCGCGATTCTTCCGCTGATACTGCGCTTCTACGCGCTCGGGCCCGAAACCCGGTCGCTCGTGGTCATCCTGGTTGTGATCCATGACTCGCTCAACACCTTTATCTTCCCCTGCTCCGGACCGCTGGGAAACGGACTGCGGGCTGCCGGCGACGTCAGGTTCACGATGGCGGTGGCCGTGATCTCGACGGCGGGCGGAAGGCTGATTCTGTCCTATCTTTTCGGCGTCGTCTGCGGGCTGGGAGTAATCGGCATCACTCTGGCCATGTGCGCGGACTGGTCCGTGCGCGCCGTCATCTATCTGTATCGGCTCCGGAGCGGCCGCTGGAAAAATTTTCAGGTGCTGAAGAACCCGTGATGGGACTTTTTCTCCTCATTGTGTGTGGTATAACGTTAACAGACTGAAACAGACGCCCTCAAACAGAGGCCCTCAAAAAGCATAGGATGATACCGGAACCGGCAGAGGATGATACCATCTGCCGGATGCGCCGAGAATATCAACGGAACCGCATTTCCGCACGGCGCGGGCGTCCTGTTCAGCCTGCTGACAGACGAATATCCATGAAGATTGCCGCGCGGCGCCGTTTCCCAAAACGGCGCAGAACGCCCGGGTTTATGACTGCGGCCGCATCCGCTTTCTGACGCCGGGCTGCGCCGCGCGCGGCAGTTTCTGCGCGCCGCAGCGGAGCGGCACAGGCGCGCGGAAATCGTGAACGCGGCCGGCTCCCGGTTCTCCGGGCGGCGGGCCTGCGCACAAAAGGGGGAGAACAGAATGAAGGACGTACTGAGAATTGCGGTATGCGATGATAACGCGGCCGACCGCGGCAGGCTGAAGAAAATTCTCCAGGACTGCGAGTGCGAAACCCCGACAGAAACCGTCTATTATATGAATGCGGAACAGCTGCTCGCGGAATACGTTCCCTACAGATTTGACCTGATCCTGATGAACATCCTTACCGGAGAGAAAGATGACCCCGGGGTGGAAGCCATTTCCAGAATCCGGAAGGCAGAGCCTCGTCTCCCGGTCGCGTTTGTGACCACCGGAACCGAATTTACGATGGAGAGCAACCGGCTCTCTTCCCTGAGCAATATCGTGAAACCCTATGAACCGGCCAAGGTGCAGGCAATACTCAGGCTGGCGGGGGCGGTGAAGAACAGCCTGAACTCCCTGCATGTCCATGTCAAAGGGGAGGAGATCGTTATCCCCTTCGGCGAGGTGGAATACTGCGAGCAGGTGAGCCACCAGTCGCACATCGTGCGCCACGGGCTTGAACCGGTCCGGTATTACGGCAAAATCCGGGAACTGTTCCCGTCCCTGGACAAGAGTTTCTTTTACAGTCCGCACACCAGCTACTGTGTCAATTTTCTTTACGTCAGCGGAATTGATACGGAACTTCGCTGCTTTAAGATGGCGGATGGGATGAACATCCCGATCCGCCGCCAGAGTTTCTGCGAAGCCCGGGACAAGTATGCCGATTTCCGGAGCCGCCAGGTGTGGGCGGCTGATCCGCGGTAAACCGGGCGGACAGATCAAACCTGACAGGTATCGGTACCGGCAGACAGCAGTACGGGCTGACAGCCGGGCGGATGTGTGATACGGACAGAGTCCTGGCAGGCAGATACCTGTTCGGACAGATACCGGGGACAGATGAAAAATTCAGAATATGCCGCAGCATGCCGCGGCGGACAACGGCGGCGCCGGAAACGGCTGAGAGGTGAAAAACCTTTGGCCGGACCGGCGCCGCCGCTTTTCAGTTCAGCGGCGCCCAGATTTGACCGCGTCGATATCGTCTTTTCAGTCCGGCCCCGCCTGTGTTTAGCCGCGCCGCCGCTGTTTTTTTCTGCCGGCGTCATTTTTCCTTCCGCCGCACCGTTTTATTCCCGGCGCCCGCGGTTTTCCCTACGGGATATCCGCCGCATGACGGTACCTCATACCGTTTTTATTCCCGATGTCCGCGGCTTTCCCCGCTTTTACAGCTATTGACAAGGCATTTCCAATACAGTATAATTCAGTTACCTCGTTAGCACTCACAAAGGTTAAGTGCTAACAACCTGACGGAGCGGCGGGAGAATCCGGCCGGTCCGCTTTCAGAGTGTTCTGAGAGGAGAATTGGATGATTATTGTTCCTGTATATAACATGGTTATTCTTCCGGGATGTTCCCTGACGCTGCAGGGCTCCTATTTCAAGGAACTCAGCGGGGTGGAAAAGCCTGAGACGGGCGAACCGCTGATGTTTGTATTCCTGAAGGGGGAGAAACCGATCGAGGACCTGACCGCCGATGATATTCAGCCTGTCGCGGTGGAGGCCCATGTGGACAGCGTCTCGTCCGAAGGCAATGTGACGATAAAGACGGAGCGGAGAATGACCGTCACTTCCGTCGAGAAGGACGAGGAGGGCGGCCTGAACGTCACCGCGGTTCCCAGGGAAGAGATCGAGGACGTCGACGACGACGAAAAAGCAAGGCACTACCGCGACCTGCGGGCGGAGCTTGTCAAGTTTGTCTCCGGCTACCAGTGGGGCGTCATGGTCCGCGGCCTGATCATGCAGTGGAAGAGCATGGACGAGATGGTCTCCATGCTTTCCCAGCATCTCACGATCACCGCGGAAGAAAAGTACCAGATTGTCGAAGCCGACTCCGCCTCCGAGCGGATGGAGCTGGAAGAGCGCGCCGTCTACGAGTTCATCGAGGTGACCGACGTCAGCAACGAGGCGCAGTCGGAGACGCAGAAATCCACCGAAAAGCTGTACCGGGAGGAGGCTCTCAAAAAGCAGATCGCCTATCTCCAGAAGGAACTGGACGACATGCACCCGGAGAGCATCTCGGATGAGCGCCGGTTCGAACTCGCGATCGACAAGTCCGACATGAACGATACGGCCCGCCGCGAGGCCAAAAAGATCCTGAGCCGCATGAAACAGGAAGGGCAGAACAGCCCCGAGTACGGGATGCTCTACGAATATCTGGATTTTGTGACCGGCCTTCAGTGGAAGCCGGAGGAGCAGAAGGATATCGACCTGAAGAAGGCAAAGGCCATTCTGGATGAAGACCACTACGGAATGAAAAAGGTGAAGGACCGCATCCTGCAGCAGATCGCCGTGATGAACCTCAACCACAGGCAGTCGGGCTCCATCCTGCTGTTCGTCGGCGCTCCCGGCACCGGCAAGACGAGCATCGGCCAGAGCATCGCCAAAGCGCTCGGGCGCAAGTATGTCCGCATCAGCCTGGGCGGCGTGCGGGATGAAGCGGAAATCCGCGGACACCGCCGCACCTACATCGGGGCTATGCCGGGCCGCATCATGGAAGGCATCCGCCGGGCGGGTTCCGCCAACCCGGTGATGGTTCTGGACGAGGTCGACAAGCTGACCAAAGACTACGCGGGAGACCCTTCCAGCGCTCTGCTGGAGGTGCTGGACCCCGAGCAGAATTCCAACTTCACGGACCATTACCTGAACGTCCCGTACGATCTGTCCAATGTGCTGTTTGTCTGCACGGCCAACACCACGGACACGATCCCGGCGCCTCTGCTCAACCGCATGGAAGTCATTGAATTCCCGGGATACACCGCTTCGGAAAAATTCCAGATCGCCAAACGCCATCTGCTGCCCAAAGCCATGAAGGAAACCGGCATAAAGCCGCAGGAACTCAGGGTGCCGGACAGCACGATCCGCGCGATTATCAGCGGCTACACCATGGAATCCGGCGTCCGCGGCCTCAAAAAGAGGCTCACCACCCTTTGCCGCATCGCGGCGGTGCGGCTTGTCCAGGGCAGCCATAAGGCGCTGACCGTCACGGAGAAAAAGCTCCCCGAGTACCTGGATATGCGCCCGATCCGCCACGACAAAGCGCTGGATCATCCGAAACCCGGCATTGTGACCGGGCTTGCCTGGACAGCGGCGGGCGGCGAAATCCTGTACATCGAATCCATGTTCACCAAAGGCAAGGGAGAACTGGTGATCACCGGACAGCTGGGCGACGTCATGAAAGAGTCCGTCTCGATTGCGGTGACGCTGGTGAAGAACCGGTATCCGGAGAAGGCCGAGCTGTTCGAGAAAAACGATCTTCACATCCACGTGCCGGAAGGCGCGGTCCCGAAGGACGGCCCTTCGGCGGGCATCACGCTCACGACCGCGATCGCTTCCCTGGTGACCGGCAAAGCGGTAGACCCGAAGACGGCCATGACCGGCGAGGTTTCGCTGCGCGGCCTTGTGATGCCGATCGGCGGCCTGCCCGAGAAACTGATGGCGGCGCAGAGGGCCGGCATCACCCGCGTGCTGATTCCCGAGGAGAATGTCGACGACCTGAAGGACGTGGCCAGAGAAGTGAAGAATAAGCTGGAAATTGTCCCGGTCCACACGGTGGAAGAGGTGCTGGATCTCGTGCTGACGGACAGCAAAACCGGCGGCGACACAGAAGCGGCCTGAGAGGCCGAAACAGGAGGCCGCCGGACACAGACCAAGACCGGCGGCAGTACTGAACGCGGCCCCGACGATCGGGAACGGACACGGCGGCCGCTTCCGGCGCCATTGACACAGATGGTAATAAGAGTTGAAAGATCAAAAAATCAAAGATCCTGCGGAGGAGAAATCTTCCGCGGGATTTTTTTGTACTCTTGCATTATTTGTACTCCTGCATTATTTGTGATGAACGCTTTTATCCATAAATTTGTATTCTGATTGCCTGTTTATCACACTCATTGTGCGCTCATTGTCAGCCCGCACTCCGCAGATTTTTCCCTTTGCGCGCGTGCCGGACGGGCCGCATGCCGGCCTGACCGCCGTCGATTGACAGAATTCCGGCCCAAAATTATACTTGAAGTAACTTTGGGGATATCAGAATATCCGACACAACCGCAGAAAAACTATCCGACAGCCGGGCCGCCGCAAAGCTGACAGCCCGGTCTCTGACAACACAGCGCCGCATCCGCTGGGAAATCCGCACACGCAGTCTTCGTTGGGCAGATGATCGGAGCACAGCCAGGTATCCTGCGAAAAGCGCCGGTCTGCGGCCGGCGAAGATGGCCGCAGACCGGCGCAGCGCTGACACTGCCGCGGCCGCGGGGACCAGCATTCCATCGGGAGGTAAATCCATGAATTCCGTCGTCATTCAGGGCGTCCTGAATTTCATCGAAATGGCCGTTTCCCTGTTTCTGGCCGATCAGGTTTTCCGAAATGAGACAAAATTCCGGCGTATGCCCTTCCTGCTGCTGTTCTCCGCGGCCGGGGCGCTGGTACTGACGGTGCGGGAGCAGAATTACTCCTGGATACTGGACTATCTGCCGGAAATCGTCATCGTGTTTCTTTACGGGCTGGCCGTCTGCCGGGCCGCGTGGTGGAAGAGCCTGCTGCTCGCGCTGGGGAATGCGCTGATGATCGGCCTGGTGTCGGTCGGAATCGCGTCGCTGCTGGGTAAAGTGGGCCCGGGCACAACGCTGCTTTACATGAGAGAGCCGTATTATCTCTGGGTGGTCGCGGAGGTCATCATCCGGGTTTCCCAGATGTTCTGCTCGCTGGTCATCCTGCTGCTGATCAGAAAAGCCGAAAAATCGGGGCGTCCCGGGCGCGATGAGCCGTTTCTCATCCTGCTCTTCGGCATCAGCATTTTTGCGCTGTTCTGCTGGCTGAGGCAGGAACTCATCTATACGGGAATGCTGCGATCCTACTATGACGGGATCATCAGCCTGGCTATTGCCGCCGTCAATCTTTTTGTTTTGTTTATCTCGCGGAAGCTGGAGGAAACCCGCCGGAAAAACGAAGACCTCCGGGTGGAAAACGCCGTAATGGCCATGCAGGTAAAAAGCCAGGCGGCCGTCGCCGAATCCTACTCTGAGCTGAGGTCGCTCAAACATGACATGACCGGGCATCTGTACGCCATCGAAGGATATCTGCAGAACAACGAGCCCCGCAAAGCGCAGGATTACGTGAGCGCCCTCCTCGGGCAGATCAGGGAGATCGTCCAGTACCAGACGGGAAGCAGCACGCTGGACATTCTGATCGGGAGCAAGGAGTCGGCCGCCCGGAGAAACCATATCCGGGTCAGCACCGACGTCAGGCTGTCTTCCCGCCTGCGGATTTCGGACGAGGATCTGGTCGTTTTGGTCAGCAACCTTTATGACAATGCCATCGAGGCGTGCCTGCGGATTCCGGACGAGTCCGCCCGCTTTATCGACATCAGAATCCTGACGGAAAAAGGAAACGCGATATTCCTGTTCCGGAACTCGGCGCCGCGGAACAGCGCCGCCGCGCAGAACGGGAGATGGGAGACGGTCAAAAACGACGCCGGGGCTCACGGATACGGCCTGAAAAATATCGACCGCGTGGTGGAAAAACATGAGGGGTACTGTGAGAGAACGCAGGATCGGAACGGCTGCTTTACCTGCGTGATCCGCATAAAAAACAGCCCGGCTGACGCACAGCAGACGCCGGGCGGGGGAGAATGAGCGATGCGCATAGCGATTTGCGAGGACAACGCCGCACACAGGGAAATCCTGAAAACCATGATTGAGGAATGGGCGCGGGACAGCGGCGAACCGGTGAGCGTCGCGCAGTTCAGCGCGGCCGAGCAGTTCATCATGTCCGAATACCAGGCGGCCGGATACGACCTGATTTTTCTGGACATCCAGATGAAGAAAATGGACGGGATGGCCCTGGCCAGGACGATCCGCAAAGACGACCCGAAGGTCCAGATCGTTTTCACGACCTCCTTCGGGGATTACGCGGTGGAGGGCTATGAAGTGAGGGCCTTTCGGTACCTGGTCAAGCCGCTGAAAAAGGAAGCGGTGTTTCTCACCCTGTCCAGAGTCCTGGAGACCGTGAAAAGCGAGGCGTCCGGATATTTTGTGCTCCAGGAGGAAGGCGAGACGCAGCGGATAGAGAAATCGAAAGTGCGGTATATCGAGGTTCAGGGGCATTATCTGTACTTTCACACCGCGGACCGGGCAATCCGGAGCCGGGCAAAGCTGAAGGACGTGGAGGAAAGTTTCCGCGGCCCGCAGTTCTGCAAATGCCACCGTTCCTACATTGTCAATCTGGCCTGTGTCGATGAGATCGGGAAAAACGGCCTGAAAATCGGCGGAGAGTACATCCCGGTCAGCCGCGCAAACTGGGACGCGGTCAACCGCAGCTACATTGAGTATTATACGGGCGGAAGGCCGTGAAATTTAGCCGTTCCCCGGGATTTTCTGCAATTCAGGACAAAAAAGGGGCCATTCGTGACAAAAACGGGGATCCGCGGGGAAGAAATGTTACCATGCAGTCAGAAGCAATCGGAGTTCTGTCCGCAACCGAGTGTGCGGTTTCGCAGGAGCCCCTGCCGGCGGGCTGATGACAGCATGGATTTTCGGACTGCTGTTGTGCAAAAATGCGTGAAACCATCCACCTGATATTCTGGCGGACAGAATATCGGGCGGATGGTTTTTCATTAAGTCATTAAGTCAGGCAATTCGCCGGAAAAATCAGAGGCGTTTGACGGCAAAGCCCGCTAAGTGAAACTCAAGGAGATCAATGATGAAATGGAGAAAGGTATTTTGCGTGGTGTCTGCGGCTGCTTTCTGCTTCCTTAGCGGCTGCGATATCCATATGAACGCTTCGGAAAGAGTGGGTTCGCAGGAATCCGGAAAGGCTTCCGGCTCCGACGGGTCAGTTGCCGGGGCGGAGGAGGGAAGCGGAGAAACCGCGGAAATTACAAAAATGCCGGTCCTGACGGTGGGTTATCAGCCGTACGACATCTATGATGTGGCGGAAAAGGCGTTCGGCATGCAGCCGGACGAAGTCGACCGGAATCTTGATGAATACGGACAGCTGGCGATTACTCCGCAGGATAAATACAGGCCATTGGCAAACACCGGCATTATGATCTATACGGACGGTTTGGGAGTAGTAATCCGCTTTGAAGATAATGCGGAGGGGTACTGGTCGGTGTTTCATAATGCCTTGCTCATGGCCCGGAATTCAAAAGATGCTTTTGTCAATACAGATTATTCCTGCGTCCCCTCGGATCTGGCTATTGCTTTCCCGATGGATGAGGAAAAACAGGCAGTGCTCGAAGACGCGGCAGAAAAAGTTTCGGAACAGCTGCAGGAATATGGATTTGATCTGAGCAGCTGGTACGGAGGGGTAACCGATGCGGACTTCTGGGAATGGTATTCTGAGAACGGCGGCCACCTGTACGAAGATTTCACGCCGGAAGACGAAGTCTGCTACCTGAACTTTAGGGTGAAAGCTGACGGGCATCCGATTGAGGATATGAATCAGGAATGCCTGATTTATGTCGTGTATTCGGTCAGCAGGCAGAAAATGCTTCTGATGGATGCGTACGCGCCGCTGCCCGGCAAAGTGCAGTCAGAGAAGCAGGTTGACATCATCTCGGAATCGGACGCGGAACTGCTCGCGCAGGATATCATGAAACGCAGTTACAATATCACGGATCCGAAAGTGACGGACGCGGAACTGGTGTATGTCGCACCCGGATTTGGATGGAAAGATTCGGACAACAAGACGATGACCATTGTTCCCGCGTGGAAAGTTGGGTACGCGGTGACCGTGGATGGGGTATCGACTACCGATTACATTTACCTGAACGCGGAAACGGGCATCCAATTTTCAAACAAGACGCCCCTGTAACTGGAATATGGCAATCAATCTTCCATGCTTTTATACTCACTCAATTGAAAGGGAAAAATATGAGAATAATCCGTAAAATCCGCCTGGCGATCCTCATTCTTGGGATTATCACATCTGCAGCAGCTGTATCCGCTGTAGCGGAAGAAAGCTATGATGAATGCCAGAGATGATCATAAGAAGAAGTGATGATGAAAGTTAATAACGTACTTTTTGTATTATTGGCGGTATTGCTTTGTATTTTGAGTACAGGCAATAAGGAGATCATCGCTTCGGAGAGAGTGCGTGAGTCGGCACAGACCGTTGGTCCAGAGGTATCAGCTGCCGGAACGGAAGAGGAAAGCGGAGGAACCGAAGAAATTGCGAAGATGCCGATTCTGACTGTCAGTTACCAGCCATACGACATCTATGACCTGGCGCAGAAGGCGTTCGGTATGCAGCCGGACGAAGTGGATCAGAAACTGAATGAGGACGGACAGCTGATGATTACTCCGGAGAACAGGGAAGTTCCCAATGGAAATACGGTGATTTACATATATACCGCTGGAATCGGCGCATCGATCCGCTGGGAAGATCTGGCTGAAGGCTACAGGGCTGTTTTTTCGAACGCGCTGCTCATGGCCAGAGATTCCTATTGTGACGGATCGGACTGCACGTCCGGTGAAAACCAGACCGGCAGAATCAGTTACGCGAACTATGATTATACTGATGAACCATCCGCGATGAAAATCGCGTTTCCGATGGATGAGGAAAAGCAGAAAACCCTGAATAATGCGGCAGAGGATGTCGCCCAGTTCCTGGAATCAGTCGGAATCAGGGCTGACAGCTGGTACGGAGGTGTAACGGACGCGGAGTTCTGGGAAAAATCCTACGCTGACGGCGGTTGCAAAACGCCGGGATTTGAACCGGAAGATGAAGTCTGTTTCCTGCGCTTTTCGCAGGCGATCAACGGGTTTTCGTGGCTGGATCTCCATGGGGAGAGCGAGATATACGCGGTTTATTCGGCGGCCAGGCATAAAATTCTGATGCTTGACCTGAACCTGCCGGTAACGGGCCAGATACAGTCGGAGCAGGAGATCACGGTGATTCCGGAGCCGGACATCAGGCTGCTTGCGGAGGATATCCTGAAAACCCGGTACTGCATCGCCTCGCCGGAAGTGACGGAGGCTCAGCTGGTTTATGTAGCGCCGATGTTTGGAAAAATTGACGAGGAGAACCAGACGATGATTCTGTATCCGGCATGGCAGGTCGGCTTTACGGTATACGCGGACGGGGAACCAGTGACCGATTACCTCTACCTGAACGCGGAAACGGGAGTTCAATATACCAATGAGATGCCGCTGTGAAAGGATTCCAGACATGAAAGATGATTTTTTTCTGACAGATCTGCGGAGATGCGTTGTTTCACGGCGTTTTGCGGCGGTCGTACTGCTGATTGCGCTGATCAGCGCCGCGGGAAACAATGACATTCTGTATGCCATTCAGACTGGCGGCGGTTCTAATATTTCCAGTCTGTTTGAACTGGAAAACAACCTGACTTTTGACAAATTCAAATGTGTGCTCGCCGCGGTGCTGGCTGCGCTTTACGTGGGAAGTTTTGTGGAGGACAGGGAACATCATTACCTGCGGTATATCCTGTCAAGAATCTCCCTTCAGAAATATGCGGCCTGCAGACTCCTCACGGTGTGGCTCAGTACCGTACTGGCGACGGTATGCGGCTTCGGGCTGATGTGCCTGACGCTGAAGCTGACGGGAGTCATGAATTTCAGATTCACTCCAGAGGCCAACCAGGAGTATTTTCGGTTTTATTCTCTGGCCAGAAGTGATTTCGCCTTTTTGTACCTGATCCTTCTGGGCGTGAATTTCGGGATGTCAGCGGCCGTGGCGGCTGTGTTCGGCATGTGGCTCTCGACCTTTCGCAATGAGCGGTACGTCGCGGTGGGCGGGGCGATTCTTTCGTTCTATTTCCTGTATGCCGTCTCCATCTATTTTCTCCCGGGGATTCTGTCTTTTGAGGCAATCGGCAGCAGCCTGAATCAGAGAGAATTCCTCACGAACACGGGTGTGGTCCTGTACCACCTGGTTTACCTCGGACTGTGGTACGCCGCCGCGGGCAGTATTTTTTATCATGCCGTGAACAGGAGGTGGGAGCGTGGGCAGCTTGTTTAGCAAAAGCCTGGCCGTGATGAAAAACCAGTTCTGCAAGACGGCTAAAGACAGCAAGTTCTGGATCTGTGCGATACTGACCGTCTGTATACTGGTGCAGTATCTGTATCCGCTGAATGTGAGCGGGCTGAAGTACGGCACAAAAACCACGCCGTTTCTGCTGTCGGTTGTCTATACGGACGCTTACATCAGCAATGGACTTCTGAAAGTCCTGATTTATCTGGTCATGGTTACCGTCTTCTGCGACGCTCCCTTTGTCTCGGAACAGACGCAGTACGAGGTGGTGCGCAGCGGCGTCGGAGCCTGGCATCTCGGGAAAATTCTCTATATCTGGCTGATGTCATTCCTATATCCGCTGTTTCTCTCTGTTGTGATTTTTGTTATTGTGCTTCCCACGGTTACTTTTCATGATCTCTGGGGAAGCACGATGAGAGATATGGCGGATATGTATGGCAGTGTCCTTGCCTATACGGGGTCGTTGATGCCGCCGGTACGAGTAATCAAAATGATCTATCCGTGGTCAGCCCATGCGCTGACTTTCCTGATCTCGGCCCTGTCGAATGTCTTTATCGGATATGTCATCTACCTGGGCAACCTGTGGGTGAACCGGAACGGCGCAGGTGTTGCGGCGGCGGTATTTATCGTCATGGTGGATCCCATTGTGGATTACTGGGGGATCGGAAAACATAACTGGCTGTACCGGATTTCACCGATCAGCTGGAGCAGCATAGAACACTGGGATATCGTCGGAAGCATGGAGCCGATACCGATGGCGTATGCTTTTGCGGGTTATCTGATTCTGATCGCGGTGCTCGGGGCCGGAATTTTCCTGGTGTGCGGTAAAAGAAGGAATATACTGACCGCGGGCGTTCAGTGACACAGCGCGAGGAAGACAGGAGAAAAGATGGGTGAGACGGTGAAAACGGAGATTGTCATCTCCGGACTGAAAAAGGTGTTTGGCCCGGCGACAGTCCTCACAGATATCAATCTGAGACTGGAGCAGGGCAGAATTTACGGCCTGGTCGGAAGAAACGGGTCCGGGAAAACGGTCCTTCTGAAGATTATCTGCGGCCTTCTGACCGCGACTTCCGGCAGCATTTCTTACCGCGGAATTCCGAAGGAAACGCAAAAATTTCCAGCGGAAAATATGGGCGTTCTGATTGAAAACCCCGGATTTCTGCCGGATTATAACGCTTTCCGGAACCTGAAATTTCTGGCGGATATCCGGCATAAAATCGGAAAGCAGGAGATCCGGGACGCCATCACGACGGTAGGGCTGGACCCGGACAGCAAAAAGCACGTCGGAAAGTATTCGCTGGGCATGCGGGAACGCCTCGGCATTGCACAGGCGATCATGGAAAATCCCAGAATTCTTCTTCTGGACGAGCCGACGAACGGGCTGGACAACGAAGGCGTGCAGGAGCTCAGAAATCTGCTGGACAGGCTGCGCTCGGAAGGAAAACTGATTGTCCTTGCCAGCCATTCCCAGGAAGATATCGGGCTTCTCTGCAACGAGGTTTACCGGATGGACCACGGCAGGATTATTGAGAGAGAGGTGCTTCGGGAAAACGGGTGAGAGTTGAAGAAGCAGAAGTCCGGCGCCGGCCTCAATGTGCCGGAACCGACGGGTGAGAAGAGAAGCATCGGGTCTCCCGAGGCGTTTATACAATGAAAAGGGTTATCTTTCAGGCGGGGAAGCCGGGCAGAAAACGCCCGGCTTCCCCGCCCGGCTGTTGTCAAAACTGCTCAGGGATTCCCAGGGGCGCTTGGGAAGCTTATGAAATTTGTTTCTTGATTTCCTCTGAAGCAATTATTAAAATTCTATTAGGACAAAACGGATATTTCCGCAGAAAAACCGGGCCGAAAGCCCGGACCGGAAGCGGGTATTTGCCCTGAAGGAGACGGGAGATTATGGATACGCTGCAAATCCTCAGAGATTTGTGTATAATTCTGATTTTTGCCAAGTTCTTTGCCCTGCTGGCCAGGAAGATCCACGCGCCGGAGGTTGCCGGCGAGATCGTCGCCGGCCTGCTGATCGGTCCCTCCGTGCTGGGGCTGGTGAAACAGAGCGATTTTATCTCGGGCATGGCGGAAATCGGCGTCATCCTTCTGATGTTCTCGGCCGGCCTGGAGACAAACGTTGACCAGCTCAAAAAATCAGGCGTGAAAGCTACCCTGATCGCGGCCTGCGGCGTACTCGTACCGATGTTCCTCGGCGCGATTCTTTACTCATGCTTCTACGGGTTCGGCGCGTGGGGTTCCGACCGGTTCCTGCACGCGGTGTTCATCGGGACGATCCTGGCGGCTACCAGCGTATCCATCACGGTACAGGTGCTCCGCGAGCTCGGCAAAATCCAGACGGAAGTGGGCGTGACGATTACCAGCGCCGCGGTCATCGATGATGTTTTCGGCATTCTGGTCCTGACCGCGGTTCTCTCCATGAAGGATCCCACCGCCAATATCGGCCTGGTGGCGCTCAAGACGGTTCTCTTCTTTGTGATCGGCATCATCGTCGGCATCTTCATCCTGAAACTGATGAAGATCCTGGACGCGAGGTACCCGCACACCAGAAGAATGCCGATCATCGGAATGTGCCTGGCTTTCGCATATTCGTATGTGGCGGACAAGTACTTCGGCGTGGCGGACATCACCGGCGCCTACATCGCGGGCATCGTTCTCTCGGAGCTGAATGATTCCGGCTATATCGAGAGAAAGATGGACATCAACTCCTACATGATTTTCGGGCCGATCTTCTTCGCGAGCATCGGCCTTCAGACGAACCTCCGCACGCTGGATCCCAGAATTCTGGTATTCTCGGTGTGCTTTGTGATCGTCGGCATGGCGGCCAAGATTATCGGCTGCGGTTCCTGCGCGAAGGCGCTGGGCTATTCCCGCGGCGATTCCCTCAAGATCGGCGTCGGCATGATGACCCGCGGCGAGGTCGCCCTGATTGTCGCGCAGCGAGGCCTGAAGGCGGGGATGATGGAGTCCAGTTTCTTCACCTGTGTCATCCTGCTGATTATCGTCAGCTCCATCACGACGCCGATTATCCTGAAGCGCCTGTACGAGAAGGATTCCCAGACGCCGCCGGCGCAGAAAAAGGCCGCCGCGGCCGCGAAGGCCTGAGAGAAATACCGCCGGGTACGGCGGGTCCGCAAATTTTAAGACAGTATACCGGAAGGCTTTCATCCGGCGGCTGTGCCGCCGGGCGGAAGCCTTTTTTAGGAATTTTTCAGGATCTTTCACCGGATTAACAGAGTTTTTCCACCGTTTGTTCACAATTCCCTGATATTCTACAGTCATCGGTAAGGAGATAGAAATCCAGGGCCGGCAGGGAACTGCGAAACGGGCAGGAACCGGAAGCCGGCTGACGGGGGAGCACAAACCGCCGGTACCGATTGATCATAGAGAAACCGACACGGGTAACCGAAACAGGCAACCGAAACCGGGCAGCCGGCAGACAGAGTTACCCGGAAACAGTAAGACAGAAACAGCGCAATTCAGAAAAGAGAAATGAAGGACCGGGAAACGGAGACAGAGAAACGGAAACCGGGAGACAGAGAAATTTTATTTAGGTAGCTGATGGCAGAAACGCCCGGGCATACCGGACGCTGACAGTCCTCTGGAATATCTGGCAATTCAGAAAATTCCGGGGAAAGAAAGGCCGGCGGAAAAGCCGGGACAGAGGTAAGAAAATGAGGAAGAGTATTGCGTTATACACAGCGGCGATGACACTTTGCGGAGCACTTGCGGCGGCTCCGGCAGTCAATGTTTTTGCGGAAGAGACGACAACGGAAGCAAGTACGGACAGCACGGCGGAAACTTCAGCTTCAGATTCCACGCCGCCCGCTATGCCGGAAGGCGAATCTGCCGGCGCTGAGGGAGGAACTGCTCCGGAAGGAGGAGCTTCCGCAGGAGGCGGAGCGGATACTCAGACTTACGATTACAGCGGCGACCTGACCGGAGCCCTGACGGCTGACGGCGAGGAAGTCACCTCTGACGGCGAGACCATCACCGCCACGGACGCGGACCAGAACGCGGCTCTCGCGGAAAACGGCGGCACGCTGACGATCACCGGCGGAACCCTGGAGAAGTCCGGGGATGACACCAACGGCGACAACTGCAACTTCTACGGAATCAATTCCATCGTTCTTTCCGTCGGCGACGGGTCTCAGGTAAACATCTCTGATTCCACCCTGACCGCGGACAGCGAAGGATCCAACGCGATTTTTGCCACGGACAGCGGCACGGTTTATGTGAATAATGTCACGATCCTGACGAGCGCGGGCAATTCCAGAGGCCTTGACGCGACTTACGGCGGCACTATCGTTGCCTCCAATGTGGATATCACGACAAACGGCGATCATTGCGCTTCCCTGGCGACCGACAGAGGCGGCGGGTACATTTCGGTTACTGACAGCACCCTTTCGACGGCAGGCTCCGGTTCACCGCTCATTTACTCCACCGGCGACATCGAAGTTGACAATGTGACAGGAACCGCGACCGGCAGCCAGATCGCAGGCATGGAAGGTCTCAATACCATCATGATCAGCAATTCGGATCTGACCTCTGAGGTCACTTCCGCGACTGCTTCCGACCCGGTAGCGAACGGCATTATTCTTTATCAGTCCACTTCCGGAGACGCTGAGACGTCTACCGGCGAAACCGCCCTGTTCCAGGCAGTGGATTCCACGCTGACCAGCTCGATTGAGAGCGGCTCCATGTTCTATATCACGAACACCGCGGTGAACGTTCTTCTATCCAACACCGTGCTCAACTTCGACTCTGACGCGGCCAACCTGCTTCAGATCGAAGGAAACGACTCCAACAACTGGGGCACCGCGGGAAGCAACGGAGCGGATGTTACCTTCACAGCGCTGAATGAGACTCTCACAGGAAACATTTCCGTCGATACCATCAGCAGCCTGGATCTTTATCTGCTGGATGGAACAACCTATACCGGCGCTATGACAATCACTGAAAATTCCGTCAATACCGATGTATCGGATGCTCCGATCACAGTCAGCATTGACAGCGATTCCACCTGGGTTGTTACGGACGACACCACCATCACGAACCTGAACGCTGAAGACGGCGCGCAGATCGTGGACGCTGACGGAAACACCGTTACCATCGTCGCGGACGGTGAGACGGTTGTTGACGGCGACAGCGACCTGACGGTAACCGTAACCGGAACCTACAGCACCACAGTCACCACTGACACGGACAACGAAATTGCCGAAACCAATATCGACCGTTCCGGCTTCGAAGCTGTCTATGGAACTGACGACAGTACTGAAGAAACCACAGAAACCGCTGAAGGCTGAGCCTTGTATCTGAGCGCAGAATATAACGGAATATGATAAAAAGCTCCCGGGGGCGCATGGATTGCGATTCCGGGAGCTATTGCATGTCCGGGGACGCAGGCTGCGTCAGAATACGTCTGAAAGGAAAAAATCATTGGCAGAGATCAGCCGCCGGTATACGGTAAAAACCGCATACCGGCGGCTTTTTGCGATTAGGAAGATGGGTGCGGAATCCCCCGAAGCCGCTTATAATATATAGAAGATATGGTAAAGCCCGGCGGGAATACTGCCGTGTCAGCTATGTCGAAAAGCCGGCTGAAAAACAGGACGTCAGCTGACCGGGCCGGAAAACAGAACGGAGAGGAGCAAAGACGGTATGAACGAGGAAGTTTATCTGGTGGAAGGCATTGACGAGGACGTCGATTTCGGGTGCGAGGAACGCGCCGATGATATGCCGGTACCCGCTGTGGTCAGACTTCGCGACGCAAAAGGGAACCGCCGCAGCCTGAAGATGGCCGACTGCCTTCTCAGGGAGCGCGGGATAGACCAGGGCTCCAGAGTGGTCTTTGCCCCGGACGGCACGCTGGTTCCCGCGGAGAACATCTTCACGGATCACAGAGAACGTTTCTGACGGGACAGCCGCTGAGCCTGTCCCGCGGTTGAATCTGTTCCCTCCGCGCATCTCCCGGCGCGCGGAGGGAACAATTAATTATGAACAATATAAAAGCAGCGGTCCGAAGGCGGCGATAGGGAAAATCACGGATATAACTGCGCGGGGACCGGGATTTTTGTAAAAATGCGCACTGAAAACCCCGAAAAAAACCTGCTGATGTCATTTAACGCAAAAAAAATGTCAGTTTGTGCATATTTTTGATGGAAATACTTCGTTATAATAAATACATCGAAAACGCTGATCCGTCCTCCGCAGAAATATTGGACGGTCGGTTTTTGCAAAGTAAATCAACACAAGGAGGATTTTATGAAGAAAAGAGTAATGGCAGCAATGGGTATCGCTCTTGCTGCGACGATGACTGTTGCGGGCGGCAGCGGCATTTTTGCTGACGAAGAAACAACAGAAGCGTCAGATGAGAGCTATACCTCCGAAGGTGGAATCACTTATCCGATTGATACCGACGCTGAGGTGAGCTGGTACGCGCAGGATGCCCTGATTCCGCACGAGAAGTACGCGGACGCGTCCGAGTCCCCGTTCCATATCGGTCTCGCGAAGCACCTGGGCGTGACCATCGACTGGTCATTCCCCACCACCGGTTCTGACGGCGGCTCCTACACCAACACTCTTCTGGCGGATCCCGAGAGCCTTCCGAACATCATGTACGCTTACTTCATGGCGAATGCCGACCAGTACATTGACGACGGAATCATCTGGGACCTGACCCCGTACATTGAAGAGTACGCTCCGGATTACTACGCATGGCTGCAGGAAGATCCGACCCGCGACCGCGCGATGAAGACCGACAGCGGCAGATATTACTGCTTCGGATTCTTCCGCGAGGACGGCGGCTGGAACGACACCTATCAGGGACCGGTCGTCCGCAAGGACTGGCTGGAGGAGTGCGGGCTTGAAGTTCCGACGACCATCTCCGAGTTCGAGAACGTCATCCGCGTGTTCAACGAGAAATACGGCGCGACCTTCGATTCCGCTTACGCGGTCCGCTGGAAGCAGATGGGCGTTACCGGAGCGTTCGGCGCTTACGGAAATGCTCTGGTAGACAGCAGCTGGGGCTGGTACATCGATGACGACGGCAAGGTACAGCTGGCGCAGGCACAGCCTGAATGGCGCGACTATATGAGCTGGCTGAACAAGCTGTGGGAGGACGGTCTCATCGACCAGGATATCATGTCCGAGGACGACACGACCATCAAGGATAAGATCCACAACGGCCAGTGCGGTATCTCCCTCACTTCCATGGGCCAGATGAACAACTGGAACAAGGAAGAGGTTGCGGCAGGCGGCGAGGAAATCTGGGAAGGCATCCCGTATCCGACGGCTGACGACGGTTCCATCTCCTCTGTATTCGGCGGCCCGGGCATCGGCACTTCCACCACGGTTATCACCAAGACCGCTGACGAAGAGACCATGAAGCTCTGCCTGCAGATGCTCAACTACGCTTACACCGATGAAGGAAGGCTGTACTGGAACTACGGCGACGAAGGCGTATCGTGGGAGTATGACGAGAACGGCGTTCCGCAGTTCACGAGCCTTGTCACCGACGACCAGGATACCGACCCGATGACCAAGTACAACGGCGCTACCTGGAACGGACCGGACATCCAGCTCACCAACCTTCTGTACCTCAAGAACAGCGATGCCGCTATTGCTGCAAACGACACATGGTATTACATCTATCCGGACGACATGGAGAAGAATACCGAGGTTACCAGCGGATGGAAGTGGCCGGTAGGCGTCACCTTCACCACCGAGGAATCCGACGAGCTCGATGAGATCTCCGGAAACATCGGCATTTACGTTGAAGAGAGCTACGCGGCGTTCCTGAACGGCTCCAAGGATATCGACGACGACGAAGTGTGGAATCAGTATCTTGCAGATCTTGAGACCTACAACCTGTCCCGCATCCTTGAGATCCGCCAGGCTAGCTACGACCGCTACATCGCCCGTTAAACCGGCGACCTGAGAAAACACACCGGCGTTCTGACGGAACAGCCGCTGAATCTGTTCCCTCCGTGCATCGGGAGATGCGCGGAGGGAACATTGGCATAGGAGGGCAAATATGAGCAAACACTCAGCGCAGACTGCGGCAGTGATGAAAGGCCCGAAACCGAAAAAGCTGAGCTGGCGAAAAGACTGGAACCGCAACAAGTGGAAATACATCATGATGATTCCCGTACTGTTGTGGCTTGCGTTTTTCTGCTACAAGCCGATGTACGGCCTGATCATCGCGTTCAAAAACTACAAAATCACCAGAGGCATCGCCGGATCGGAATGGGCGGATCCCTGGTACAAATGGTTCCAGAATTTCTTTGAAGACCCGTACTGCGGACGTGTCATCAGCAACACGTTCATTATCAGCGGCCTGACCATCCTGTTCGGTTTCCCCGCGCCGATCATCCTCGCGCTGATGATCAACGAAGTACACAATGCCGCCTTCAAGAAGACGGTGCAGACCGTAACCTATCTGCCGTACTTCATCTCCATGGTCGTCACCTGCGCCCTGATCAAAACGTTCTGCATGCAGAACGGCCTGTTCAGCCAGATTGCGGTGGCATTCGGAGGAGACGCGGTAAACTATCTGGCGGATCCAAAGTATTTCCGAACGATCTATGTGGTTTCGGATATCTGGCAGACCGTCGGATGGAACTCCATCATATACCTGGCCGCCCTGACCGGGATTGACCAGGAACTGTACGAGGCGGCGAAAGTCGACGGCGCCAACCGCTGGCAGCAGATGATCCACATCACGCTTCCCAGCCTTGTGCCGACGATCATGGTCCTCTTTATTCTCCGGATGGGCAGCATCCTCAACGTCGGATACGAGAAGATCCTTCTTCTGTACAACCCGAACACTTATTCCGTCGCGGATGTCATTTCCACTTACACTTACCGTCTGTCCTTTGCCCCGAGCGGCAACCAGCCGATGTACTCCAAGTCGACGGCTATCGGCCTGTTCAACACGATGGTCAACGTGGTGTTCCTGCTGATTACGAATTACATCAGCAAGAAGACGACGGAATCGGGACTGTTCTGAGAAGGGAGGCAAATCATGGCTGCAAAAACAAAAATCAAAGGCCACAAGGTGAAACAGTCCGCTGGCGACCGGGCTTTCGGCATTGTCATCGACATAATCCTTGTGATCATGTGCATACTGGCGGTGTATCCGATCTGGTATGTTTTCTGCGCGTCATTCACCAGCAACACATACCTGGTGTCGCATCCGGGCTTCCTGCTGTATCCGCATGAGTTTACGGCAGGCGCCTACAGGCTGGCGTTCACGCACCCGCTGCTTCTGTCCGGCTACCGGAACACGCTGATTATCCTGGTGATTTCCCTCCCGATCAACATGCTGCTCACCATTTTCTGCGGCTACTTCATGTCGTGCAAGGGAATGAAGCTGAAGTCCCTCATCGTGTTCCTGATCATGTTCACGATGTTCTTCAACGGCGGCATGATCCCGAATTACCTGAATATCCGCAGCCTGGGACTGTACAACAGCCTCTGGGCGCTGATTCTCTCGGGCGCGATGAGCGTCTACAATTCCATCATCTGCCGCACGGCAATCGACTCGATCCCGGATTCCCTGACCGAGGCGGCATACATCGACGGCGCGAGCGACCCGGTTATCCTGTTCAGGATCATCCTTCCGCTGATCAAACCCACGCTTGCCGTGCTTGCCCTGTTCTACGGCGTGAATCACTGGAACTCCTGGTTCCTCGCTTCCATCTATCTGAAAGATAATGAGAAGCTCCCGATCCAGAACATCATGCGTTCCATCCTGATCGCGAACTCCAACGTCCTGAATTCGGCGGCGGCGGAAAACGACCAGGTCAACCAGTTCGCCGAGGCAATCAAATACGCGACCATCGTCCTGACGACCGTACCTGTCATGTGCATTTACCCGTTCATCCAGAAGTACTTCGTCAAGGGCGTCATGATCGGCGCTGTCAAGGGCTGATGCCTTATCAATGATTGAAGCGCCTGAAGCCGGCTGCCGCAATCAGCTGCTTCAGGCGCAGGTTTTCAGCGTGATCGAGGACAACCATATCCACCACATCAACAAAATGATGGAGCTCGGCGGCGCGCCTGCATACTGGCGCGCCTGGGTTCCGCGCTTTGGCGGATCCGCCCGGCTGCCGGAATCCACAGAATGTCCGCCGGCATATCCGCGCCTGAAAGGCGCGCGGAAGCCGCGATGACGCAAGAGTGATTTTCAGAGGAGGCCAGAGAGAGGATGAAAGTTCAGGTAGGAGCACAATATTACACGCTGCGGGCGTTCACCCAGACGCCGAAGGACTTTGACAGGACCTGCGCGAAGGTCGCGCAGATGGGATACAAATGTATCCAGCTTTCAGCTGTCGGAGAATCCGTGACGCCGTCCATCGCCCGCGAAATCTGCGATAAGTACGGCCTTAAGATTGTTCTCACCCACAGCAATGTCGACCGTATACTTCATGACACGGAAAACCTGATCCATGATCACGAGATCATGGGCTGCAAATACATCGGTCTCGGTTCCATGCCGCAGAAATACCAGGACCCGGAGTGGATTTCCTATTTTGTCGAGGACTTCAAAAAGCCGCTGGATATGATTCGCGACGCGGGCATGCTCTTCATGTACCACAACCACGACCTCGACTTTTTCAAGGCAAACGGGAAATACCTTCTGGACTATCTTCTGGACGGATTCGCGCCGGACGAGCTGGGCGTCACGCTGGATACTTTCTGGCTGGCGACGGCGGGCGTCGACCCGGTGGAATGGATCGAAAAATGCGCCGACCGGATCCCCTGCGTACATCTCAAAGACAGAAAGGTCACGAAAGACCATACTGAGATTATGTCGCCGGTGATGGAGGGCAACATCAACTTCGCCCGCATCATGGAAGCGCTGGAGAAGACCAGCTGCCGTTACGCGCTGGTTGAGCAGGACGTCTGCGAACAGAGCCCGTTTGAGGCGCTGCGCATCAGCAGGAAGAATCTGGCGAAACTCGGATACTGAGCCGCGCAGATCATTGGGAGCCGCACCGGAATGACCGGCGCGGCTCTTCTTTTCAGCAGGGAACAGAGTGTTATGAGAGATAGGGAAGATGATTTTAGGGACGGCATCAATTACGTTCCCGAGCAGGAGTTCATCCCTGTCGTCGGGGGAACGGATTTCGTTTACGCCGCAGTCTGCTGCGACCACGGGCATATCAATGGAATGTGCTCGGGCCTCGCGATGGCCGGAGCCGTTCTCAAATGGGTTTATGAGCCGGATCCCAGAAAGCGCAGAAAGCTGATGGACAGAAATCCCCAGGCCAGGGTCGCGAAATCGCTGGAGCAGATCCTGGAGGATCCTGAGGTCAGGCTGGTGGCCTGCGCCGCGGTGCCCGACAAAAGGTGGGAGATCGGCATCCGGGTCATGAAGGCGGGCAAGGACTTCTTCACGGACAAGCCCGCGTTCACGACGATGGAGCAGCTGGCCGCGGTGAAACAGGCGGCCAGGGACACCGGCCGCAAATATATGATATACTATAGTGAGCATCTGCATTGCGAAGCCTCGATCTTCGCCGGCGAACTGATCCGCCGGAACGCGATCGGGAAAGTGCTTCAGGTCATCGGCATGGGGCCGCACCGGCTGGATGCTTTGAAAAGGCCCGACTGGTTTTTCCAGAAAGAGCACAACGGAGGCATTCTCTGCGACATCGGCAGCCAGCAGATCGAGGATTTCATGCACTACACCGGCTGCCATGACGCCAGGATTGAGATGGCTCACGCGGCGAATCTGGGACACCCGGATTATCCGGAGCTGGAAGATTTCGGCGAGGCGGTTCTGACCGCGGATAACGGCGCGCGGCTTTACCTGACGGTAAACTGGTTTACCCCGGCGGGGCTTTCGGCGTGGGGAGACGGAAGGACTTTCATCCTCGGCACGGAGGGAACGATCGAACTCCGAAAATATATCAATGTCGGGGAAGGGGGCCAGCCGGCGAACCATGTTTTCCTGGTCAACGGCGAGGGAGAATACCACTATCAGGTGACCGGGCAGGTCGGGTTCCCGTTTTTCAGCCGGCTGATCAGGGACTGCCTCAACCGGACCGAAAACGCGATGACCCAGGAACACGCGTTCAAGGCGGCGGAACTTGCGATAGCCGCGGAACGCCTGTCAGAGCGCGCCGGCAGCACGGCCGGCGGCATGGTTACGGAACAGGAATGAATACGGACAAATTATTCTGCCATCTGGACAGGGATATCCTGACCTATCACGTCTACTCCATCGACTCCAACATGCAGTTTCACGTGCATGACGGGTACGAGATTTACATCTTTCTGGACGGGAACGCGAACTACTATATCGAGCATTCCATGTACCGCCTGAAAAGAGGAAGCATCCTGGTGATACGGCCGGGGGAGTACCATCGGGTCGCCCTCATCGACACGAACCGGTATGAGCGCGTGATCTGCAACTTTACGACAAAATATTTCGATACCCTGTCCAGCGACCGGACCAACCTCGGGGCTTGCTTCTGGGACCGTCCGGCCGGAGAGCAGAACATGGCGCTGGTGAACGAGCAGGATCTCGTGGAACTGCTCCAGATGATCAACTGCATGGGCATGGCCAACAACAGCCCGCTGTACGGCCAGGACCTGATCGCGAAATCCTTTGCGCTGCAGATCCTGGTGAAGGTAAACCAGATCTACCGCAGCCAGATCCGCAATGAGGCCGTGCAGGGGAATGCCATGCCGCCGCTGATTACAAGGATCCTGATGTATATCGACGAGCACCTGACGGAAAAGATCACGCTGGACGACCTTGAGGCGCAGTTTTATCTCAACGGGGCGCATCTGAGCCGGAAGTTCAAAAAAGTGATGGGCGTCACCATCTCGCATTACATTGTTTCCAAGAGGATCGAGAGGGCGGAGCAGCTGATCCGGGAGGGAAAGAACCTCACCGACATCTGCATGGAATCGGGATTCAACAACTATTCCAACTTCGCACGGACCTTCACGCAGATGATGGGATGCTCGCCGAAGAGCTACCAGATGAAACTGCTGTCCGGACAGCCGGGAAGCGAGAGCAGAGCCAGAAGCGGAACCAGAAGCAGAAGGGAAAGCGGCGGCGAAAACGGAACCGGAAGCGGCGATGCGGACGGGAGCGGCGGCGCTGGCGGAACCCGAAGCAATAATGGTACGGATATCGGGGACGAGGATGACTGAAGAGCCGCTGAACCGGCCTCTGGTCGGCGGAACACCGCTTCAGGCCGGCCGAAGAGGTGACATCAACGCGGTCAGATTAGTTTCGGAAATTTGTACTATTTTAATCAAAAAATAACGTCCGGCCGGATCTGCCGCGAAAGCAGATCCGGCCGGATTATTGCGCAGAAACCAAAGCTGTATAACAATCTGTGGAAGCCGTACAGGAGTGAACCTCTCCACCCAAATCCTGCGGACTATGGATGGAGTGTGCGCGGAAAGGGGTATCATGGCTGCTAAACATGGCTGTGCATCGATCGGGCGGCCCACAGCAATGATCACTGTGCGGCAATGAGGGATGCGGATGCCCTGCCGCAGTCGCTCAACGCCGTGAAGCTTCACTTTTTCCGGAAGGTCAGTTTCCAGGAAAATTCCAGATCTCTCTTTCCGGCGTCCGGCGACACGCTGAAGGCGAGAGCTGTCCGGCACGCGCCGTGAGGCGTGTCGAAAGAATCCTTCGGCAGGATATAGGAACCCGCGCCGGCAAGGCTCAGATCGGCGCTCGCGGTTACCGATTCTGTATTGCCGGAACTCATTTTGCCATTGGCTTCAGCGTCAGCTATGGAAGCGGAAGCGGAGAGGGATGCGGAGCCTGCCTTCGTCTGCCCGCCGGGAGCGGAAAGGGGCGCGGAGCCTGTTTTTCCCTGCCCGCCTGCTTCCGCGGCGGCCGTTTCAGGGCTGCAGCAGACCGCGTGCGCGGCGCCGCTCTCATAGCCGGAAGTCCTGATTCCGGCAATCGGCCCTTCGGCGAATTCAGCGCCGCCGGCGCCGACGGAACCTGCTCCTGACGAGAAGGTATCGAAAGCCAGAGTGACGCTCTTCACGCTGATCTCCGGGTCCTCCACATGGAAATGATCGGTTCTCGTGATCTCCTCGGGGACGAATCCGAATTCCGTGACGCACGAGATTCCGGGGAAATCGACCGGGGAGTCCTGGCCGATCTGCGTGATCCGGCTCATGGCAATCCTTACAGAACGGTTCTTCTCCGTCTCTTCAATCCGGTCAAAACTGCAGATCGGGGCAACGCGCTTTCCGTCGGCCAGGGTAAGCACTGGGACGAGAGCCATGTGCGATACATCCGGAACCGCTTCCAGCACGCCGTTTTCCCTCGGGACCGGGAGATACGGATCTTTGTCAAAATAGGGCGTGCCGCCGGAGATGAGCGGGAGCGAGAAGATGTGGCCGCCGCCCCGGTACAGGCACAGCGCGCGCTTTACCGGGCTGTCGGCGAAAACGTACAGGGAAATCCCGTCTTCGGGGAGCGGCGCGGCCTCCGCAGCGTCCGGCTCATAGCCGCGGACTTTCCAGATTTTCAGGACATCCGCGACCTGCAGCGTGAGGGAAAGGTTTTCACCCAGGATGCGGTTGATGTTGCGGTAGCTGTCGGTCCGGCGGCCTTTTTTCCACATGTTGATGGAAGCCATCTGCGGATCGTACCAGAACAGAATCATCGTTCGGGTCAGACGCCTGGTGTAGGCGAAGGCGGATTTTTTCTGGTCTTCCGCAAGGTCCCCGCTGGCCAGGGCCGCCGCGAGAATCTGCAGCGCCGCGGATTCGCCGTAGGCGCCGATGCTGCGGCCGTACGAAAAGCCGAAGCCCTCTTTGTTGGACATCGCCAGAACAATCCTGGCGCTCTTTTTGAGCATTTCGTGGATCAGATCCGGGATTTCGAAATCATAGCCGCGGCAGAGCTCGGAGATCTCGGCGGGGATCAGGATGCTGTAGCGGTCGAACCGGCCGCATCCCTTTGTCTCGTCCATGTACCCGCGCTCCCCGGAATACTCCCGGATATGGTGCAGAAGATGGGCCAGCAGCACTTCCGCCGCGTCCCGGCTTTCCCAGCCGAGAAGAGCCCGGCAGGCCGCGATGCCGAACGCGACGCCGTAATAGTTGGTCGGCTTGTGAATCAGGGCGTAATCGTTCTTCTCATCGACGAACGTGCGCCAGTCCAGGCGGACGCGCAGTTTCCGCTCGGTTTCCTTCGAAATGACCCGGCCGTACAGGCCGTGTTCTTTCAGGCGGTGGATGCCGTTCAGGGCGTTCAGGATTCCCCAGGTCTCCATCGGCATATCCGCGCACATGTCGATCACGGCGGGGATTTCCCTCAGCGCTTCCTCTTTTTCATTTTCCGGGAAAACCTCAGCTGCCATGAAGGCGAGAAAATTGATGACTTTTCCGCCGACAAACTGCGCCTTTTCGTTGTACCCGGGGACGCCGCAGAGAACGATATTTTCTTTTTCATCCACGATTCTGCGGTAGAGGGAAAACATCCTCTCTTTCATCAGCGCGAGACACTGGGCGTCGCTCCAGGACACGCTGCGGTCAGATTCATTCATTGCAGTGCTACCTTCTTCTTTCTCCGCCGGCTTCCCCGGCGATATTGTCAAAAGCTATTATACAGAAAAACGGCGGAAGCTGGTAGAGTGTTTCTTTTCCATTCCCTGGGAATATCCATTGAGAACATCGCCCGGCTCTGATAAAATGGGGCATATGCTGATTCCGGAACCGGGAATAATATCGGGAACCGCGGCACCTTCAATAAAACCGCGGCGGCGCCTGAAAGGAACGGGGGCAGCGCCGGAAGGATTTTACAGAGGGAGGAGTTCCCCAGGCTGACAGGGCGGCCGGTGGAACCGCGGCGCCCGGAACGGAATCGTCAGGGTATTTAAAAACAGAAAACCGCTTTGCGCAGCGGCACGGAGGACAGAACAGCTATGAAAAAGATGCTATTTCCAGGACAGAAAGGCATGATCTACGGCGGAGATTACAATCCGGACCAGTGGCTGGACCGGCCCGATATCATCAGGGAAGACATCCGGATGATGAAAGAAGCCGGCGTCAACTGCGTCACGCTGGGCGTGTTCGCCTGGGCGACGTATGAGCCGGAGGAAGATGAATTCCACTTTGACTGGCTGACCAGTCTGATGGATGAACTTTATAAAAACGGGATCAGCACGATCCTCGCCACGCCGACCGGGGCCCGCCCGACGTGGATGGACGAGAAGTATCCGGAGTGCATGAGAGTAGGACGGGACGGCGAGCGCGCGCATCACGGCGGCCGCCATAACTTCTGCATGTCCTCCCCGGAATATCACAGGCAGGCAGAGAAGATGATCCGCGGCCTTGCCCGCGCGGTCAGCGGCCATCCGGGCCTGATTCTGTGGCATATCTCCAACGAGCTTTCCGGCGAATGCTACTGCCCGCTGTGCCAGGCAAAATTCCGCGAATACCTCAAAGTGAAGTTCCACAACAATATCGACGAGCTCAACCATGAGTGGTGGACGCCCTTCTGGAGCCACACCTACCAGAGCTTCGACCAGGTGGAAGCCCCGATGCAGCGGGCAGAGACCGGAACGCCCGGTCTCAACCTTGCCTGGAAGGAGTTCACCAGCTGGAACATGCAGCAGTACGTTCAGTTTGAGCGGAAGATCCTTGCGGAAGAGACGCCGGACGTCCCGGCCGGGACCAACTTCATGGAACTGTTCCCGGGGCTGGACTACCATTCGCTGGCGGATGAGCTGGACTTTGTGAGCTGGGACAATTATCCGAGGTATGAAAACCCGAAGACAACCCTGGCCGAGGTCAGCGCGCACGCCGCCTTCGCCCACGCGAACATCCGCGGGACAAAGCCCGACAGACCTTTCCTGATGATGGAGAGCGCGCCGGGACTGGTCAACTGGCAGCCTTACAATAAGGTCCGCCGCCCGGGAACGCTCAGGCTGTCCGGTCTGCAGGCCATCGCCTGCGGCTCCGATTCCGTTCAGTACTTCCAGTGGCGCAAAGGCCGCGGCGGTTTCGAGCAGTATCACGGAGCCGTGGTGGACCATGACGGAAGAGATGATACCCGGATATTCCGCGAGGTCGCGGAGGTCGGCGCGCTCCTGCCGAAGCTGGCGGACGTCACGGGATCGCTGGTGGACGCGAAAGCCGCCGTTCTTTTCGACTGGGAGAACCGTTGGGCGGTCGATGGCATCGTCGGCCTCGGGAAAGACTCCAAAAAGTATGTCGAGACCTGCGAGGAGCAGTATAGGGTTCTCTCCTCGCTCGGCGTCGAGACCGACGTGATTTCTGAGAAGGCGGATTTCACAAAGTACGGCGTGATCTCCGCGCCGATGCTCTACCTGATGAAGCCGGGCCTGGCGAAAAAGCTCACCGGCTATGTGGAGCAGGGCGGCCAGCTGATCCTGACCTACCTCACCGGCTATGTCAACGTGAATACGCTGACCTGGCTGGGCGGCTTCCCGGGGGACGGGCTGAAGGAACTCGCCGGCCTCACCATGGAGGAGATCGACACGCTCTATCCGGAGGACCGCAACGCGGCCGTATTCCCGGATGGAACCGTTTCCGAAATCCGCGATTACTGCGAGACGCTGCGCCTGGAGAACGGCGCGGAGGCAGCCGCGGTTTACCGCGATGACTTCTATGCAGGGACTCCGGCGGTCGCCCGCAAAAAAACCGGGAAGGGCGAGTGCTGGTACGCCGGGGCAAGGCTTGACGCGGCCGGCATGGCGAAAATCTACGCGGAGTGCCTCAAAAACGCGGGTATCGTCTGCACGCCGTTCGCGGAGGGCGTGGAGCACCACCGCCGCACGAACGGGGAGCAGAACTTCGATTTCTACCTGAATGAGAGCGGGACGGAGCAGACAGTAAAGCTTCTGGCTCCGGGAAAAGAGCTGCTGAGCGGGACTTCGGTGGAAGGAACCGTGAAGCTCAATCCGAAGGACGTGATCGTGGTGGAAAGCGCCGCGGAGTAAAAACCGCAAAACCCGCAGCGCCGCGGCCGCAGCAATGCAGAGATCGACGGCGGCCGGCAGACGCCGGGGCGCCAGCTTCCGGCGCCGGCCTGTCCGGGTCCGGCTTTCTGCATCAGCCTGTCCGGGTCCGGCTGCGGCGCGGACCTCACGGTAACCGCACAGCGGCGGCCGCGCCGGGTACCGGCCGTAACGTCCAGAATCGAACTGGTTCAGCGCCGCGGCCGCGGAAAATCAGCGTTCACAAATCACGGCTCATGTGATAGACTGAAGGGCAGTCTGCGGGTTAAACGCAATCAGCAAAATTCAGACGGAAGGTCGGCCGCGGCGATGTCATCCGCCGCAATCGAGGTACCGCTGTATACAAAGGAGAGTTTTCATCATGGATAAAAAAGAAAGAGTGATTCTTACCGGCGACCGCCCCACGGGCCGGCTTCATATCGGGCATTATGTGGGTTCCCTCCGCACTCGCGTGGCAATCCAGAATTCCGGCGAATTCAAAAAGATGTACATCATGATCGCCGACGCGCAGGCGCTCACCGACAACGCCGATAATCCCGAAAAAATCCGCCAGAGCCTCGTTGAGGTTGCGCTGGATTACCTTTCCGTGGGAATCGATCCGTCGAAGGTCACGATTTTCGTACAGTCCATGGTTCCGGAGCTCACCGAGCTGACCTTTTATTACGCGAACCTTGTCACGGTAGCCCGCCTGAAGCGCAATCCCACGGTGAAATCCGAGATCGGCATGCGCGGGTTCGAGTCCGATATCCCGGTCGGCTTCTTCACCTATCCGATCAGCCAGACGTCCGACATCACGGCCTTCAAGGCGACCACGGTTCCGGCGGGAGAAGACCAGGAGCCGATGCTCGAGCAGGCCAGGGAGATCGTCCGCAAGTTCAATTCGACCTACGGAGAAGTCCTGGTTGAGCCGGAAATCCTGCTGCCTCCGAACGCGGCCAGCAACCGCCTGCCGGGCATTGACGGCAAGGCCAAGATGAGCAAGTCCCTCGGCAACTGCATTTACCTTTCGGACAGCGAGAAAGAGGTAAAGCAGAAGGTGATGAGCATGTACACGGATCCGCAGCATCTGCAGATTTCCGATCCGGGACATCTCGAGGGCAACACCGTCTTCACCTATCTGGACGCTTTCTGCCGCCCGGAGCACTTTGCGGAGTACCTGCCGGAGTACAGGAACCTGGATGAGCTCAAGGAGCACTACACCCGCGGCGGCCTGGGCGACGTCAAGGTCAAGAAGTTCCTGAACAAGATCCTGGAGGAGGAGCTCCGCCCGATCCGCGAGCGCCGCACTGAGTACGAGAAAGATATCCCGGCTGTTTTCGATATCCTGAAGAAAGGCTGCGACACGGCGCGCGAGACCGCGGCGCAGACGCTTTCCGAGGTCCGCCAGGCCATGAAGATCAACTACTTTGACGACGAGGTGCTGATCGCGGCGGAATCGGCGAAGTACGGAAACAAGGCCGAGTAAAGACAAAACAAAAAACGATAAAAATAGAAAAACTGGCCGGCAAAGCTCTGTGACCGGCAGCGGTATAAGACGGTTTATGACCGTGAAATTTCCTGAACGATGTGGAAATTTCACGGTTTTTTAATTTTTTCCTGGCCCGGTATGCGTTGCGCGGCTTTCTTAAATCCGTTACAATAAAACTTAAAGCGCAGGAAGTTTCCTGCGGCATGAATCCGTCTTTTCGACTGAAGAAACAGCGTTTTATTCTGCCAGAGCCGCCGGAAAATCGGGCGGGAAAAAGGGAAAAATGGCCTATATTGAGTTTAATCAGGTAACCAAAGAGTATGTGACCGGCGAGACCAAAGTGCTGGCGCTCAACAAAGCCAGCTTTATCGTGGAAAAAGGGGAGTTTGCGATCATCCTCGGCGCGTCAGGCGCCGGAAAGACGACCGCGCTGAATATTCTCGGCGGGATGGACAGCGCCACCTCGGGAACCGTGATTGTCGACGGTTCGGAGATCACTTCGTACAACCGACGGCAGCTTACCCGCTACCGCCGCACGGATATCGGGTTTGTGTTCCAGTTCTACAACCTGGTGCCCAACCTCACCGCGCTTGAAAATGTGGAGCTCGCGGTGCAGGTATGCCCGGACGCCCTGGACCCTTCGGAGACGCTCGACAAAGTCGGCCTGTCGGACCGCAAGGGAAACTTTCCGGCGCAGCTGTCCGGCGGCGAACAGCAGCGGGTTTCCATCGCCCGGGCTCTGGCGAAAAATCCGAAACTCCTTCTCTGCGACGAGCCGACCGGCGCGCTGGACGACACGACCGGCCGGCAGGTTCTGAAACTCCTGCAGGATACGTGCCGGCGCGAAAAGATCACCGTGGTGCTGATCACGCACAATTCGTCGCTCGCGCCGATGGCCGACCGGCTGATCCGGTTCCGGAGCGGGACCGTCACCGAGATGACGCTGAACCCGGATCCGACCCCGGTGGAAAAGATCGAATGGTAACGCAAGGAGCGGCAGGAGAACAGATATTCTATTAAAATAGAATAAATAATATCGGCGGTAAGGTTTCAGCGGAATAGTTGCGGCGGAGTAATATCTGCCTGATCATTTCTCCACAGTAATCCGCAGTAATTTCAGCAGCGAAGTGTTTTTCCCCGCGGCCTCCGGGATTCCCGGCAGGCATAGCGATAACCGGGCGTCACCAGACAGGCCGGATACATCCGGGCACAGTCAGGCGCGGCTGTGCACAGCCGGATACAGTCAGGCTCAGCCGCACAAAGCCGTACATAACCGGGCTGCAGCCAGGCACGGCAGTGCACAGCCGGATACAGTCAGACTCAGCCGTGCAGCTTAATTCAGCAAGCCACAGCGGAAGAATAGCTGCAGCAGGTACAGTCATATATCGTCAGGCGTGGTCACACACAGCCAGACATCATCAGACTCAGCGGATCATCTGAATCATCGAATCATCCGGAGGTAAAATTGAGCAGGAAAAAGAAAAAGGATGCCTACAGAAAAGACATTCTGAGAACGATCGGACGGGCGAGGAAGAGATTCTTTTCCATCATGGTTGTCACTATCCTCGGAACCACTATGTTCTCCGGCCTGCAGGCGGCCTGTGAGGACCTGAAAAAAACCGCGGATGACTTTTTCGACGAGCAGGAACTGCATGACCTGAATGTCCAGTCGTCCCTGGGAATGACGGACGCGGATGTGGACGCCCTGCTGGACCTGGAGGGCGTGCGCGCGGCTGCCGGTTATTACAGCGAAAACCTGTCGGTGGAACTCCCCGGCGAGGAGAGGGAAATTGCCGCGTACACCGGCTCGGGTTCTGATTCAGAGACGGTATCCGCGACGCCTTCGGTCGGCGTCACGCTGACAACGCTCACGGAGGGCATTGACGTGCCGTACCTCGTCTCCGGCCGCATGCCGGAGACCGCCGCGGAAGCCGTGGTCACCCAGAAATTCATCGATGAATCCGGCCTCGAAATCGGGGATACATTTGTGATCCCCGAAACGGAGGATGCCGATACGGATTCCACATCGGACGACAGCACGGATTCAGCTTCCGAAGCGGACACAGAAACCGCTGCGGACACAGAGGCTGCTGCGGACATTGAAACAGCTGCAGATACCGAGACCGCAGCCGATGCAGATACTGAAACTGCAGCGGACACCGAGACGGCAGCGGCTGCGGAAACTGCTGCTGATACCGGGACCACCGCAGATGCGGCAGCCGAAGCGGACACAGAGACTTCTGCAGACACGGAGGCTGACACATCCTCTGATTCCGATTCCGACACGGAAACTACCCTCGACTTTGACTTTGACAGCCTGGAGGACGAGGATTACGAAGTCAGCAGCGAAGGAACCGGAGGCTTTATTCCCGGGACCTACACGATCACCGGCATTGTCGTTGACGTCCGGCACATGGACAATCCTACCGGCGCGCTTTCCTACCGCACCAGCAGCGAGGAGGCCGAGCAGGCTTTTGTTCTGCCGGAGGCGGCCGATGCGGACTACTACACCGGCGTCGCCGTTCTTCTGGAGAACACGCGGGAGTACAGCACCTTCTCGGAGGATTATGAGAATACGGTGCGTCAGCTCCGCAGCGTGATCGCGGGAGATTTCGCGGACAGCCGCGCGCAGGCGCGATTGGATGAAGTTCAGCAGGAAGCGCAGGATACCCTGGACGATTCCGCGCAGGAAGCACTCGACCAGTTTGAGGAAGCCCGCAGTAAAATCGACGAGGCGGAAGCGGAGCTCACGGATGCCCGGGCGGAAATTTCGGACGGCTGGCAGGAGCTGGAGGACGGCCAGCAAGAGATAGACGAAAGCCGGGAAGAGATCGCGCAGAAACGGCAGGAACTGACGGACGCGCAGACACAGCTGGAGGAATCCGCGGCGGACGCGGAGCAGCAGTTCGCGGACGCCCAGGCGGAGATCGACGCGGGCCAGAGCCAGATTGACGCGGCGCAGGCGGAGATCGACGCGGGGCAGGAACAGCTTGCCGAAGCACAGGCGGACCTTGACGCTCAGCAGGAAGCGCTGAACGCCCAGGCTGCTGACCCGCAGGCGGACCAGTCAGCCATTGCCGCGGCGCAGGCGCAGATCGACGCGGCGCAGCAGCAGCTCACGGCCCAGGCACAGCAGCTGGAGGCGAGCCAGCAGGAACTGGACGCCCAGAAGGAACAGCTGGAGGCAAGCCAGCAGGAGCTGGACGCGCAGAAAGAACAGCTGGAGACAAGCCGCCAGCAGATCACGGACGGGCTGGCGGAACTGGACGAAGCCGAACAGACGCTGGACGAAAACCAGGAGACCCTGGATGAGAAAAAGCAGGAACTTCTGGACGGGCAGCAGGAGATTGAGGAGAATGCCGCGGCGCTGGAGGAGGCGAAGACAGAGCTTACGCACGCGGAGGCCCTGGTTTATCAAAAACTCGCGGATGCCCAGCAGGAGATTGACGACATCAGCCTTCCGGACTGGTACGTGCAGGACCGCGGCTATCTCTCCGGCTACAGCAACATCCAGTCGGACGCGGATTCCATCCAGGCGATCGGGACGGTTTTCCCGATTGTCTTCTTTATCGTGGCCGTGCTGATCAGCCTGACGACCATCACCCGGATGGTCGACGAGCAGCGCGGGCTGATCGGAACCTACAAATCGCTCGGCTTCACCGACACGGAGATCCGGCGCAAATACATGGTGTACGCCGCGCTCGCGTGCATCAGCGGCGCCATCGTGGGAACCTTCATGGCTTTCGTAACACTGCCGCAGATCCTTCTCAGCCGGGTATTTACCGTGATGTACCTGTTCCCATCGTACACGATGACCTTCATCCCCTCGTGGGGGCTGGGCGGCCCGCTGATCTTCCTCGCGGGAGTGCTTCTGGCGGCCTGGCTGGCGTGCCGCAGCGAGCTGGTCCAGAAGCCGGCGGCGCTGATGAGGCCGAAGTCCCCGAAGGCGGGTTCCAGAATCCTGCTGGAGCGCATTCCGGCGCTGTGGAACCGGCTGTCCTTCCTCAACAAGGTGACGGCCCGCAACCTGTTCCGCTACAAAAAGCGCATGCTGATGACGATTCTGGGCATCAGCGGCTGCATGGCCCTGCTGCTGTTCGGCTACGCGATCCACGATTCGGTGTACGCCATGCCCGAAAAACAGTACCGGGAAATCTCCCTGTACGACCTGATGGCGGCCGGAAGCGCGGATGACAACGATCTGGTTCTCGCCGCCATGGACACGGACAGCATCAGCGATTATGTCAACATCGAAATTTCCCAGGTGCGCATCGGGTATAACGGAGATGAGATATCCGCCCAGATCATCGTGTTCCCGGAAGACGCGGACATTTCCGGGTGGGTCAGTCTGACCGGCCTGAAAGGAGAGACCTACGGCCTGGCGGACGGGGACGTCTATATCACCGAAAACGCCGGTTCGGTTCTGGGTTTCACCGACGGGGAAACCGTCACCGTCCAGCTGGCCGATCTCGCGGAGAACGATATCAGCGTCACGGGACTTGTAAAGAACTGCCTGGGCAACTATATTTATCTGACGGAGAATACCTTTGAGGAACTCTTCGGGGAGGACTTCGAACCGAACGGGGTTCTCGCGCATTTCACGGAGGAAACGGACGCGGAGACGAGGATCGCGGAGGGCAAACGGATCCGGGAGCTTCCCGGGGTGACGAGCTGCGTGACGAACGCCGAGATGGAGGACACCTTCAGCCAGTCCTTCAAGCTGATGGACATGATCGTCTGGATCGTGATCGTGCTCTCGGCCGCGCTGGCCTTCACCGTTCTCTTCACGCTGGCGGCCATCAACATTTCCGAGCGCGAGCGGGAGATGGCGACGATCAAGGTGCTCGGGTTCTACAATCCGGAGGTTCACCTGTACCTGAACAAGGAAACCTGGATCCTGACGTCGATAGGTATTGTCCTCGGTATTCCCCTCGGGTATCTCTTCGCGCAGTCAATCAGCATTATCCTGAAGCTTCCGGCGATCACGCTGCCGGTTACGCTCAACGGGATCAGCTGCGTGTATTCGGCGGGGCTCTGCGTACTGTTCAATATCATCGTCACCCTGATCACCGACCGCTCGCTCGACAAAATCGACCCGGTGACCGCGCTGAAATCCGTGGAATGACGGAAAATGATCGCAGCACGCAGGGGCGGAACCGGCATCGGCCGTCTGATCGACGCAACCGAGTGAAACGATCACAGCACGCGGGGGAGGAACAGCCCTGGCGATGAAGGATGCAGACCCCGGCGGGCTGCCGGGTTATCTATACGCTGACTTTATTGTAGGTAGGAGGAGTGGATTTTTATGGAACTCAAGGATGTCATGGAGCAGATCAGGTCCGGCCTTACCGGCGACCGGAAGAAGGACGTCAGGTACCTTCAGGAGCAGAAGGAAAAGTTCAAGGGCACGGAATTCGAGGCCGGCGTGGAGCGCATGGCCGACCGTCTGATTTTTGACCTGATGCCTGAGGACGCCAGCATCGAGATGCCGGACGCCCCGGTCGAGAAAAATCCCGTGAAGTTCCCCGCGCTTGAAGCCGCCGGCCCGGATGAGGACGAAGATTTCGACGAGGCCGAGGACGCCGTCAACTACGCGGATTACAACTATCTGCAGGGCAATTATGGTAAGGCGAAGGATATCATCGAAAAGGCGATCAGAAAGGCCGAGAAGGAATATCCGCCGGTAAAGAGCGACAAAACCGTCAACGTCAGTTTCAACTCGCCGATGGAGGAGCTGATTTACCGACACCTGATCGCCGCGAAGGACCGGGAGATTGTGCGGGCGGAGGTTCCGTGGTCCGAGATGTACCTGATCTACGGCAGCTCGCTGGCCGGGATGAAGGAGTACGACCAGGCGCGCACGGCGCTCAAAACGGCGATCCAGTGGAACCCGGTCAACCCCAAGATCATCCTTGAGTACGGCGAGACTTTCCGCGCGCATGGAAGGCTCGGGAAATACAAGGATATCACGATCCAGGCCATGGAGCGCGCATGGACGGGAGAAGACCTGGGACACTGCTACCGCTGTCTGGCCCGGTATTTCCAGGCGCTGAACCAGACCCGAGAGGCGGTCGGCTGCTGCGAGCTGGCGCTCCAGTATGACGAAAACAGCCTGCTAAGTAAAAGTCAAGGAGGAAATTGAAAGAAAATGGAGAGTATTTTTGGCACAAGTATTCAGGCCGTCTTCATCCAGGCGGCCTGAAATGCCACAGTAAATGGCTTTAGGATTCTT
>JBMNRC010000016.1:0-67787 GCA_050944455.1 Lachnospiraceae bacterium
TGAAGAATCCTAAAGCCATTTACTGTGGCATTTCAGGCCGCCTGGATGAAGACGGCCTGAATACTTGTGCCAAAAATACTCTCCATTTTCTTTCAATTTCCTCCTTGACTTTTACTTAGCAGGCTGTGAGTGGAATTGAAAGATGATGGGGATTCTTCTGAAAATAATCCGCAGGGCCGCTGAATCAGGCGCCTGATCGGGCGATCACGGAGCGGTGTGGGAAGATAATCCACAGCGCCGCGGATTCCGGAAAAGGCGGATTCGCATACCGGGCTGATAACGCGGATTTCCGGTCTCAGGTCTCCGGAAGGGAGCGGCGGATCCCGCGCCTTCCGCCCGGGCCACAGGCAGTCTAGCATATTTCAGGGAATGCGGCAAGATGGCCGGGAAACAGCAAAGAAGCGAGTGCGGATTGACAGCCGCGCATGCGTACGCGGATATGAACCCGGGAGGAAGGGAAGAGCGGACAGACCCCTGCTGAACGCGTGAAGAACGGACCGGCAGTCCCGGGGAGGCGGAAAGAACGGATACGGCGGTCCCGGCAGCAGGCAGAACAGGATAATGGAACACTCAGCAGCCGCAGCGGCTATAGGAAATCCTTATATCGCTCGATAAAATTGTCCAAATTGATTTTACCCGGACAGAAGGTATAATGTCCTCAGCAGGCAGAGATAAGAAAGATCAATCAAGCGGATGCCTGGCAGATTCATTTGCGGGAGAGAATTCCGCGAAGCCGAAAGGCCAAGGAGGATACATATGAGGAAATTCAGAAGCGTTCTGGTGTTTGGTATTGCGGCGGCAGTGGCAGTTTCGGGAAGCACCATGGCATTTGCGGAGGAAGAGACTGCTGAGGAAGAGGGCACGGAAGCCGCGGGAGATCTTGAGCCGCTCGTAGTCGGCGCGTCCTCCACCCCGCATGCCGAGATCCTCGAGCAGGTCAAAGATGTCCTGGCGGAGGAGGGTTATGATCTCCAGATTGAGGTGTTCGACGACTATGTGCTCCCCAACACCGCTCTGGCGGACGGAGAGCTGGACGCCAACTATTTCCAGCATACCCCGTTCCTGGACGCGTTCAATGAATCCAACGGCACTGATCTTGTAGGCGTCGCGAAGATTCACTATGAGCCGTTCGGAATTTACGGAAACGGCGTTGAAGATCTGGCGGACCTTGAGGAAGGCGCTTCGATCATCATCCCGGCCGACGACAGCAACGAGACCCGCGCTCTGCTTCTTCTGCAGCAGGAGGGCCTGATCGAGCTGAACGCTGACGCGGATGTCCTCACCGGCATCACCACGCTGGATATCACAGAGGACAACGGGTACCAGATCACGGATGTCCAGGCGGATACCGTTCCGGCGCAGCTTGAAAACAGCGACGAGGGTACCATCGCCGTCATCAACGGAAACTATGCGCTCGGTGCCGGCCTGAAGATCTCCGATGCCCTGGCTGTTGAGGACGCGTCCGGCGAGGCCGCGCAGACGTACGCGAACGTTATTGCCGTCCGCAGCGAGGACGCGGATTCCGAGAAGATCCAGGCTCTGGTCGACGCTCTTCAGACCCCGGAGATCGCCCAGTACATGATCGATACCTATGAAGGCGCGGTCCTTCCGGCGTTCGATTACGAGGAGGAGGCTGAATCCGAATCTGAAACCGAGGCAGTCACGGAAGCGGAGACCGAGGCGGAATAAGCCGCGTTCCGGATGCCGGGACTGAATTGCGGGCGCAGGTCAGCAATCCGGGATTGTCCGCAGGCAGGCTGAAAAGGCAGAACAAAAGATACAGACAGAAAATGGAAAAGCGAAATGCCGCCGGCCGTCGCGTCGGGAAAGACAGAGCAACCGGCGGGCAGCAGCGATGAGAGACAGCCGCGGAAGGAACCTTCCGCGGTTTTTTTAGATGAAACCCTGCGCGGTACAGGCGCCAAAAGCATCGGTTGACCGTCAGAAGCGGCAGACACCGCCGCTGACGGGGATCTGACCTCCGGGAAGGCGCGCTTGCATTTTGGCATGGCGGGATTTAAAATGGCGGGGAAATCAGGGCAGCCGCGGGAAGGTCCAGGCAGCCCTGAACGCGCGGAACCGCGGCCCTGAAAATCAGGACAGCCGCGGCAGACAGGCTGAGCGGGAGGAGATATGGCAGACAGGCAGCCTTTGGTTTTCAATATCCAGAAGTTCTCCACGCACGACGGAGACGGAATCCGGACGACGATTTTCTTCAAGGGATGCCCGCTTCGCTGCCGCTGGTGTCACAATCCCGAGAGCCAGGCTTATTCTCCGCAGCTGGTCATCTACACGGACCGCTGCGTCGGCTGCGGAGCCTGCGTTCCGGTGTGCCCGTCCGGGGTCAACCGCCTGGAAAACGGAAGGCTGACCGCGGACAGGACAAAGTGTACGGCGTGCGGAGCCTGCGTGGACGCCTGTGTCCGGAACGCGAGGGAAATCTCGGGGAAGGTTTACACCCCGGATGAACTGGTGCGGGAAGCCCGAAAAGACCTGATCTTTTTTGAGCAGAGCGGCGGAGGGGTGACGCTGTCCGGCGGGGAAGCGATGGCCCAGCCTTCCTTTGAATCTGTCGTGCAGCTGTGCAGAAAACTGCATCAGGAGGGAATTTCCGTCGCTGTCGATACCTCCGGCGCAGCGCCGTATGAAAATTTTCAGCGCGTTCTTCCGTACACGGATGTTTTTCTCTATGACATCAAGGCGATGGAACCCGGACTGCACCGTCGGATGACAGGGGCGGACAACAGGGAAATCCTGGAAAACCTGAAGCGGCTTTCTGACGACGGCGCCGTGATCGACATCCGGATCCCCGTGATCGGGGGCGTGAATGATAATGACGCCTTTATGGAAAGCTGCATCCGGTTTCTGGAGGAAAACAGCGTCAGAGTCCGCCGCGTGGCGCTCCTTCCGTATCACGATTACGGTAGGACGAAGTACGCGAACCTCGGTATGCGGTTTGAGGATTTCAGAGTTCCCGGCAGAGAGGCGATGAGCCATTTCAGGTCCCTGTTCGCCGGGGCCGGATATCAGGTGGAATAAGCCGGGAAAGATATTGCAGAAAAAGGGCGAATCAGGAGGCCGTTGAACGTCGGCCTCGCAATCTGTTTACATACTGCAGAGTTTTGTTATCTGCTGCAGAATCCTGCTTCCAAGGAGGAACCGGTATGGCTTCAGTTGAACACGGGATGAATGAAAGAATCCGGATGCTGCGGAAAATCAGCCATGAGACCCAGCCCCACATCGATCTGGAGAGAGCGAGGATCGAGACGGAAGTTTATCAGAAATACGAAGGTTCCGTCTCCGTCCCGGTGCTCCGCGCGCTGGTCCTGAAAGAATATTTTTCCCGGAAAACCCTGTATTTCGGCGACGGCGAGCTGATCGTCGGCGAGAAAGGGAAAGATCCGCAGAGCTCGCCGACATTCCCTGAACTCTGCTGCCACTCCATGCAGGACCTGGAAGTGATGAACAGCCGGGAACTGGTCAATTTCACCGTGACGGACGAGGACCGCAGAATCCAGAAAGAGGAGATCATTCCTTACTGGCACAGCCGCGCGGTCCGGGAGAAGATTCTTTCCCACATGACCCCGGAGTGGAAAGACTGCTACGAGGCCGGGATGTTTACCGAGTTTATGGAACAGCGGGGGCCCGGCCACACCGCGGGAGGAAAAAACTTCTATATCAAAGGATACGGGGATTATAAGAGAGAAATCCAGGAAACCATCGATTCGCTGGACTATTTCAATGATCCGGAGGCTTACGATAAAAAGGAAGAGCTCGAGGCGATGAAGATCGACTGCGACGCTATCTGCATTCTCGGAAAGCGGTATCACGATCTTGCCCTGGAGAAGGCGCAGTCCGAGGAGAATCCCACCCGGAAGGCGGAACTCCTCCAGATCGCGGAAAACTGCGCTGTTGTTCCGGCGCACAAGCCCGAAACCTACTGGCAGGCGATCCAGATGTACTGGTTCACCCACCTCGGCGTGACGACGGAGCTCAATCCGTGGGACGCTTTTACCCCCGGCCGCCTCGACCAGCACCTGTATCCTTTCTATAAGAAAGATACCGAAAAAGGAATCCTTGACGACTCCAGGGCGCTGGAACTGCTGGAGTGCCTGTGGGTCAAGCTGTACAATCAGCCGGCTCCGGTCAAGGTCGGGGTCACGCTCAAAGAGAGCGGGACTTATGTTGATTTCGCGAACATCAATACTGGCGGCGTCAAAGCCGACGGATCGGACGGCGTCAATCCGGTGAGCTACCTGATCCTGGACTGCATGGATGACATGCAGCAGGTCCAGCCCAACTCCAACGTGCAGATCAGCAAGAAAACGCCCGACCGTTTTCTGAAGCGGGCCTGCGAGATCGTCCGCAAGGGGTGGGGCCAGCCGGCCTTTTACAACACCGATGAGCTGATCCAGGAACTGCTCAACGCCGGGAAGTCCCTGACGGACGCCCGGGAAGGCGGATGCAGCGGCTGCGTGGAAACCGGGGCCTGGGGAAACGAGGCCTATATTCTCACCGGCTACCTGAATATCCCGAAAGTACTGCAGCTGACCCTGTACAACGGCTTTGACCCGGTTTCCGGAAAGCAGATCGGCCTGAAGACCGGAAACGCGGAAGATTATAAAACCTACGATGAACTGTGGGCGGCTTTCAAAAAGCAGCTGGAGTATATCATCGACGTGAAAATGCGCGGCAACCTGGTGATCGAGAAAATCTACGCCGAGGAGATGCCGGCCCCGTTTCTCTCGATCTGCACGAATGACTGCATCAAAAAGGGAAAAGACTACAATGCCGGCGGCGCGCGCTACAACACCAGCTATATCCAGGGCGTCGGCATCGGGACCATCACGGACAGCCTGGCCGCTCTCAAATATAATGTCTACGACCATCATAAGTTTACGATGGGGCAGATGATGCAGGCGCTCAACGACAACTTCGAAGGGCATGAGGATATTCTCAACCTGGTGAGGAACCGCACTCCCAAATACGGCAACGACGACGATTATGCCGACGAGATCATGAAGGCCGTTTTCGCAGAGTACCGCGATTATATCACCGGGCGGAAAAATATCCGCGGCGGGGAGTACCATATCGATATGCTCCCGACTACCTGCCATGTCTATTTCGGGGATGTCATGCTGGCCAGCCCGAACGGACGCCTGGCGCACCGGCCGGTCTCCGAGGGAATCTCGCCGGAAAAGGGCGCTGACACGAACGGCCCGACAGCCGTCATCAAATCCTGCGCGAAGATGGACCATTGTTCCACCGGCGGCACGCTGCTCAACCAGAAGTTTACGCCGGCTGCTCTCGCGGGACAGCAGGGCATTGACAATCTGGCCGCGCTGATCCGCTCGTATTTCGCGATGGACGGGCATCACATCCAGTTCAACGTGATTGACCGCCAGACGCTGATCGACGCGAAGAAACACCCGGAGGAGCATAAGGACCTGATCGTGCGGGTGGCCGGCTACAGCGATTACTTCAGAAATCTCAGCAGCGCGCTGCAGGACGAGATTATCGAGAGAACGGAGCAGTCGTTTCAGTGAGGCGAAGTGATCCGGCCGAAGCTGTCAGAGTCTCCGCCCGTGAGAAGACAGTGATCCGGCAGCCGGCCGCAGGGCCGCGGACGGCGCGTATGCGGGCGAAGGCGGCAGCGCGGCGGAAACGCAAATTCCGCGGAGCCGGTCTGCGGTCCGTAAGCAGCGGGACACACAGAAACATTTATGTATACATTAAATATTGCATAATTTGTGCGAACTGACGGCAGATTCCATCCGGAAAAATCAATATTATTCAAAAGTTAACCTTGCATTCTTTCAGAAGGGGATTTATAATAACGGCTGTCTGCTGAAGAGAGCAGAAGCCGGATCCGCGGAACCCGATGAATCCCAGGCAGAAGCCCGTCAGAAGGCCGATAATGAATATATGCATTCTGATTTGCATAACAAACGGAATGAATCACAGACCAGGCACAGGGAGGAAAAACTCATGGAAAAGAAATACAATAAGATCGTTCTTGCTTATTCCGGCGGACTGGACACCTCAGTTCTGATTCCGTGGCTCAAGGAGCACTACGGCGCGGAGATCATCGCGGTTTCCGCCGACGTCGGCCAGGGCGCCGGGGAACTGGAAGGCCTGGAAGAAAAGGCCAAAGCCACAGGCGCGTCCAAACTGTATATCCTGGATCTGAAGAAAGAATTCGCCGATGATTTCATCATCCCGACCATCAAGGCCGGCGCTTCCTATGAGAAGTATCTTCTGGGAACATCCTTCGCGCGTCCGCTGATCGCGAAGCACATTGTCGAGATCATGAAGAAGGAAGGCGCCGACGCTATCGCGCACGGCTGCACGGGCAAGGGCAACGACCAGGTCCGTTTCGAGCTGGCTATCCAGCACTTCGCACCGGGAACCGACGTCATCGTTCCGTGGCGCTTCTGGGAGCTGACTTCCCGCGATAAGGAAATCGACTATGCCGAGGCTCATCACATTCCGCTGAAGATCAACCGCCAGACCAATTACTCCAAGGACAAGAACATGTGGCATCTGAGCCACGAGGGACTGGATCTGGAAGATCCGGCTAACGAGGCCCCGATCAACAAGCCGGGATTCCTTGAGCTCGGCGTTTCCCCGGAACAGGCTCCGGACAAACCCGCCTATGTGACTATCCACTTTGAAAAGGGCGTTCCGACGTCCGTCGACGGCGAGGAAATGGATTCCGTCAAAATTATCGAGACGCTCAATAAGATCGGCGGAGAGAACGGGGTCGGCATTCTGGATATCGTCGAGAACCGCCTGGTCGGCATGAAGAGCCGCGGCGTCTATGAGACGCCGGCCGGAACGATCCTGTACGCGGCGCACGACCGCCTGGAGGAGATCACGCTGGATAAGGAAACCAAGCACTTCAAGGCGATCGCGGCTCAGAAGTTCGCGGAACTCGTCTATGACGGCGAGTGGTACACTCCGCTGCGCAAAGCTCTTTCGGCTTTCGTGGATTCCACGCAGGAGTCCGTGACCGGCGATGTGAAACTCAAACTTTACAAGGGCAACATCATCCCGGCGTCCGTAACTTCCCCGTACAGCCTCTATTCCTCCGGCATGGCGACGTTCAGCGAGGACGATGTCTACAACCAGATGGATTCCGCCGGCTTCATCAGCCTGTTCGGCCTTCCGGTCAAGGTCCGCGCGATGAAGGACCAGGAACTGTTCGAAAAGACCGGGAAGCATTATCCGTCTCTCGACGACTGATCCCGGGAGCAGAGCGGCGGCAGCCGCGGAAGACGGCCAAAATCACTATACAAGACATTATTTCAGAGAGCGGCAGTAAACTGCCGCTCTCGTCGGTTACGGAGAGTTTCTGAGTTACGGGAGGACAGGATATGGCAAAATTGTGGGGCGGCCGCTTCAGCAAGGAGACGGACCGCGAGGTGGATGATTTCAACGCTTCGATTTCCTTTGACAGCCGTCTTTACCGGGAGGATATCACGGGATCGATAGCTCACGCGAAAATGCTCGGAAAGCAGGGGATCATTCCGCAGGAAGACGCGGATAAAATCGTAGCGGGACTGAAGGGAATCCTTGACGACATCGAGGCCGGGAAGGTACAATTTTCGGAGGAATACGAAGATATCCACATGAATGTGGAGCAGATTCTCACCGACCGCATCGGGGACGCCGGAAAACGCCTCCATACCGCCCGGTCCAGAAACGATCAGGTCGCGCTGGATATGCGTATGTATGTCAAAAAGGAAATCCGCGCGATCAGAGCCCTGGTCATTGAAATGCTGAAGGCGCTGTCCGACAGCGCGGAGCAGAACCTGCACACCGTGATGCCGGGATATACGCACCTGCAGCGAGCGCAGCCGGTGACTTTCGCGCACTACATGATGGCCTACGCCCAGATGCTGAAGCGGGATGTGCACCGCCTGGAGAACACGTACGAACTGATGGACGACATGCCGCTGGGCTCCGGAGCCCTGGCGGCCAGCACTTACCCGATCGACCGGGAATATGTGCGGAAAGAACTCGGGTTCGCGCGGATCACCGAGAATTCCATCGACGGGGTTTCCGACCGGGATTACTGCGTGGAACTCTGCTCGGATCTCTCGATCCTGATGATGCATCTGTCCAGGCTTTCGGAGGAAATCGTGCTGTGGAGCTCCTTTGAGTTCAAATTCGTGGAGCTCGACGACGCTTTCTCGACCGGTTCCTCGATCATGCCGCAGAAGAAAAATCCTGACGTCTGCGAGCTGATCCGCGGAAAAACCGGCCGCGTATACGGTTCGCTCATGGCGCTGCTGACCGTGCTCAAGGGCCTTCCGCTCGCCTACAACAAGGACATGCAGGAGGACAAGGAGGCCGTCTTCAACGCGGTGGACACCGTGAAGATGTGCCTGAAATGCCTGATACCGATGTTCCGGACCATGAAGCTTCTGCCGGACAACATGAAGCGCGCGGCGGAGCACGGTTTTATCAACGCGACGGACTGCGCGGACTATCTGACTAAAAAAGGCGTTCCCTTCCGCGACGCCCATCGGATCACCGGGGAGCTCGTGGCCGAGTGCGTGAAAAAGGGAAAGGCGCTTTCCGACCTCACCCTGGACGAATACCGGGCTCACTCGGAGGTGTTTAACAGCGATATCTACGCGGCAATCGATCTTCACACCTGCGTGGACGGACGGAATGTCCCGGGAGGCCCCGCCCCGGCGGAGGTCCGGCGCCAGATTGACTCCGTAAAGCAGTTTATCCGGGAGCATTCGGATTCGCCGGAGCAGGCCTGAAGCCGGACAGCGGGGGAGACCTGACCGGCAGGGTCAGCGCGGGCAGCAGGGGAAAACGGACATGGCAGGAGCCTGAAAGGCTCAGAGCTGCCCTGACAGCGCAAAACCGGATTGCGGCAGGCCAGGTTCTGAACGTCAGAGACGGCCTGAACTGCGGAGAGTCCGGACGGCGGGAATGATCCGGAAAGCCTGGCCGGCCTGCCGCGGAGCAGGCACGGCAGGCCGGAAACAGCCTGAAGAGCGGAAAACCTGAGCGGGGGGAATGGAGGAACCTTTCATGTTTTATGACAACAAGATATGGATCGGCAGCGCGGGCGAGAAAAAAGTATCCCTCTCGCTCAGAATGGCCAACCGTCACGGCCTGATCACCGGAGCTACCGGAACCGGGAAGACCATCACGCTCAAGGTGCTGGCAGAGTCATTCAGTGACGCAGGCGTACCGGTCTTTATCTCGGATATCAAGGGAGACCTTTCCGGTATGTGCCGTCCCGGAGCGGACAGCGCTGATCTGCAGGAGCGGATCCGCCGCTTCGGCCTGAATGAGTGCGGGTTCACCCGGAAGGCCTGGCCGACCGCGTTCTGGGACATTTACGGGAAAAACGGGATTCCGCTCCGCACGACGATCTCGGAGATGGGTCCGATCCTGCTCTCGAGAGTTCTCGGCCTGAACACCACGCAGAGCGAACTGATGACGGTGATCTTCCGCATCGCGGACGAAAATCAGCTGCTTCTGGTTGATACCAGAGACCTGAAAGCCATGATCCGGTACGTTTCGGACAACGCGTCCGCTTTTGAGAAAGATTACGGCCATATCTCCGCGCAGAGCATGACCGCGATCCTCCGCCATGTGGTCGCGCTGGAAGCCCAGGGCGGGGAGACCTATTATGCGGAGCCGGCGCTGGATATCGTCGACTGGTTCACGCTGGCCCCGGACGGCAGGGGAATGATGAACATTCTGGACTGCCGCGAACTGGTCAACAACGGCGTGCTCTATTCCGCGTTCCTGTTATGGATGCTTTCGGAACTCTACGATACGCTGCCGGAGATCGGCGACCCGGAAAAACCGCGCATGGTCTTTTTCTTCGACGAGGCGCATCTTCTTTTCAAAGGGATTTCCAAAGCCCTGGAGGCGAAGATTGAACAGATTGTCCGCCTGATCCGTTCCAAGGGAGTCGGGGTCTTCTTCATCAGCCAGTCCCCCTCGGACATTCCCGAGGAAGTGCTTGGGCAGCTCGGCTGCAAAATACAGCATGCTCTGCGTGCGTATACGCCGAAGGACCAGAAAGCGGTGAAGACGGCCGCAGAATCTTTCCGGCCCAACCCCGCTTTTGATACCGCAGAGGCGATCACGAGCCTGGGAACCGGCGAGGCGCTGGTATCGGTTCTGGACGAACAGGGGATTCCCACTATGGTGGAGAAGTGCCGGATTCTGCCTCCGCAGAGCCTGATGGGCAGTATCTCCGACGAGGATAAAACCGCGGAGACAAAGAAAAACAACCTGTACCTGAAATACATGACGGCAAAGAATCCGGATTCAGCGTACGAATTCCTGGAAAGACAGAAGTCGCGCCGGTACGGAGGCAGCGGCCTCAATGACAGCCTCGGCAGGGAAACTCCGGGCGCCGTGACCGGACAGAGCGGCAGCGAAACGCTGAGCGGGCGCGATAACCTGAACGGCGGAAACGGCATGGACGGCGGGAGTCTTCCGGGAGTGACACGGGGAACTGCCGGGACTGCCGGCATGCGCGGAACTTCCGAAGCGAACCAGGAGGCCGTCGACCGCAAGATCGCGCAGCTGGAAAAAGAACTGGCGATGGAACGGGAGAAAAATTCAGAACGGGAAAGCAGAGAGGCTGAGAAACTGTTCAGAGCCAGGCAGGAAGCGGAGGAGAAGGAGCGGAAAAAGAAAGAGCGGATCATAGAGCAGAGCGTGAAAAGCGTCGGGTCTTCCGTGGGCCGGGAACTCGGGAACGCCATCGGGAGTTCGCTCGGCGGAAAGTTCGGCAGGAGAATCGGCGGAAATCTGGGTTCCACCCTGGGGCGGAACCTGCTGGGGACCTTTTTCAGCAAATAAGGCGGCGATTCCCGGCCGGAGGGATTGTCAGAACTTCAGCGGAAAGATTTGGCGGCGCAGGATCCGCCTGACCAGCGGCCCGGGCGGAGAAGCCCGCGCGGGGGACGCGTTTACCGCTGTCGGCATTTCCGCTGCAGACAGGCAGGCGGAGAGGTTCGCGCGGAACACGCGCAGGAACGATCACGGCGTTCCCTGAGCGGATGGATGAACGGGACAAAAGAGCGCAAAAAATCCAGCAGACACGAAAATTCTGTGTAAAAATCATAATTTTCAGGGAAAACACTCCCTTTTTTTTGCCGTTTATGTTATACTGAATCCAGTGAAAGCCCGGATATCTGTCAGATTATGGGGATACCCGGCTCTATACGGAACAGCAGAGAAATTCTGCAATGCCTATCATCATGGAGGAGAAGGAAATCATGGCAAAGGAAATGATCGCAATGCTCCTTGCCGGCGGACAGGGCTCCAGACTGTATGCACTGACGTCAAAGCTCGCAAAACCGGCGGTTCCTTTCGGCGGAAAGTACCGCATCATTGACTTTCCGCTGTCAAACTGTGTAAACTCCGGAATCGACACCGTCGGAGTCTGCACTCAATACCAGCCGCTTGTTCTGAATGAGTATATCGGAATCGGCCAGCCCTGGGACCTGGACCGTCTGCACGGAGGAGTGCATGTTCTTCCTCCTTATCAAAAAGCCTCGGGTTCTGACTGGTATAAAGGCACGGCAAACGCGATTTACCAGAACATTCCGTTCATCGAGAGATACAATCCGAAGTATGTTATCATTCTTTCGGGCGACCAGATCTGCAAGCAGGATTACAGCGATTTTCTCCGCTTCCATAAAGAGAAAAACGCCGAGTTTTCCGTCGCCGTCATGGAAGTGCCGTGGGACGAGGCTTCCCGTTTCGGCCTGATGGTTGCCGATGAGAACGACCGTATCACCGAATTCCAGGAAAAACCGAAGAATCCGAAGTCCAATCTTGCTTCGATGGGCATCTACATTTTCAACTGGGATATCCTCAAAAAATACCTGACCGAGGACGAGCAGGATCCGAACTCCGAAAATGACTTCGGCAAGAACATCATCCCGAATCTTCTGCGCGACAACCGCCGTATGTACGCTTACCACTTCAACGGCTACTGGAAGGATGTGGGAACCATTTCTTCCCTCTGGGAAGCCAACATGGAGGTTCTCGATCCTGAGCACAGCGGCATCAACCTGTTCGATGACGACTGGAAGATCTACAGCCGCAACGCGGGTCTTCCCGGCCACAAGATCGGCTCCGACGCGGTCGTGGAAAATTCCATGGTTACCGATGGCTGCCGAATTGACGGAACAGTCAGGCACTCTGTGATCTTCTCCGGCGTTACCATCGAGAAGGGCGCCGTCGTGGAAGACGCGGTTGTGATGGGCGGGACCGTCATCCACGCGAATGCCGCTGTCAGACACTGCATCGTAGCGGAAAATGTCACAATCAAGGAAAACGCGGTGGTCGGCGCTATGCCGCAGGGCAATGAGAAGGCTGTCGCGACGGTAGGATCCGGCGTTACCATCGGAATCGGCGCGAAAGTCGGGCCTTCAGCCATGGTCAGAGAAGATGTAAAGGACGGTGAAGAGGTATGATGATGAATGTGCACAACGAAGCTCTTGGCATCATTTTCCCGAACAGCTATGATTCACTGGTTCCGCAGCTTGTCACGGAGCGCTCCATGGCCTCCATCCCGTTCGGTTCCCGTTACAGAATGATCGACTTTATCCTTTCCTCGATGGTCAACAGCGGGATCGACAATGTCGCCATTATCGTCAGGCAGAATTACCATTCCCTGATGGACCATCTGGGAACCGGCCGCGAGTGGGATCTCGCCCGCAAAAACGGCGGCCTGAATATTTTCCCGCCGTACGCGGAGAAAACCGTGAAACTGTACACGGGCCGCATTGAGGCGCTCGAGAGCATTCTGCTGTTCCTCCGTTCCCAGAAGGAAAAATACGTTATCCTCACGGATGCAAACCTGGCTGTCAATTTCGATTTCACCGAGATGATGAGCAGGCATATCGAGTCCGGGGCGGATATCACCATCGCTTACCAGCGCACTGAGATTCCGGCTGGCCTGATCCGTCCCAACGAAATCGCCAAGGACCTGTATTACACCCTTGCGCTGGACGGCACCAGGGTCAACAAGATTTTCATGAACCAGACCACTCCCGGAGTCAAGAATCTGTCGATGAACATCTATATCGTCGACCGCGAGCTCCTGATCGATCTCGTCAACAGCGCTTATGTCCGCGGCATGAACTATTTTGAGCGCGATGTCCTTGCGGAGAAACTGGATGAACTCAATATTCAGGGATATGAGTACGACGGTTATGTAGCCCGCATCACCGACATGAAGAGCTATTTCGACGAGAACATGAAGCTTCTGGATGATAAGAACCTGGACGCCCTGTTCTCCGGCAACACGATCTACACCAAGATCCGCGACGACAACCCGACCCGCTATATCGGCGACGCGAACGCGAAGAATGTTCTGGTGGCGGATGGCTGCGTGATCGAGGGAACGATCGAAAACTGCGTTCTGTTCAGAGGCGTTAAGATCGGCAAAGGAGCAGTGGTGAAAAACTGCGTGCTGATGCAGGATACCGTGGTCGGGGACAACGCGAAGCTCGACCATGTCATTACCGACAAGAATGTGACGATTTCCGCGGGCAAGGAGCTTGTCGGAACCGAGTCCTTCCCGGTTTACGCCGAGAAGAACAGAAAGATCTGACCGCGGCGCGGGACCGCGTGACGGCCGCGCTCCGGAACAGGCGGTTCCGCCTGAAAACGGAAATCCGCGGACGCACAGAAACAGAATGCGGGGCTCTGCACGAAAGTGCAGGGCCCCGTTTGCGGTTGGTGTTTTTTATTGTTGATCATTGATTTACAGACTGATTACAGGAAAGCTTCCGAAAATTCCGCAGACGGTCCGCGGCAGAATTCCTGAATGATCGGATGAGGATTCCGAACAGGAACCGGGAAGAATCTCCGGGAGAAGAGTCTGCGGCGATCCGCTGCGATGAATTGCGGGATCAGAGCAGGGGGATTCCCGCTTCCGCGCAGGCTTTCTGGACGTCCTCAGGCCAGATCGAGCACTGGACTTCGCCGATATGGGCTTTCCTGAGAAAGAACATGCACAGGCGGGACTGACCGATGCCGCCGCCGATGGTGTACGGGACGGTTCCCTCGATCACGGCTCGCTGGAAGGGAAGAGAAGCGCGCTCCGGGCAGCCCGCTTTCCGCAGCTGGGAGAGCAGCGAGTCTCTGTCCACCCGGACTCCCATGGACGAAAGTTCCATGGCGATATCCAGAACCGGGTAATAGACCAGGATATCCGCGTTGAGCGACCAGTCGTCATAATCCGGGGCACGGCCGTCGTGGGGCTCTCCGTTGGCCAGCTTGTCGCCGATCTGCATGATGCATGCGGCACCGTGCTTTCTGGTAAACTGATATTCGCGCTCCTTCGGCGTCAGGCCGGGGTACATGGCGAGAAGGTCAGAGGATTTGATGAAAGTGATCTCGCGAGGCAGGATTTCTTCTATATAATCGTACTGGATCGCCATGTACATTTCCGTTTTGCGGAGAACACGATAGACGGACCGGACGGCGTCCTCAAGGGTATCCAGCGTGCGCTGCTCTTTCGTGATGATCTTTTCCCAGTCCCACTGGTCGACGAAAAGAGAGTGGATGTTGTCAGTGGTTTCGTCCCGCCGGATGGCATTCATATCCGTGTACAGGCCCTCGCCCGCGGCAAACCCGTATTTGCCCAGCGCGTAGCGCTTCCATTTGGCGAGGGACTGGACGACTTCAGCCGTATAGTCATTCTGTTCAAGAATTCCGAAGGAAACCGGCCGCTCTACACCGTTCAGGTTGTCGTTCAGGCCGGTTGCCGGATCGACAAAAAGCGGAGCGGTGACACGCTGCAGGTTCAGCTCCCTGGCCAGCAGGCCCTGGAAGAAATCCTTCACTGTCTTGATCGCAACCTGCGTGTCATGCAGGCTGAGGGCTGGTTTATATCCGTTCGGGAGAGTCAGTTTGCTCATCATTTGCCGCCTTTCTGCTGACTGAAATGGCTGGTGAGGGTATGCCGCCGGTTCAGAGCACCGTATATCCCAGGGATTTCAGGCAGGATTCAACTTCGGGAACGCCTTCGGTGTGCATAACCATGATCGGCATGCCGGTCTTCCGGTTGTAGCACAGATAGATGTAATCAATGTTGATATTGCTTTCGATGCAGGACTGCAGAAGCTGGTTGAGGGCTCCGACATGGTCGTCGACCTCCACCCCGAGAACCAGGGTGACCCGGCACATGTAGCCGTCCGCCTTCAGCGCTTCGACCGCTTCCTCGGGCTTGTCGACGACCATGCGGATAATCCCGTATTCGGCGCTGTCGTTGGTGACGGAGCCGAGAATGTTGATGTTCTTCTCCTGAAGAAGAGAAGTGATTCTGTGGAATGCGCCTTTCCTGTTCTCAGCGTAAATGGAAACCTGTTTCAGCATATTCAGTACCTCCCCCCGCAGGGCTGTCCGCTGTGATCGGAACAGCCTGCTTGCTTATTCTGTTCATCTTGTCTGTATATCAGAAAATCCGGTGTAAAAGGCCGGAAGCCGCTCCCTGATCCGGCTGGCCGGACAGCCCTCAGCTTTCCAGGAAAGCGAACAGGTCATTCAGGTATTTTTCCAGAATGCTGTTTTTTTCGCGGTAGATTTCGTGCTTTGCGGGATACGAAATGAGTTTTCCGTCCGGAACTTTGCTGATAAAGGTGTTCTGCGCGGGAAGGGAGACCGTACGGTCAAGTTCCGCCTGAAGCAGAAGAACCGGCATTGTCAGCCTGCCCGGAGCCTTTTTCAGCAGATAGTCGCCCATTTTCAGCCCCTCGGCAACCCATCCGTAGGTTCCGCCGTCCGTCTGGATTTCCTTATGCCGCATCTGCAGATCTTTGTAGTAATCAAAACGGGCGCGGCACTGGGTATTGCTTTCCTCAAAAGTATAGGTGCCGTCAAAAGCGTGGTAGCCGGGAAGCGGCGCCTCGTAACGGCCCCTGCGCTTCATTCCCCAGCCCAGAAGTTTTGCGGCCCAGACGGGCATGTCCCCGGTAACCGGGCGGATCATCGGGGAGGAGAGCACTGCCTTTCTGACAGTATCAGCGCGTTCGGAAGCCGAAGCGGCCGCGATCGCGCCTCCCATGGAATGGCCGTACACAAACAGCGGAAGTTTGGGGAACTGCTTCCGGGCGGTATCGATCACATTGTTGAAATCGTCGATATAGGTCTGCCAATGGTCCATATGGACCAGGCAGGGATCGCTCACCAGACGATAGCTTTTGCCGTGACCGGCTTGGTCGGGGATAAAAACCGCGTAATCTCTCTTATAGAAATACCAGGCCAGCTCGTGGAATTTCAGCGAGCTTTCGGTATATCCGTGGGAAATCACCATCACGGCTCCGGCATGGGCCGGGACAAAAAGCTCCACATGGATCTTTTTCCCGGGAACCCGCTCCAGATACAATTCCTTTTCGTGAGCGCGCAGTTCGGGTTCGATGACGTTATTCATCGTCTCCGCGTAATTTTCTTCGGAGACCGGTTGAATCTTATCCGGAATATCTTCCATAACTTTATTTCAGAATTCTCCTTGCCTGTTCATGTTTCCCCGGCTGCTGCCGGGGAAAACCGAAGGGGCCGGGCATAGCGGTACCGCCGTGCCCGGCCCCTTTAACCTGAAATTTATCTTAGTACAGTTGGATAATTGTGTCAAGAAAGCGCATTTATACATCTTTTCTGTATTCTTCCTCCAGCCGGCGGCCATCCGCGTTCCGAAGCCGAAAGCAGCCAAATCAACACGGGATGACATAAAAACCACCAATTTTTATCATCTTTTCACTAAAAACAACAAAAAATCCTGATTTTTTTCTCCAAATCGCCGAATCAGGCTTGACGCTCCTGAAAAAAGTGTGTATCATTAAATACAGTTTAAGCGAGACATATAGAAATCTGAATATTTTTCCGGGTGAAATATTATCAGCTTTTGGAGAAATAATCCAAAGCCTGCTTTCCGCACAACAGGGAGTTCCGGCAGATTTCTGTGTTCCCCGCACCCGAAGTCCTTAGCTTTGAAGGAGGGAAGAAAGTTCATGAGCGTTCGATCTGAAAACAAGGTCGTCGTGAAAACGTCCATCACCTGGAAAAAAGCCTTTCACAGAGACTGGCAGCTGTACCTGATGCTGATTTTCCCGCTGGCGCTCGTTTTCATCTTCAATTACGCCGCGTACCCCGGGCTGCGCATGGTTTTTATGGATTACAAACCTGCCAAGGGATATTCCGGCAGCGAATGGGTAGGATGGGAGACTTTCCGTAAAGTCTTCAAAGACGCCGACTTTATCCGCGCTCTCCGCAATTCAATCGTATTCAACCTTCTCGACCTGGTTTTCAGCTTTCCTATGCCGATAATCCTGGCCCTGATGCTGAACGAGCTTCGCTTCCCGCATTTCAAGAAAGTCAGCCAGACGATCCTGTATCTGCCGCACTTCCTCTCCTGGGTTATCATCGGAAGCGTTGCCTACCAGCTGTTCAAGCCTGACAGCGGCGCCATCAACGTTCTGCTGCGCGACAAACTTCACTGGATTGATTCCGGCATCCCGTTCCTGACAGAGAAATGGCACTGGATGTGGACCTATCTTCTGATCGGCGTCTGGCAGGGCATGGGCTGGGGCACCATCCTGTACCTGGCCGCTATCACCAGCATCAGCGGCGACCTGTATGAAGCCGCGATGATCGACGGCGCGTCCAGGTGGCAGAGAATGATCCACATTACGCTTCCGGGCATCAAGAGCACCATTGTGACGCTTCTGATCATGCAGCTCGGAAAACTCATGAACAGCAACTTCGAACGGCTTGACGTCTTCGGCAATACGCAGGTCCGCGAGTTCCAGTACCAGCTGGCTATCTACATTTACGAAAAAGGTCTGCAGGCGTCCAAGTTCAGTATGTCTACCGCCGTTGGCCTGTTCCAGTCTCTTGTCGGGCTGATCCTGGTTCTGCTGGCCGACCGCTTCGCGAAGATCCTCGGCGAAGACGGACTTCTGTAAGGAGGCGTGAAGATGGGAAAGAAAAAAGATAAGAATTACGATGAAGAAAATACCGTAGGCGACGGCAGCCGCGCGATTATCAAATACCATGTCAGTGATTTCGTGATCGTCATCATCCTGACGATCCTCTGCCTCACCTGCGTGCTTCCGTTCGTCCACCTGGCGGCGAAATCCTTCTCCAGCAACACCGCCGTCATGCAGAAATCCGTTTACCTGTGGCCGAAGGGCTTCAATGTCGACGCTTACAAGTCGATCTTCTCCGACGGCAGCATGGTTCACTCCATGATTTACAGCGTGATCGTCACCCTGATTTTCACCGTGCTCGGCATGATTGCCTGCACCTGCGCGGCGTATCCGCTTTCCCGCAAGAGGCTGAAGGGCAGAAGCGTATTCACCTTCCTTCTGATGTTCCCGATGTACTTCGGCGCAGGCCTGATCCCCACCTACCTGCTGTACCACGATCTTCACCTGCTGGACACCATGTGGGTTCTGATCCTTCCGCTGATCTATTCCGCTTACAACATGCTGATCATGAAGAACTACTTTACGACCAGCATTCCGGACAGCCTGGAGGAAGCCGCTTTCCTGGACGGCGCGTCCAATCTGCAGATCCTGTTCAAGGTCGTGCTTCCGCTGTCCAAGCCGATTATCGCGACCCTGTCGCTGTTCTACGCGGTAGGGCGCTGGAATTCCTACGCCGACAACAAGTACTATATCCGCAGTGAAAATCTCAAGATGATTCAGTATAAGCTGTATCAGATGGTCGCGTCCGCAACCGAAGCGCAGACCACCACGCTTTCCGAGGCATCCGAGGTTACCTCGACGCCGGAAGTTCTGCAGGCTGCGTCCATCATGTTTGTCACGATCCCGATCATCTGCGTGTACCCGTTCCTTCAGAAGTACTTTGTGAAGGGCGTCATGGTAGGCGCCGTCAAGGGCTGATATAGTGAGACGAAACCGGCAGACGGCCGGTTCAAATATAAAGGAGGACAATTATATGAGGAAAAAACTTCGTACCGCATCCGCAATCGTCCTTGCATCTGCAATGGCAGTCGGAATGAGTGTTCCGGCGTTTGCGGAAGAAACCACCGAGGCGGCTGCCGGCTCCACAACCGACTGGGAACCGTTCGCCGAGACCGTAGAACTGCAGATCCCGGTTTACGACCGCGGCGTCGAGGGGGTTCCGAATGTCTCGGACAACTACTGGACACAGTGGATCCAGGAGAACTTCGGCGACAAGTACAACATCAATGTAACCTATGTACCAATCGTACGCACAGATGTGCTGACGTCCTATTCGCTGCTCGCTTCTTCAGGTGATCTTCCGACGATCCTTATGGAGTATGATTACCCGAAGGTGGCTCAGTGGGCGAACGACGGATATCTCCGTTCCTTCAACATGGAGGATTTCGCCGCGATCGCTCCGACCTACTACCAGAGAATGGTCGACAACAACCAGATCCAGTACACCATTCTGAACGACGAGACTTATTTCTGCTGCGCGCTCAGACCATATTACAACACGACTTACACTTTCCAGAACTTTGTCCGCATGGACTGGCTTGAGCAGGTCGGGTACGACCACGTCCCGATGACCCGCGACGAGTATGTCGACGCGATGACCAAGATCATGGAAGCCGGTATCGCGGAGCATCCGGGCGGAGGCCAGATGGTTACAGGCGGCGGTTCCGACCAGAGCTATGATTACCGTGAGTGGCCGCTCAACGAGGAAGAGTGGGCGATGTACGGCGACTACAACATCCCGTCCCTCGGTTGGTATCCGAACAAGCAGTATCTGTATTACGCAAACCAGGATTACAACCTCGGCATCACCGATCCGGAGTACTATCTGATCGACGCGGAGCAGGCAAAGACAAACTTCATCAACGGCGAGTCCTATTCGTATGGCAGTTACATTTCCGCGGACATGGACTGGCTGACCGCGTTCTATGAGGCCAACCCTGACGCCAAACTTGCCATCAAGCCGGTTGTGTCCACCACAGATCCGACGACCGGACAGACACCGGGATATCGTACCGACAACCCGTTCGGCATGATGGTCGGTTTCTCCAGCACCGCGACCGACGACGAGGTCAAGGCTGCATGGATGTACATGGAGTGGCTCACCCAGCCGGAGAACCTGTTCACGTTCCAGTGGGGCATCGAAGGCGAGAACTTCAACTATGATGAGAACGGCCTGCCGATATCCGTCACCGATTACAGCGGCGACTACACGATGGGCTACAACAACAACAAGGACTACTGGTGCATCACGATCGAGGCGAGAAACGCCGGAACGATCGAGGATATCATCTACAACAACCTTCCGCATGATCTTCCGCAGGATTTCACCGAAGACATTGTGAACTGGTACTATGACAAGGTACAGGTTGCAGAGGCAGGATGGGGTATCCCGAACTGCATGTTCTCCGTCGTCATTGACTCCGAGACTGAATATCAGCAGACACTTCTCGAGAAGTATAAGGAGCTCCGCGATGAGCTGACGATGTGCAGTCCTGAAGAGTTCGATGCTTTATATGAAGAAGCTGCACAGGAGTATGCGGATGCCGGATACGCCGCCGTCACTGAGGAGAGAAAGGAAGCGTACGAGGCTGGCAATTCCACCAAGCTTCCGAACACCGAGGCTGAGGAAGTTCAGCTCGAGGACGCGACCGCAGCCGCGGATGAAACCGCAGCCGAGTAAGCCGTACCGGCAAAACGACACGGATTATGCAGATCTGAGAGGGCAATACCGCCTGAAGATCAGATTCATGAAGAAGACCTGCCGATTGATCCCGGAGAAGGTTTTCAATAATGAATCTGAAGATATCAGGGCGGAATTTCTGCCACGCCGGATCACCGAAGGCTTCCCCGGGACAGCCGGGGAAGCCTCTTTTGTTCTGAGTGCGCCCGCCTGCGCACGTATATTCACGGATGAACCGCTTTGACAATTCTCTGCCGTAAAGCGATTCAATCATACATTCTTTCACAGGAGGCAACTATGAGAAAGGGTATCAGAGCTTATTCCGCACTGGTTCTGGCAGGAGCCATGGCACTCGGGACGGCAGTCCCGGCATTTGCGGAAGAAACCACCGAGGCTGACGACAGCGCTTCCACCTGCAACTGGGAGCCGTTCGCGGAGACCGTGGAACTGCAGATCCCGGTCTACGACCGCGGCGTCGAGGGCGTCCCGGATGTCACCAACAATTACTGGACCAACTGGATCCAGGAGAACTTCGGCGACAAGTACAACATCCATGTGACGTATGTTCCGATCACCAGGACGGACGTCATGACTTCCTATTCCCTGCTGGCGGCGGCCGGCGACCTTCCGACCGTGCTGGAGGAGTATGATTACCCGAAGGTAACCCAGTGGGCGAACGACGGTTATATGCGCACCTTCGATATGGAGGAGTTCGCAGAGGTTGCACCCACCTATTACAAGCAGATGACAGACAACGGCCTAGACCAGTATTCCCAGATGGGAGGAGAAACCTACTTTGTGGCAGCGTTCAGGCCGAATTACAACACCGAGTACACCTTCCAGAATTTCGTCCGCATGGACTGGCTGAGAGAAGTCGGCTATGATCACGTTCCGGTGACCCGCGACGAGTATGTCGACGCCATGACCAAGATCATGGACGCGGGAATCTGCGAGCATCCGGGCGGAGGATCCATGGTTACGGGCGTAGGTTCCGACCAGAACTACGATTACCGTGAATGGCCGCTGGACGAGGAAGAATGGGCGATGTACGGCGACTACAACATTCCGTCCCTCGGCTGGGAGCCGAACAAGAAGGTTCTCTACTACGCTAACCAGGATTACAACAACGGCATCACCGATCCGGAGTACTACCTGATCGACAGTGAGCAGGCAAAGACAAACTTCATCAACGGCAAGAGCTACATGTACAGCACTTATACTTCTGCCACGATGGACTGGCTTACCGCTTTCTATGAGACGAACCCCGACGCTGAGCTCGCGATCAAGCCGGTTGTTACTGCTACCGACCCGACCACCGGCCAGACACCGGCCTATCGTATCGACAATCCGTTCGGTATGCTGATTGGGTTCGCGAATGACGCTACTGACGATGAGATGAAGGCAGCCTGGATGTACATGGAGTGGCTGATCCAGCCGGATAACCTGTTCACCTTCCAGTGGGGCATCGAGGGCGAGAACTTCAATTACGACGAGAACGGCCTGCCGGTTACCGTCTCCGATTATGACGGCGAGTACAAGCAGGGCTACAACAATAACAAAGATTACTGGTCCATCATCAAGGAAGGCCGCCAGGCAGGTTCCATGGAGGACCAGATCTCTGCAATGCTTCCGCACAACCTGAAGCAGGATTTCACGGAAGATGTTGTCGAGTACTTTAACACCAAGTCCGCGGTTGCCGAGGCAGGATGGGGCATCCCGAACGCGATGTACTCCGTTACGATCGAGGCTGAATCCGAGTATCAGCAGACGCTGGTAGAGCTTTACAAGTCGCTTCGCGATGAGCTCACGATGTGCAGTCCGGAAGAGTTCGACGCGAAGTATGAGGAAGCCGCGCAGGAGTACATGGACGCCGGATACGCGGAAGTCATCGAGGAAAGAAAAGAGGCTTACGAGGCCGGCAACTCCACGAAGCTTCCGAACACCGAAGCCGGGGAAATCCAGCTTGAGGACGCAACCGAAGCTGAGGAAACAACTGCCGAGTAAGACAGAATCCGATATGGACTGATCGCGGGTGAGGCGGCGATAAGCCGTGCGGCCGGAGAATAAGATTTTGTACGGGTTCTGACCCTGGGACAGGGCGGCGCGCCATGGAATGGTCTGGCGCGCCGCCCTGACGTTTTATACGGCTGTTTTCTGCGGCTGTATGCCGACTGCGACGCATGATCAGCCAACAGGCACTTGCCCGCTGCAATGCATTTTCCGCAGCAGCGGGTTGATTTGGATCCATATCAGCCCAGCGGCATCAATCATGGTACACAGCAAGTTTTTCGCTGCCGCGGACTGATTGTGATTTTTTGCGCACCGTCACTGCTGCCGATAAGCCGCCGCGGCTCCTCAGAATAAAATTTCTATTATATACGGAACATTGCTCACTTCAAGAGTTTTCGGACAAAAATTTGCAAAAAAATCCGGAAGATGCTATAATATCTGAGAATGGCGTGTTTCACGTTATTCCGGTCCGACATTCTTCGGATTCAGCGGCTTTTTGGATCAGAACTGAGGTGATTGAATGTTTAAAATCGGCGATTACGTAGTGTACGGCAGCGACGGCGTCTGTAAGGTTGGCGCGATCGGCCCTATCGAGATGAACGGTGAAACGACGGAAAAATCCTACTATACACTGGTTCCGGTTTACACAGAAGGATCGAAGGTTTATTCTCCGGTCTCCAGCAATAAGGTGGTCATGAGGCGGATCCTTACGAGAGAGGAGACCAACGACCTGATCAGGGATATCCCTGAGATGAAACCGCTGGACATCCCTGATGAAAAATCCCGTGAAAAAGTTTATAAAACGGCCATTCGCAGCTGCGACTGCAGAGAACTGGTACGCCTGATCAAGACGGTTTATTACAGGAAGGAGCATCGGCTCTCCCGCGGGAAGAAGTCAACGGCGGTTGACGAGAAATATTATCACGAGGCGGAAGATCAGCTTTACGGTGAGCTGGCTATACCGCTTCAGATCACCCGCTCCGAAGTAAAGGAGTACATCGCCGGTTCGGTCGGCGAAAAAGCGGACGCGGGAAAGAACGAAGAGTAACAGGATCCCCTTTTCGGGAAACCGCACAGGAGTCTCCGGCAGATGAAAAGTCTGCCGGAGTTTTTTAGTATGGTGTGCCATGTTCTGGCGGCGGAACCTGCCCTGAACGATAAGCCAGGCGGCAAAACAAATCTGAGATGATATGTTCGGGGCGGAATCTGTCTGGAACGTAAATACCTGGGACCGGTTTCGGCAATAAATGCTATCGGAGCGGATGTCTGACAAAACAGGAACATTACGCTGAGAAGACGCGAAAATGCAAATCAGTTTACTGCATAGATGTAAAAAAGAAATTTGAAAGATAATTCTAAAAAAATCATTACAAAATTTTTACAGCAGTATGCTTTTTGGTTGCCGAAATTGTAAAAAAATAGTAGAATTGAGCCAGACAGTTGTGTCAGAGAATGAATGCCGGCCATCCGATCTGCGGCCGGATGTCCCCGGAAATGTTCGGGGGCGGGGAGCCGGACAGCAGGCTCCAGGGAGGTGAACAGGATGACAGAACATGTGATTCATCCGATCCCTCCGCTATATGACAGCCATTCCGGTATTCTGATTCTGGGAAGCTTTCCCAGTGTGAAAAGCAGAGAGGGCAGGTTTTTTTATAACCATCCGCAGAATCGTTTCTGGAAAGTCCTGGCGGCTGTCGAAGGCTGCGCGGTTCCTGAAACGATCCCGGAGAAAAAGGATTTTTTGCTGAGTCACGGCTTTGCACTCTGGGATGTGATTTACGAGTGCGATATCACGGGTTCCAGCGACGCTTCCGTCCGGAATGTGATTCCCAGCGATATTTCTGTCATTCTGCGGGCGGCGCCGGTGCGGCGGATCATCACCAACGGGAAAACGTCGGATCATTATTTTCAGAAATTCCTCCGGCAGACGACCGATATTCCGGAAATCTGCTGCCCGTCCACCAGCCCGGCCAATGCGGCCTGGTCGCTGGAGCGGCTGACGGAAGCCTGGAGAGCGGCGATTCTGGGTGAATGACATCAGGCTCGTGAGCTGGAAGTGAAAAGGCCGGAGACGGCCCCGATAGCGATAAGAGCCCTGCCGGCATGTACCGGAAGGGAAGGGCGGAATATCGGAATATACGGTTTGGGGAGGCGGAGATCAAATGAGGGAAGGCCAGATATGGAAACGATAGAGAATGATCTGTTGAAAGCTGAAGTTTCCTCCCATGGAGCGGAACTCCAGTCTATTGTGGATAAGCGGACCGGGCGATCTTATCTGTGGTACGGGGATCCTGCTTACTGGGGCCGCCGGTCTCCGGTACTTTTCCCTTTTGTCGGGCAGGTGAACCACGGGATTTACCGGGTAAACGGGGTTGAATATCCGATGAGCCAGCATGGATTCGCCCGTGACAGGGATTTTACTCTTGCGGACAGGACGGCGGATTCGGTGACTTATGTTTTAAAATCCGACGCGCAGACGCTTGCAATGTATCCGTTTCCCTTCACTCTGGCGGCCAGCGTGCGGCTGAGCGGCAGATCCGTTCTGGTGCGCTGGCAGGTGACGAACGACGGGCAGGAAGATCTTCCTTTCTCGATCGGCGGGCATCCGGCGTTTCTGTGTCCTCCTTCCGATGAGAAAGAATCGCCTTATTCCTGCAGCATCGTATTTTACGATGAAAACGGGAAAAAACCGGAGATCCTGACGAGCCGGACGGTCGAGGCAGGCACGGGAACGGTCAATGACAGGCTCCGGACCTACGCGCTTCAGGACGGCAGGCTTCCGATTACAGAGCATCTCTTCGATGAGGACGCCCTGATTTTTGAAAACCGCCAGGCCTGCGAGGCAGCGCTGGCGGACAGCCAGGGGCATGAGTTTATCCGGGTCCGTTTCCCGGAACCCCTGTTCGGCGTCTGGTCTCCGGCAGGAAAGAACGCGCCGTTTGTCTGCATCGAACCCTGGTACGGCCGCTGCGATTCCATTCATTTCAACGGGGAGCTGAAGGACCGCGAATGGGGCCAGACCTGCAGACCAGGCGAAACCTTCGATACAGAATATGAAATCATCACAGGCTGAGGGGAGAGAGCATATGGATACGAACGAAAGAAAAGCAGATAAAACCTCTTCCGGCAGGAACAGCATCCGAAATGACCAGAACGGGAAGAATCAGGCAAGTGAAAAACAGCGCGAGGACAGCGCCGCGAGGCGCAGGAGGATCGCGGAGATCCGGAGACGAAACCGGATGATCTACCGCGCGAGGCTGATCTGCTTTATCGCTGTCTGCGCGGTAATTGTGATCCTGGTCATTGTCGGGCTGGTCAAAGTAATCTCGGGACTCACGGGCGGTAAAAACGCCGGGACCGTCGAGACTGTCACTGAGACGGAAACCGTGACTGAAACAGTCACGGAAGAAGAAACGACAACCGAGGCCGAAACCGAAGAAACCGAGACGACTGAGGAAGAACAGACGACGGCCTCCGCCACGGTTCAGGCGGCGGACGGCGAGACGGTGTACGCTACGGTGGATGTCAACATCCGGAGCGGACCGAGCACGGATACAGATATTCTGGGAACCCTGACGGCAGGGCAATCCATCGTCAGGGTGTATGAGCAGGACGGATGGAGCACGGTACAGTACAATGGAACGGTAGCCTACATCAAGTCGGATTATCTGACGACAACCAATCCGGCTGACAGCGGCAGTACTGCAACGACGGCTTCAGAAGACAGCGGAACAGATACTGCGGCGGCTGCGACAACAGCCGCCGCAGCGGCGTCAGTGAGTTATTGGACCGGAGATTTGTCAACACTCTCAACGGAAACCGTCAATTTCGGCTATGCGGAGGTCAACCGCGACGCCAACATGATCCCCACGGACTGGGCCTGGTACGAAAGCCAGTGGGGCCAGTTCAACGTTGACTGGATCCAGGATACCACCCAGCCGGTGATCTATCTGACGATGGACGAGGGATTCGCGAACGACCAGACCTCTCAGGAACTGGATATCCTGAAAGAGAAGGGAGTGAGCGTCACTTTTTTTCTGACCAAGTACTTTGTGGATGAATGCCCGGATCTTGTCCAGAGAATGATCGACGAGGGACATCAGCTGGGCGACCACACCTGCACTCATCCGGATATGACGTCGCTGTCTGTGGAGGAGCAGACGGACGAGATCATGACGCTCCGCAATCAGGTACAAGAGCAGTTCGGCTATGACATGAAACTGTTCCGTTTCCCGCAGGGCAAATACAGCGAGGAAGCCCTGGGACTGGTGGACAATCTCGGGATGAAGACGGTTTTCTGGACTTACGCGTACGAAGATTACAACGATGAGCAGCCTCCTGTGGATGAATCCCTGCAGAATGCGCTGTCGCATCTGCACAACGGAGCAATCTACCTGCTTCACGCAAAGTCGCAGACCAACCTCGAGATGCTGTCGGATTTCATTGACGGCGCCAGAGAGAGAGGATTCGAGTTCGGCGTATATCCGCTGACAGACAACTGACGCGTGAAACGGATCTCAGAACGGCCGGATCCGGGGAAAACGGTACTGGCGCAATCTGTTGTGAGAAATCCGTTTTGGAAACGATTGGGCATACTGATTCATAAAAAATAATCCGCGGCAGGCAGCCGCGGCAAAGAGCGGGGATCGCAGGGATCCCGCGCAGGGAGGAGAGAAATGAACGGCAGAGAAACAATATCGGCGGGGAAAGCGGTTCTTGGAATTGAGTTCGGCTCCACAAGGATCAAAGCGGTACTGAACGACGAGGAAGGAAAACCCATTGCGCAGGGAAGCCATGAGTGGGAGAACCGCCTGGAAAACGGCGTCTGGACGTACTCGCTGGACGATATCTGGACAGGTCTGCAGGACTGCTACGCCGACCTCCAGAAGGATGTGCGCGGCAGGTACGGCGAGGAGATCAGAAAACTGGCAGCCATCGGGTTTTCCGCGATGATGCACGGGTATATGGTTTTCGATAAGGAAGGCAGCCTGATGGTCCCGTTCCGCACCTGGAGAAATACCATGACCGGTGAAGCGGCGGCGAAACTGACAGAACTCTTCCGGTTCAACATCCCGCAGCGCTGGAGCATCGCGCATCTGTATCAGGCGATTCTGAACGGCGAGGACCATGTGAGCCGCATCGATTATATGACTACGCTGGCCGGCTACATCCACTGGAAGATGACCGGACGCAGGGTTGTGGGCGTCGGCGAAGCTTCGGGAATGTTCCCGATCGACAGCTCTACGGGATATTACAACCGGGAGATGCTCAATAAATTTGATGAACTTACAGCCTCCCACCATTATCCGTGGAAGGTCGAGGAGATTCTTCCGGGCGTTCTCACCGCAGGCGAGAACGCGGGCACGCTGACGGAGGAGGGAGCCAGGCTCCTGGACGTCTCCGGCACACTGGAGCCGGGCTGCCCGCTCTGCCCGCCTGAGGGCGACGCGGGTACCGGGATGGCGGCGACCAACAGCGTCGCGCAGCGCACCGGCAACGTCTCCGCGGGAACTTCTGTCTTCGCCATGGTTGTCCTCGAGAAACCGCTGAAGAAAGTCCACCCGGAGCTCGATATCGTGACAACGCCTGACGGAGCCGACGTCGCCATGGTTCACTGCAACAACTGCACTTCCGACCTGAATGCCTGGGTCGGGCTGTTCCGCGAGCTGCTGGAAATGTACGGCGTTCCGGCGGACATGAACACCCTGTACGGCAGGCTTTACACGAACGCCTTAAGCGGCGAGAAAGACGGCGGAGGACTGCTGGCCTACAATTATTTTTCCGGGGAGCCGGTCACCGGCTTCGAGGAGGGAAGGCCTCTGTTTGTGCGCAAACCAGACGCAAAACTCAATCTGGCCAATTTCATGCGCGTGCATCTGTACTCTTCGCTGGCCGCGCTGAAGTCGGGCCTTGATATCCTGCTGAAGGAAGAGAATGTCAGGGTCGACAGGGTTACCGGCCACGGCGGGCTGTTCAAAACGAAGGGAGTAGGACAGTCCATCCTGGCAGCCGCGATGGATACGCCGGTGACGGTCATGGAGACCGCCGGCGAGGGCGGCGCGTGGGGAATTGCCCTGCTTGCAGGATATATGATCAGCCGGAAAGAGGGCCAGTCTCTCGCGGACTACCTGAATACCAGGATTTTTGCCGGAAACAGCGGGACGACGGTGGCTCCGGATCCTGAGGACGTGAAGGGATTCGATGATTTCATGAAGGTCTACAAAGCAGGCCTTCCGATCGAGCACGCTGCCGTTGACGCCATGCCGCTGGACTGACCGGCAGAACAGACGGGAAAGCCCGGAACATCTGATGTTTTTCTGCAGACCGGATTTTTATGATTGTTTTCACTGCGTCGGCGGCGCCTGCACGGACACCTGCTGCGCAGGGTGGGAGATAGAGGTGGATGAGCAGACTGCCCGGTCCTACCGCAGGATGGACACACCCTTCGGCCGGGAAATCGCCGCAAGCCTCGTCGAGGATGACGAAGGCACCTGGTTCCGGCTGACGGACGACGGGAGATGCCCCTTTCTGAACCGGGAGGGACTCTGCCGCATCATCCAAAACTGCGGCGAGGAAAGCCTGTGCGACATCTGCCGGGAGCATCCCAGGTTTTACAACTGGTACGGCAGCCGGACGGAAGCCGGGCTGGGCCTGTCCTGCGAGGAGGCCGTGCGTCTTCTGTTTCACCGGACGGAACCGATCCGCTTCCTGACGGAAGAAATCCCGGACCGCCCGGATGAGGGAAATCCGCGGGAAGAAGCGGAATCGCCTGAAAATCACGGGGAACCGCCTGACAGACAGGAAAAGCTATTCCTGGAGCAGGGAAAACTGTCGGAAGCACAGGGAGAAACAGCCGGTGGGCAGGGAAAACCGACCCTGAGGCAGGGAGAAGCGCCGCGCGGACAGCAAAAACCTTTCAGGGTACAGGAAACAGAAGGTACAGCAGATTTTCCCGGAATGGATGAGGACACGGCGCAGGTACTCCGCTTCCGCGAGGAGGCTTTCCGCATCGTGAGCCGGCGGGAGGTTTCCATTTCCCGCAGAATCTGCGGGCTGCTGGACTTTGCGGAAGAACTGCAGGCGGCGGTCAGCGGCGGGCAGGGAGCGGATCCGCAGCCGGGACCAGGACGTGAGCCTGCTTCCGCGCTTTCTTCCCCGGCGGAGGATGCCGCGCGGATTCTTGACATTCTGGAGAAACTGGACATAATGACAGCAGACTGGAGCAGCCTGCTGGCCGGAGCGTCCCGAGGAATCTCTGATATAGTGAAGCTGGCGCGCAGTGTTCCGGAGTGCGGATCCTGCGATACGGAGTACCTGCTGACTTATTTTCTGTACCGGTATTTCGGCCAGTGCGCGCTGGATGGCGACGTTGTGGGAAAAGTCCGTTTCGCGGTTCTCAGCTGCCTGATCATCCGTCTTCTGACGGTTTCGCGGGCAGCAGAAAAAAGCGGGGGAAAAACAGGCGCTGGGCAGCCTGCCGGCGGCCTGTTCCGTGTGACGGAACAGGAAAGAAACACAACGGTCCGCCTGTACTCCAAGGAAATTGAGTATTGTGAAGAGAATCTGGAAGAGCTCTGGAAGAAAGAACACAGTGAGGAAGCACTCGGCACCGTGAGGCTCAGACGCCTGGCGGAAGCGCTCTATCCCTGACCGGGAAGCGCCGTGATGATAACAACTGAAAATGAGGTAAAGGAAGAATGGACAAAAAGACACTTGCCCTGAAAACCGGATGGAAATTCCATTACGGGGAGGAAGAGAACGCCTGGTATAAAGGTTTTGACGACAACGCGTGGGAAAAGGTTACGATACCGCACGACTGGTCCGTGCATATGCCTTTCAGCCGGGATTATTCCAGCGGAACCGGCTATCTGGCCGGCGGAATCGGCTGGTACCGCCTGCATTTTCATGTTCCCGAAGAATTCCGCGGGAAACACCTGACTCTGGTTTTTGACGGAATTTACCGCTGCAGCCGGATCTGGGTCAACAGCTACCATCTGGCGGACCGCCCGTACGGTTATTCGGAGATCGCGGTGGATGTGACAGGCCTGGTTCATTTCGGCGATCAGGACAATGTCGTGAGTGTGAGGGTGGAGCGCAGGGAACTGGCGGATTCCCGCTGGTTCAACGGGACCGGCCTTACGCGCAAGGTGACGCTCACGGCCGAAGAGCCGCTGTATGTTCAGCACAACAGCCTGGCGTTCCGCACGGTCAGCTCCGACGCGGATACCGCGGAAGCTGAAGTGAAATTCACGCTTCAGAACGACGGACCGGAAGCGTCCGGGACTGTCAGGGCTGAACTGATTCCCGCGGAAGGAACGGAGGGAACGGGTACCGCCGGCGGGACGGCGGCGGCCGGGACAGAAGTCAGCCTGAAATCCGGGGAGAGCCGGGAAATTCTCCTTCAGCTTTCCGTCAGCCATCCGGCTCTCTGGTCGGATACCTGCCCGAACCTGTACACGCTCCGTCTGGTTTTCGGTGACAGCACGGTGATGGAAAGCCGCAGGGTCGGCCTCCGGACAATCCGGTTTGACCCGGACCACGGGTTCTTCCTCAACGGAGTATCGGAAAAACTCCGCGGCGTATGCGTGCACGAAGACGGCGGAACGCTGGGAGCCGCGATGGTGCGCGATGTATGGCTCAGGCGGCTCAGAACGCTCAAAGAAGCGGGATGCAACGCTGTCCGGATGAGCCACAACCCGCATATGCCTGAATTGTACGATCTGTGCGATGAACTCGGTTTTCTTGTGATGGACGAAGCCTTCGACGAGTGGGAAAATCCCAAGAACAAGTGGTGGCACGGCCATAACGTCTACCCGCCGAAGCATGACGGGTACGCTTCCTATTTCCCGGAATGGTACGACCGCGATCTGACGGATATGATCCGCAGGGACAGAAACCACCCGTGCATCGTGCTCTGGAGCATCGGAAACGAAATCGATTATCCGAACGATCCTTACTGCAGCGCGGTATTCGCTCAGATGACCGGAAACAATGACGCGAACAAGCCGGCCAGCGAGAGACTGTATGATCCTGATAAGCCTGACGCTTCGAGGCTTCCGGTTCTCGCGGCAAAGCTGGCCGCGGTTGTGCGCCGGGAGGTTCCCGACGGGGTGGTGACTCTGGCCGCGGCTTTCCCGGAACTGTCGGCAGGAGTCGGTTTCCTCGATTCGCTCGATGTCGCCGGTTATAACTACAAAGAACATCTCTACGCGGAATCTCACAAAAAATATCCGGGACGTCCCCTGATCGGCAGTGAGAACGGGCACAGCTGGGAAGCCTGGCTGGCTGTGAGGGACTGCGAGTATGTCAGCGGCCAGTTCCTGTGGACAGGAATCGATTATTTCGGCGAGTCCGGCGGAACCTATCCTTTCCACGGATCGCAGGCCGGATTCCTCGCGACCAACGGCCTTCCGAAATCTGAGTTCGGAGCCCGCAGGGTTTACTGGATGGCGGAACCGCAGGCGTATCTGCAGACTTTCCCGGCGGATGAACTTTCGGGGAAACACTGGATCAGCCCGGAAAGAAGCTGGAATTACAGCGATGGAGAACAGGTCGCGGTGATCTGCCGCACGCTGGCGGACAGTACCGAACTGTATGTCAACGGAGTGTCGGCTGGGGTGCAGACAGAGAGAACCTATGACGGAGCCTACCTGTGGAAGGTCCCGTTTAAAGCGGGGACAATCTCGGTAAAAGCGCCTGCTGACGGCGCAGCCGCGGCTGAGGACAGCATCAGAACGGCCGGACCGGCGGTTTCCCTGAAGGCGGAACTGTGGCAGGACCCGAAAGCCGACTATGAGCTGCTTCAGGTGATTGTGAGCCTTTACGACAGCCACGGGAATATCGCCATCACGGATGACAGGACAGTAGAAGCGAAGGCTGAGGGCGGCGAGGTTGCCGCACTTGACAGCGGAAACCTCGGGGACGAGACGATCTGCGACGCCGCCGCCAGAAAGACATTCCGCGGACAGCTGGTCGTTTATGTCCGCCCGCAGGCGGATTCAGGGACGATAACCGTGACTTCCGACGCCGGATCGCAGACACTCACCTGGAAACTGCCGTAAACCAGTCTCTGGCAGCGGGACCGCAGGCAGCGGAACTGTTCTGAATCAGCCGGGTTCATCGCGGTTTCGGGACCGCAGGCGCCGCAAACCGACAAAACGAACGAAAGCCTGACGGGATCTATTGGGTGAAGGGCAGCGGCGGACAATCTGTTTTTTACGGCCGGAAAGGCTCAGAAATGAGCTCTTCCGGCCGTTTTATATTTACTGGAATGTGGTCCGTTGACTGTTTTTATCCGTTTTCCGACTGTTTTGTTCTATTCCCGCGCTCCCGAAAGATTAACTGTTGAACGATTCCTGACAATTGTAGAATTTCGGACAGAATATTTTTGATTAATCTGCCAAACCTCTTGACATCAGGGAATATTAGACATATAATCGTAACCAGTAATGAGATAAATCATGAAATTTCACCGGCAATCATTCTGCTTTGCCCGTTGTCCACGGTAAAACAGAATAAAACAATCAAATATTTACAAGGAGGATTCTACAAATGAGGAAAAGATGGTTAAGTATTGCTCTGACCGCTGCAATGGCCGCCACCATGATTTCGGGAACGGTATTCGCGTCAGAGGAAGCTGAGACTGAGGAAGAGACCTACGGCGAAGGCGTCGACGTCAACGATGACGGTACCGTCAACAACCCTGAGGCTGTCACCATCAAGGAAGGCTATCTTTCCTTCTGGTCCCTGTTCACCGGCGGCGACGGCGAATGGTGGAATTCCATTGTTGATCAGTACAACAGCGAGAAGGATCCCACATATCCGATTCAGTCCATCACCCTTGTCTGGGACGATTATTACACCAAGCTGCAGACGGCAGTTGCTACCGGCAACGGACCGGACGCGGGCATTTCCCATGTATCCAAGCTGTACGAGCTGGCTGAGACCGGCGTTATCGAGCCGCTGACTCCGTATCTTGAAGAGCTCGGCATTGATCTTGCCGACTACTATACGCAGGAATCCATCGACGCTGTCACGATCGACGGCGATGTTTACGCGATCCCGCTGGATACCCACGCAGAAGTTCTGTATTACAACCTGGATCTCCTGGAGGAGGCAGGCATCACCGAGGATGACGTCAAGGCCATTTCTTCCGCGGATGATTTCACCGCACTTCTTCAGAAGTGCAAGGACGCCCTTCCGGAAGATGTCACCCCGCTGTCCATCACACAGTCCGGCGATGATCCGTTCCGTATGTGGTATGCGGATTACTTCCAGGCAGGCGGCACTGATTTCGTGAACGAGGACGCAACCGAGTGCACGATCGACGACGAAGTCTCCAAGAAAGTTCTTGAGTGGCAGAAGAGCCTTTATGACGACGGCCTCGTTCTCGAGGGCATCTCTGATCACCAGGCACTGTTCCAGCAGGGCAAGGCAGCGTTCGTTATCACCGGAACCTGGGCTAGCGGCGTCTTCGAGCAGACCGACGGCCTGAACTTCGGCAACACGGTTTATCCGCAGCTGTTCGACGGCGGCGACAAGCAGTACTGCTGGGCAGATTCCCACACGCTGGTTCTTCCGGTCAACGAAGACAGAACTGACGAAGAGAGCACCGCAGTTGTCCAGTTCCTGTTCTCCGCATCCAATGATTACGGCCTGACCTGGGCAGGATCCGGGCAGATTCCGGCAGCAGTTTCCGTCAACCAGAGCGATGATTACAAGGCGATGAAGGGCTACAACGTCGTTGATGAACTTCAGTACGCGAAGTACGCTCCGAGAGCTACCAATTACTACGGCGGCATGAAGGCTGATATGATCGACGCCCTCAATGCTTACTGGACCGGCGATGTTGATCTTGATACAGCAGAAGAGAATATTGTCACTGCTATTGAGGACAACCTCGACTGACAGGAAAACCAAACTGAGAACCTGTATGCCGTGACACCGACGAATGAAAACAGCATACAATTAAATATGGTTCTTGAAAACCGGGGAGAGCCAGCTCTCCCCGGTTTTTTGATAAGAGCAGTTTCCGGCGGAAGGAAGACGCCGGGGCAGAAACGTATGCCCGCGGCAGCCTGAAACTTCGGCCGGCTTAACAGGAGGGATAATTCCCCCGAAAATAAATTTATTGGAGCGAAAATAATGAGCGGCAATAAAAAGAAAACAATGAACTACAGGACACGGAGAACGCTGACCGCGTGGATCTTCATGCTGCCATTTCTGGCCCTGTTCACCGTCTTTACCATTTATCCGGTTGTCCAGGGCGTCTGGGTCAGCCTGAACAACTGGACTCTGATGGGAAGGCAGAAATTCGTCGGCTTTGACAATTACGTGAAGATGGTCCATGACCACAAGTTTATCGAAGCGCTGCAGCATACCTGTATCTTCGTTGTGATGTGCGCGCCGCTTGTGTCCGTCATGTCCCTGATTCTCGCGCTTTTCGCGAACCGCCCGACGAAATTCAGAAAATTCCTTCGTGTCAGCTATTACATGCCGACAATCCTTTCGGTTTCGGTCGCGTCCTATATCGCGAAGTACGCTTTTTCCCCGTACAACGGCCTGATCAACGGTATCCTGAGGTCCCTCGGCCTGATCACGACGGAGAATGAACCGCTTTGGATGCAGGATTATCCTCTGGTCTGGTTCACGGTTGTGCTGATGACCTGCTGGTGGACGCTCGGATTCCCGATGCTGCTGTACCTCTCAGCCCTGCAGGATATCAATCCTGAGCTGATGGAGGCGGCGGAAGTCGACGGAGCCAACGCAAGGCAGAAACTGTTCCGCATCACGCTGCCGCTCCTCAAGCCCACCATTTTCCTGGTTGTGCTTCTGCAGATTATCGCGTCCTTCAAAGTTTTCGCCCAGATCCAGCTGATTACCGGAGGCGGACCGGCGTCAAAAACCCGCCCGCTGATCCAGTATATTTACGAGCAGGCTTTCGACAGGAACAAGATGGGATACGCCGCCGCGATGTCTTACGCGCTGTTTGCCATCCTCTGCGTCGTAACCATCATCCAGCTGAAGTTCCAGAGCAGAATGGAGGAGAAATAAATGAAAGCAGCAAAAAGAATGTCCCGCAGGAGAAGCGGAACAATCGTCGGTTCTGTTGTGCTGACCGTCATCTCCCTGCTCTTCGCGGTGATCGCCCTGTTTCCGATCATCTGGGCCCTGTTCTGCAGCTTCCAGAGCGAATCCAAGCAGTTTCCGGATATCTGGGACTGGTTTAAGCCGCCTTATACCATTGCCAATTATGTCTATGCGCTGACCAAGACCAATATCATGCGCTGGTTCCTCAATTCTCTGGGAATCGCGCTGGTTAGCACGGTCCTTACGGTCATTGTGACGACTCTGGCAGCCTACGCTATCGCCAAGATTCCGTTCAAAGGGAAAAACGCGGTATTCTTTTACTGTATGATCGGTATGCTCGTTCCCGGTGAAGCCACGATTGTTCCGCTGTTCATCGAAGTCAACAGCATGAATCTGATTAATACCTACACAGGTCTGATCCTTCCCGGGCTGGCAGGATCGATGTCGCTGATCATCTGCGTTTCGTTCTTCCGCGGGCTTCCGGACGCGCTGGTCGAGGCGGTGAGAATTGACGGCGGAGGAGAGTGGACCATCTATCGAAAGATAATTCTGCCTCTGTCAAAGCCGATCCTTTCGACGACCGCCATCATGTCGTTCATCGGATCGTGGAACAACTACCTGTGGCCTCTGCTCTGCGTATTCACGGAGGAAATGTATACGCTGCCGGTCGGAATTCCCACCTTCCTTTCTGTGGCGCGGCCGAATTACGCGGTCCCCATGACGATGAACATGGTTGCGTCAATTCCGGCGATTATTCTGTATATCGCATTCGAGAAACAGATCACGCAGGGAATTTCAATGGAAGGCATCAAAGGCTGACAGACCGGACAGGAGGGCAAAATGGCAGCAGAGCGCGCGATCAGCCGTCAAAGAGACGAATCGGCGGACGTCCTGAAGGGAATTCTGGTTCTCCAGATGGTTCTCTGCCACTGCATACAGTTTTTCTGCGATGACTCCAACATGGCCGTCCATGTGCTGAGAGATTACATCAACCTTACGACGTTCTCCGGTTTTTTCTTCGCGTTCGGCATAACGTCCTGGTACGCTTACTACAGCAGGACTTTTCGGGAGAGCGCCTGGCGGATGACAAGGACGGCACTCAAAATGCTGCTGGCTTTCTGGATTTCCAGCATCTGCTATGTCGGACTGGTGGAAGTGAAATTTTTCGACCCGAGGCAGATCAGATGGATTCTGGGCTTCCGGAAATATGCCGGCTGGAGCGAGTTCCTGGCTTCTTTCTTCGGAGTGATGGTTGTCGGAATCATCCTGTTCGGTGTGTTCAAAAAAATGAACTGGGTGACCGAGATCGTTCTCCTCGCCGTGGGAGTGCTGACGACCCTGATTCCCAGGGACCGGATATCCGAACCTGTTGCGGCGCTGTTCGTCGGTTCAACGCAGGTTCAGACGTTTCCGGTGATTTCGTATCTGTTCTATTATGGAGCCGGGGTGCTTTTCTGCAAAAAGCGCTGAAAATGGAAACCCTGGATCCTTGCCGTTACAGCGGCAATGTTCCTGCCGGAACTGATCTGTTATCTTCAGAACGCGAATCTGACCGACAGATTCCCACCGGACGCCTGGTTCCTGTTCGGAGGAGCCCTGGCGGTGTACGGCTGTTACCTGCTGTCACAGAAAATCAGGCTGCGCTTTCTCGAAGAAATCGGGGCAAATTCGCTTTTCTTCCTGCTGGTATCCAACATCGTGATTTTCGCGTTTGCCGGCAGCAAGTTCAAGCTGCGCACGGTAAAGTTTGCGGTTATTTTCTATGTCCTTCTGATCGCCGGAATCTGGTATCTGTATTCGCTGATCCGAAAACCGGAACGGAAAAGATAACGGCTGACGGCAGTCAGCCTGGACAGAGCATCGCATAAAAAGTGAAAAAATACAATAAAAGGACGCCGCGCAAGCCCGGTGAAGTGCCGGAACCGCGCGGTCCTCTCGGAGGGAGGAAAAATGGCAGTGAAATCGTATATCAAAGATTATCCGCGTCCCCAGCTGGTCCGTCCGGCCTGGGAAAATCTGAACGGAAACTGGGACTTCGCCTTTGATGACGGCGACGCCGGAACCGGCGCGGGATGGTTCCGCGGGTTCGAGCCGCAAAAGCAGATCAGGGTCCCGTTTACCTATGAGACAGAGCTTTCGGGAATCCATGACGAGACGCGGCATGACCATGTCTGGTACCAGAAAAAGGTCAGGCTCACGCCGGAGACGGGAAAGAAAGTCCTTCTTCACTTTGAGGGAAGCGACTATCTCACCAGCGTCTGGATCAACGGCGTGTATGCCGGGAACCACAAGGGCGGATACGCGAGATTTACTTTTGATATCACGCCCTGGATCCGCGAAGGCGAAAACCTGATTGTCGTCAAAGCGGACGATTCGTTCAGCGAGGAGCAGGCCCGCGGAAAACAGAGGTGGAGAAAAGAGAACTTCGCCTGCTGGTATGTCCAGACCACCGGTATCTGGAAGACCGTCTGGCTGGAAACCGTCCCTGATGTCTATGTCAGCAGCCTGAAACTCACTCCGGATGTGAAGAACGGGGAGATCGACATCGAGGCTCTGGTCGCCGGAGCGGAGGACGTCCAGGCGGCTCCGGGGCAGGGGAAGGAACTGATGCTGTCGGCTGAGATATCCTTCGCGGACGAATCTGTCGCAAAGGCGTCGGTGCAGGTGCATGACGGAAAGGCTTCCCTGAAGGTCAGCGTATCCCACTCCGCGGATTTCGGGCGCAATGTCCGTCTCTGGTCGCCGAGGGATCCGGCGCTGTACGACCTGAAAGTCAGCCTGACCGCCGACGGAAAGCCGGAGGATGAAGTGCTTTCGTACTTCGGAATGCGCGATATCAGGATTGAAAAGGGAAACGTCCTTCTCAACGGCGCGCCTCTGTATCAGCGGCTGATTCTTGATCAGGGCTACTGGAAGGACTCCGGGATCACGGCACCGGACGAGGAAGCCCTGATCGAAGATATCGACAAGATCCAGAAACTTGGCTTCAACGGCGTCCGCAAGCACATGAAGGTGGAAGACGAGAGATTCCTGTACTGGGCGGATGTGAAGGGCCTTCTCGTGTGGAGCGAGATGGCGGCGTTCTATGAATTCACCGACAATTCCGTTCAGGAATACACCGCCGAGTGGATGGAAGTGGTCCGTCAGAATTACAGCCATCCGGCCATCATTACCTGGACGCCGTTCAACGAGTCCTGGGGCGTGCCGCAGATCAAAACCGATGAAAAACAGCAGCATTTCACCGAGGCGATCTATTACCTGACCAAGAGCTTTGATTCCATGCGGCCTGTCATCACCAACGACGGATGGGAGCATACGATTTCGGATATCATCACACTTCACGACTATGAGGAGGACGGGGAAACCTTCCTTGAGCGCTACCTGAACCACAAAGATGAGCTCATGGATGACGAAATCTTCCACAGCGGATTCAAATCCGCGATTGCGGACGGATACAGCTACCACGGCCAGCCGGTGATCATCAGTGAGTACGGCGGCATCGCCTTCTCGAAGAGAGGCGAAGGCGAGTGGGGTTACGGCAACGGCGTGAAGGACGAGGAAGCCTTTGTGAAGCGGTATGACAGGATCACCACGGCAATCCGCAGCGTACCCTGGATTGTCGGATTCTGCTACACGCAGGTTTCTGATGTTCAGCAGGAGGTCAACGGCCTGATGACGATGGAGAGAAACTTCAAAGTGACCCCGGAGAAGATTGCCGCGATAAACACGAAAAAGACTCCGTTCCATGCCTGAAATCAGGATCCGCCGCGATAAGCCTGTGAGATTCATCTGCGCTGACGGAGAGAGTACCTGAAACCATGGCCCGCCGGGTTAAACCGGCGGGTCTTTTTTGGAATAAATTTCTCCGATGCCGTTCTCTGACGGCGGCGCGCCCCGGGCAGAACCCGGCAGCGGCGGCTCGCTCACTATTTTTTCAGGCTGTTTCGCGATAATGACGCGGAACAGCGGAGATGAGGACACGCTCTGCATGCCGGATTTTCCGCCCGCTATCCGGCTGCCGATTCGTGTTTGTCTATTTTTCAGACTTGACAGATGATATCCGCCTCTATAAAATCACTTGGAATGGCCGGACGAAACGAACGGCCGACAGTCCTGCGCCTGAATCGGCGCGGCGGATGTCGGGAACCGCAATTTTTCCGTACATCCCTATCACATGATTACGGAGGGGTTATGGCAAAAAAGGAAACTGTTCAGATCGGACAGAAGGGAATCGACGATGCCCGCGTGCTCGGCACCGGCAGAATGGTGATTCTCGGGCTGCAGCACACATTCGCCATGTTCGGCGCGACGGTTCTGGTACCGCTGCTGACCGGCCTGGATATGCAGACAACGCTGCTGATGGCCGGGCTCGGGACTCTGCTGTTTCACCTGATTACCGGGCGCAAGGTACCGATTTTCCTCGGATCTTCCTTCGCTTTTCTCGGCGGTTACGCGGCAGTGAAGGCAATGACGGACGCGGCGGGGCTGCCGTGGACGGAAGGGATTCCCTACGCCTGCCTCGGCGTAGCCGTCGCCGGGCTGGTTTATCTGATTCTGGCAGGCTTCTTTGCAGCGTTTGACGTCCGGAAAGTCATGCGGTTCTTCCCGCCGGTTGTCACCGGCCCGATCATCATCGCTATCGGCCTGAGCCTGGCCGGCAGCGCGGTCAGCAACTGCAGCACCAACTGGCTCATCGCGGTCATTTCCCTTGCGGTCGTCATCATCTGCAACATCTGGGGCCGCGGAATGATCAAGATCATCCCGATTCTGATGGGCGTCGCGGTCGGCGTGCTTGTGTCGGTGGTCCTAGCCCTGGCTGCCGGACAAACGGTTTCCATTGATGGATCAGACGTCATCTGCATTGCGGGAAACACATCGCTGCAGCTTTTCTCCGAGGACAAAATCGAAGCCCTGAAGCAGGCGGCATGGTTCGGCCTGCCGGTCAAACGTTCCGAGATGATTTTCGGCAATATCCATAACGCGGAACTGGCGGTGAGCGCCATCGTGGCGGTTGTCCCGATCTCCTTCGCTTCCATGATGGAGCACATCGGGGATATCTCCGCCGTCAGCGCGACAACCGAACATAACTTCCTCGCGGACCCGGGGCTCAAGCGCACCCTCGTCGGAGACGGCCTCGCAACCACATTCTCGGCGCTGTTCGGAGGACCGGCAAACACCACTTACGGTGAGAATACCGGCGTTCTCGCGCTGACCAAGGTTTACGATCCAAAGGTGGTCCGCATTGCGGCGTGCTTCGCGATCCTGCTGTCTTTCTCCCCGAAGATCGCCGCGGCTATCAATCTGCTTCCGACTTCCGTGATCGGCGGCATTTCCTTCATCCTTTACGGGATGATCTCCGGCGTCGGTATCCGGAACGTTGTTGAAAACCAGGTGGACTTCACCAAGTCCCGCAACCTGATCATCACAGCGGTCATTCTGGTCTGCGCTCTCGGCATCACCGACGGCTTTACATTCAAGATCGGCAGCTTCAACATTACCCTTACGGCTCTCGCCATCGCGGCAATCGCGGGTATCGTCCTGAACGCCATTCTTCCGGGCAACGATTACGAGTTTAAGATGGAAGATTATCAGAACGGCAAGGACGCCACAAAAGTGGGAGACAGCAACTGAGATTCCGGATCCCTCCATCCGAACGGAGGAGATGCAAATAGCGGGCTGGAAACCAGGCGTCCCGTCATTCCGGCTTGTTTCAGCGCCAGATTTTGGAATTATCTGTCAAAAACTTTCGCATTTATGTTATAATGGCGCCGGCAGTGCCGTTAAGGCACGGCCGGCGGTTCATTTTGCCCGTATGGCCTTTTCAGTTTAGGACGGAATGATCCGGCAAAGATGAAGAACGGCAGCATGATCTGCCGCAGTCAGCGCGCGGCAGCAAGCCGCGGCTTGCCACTGTACAGTGTTCAGTCACAAAATCATAAGGAGACATTCATGAAAGGAATTATTCTTGCGGGAGGCAGCGGTACGAGACTGTATCCGCTCACGCGCGTCACATCTAAACAGCTTCTGCCGATTTATGATAAACCGATGATCTATTATCCGCTTTCGGTGCTGATGAATGCGGGTATCCGCGAGATCCTGATCATTTCCACGCCGGCGGACACTCCGCGGTTTGAGGAGCTGCTGGGAGACGGCCATGAGTTCGGCATCGAGCTTACCTACGCGGTGCAGCCGAAGCCGGAAGGCCTTGCGCAGGCGTTCCTGATCGGCGAGGAATTCATCGGCGGGCAGAGCGTCGCCATGGTTCTCGGCGACAATATTTTCGAGGGTAACGGGCTGAATGAGCGCCTCCGCGCGGCTGCTGCCAGAAAGCACGGAGCGACTGTTTTCGGCTACTATGTTGACGACCCGGAGCGCTTCGGCATCGTGGAGTTCGACAGCACGGGCAAGGCGGTATCGATCGAGGAGAAGCCGGAAAAGCCGAAGAGCAATTACGCGGTCACGGGATTGTACTTCTACGATGAAAATGTCGTGGAGTACGCGAAATCGCTGAAGCCGTCCGCCAGAGGAGAGCTGGAGATCACCGACCTCAACCGCATCTATCTGGAGAAGGGAGAGCTTACGGTGGAACTGCTCGGCCAGGGATTCACCTGGCTGGACACCGGAACGCACGAGTCCCTGGTCGACGCGACGAATTTCGTCAAGACCATCGAATCCCACCAGCACAGAAAAATCGCCTGCCTGGAGGAGATCGCGTATCTTCACGGCTGGATCACCCGTGATCAGCTGGCGGAGGCATACGAGCTCTACAAGAAAAACCAGTATGGCGCTTACCTGAAAGCCGTCATGGACGGCAAATTCATTGACAAGGTGAACAGGAGCTGAGGAGCGGGCGAGGCGGCAGGATCCGCCGACGGGACACCCGGATATGAGGCAGACCGGCCGCTGTTCTGACGCCATCGGTCAAAGCCGGCGGAACACAATCCTGCGTGGCTGTATCTGATGGCAAGATCAGGCTGCCGGCCCGAAAGCCTGCGGCAGGCGGCAGAAAATTCAAGTAAAGAGAGGCAGAGGAGCACAGAATGAAAATTTGCGTAACAGGCGGCGCCGGCTTTATCGGCGGAAACTTCGTCCAGTACATGGTCAATACTTATCCGGAAGATGAGATCGTCAACCTCGATCTTCTCACCTATGCCGGCAACCTCGAAACCTTAAAGCCGGTGGAGAACAAGCCGAACTATAAGTTCGTGCGCGGCGACATCGCCGACAAGGATTTCATCATGGATCTCTTTGCGAAGGAGAAATTCGACGTTGTCGTCAATTTCGCCGCGGAGAGCCATGTGGACCGTTCGATTGAAAATCCGGATATCTTTGTGCATTCCAACGTGCTGGGAACCGTAACCCTGCTGAACGCGTGCAGAAAGTACGGAATCAGACGCTATCACCAGGTATCCACCGACGAGGTTTACGGAGATCTTCCGCTGGACCGCCCCGACCTTTTCTTCACGGAGGAGACGCCGATTCATACGAGCAGCCCGTACTCTGCTTCGAAAGCGAGCGCGGACCTGTTCGTCATGGCTTACCACAGAACTTTCGGCCTTCCGACGACCATTTCCCGCTGCTCCAACAATTACGGCCCGTATCATTTCCCGGAAAAGCTCATTCCGCTGGTGATCAGCCGCGCGCTGGCCGACGAGGAAATCCCGGTATATGGTACTGGCGCGAATGTCCGCGACTGGCTTTACGTGACAGACCACTGCAAGGCCATCGACCTGATTATCCGCAAGGGCAGGGAAGGCGAAGTGTATAACATCGGCGGACACAACGAGCGCACGAACCTTGAGGTTGTGAAGACCATTCTCCACGCGCTCAACAAGCCGGAAAGCCTGATCAAATTTGTCTCCGACCGGCCCGGCCACGACAGGAGATACGCGATGGATCCCACCAAGATTGAGACCGAGCTTGGATGGAAACCGGAGTACACTTTCGACACCGGCATTCCGAAGACGATCGACTGGTATCTCAACAACAAAGAGTGGTGGGAGCACATTGTCAGCGGTGAGTACCAGAACTATTTCAACAAGATGTACGGGAAACGCCTGGAGAACAAGTAATTTCTGTCCGGCGCGCCTCATGTCTGAAGGCGGGCAGCTGAGCTGAATTCAAGCGCCGCGGCAGCAGCCGCGGCGCGTTTCAGTTTATCGGCTCTGGCGCGCACTCCCGTGCGGAAAGGCAGTTTATTGAATCGAAAAAGAATTATCCTGACGGTCCTGATTATTCTGTGGGCCGGGACGATTTTCTGGTTTTCGTCCCAGATCGGCTCGGTTTCTTCCTCGACGAGCGGAAGAATTGTCCAGAAAGTGATCAACCGCTTTTTCCCGCAGATGAACATCATCTCACCGCAGGGATACCAGTATTTTTACACCCGCGTCAGCTTTCTGGTCAGAAAGACGGCCCATTATTCAGAATATCTGATTCTGGCCGTCCTGCTGTTTTCCTGGTTCAAAGCCGGCAGATGCGGCTACATCCTTTCAGCGTTTCTGGGCTGGCTGCTTTCGACGGTTTATGCCTGGACGGATGAGTTTCACCAGACTTTTGTCAGCGGCCGGTCGCCGATGCTCCGGGACACCGTCATCGACTCGGCGGGAGCGCTCACCGGAGTGATCGTTATGATGATCCTGACCGCCGCGTTCGCATATGCGAGAGGAAAAAGCCGGAGAGAGCTAACCTGATAGTATCTATCCGGAACGGGAAGGCACAGAACGCCGGCCTGTTCCGGTCCCCTCGCGGAATATCCGCGCAAAACAGGAGGGACTTATGCAGAACTGGAGAGAAAATGTCCGGACGATGGTGCCGTATGTCCCCGGCGAACAGCCGAAGAGCGGAAACGTCATCAAACTCAATACCAATGAAAATCCGTATCCGCCGGCCCCGGAAGTTTCCGGGGCGATCAGGCGGATGAGCGCGGAAAGCATGCGCCTCTACCCTGATCCCTCTTCAACGGAACTGAAGAGCGTTCTCGCCAGGCGGTACGGCGTCGGGGAAAACCAGATTTTCGTCGGAGTCGGCTCCGACGACGTTCTGTCGATGTCGTTCCTGACTTTCTTCAACAGCAAAAAACCGATCCTGTTCCCGGATATCACCTATTCCTTCTACGACGTCTGGGCGGACCTGTACCGGATTCCCTATCTGCTCCGGCCCCTGAAAGACGATTTTCGCATCCGCCGGGAGGATTATTATCTCGTGAACGGCGGTATTGTTTTCCCCAATCCGAACGCTCCCACAGGACTTTACGAAAACCTGGACCTGGTGGAAGATATCCTGAAGCATAATCCGGACGTTGTCGTCATCGTGGATGAAGCGTACATCGATTTTGCCGGGGCTCCCTCCGCCATTTCGCTGGTTCCGAAGTACGAGAACCTGCTGGTTGTCCAGACATTCTCCAAGTCCCGCTCGCTGGCCGGCATGCGCATCGGATTCGCCGTCGGTTCCGAAGCGCTGATCTCCGCTCTGAATGATGTCCGAAACTCTTTCAACTCCTATACCATGAGCAGGGCCGCGCAGGAAATCGGCACGGCCTCGGTGCTCAACGAGGCTTATTTCAGGGAGACCACGGAGAAAATCATCCGCACAAGGGAACAGGCCAAAAAAGACCTGTCGGAACTCGGATTCACTTATCCGGATTCGTCGTCGAACTTTATTTTCGCGGCGCACCGGAGCGTTCCCGCAAAGGTCCTGTTTGCGGAGCTGAAAAAGAGAAACATTTATGTCAGGTATTTCGACAGGCCGAGGATCAGCAATTATCTGCGCATCACCGTCGGGACAGACAGCCAGATGGCCGCGCTGAAGGAGGCGCTGTCGCAGATCATCGCGGAGCAGGAAAATCAACGCGGCTGAGGGGAGGACTGCAGATGAGAGGAGTGTACAGCAGCAAGGCGAAAGGGCGCCATGACGTTTTCAGGGCGGTCGCGAAGCTGGCGTTCGAGGGTGATGACCTGAAAAAAATTGATGAAATTCCCTACGAGCTGGTCAGGAGCGAAGCCGGGGAAAGCTACGACAACATCTTTCTGGAGAGAGCGGTCATCGGGGAACGCCTGAGGGCCGCGCTGGGCCTCCCGATCCGGGACGGCTCCGAGTACAAGCTGATCTCGGACGGCGTGGAGAACGCTTCGACAGAAGAGAGCTACTACACTCCGCCACTGATCAATATCATCAAATTCGCGTGCCACGCCTGCCCGGACCATGTGACGGTGGTGACCAATCTGTGCCAGAACTGCATCGAGCATCCGTGCCGGGAAGTCTGCCCGAAGCACGCCGTGAGTCTGGGCAACAAACAGTCCGTCATCGACCGGTCCAAATGCGTGAACTGCGGCAGATGCATCTCGGCCTGCCCCTATAACGCGATTGTCCGGATGGACCGCCCGTGCATCAAAGCCTGCGGTATGGGCGCGATCAAAGAAGATGAGAATGGGCGTGCCGATATCGACTACACGCGCTGCGTCGCCTGCGGCATGTGCCTCGTGAGCTGCCCTTTTTCCGCCATCGTGGACAAGAGTCAGATTTACCAGATGATCATGGCGCTGAAGGATAAGAGCAGACCTGTATACGCTGTAGTCGCGCCTTCTTTCGCGGGCCAGTTCGGCCCGAAGTGCGACCAGCAGCATATGCGGGCGGCGCTGAAGAAAATCGGTTTTGCCGATATGGTTGAGGTGGCGGTCGGGGCAGACCTCTGCACCATCCAGGAAGCGAGAGATTACATCCACGAAGTGCCGGACCAGATTCCCTTCATGGGAACTTCGTGCTGCCCGGCCTGGTCGGTGATGGCCAAGACGCTGTTCCCGAAATACGCGGACTGCATTTCGATGACCCTGACGCCGATGGTTTTTGCGGCCAGGATGACCAGAAAACAGCATCCGGGCTGCCGGACAGTTTTTATCGGACCCTGCGCGGCGAAAAAACTGGAAGCCAGGCGGAGAACCGTTCGCAGCGAGGTGGATTTCGTGCTGACGTTTGAGGAGATGTCCGGCGTGTTTGACGCGGCCGGAATCTCCTTCGACGATCTTTTGACCGAACCCTCCCGGGAGGATTCCTCCTCTGAGGGCAAGGGATTCGCGGCGGGGGGAGGCGTTGCCGGAGCGGTCATCGACCGCATCCATACGATCAGCCCGGGAAGAGAAGTGCCGACCGCGAGAGCGGAAGGCCTTGCGGACTGCCGCAGGATGATGCAGCTGGCAGCAGCCGGAAAATACAACGGCTACCTTCTGGAAGGCATGGGATGTCCCGGAGGCTGTATCGGCGGTTCCGGCGTCCTCCAGGATATCAGGAAATCGGCGGCAACTCTCCAGAAACAGATGGAGCAGTCGCAGAAAAAACATTCGGGTGATTCGGAATACCAGAATTACATGGATCTTCTCTACTGAACCGCCGGAGGATAACGATGAAAATTTCCGCAAAACAGTCGGCCATGACCGCTGTGCTGCTCGCGCTGGCCATCGCCAGCCAGTTTCTTAAAAATGTATCTGTATATCTGACGGGCCCGGTGATCAATCTGGTTCTGATGACGGCCGCAGCGTTCTGCGGGCTGATTCCGGCCCTGATACTCTCCGCAATTACGCCGGTCACGTCTTTTCTGATCACGGGTTCGCCCCTGATGGCCGCTATCCCCGTGCTGATCCCGGCCATCATGCTGGGGAACGCTGTTCTGGTGCTGGTCATGCATTTCGCTCACAGGAAGGGGATGAGCTGGGCAGCGGCGTGGATTCCCGGCGCGGCTGCAAAGAGCGCTGTGATGGCTGTGCTGATCTCGGGCGTCATTCTCACTGTTCTCGGCCCGGGGACGGGGCTGCCGGAAGCTGCGCTGAACGCCGCGAGGCTTACTTTCTCCGTGACTCAGCTGATTACTGCTTTTATCGGCGGCCTCCTGTTTCTGCCGGTGCACGCCGCGCTGCTCAAAGCGGGATACAGGGAAATCTGAATGGATTCCCGGAGATTCCGGACGCTTTTGTGAAAATTTAAACGGGAATGCAAAGATTCCGGATGACAGGAAAGGGCCGGAGAAAGCTGTTTCAGCTTTTTCCGGCCCTCGTTTCCGATATTCTGCCTATCTTACTGGTAAGAAAGGAAGATCAGTCCTTGAAGTATCTCTCCAGAAGGCCCTTGAACGCCTTGCCGTGACGGGCCTCATCCCTTGCCATCTCGTGAACCGCGTCATGGATCGCGTCGAGATTCTGCGCCTTCGCGCGCTTTGCGAGATCGGTCTTCCCGGCGGTAGCGCCGTTCTCAGCTTCTACGCGAAGCTGAAGGTTCTTCTTGGTGGAATCGGTGACGACTTCACCGAGCATTTCAGCGAACTTCGCCGCGTGAACAGCCTCTTCGCTGGCAGCCTTCTCATAGTAAAGGCCGATTTCCGGATATCCCTCGCGGTAAGCGACGCGGGACATTGCCAGATACATACCGACCTCGCTGCACTCACCGCTGAAGTTCGCGCGGAGGTCCGCCTTGATGTCATCCGGGACGTCCTTGGCAACGCCGACAACGTGCTCGGAAGCCCAGGTCATCTCATCCTTCTGGGCAACGAATTTGGATGCCGGAGCACCGCATACCGGGCACTTCTCCGGAGCCTTGTCGCCTTCGTAAACATAACCGCATACACTGCATACAAATTTCATAATTTTCTCCTTCCGCGGCAGCCGCCGCAAAATTGATTCTGCGCCAGCCCGGCGCAGTGGGTATATAAGAAAACAGATCTGATCTGTTTTCTGCAAAATAAGAAGAACATTGCGGAACCGGCGGAGCGGTTCTGCATGGCCGGCCCGGCCGGAACCGGGAACAGAACGGGAAATTATTCGGAAAGCGGGGCCTCCGGCGGGCCTTCTTCCTGCTTTTCTCCGCCATCCACGCTTTCATCCTGTGATTCCTCTGCTTTCAGGCAGTCGGCGCAGATGCCATAGAACATCAGTTCATGGTAATAAACTCTGCCGCCCAGATGCGCCTGAGCCAGATGGTTGAGCGATTCCATCGAAGTCATCGGGATATCGTCCACCCTGCCGCATTTTTTACAGTAAAAATGGTAGTGCGGCTGGGGATTGGGGTCGAACCGGTCGGATCCGTCGATATTCGAAAGCCGGCTGATTTCCCCGCTCTCCGAGAGAAGCGAGAGGTTCCTGTAGACGGTTCCAAGGCTCAGGCTGGGCATTTCCGGCTTCAGAGCCTCGTAAATGGTTTCCGCGGTGGGGTGATCCTTCCGCCCGGCTAAAAACCGTCGGATCTCCTCACGCTGTCTGCTGTACTTCAAATAGCTGCCTCCAAATAATAATGATTATCGTTTTTTATTATAATGGCTGGAAGGAAAAAGTGCAAGGGCCAATAGAAAATTTTCAGGCCACCTGTCCTGAACCGGCCGGCGACCGGCTGCCTCCGCTCCCGGTCAGCTATCCGCAGGCTTGTTGCGCAGGCCGCTGATTATGGTATACTGAAAACAGCAGAGTCCCCGGCATGATGGCCCGGGACGGGAAAGGAAGAGTGATAATGGAAGAAAGCGGCATCGGGGGAGAGGAGTTTTCAAGACTCATGCTCGGCTACAGATCTGCTCTCAAAACAGTACAGACGAAAATTGAAATTCTGAACGACGATTTCATCACCGTTCACCACTACAACCCGATTGAACACGTCAAATACAGAATCAAGAAAAAGGACAGCATCATCCGCAAACTGAAAAAGAACGGACATGAAATCACCATCGAAAACATGGTCAGGTATGTGAATGACATCGCGGGAATCCGCATTATCTGTTCGTTTGTTTCCGACATTTACCGTCTCGCGGACGTCATTACCGGCCAGTCCGACCTGGAAGTTCTCACGGTGAAAAATTACCTGATTTCACCGAAAGACAACGGATATACGAGCTATCATATGATCCTTTCGGTTCCGGTTTACCTTTCGGACGGCGAGAGACATGTGAAGGTTGAAGTGCAGATCCGGACCATCGCCATGGATTTCTGGGCTTCCCTCGATCACAAAATCCGTTACAAATTTGAAGGCCAGACGCCGGATTACATCGGCGTCCAGCTGAAGAACTGCGCGGATATCGTCGCCAGTCTCGACAGAAAAATGGAACAGCTCAACCGGGATATTCAGGGAATTGCCCGTGAACAGACTGTCTCCGTGGAGGAACAGAGTGAAAAACAGCAGCATGACTCGGAAGCTCTGAGACGATCCGTGATCGAGAACGGGAGTGACGGCTGGCAGCAGTATTTCGCCGAAGGCCTTCTCCCGGACGACGGCTGGAGACAGGACGGGCCGAAAGATGCTGATGAAATCATGGATCCTGCTCCGTCAGTGAAAACCTGGCCGGAAGATTCAGTGGATGACCTGTTCCCGGATGAAGAGGAAAACGCGGATCCGGATTCCGGAGGGAAGAACGCTGCGGATACCGGCGGGGAGAAACCATCCGAACCGGAAAAGCCGGGCAGATAACTGACAGGAATTCGTAAGATCTTTGCGCCGGATGACCGGCCCGCATATCTGAGATACTCCCTGCTGCAGGGAAGAAAGAAGGAAGGAAGCCATGAAACTTCTGGAAGACAGAATCCGCAGAGACGGAATCGTGAAACCGGGGAATGTCCTGAAAGTGGACAGTTTTCTGAATCACCAGATCGATATCGGACTGTACAACGAGATGGGAAAGGAGTGGAAACGCCTTTTTGAGGGATCGGAAGTCACGAAAATCCTGACCATTGAAGCCAGCGGGATCGGGCTCGCCTGCATCACCGCACAGTACTTTCATGTTCCTGTGGTTTTCGCGAAAAAATCCCAGAGCATCAATCTGGACGGTGAGTCTTATACAACCAAAATCCGCTCTTTTACCCACCAGAGAGTTTACGATGTGATCGTCTCCCGGAAATATCTGTCTCCTGAAGATAAAATTCTGATAATCGACGATTTCCTCGCCAACGGCTGCGCGCTCGAAGGCTTGATTGAAATTATCCGGGAGGCCGGGGCTTCCGTAGCCGGCGTCGGCATCGCCGTGGAGAAAGGATTTCAGGACGGCGGCAGAAAAATCCGCGCGATGGGAATCCGGGTCGAATCTCTCGCGGTGGTGAGTTCCATGAATCCGGAAACCGGGGAAATCACATTCAGCACGGACACGGATTCGGACCGCGTCTGAGCGCTGATGTGCGGATCGGCCTGCTTTGCACTGTTTAATGCTGCAGGAGATCAGGGCCGGCTGCAAATCTAAAGTATTTTTGACACCTCTAGTTTTTTTTGTTACAATGTTTTTCAGGTTTTAGTTCCGGCAAACGGGAAACCGTCCGGAAAATCTCATATATTGAAAGGATTACAGCAATGAATAAGAAAATTGCAGCATCATTACTTGCTTTGAGCCTTGCTTCCATGGCAGCGCCCACAGCAGCTTTTGCTGATGAAACAGCTTCTGAGGATGTCACGGAAGAAGCGGCGGAGGAAACGACGTCCCCTGTTTCGGAGGCTCCTACTGAGATGGAGAGCGAAGCTGAATCCGAGTCAGCCGAAGAGACGTATGATTACAGCGTATATTTCGATGAAAACGGCTTCTTCGCGGGTGTCACCGCGCTGGATTATGTCTCTCTCCCCGAGTATACCGGTGTGCAGATTCCGGCTTCCGAAGTGACTCCGACGGATTCCGAGGTTCAGGCCAAGATCGATGAGATGGTCCAGAGCTATACAACCACCGAGCAGGTTACGGAGGGAACCGTTGAGGAAGGCGACAGCGTAAACATCGATTATGTCGGAACCATCGACGGAGTGGAGTTCGACGGTGGCAGCACTGACGGCAACGGTACGACGGTCACCGCGGGCGGGACCAATTACATTGATGATTTCCTTGACCAGCTGATCGGGCATGAAGTCGGCGAGACGTTTGATATCAACGTTACCTTCCCGGACGATTACGGAGTTGATGAGCTCAACGGCAAGGACGCCGTATTCACGACCACCATCAATTATATTGAAAAATCGGTTATCCCGGAAGTCACGGACGATTTCGTGAAGGAAAATCTCGGGTATGACACGGTGGACGCTTACAAGCAGTCCCTCTACGATGATATCTACAATGAGCACCTGAGCGAATCCCTGCTCAACTGGCTGATTGAGAATTCCATCGTTTCCGATGTTCCGCAATCTGTTGTCGAAGCCCTCTATCAGGTCCAGTATGATTATTACGAGCGTCTGGGATCCCTGTACGGCTATGATGTGGATACCATCCTGAGCATGTTCGGTTCCGACACGGAGTCCCTTTACAGCCAGTGCGAGACTTACGCTTCCAACTACCTGGTTCTGCAGGCAGTGATGGAGGACGCTTCCCTGGAAGTCACTCCTGAGTATTTTATGGAAGTCAATAATACGGACGAGGATACCTACAATACCTATGTCGATTATTATGGCGTCGGATACGTTCATTTCACCGCAATTTCCAACTGCGTGACAGATTTCATGAAGCAGAGCGCGGTAGTGTATGACGATTCCGCGGAAATCGAGAGCGAAGCGGAGAGCGAGACCGCCATCGAAGCCGAAACCGCTGAGGAAACCGTGACGACAGCGGAAACTGTCGGGGAAACCACCGAGGCAGCTGAATAATGGCTGTTCCGGATACGGGAGATCTTCAACGTATCCGTACCCGGTGAATTCCCTTTATGAAAATTTCTTCTGTAGATTTATCCCCGGCGTAAGCCGGGGATTTTTTTCGGATCGGCGGTCAATACCGATCTCATGCCGCAGCAAACGCCACAGGGAATAATCAGGGGGATTTTTTAAATCGGCGGTCAATACTGATCAGTGCTGATGCGGACCGGGTCGATGCGGGTTGATTCCAACCCGAGGCTGCCTGGTTTCATGACGGTGCAGTCCAGGGCCTTCTGCTGTCCGGGATCCATCAGGCGGACTCATTGAGAGAGTCTCATTGCGGTTGGAAACCATTTGATGCGAATTTGACTTCCTTATATGGGTTAGTGCTCCCGGATTTATTGACAGTATCGCGGAAAGCTGATAAACTGACAATATGGAAAATTTGTAAGCCATGCTGATCATTACGGGATTCAGGATGGCTGCAGAGCAAAGGAGAACTTGCATTGAAGCGCAGAAAACTGATCAGAACCTTGTCCGTTTTCGCGGCAGCAGCCATGATAACACTGAGCGGGTGTTATTACGGATACGGCGGCTACGGATCCTGGTCTCAGAATACACCGAAAACGACGGCCGCGGTAGATACAATTCCCGCGCTTGAGATGTCCGAGCTTGCGGACAGCACGGGAATGTTCGTGTTCCCCGGCGTAACGTGGGGAATGACCCAGGAGGAGGTTGAATCGGCACTTGGCATTTCCATCGGGACACTGACAGAGTTCGCTGATGGCGGCGGCTACGCGGATCTCAATGTCAACTATAATGTCGACGGAAAGATTTCCGTAGGTATGATGCCGGTTTTTGATGAAGACGGAGGTCTCAGCAGCCTGTCGATTTATTTTGAGGATCTGTACACGGCTGAGGAACTGGATCAGCTGTACGCGGACACTGTCGCGGACGCGACAGCCGCGTTCGGCGATCCGGCGAAAGTAACGCCGGAAGACCGTGACGTAAACAATACGACCTACCATACCGAGACTACTTTCTGGTTTTTCGACGTCAGCGAGACGCAGCAGACCAGTCTGCAGATCGGTACTACCGACGTCGGCAAGGGCACAAACGCGGTGATTATCGGCGTCAATTCCTATGACCCGGCTACCCTGGAGGATGAGACCGGAGAGGACGCCACGGATATGGAAACCGAAGTGTCCGGCAGTGTGGAGACGGCGGAAGCCGATACATCCGCTTTTCCCGCGGAAGAGACGTCAGCCGAAGAGTCCCAGGCACAATAATTTTCACGGATTTTGAAAAAAGGTTCCGCGGGAACCGAAATTGCGCCGCAGCAGCATCCCGAAAGCGTTTTGCTTCCGGATTATAATACCAGCAGCAGTCAGCAGGCGCGCTGAAGCGCAGGCCTGCATTACAGCACATCACAGCAAAGAGGAGAAGACATGAGAAAATTCAAAACAGTTGCAGCAGCAGTCACTGCTCTTGCCATCAGCGCGGTCCCGGCGGCGGTACCGGCGTCAGAGGCCGCGGCGGGAGATTCCCACACGGGAGAGGCAGTCATCGATGTTTCAGTGGATGGATCGGAATATCAGTTTGATCTGGTGCTCGACAAGGACGCGGACGGAAGTTTTGTCGGCAATATCTCCGCAGAGATCAGCAATTCGTCCGACACAGGCGGCGCATACACTTTCGCAAGCACGGACCTGATCCGTTACATCGATGATACGGAAACACTGTACGTCAATCTGGATGAGATCAATACCATCTATCAGGATATCACCGGTTCAGCCGACCTCACCGCCGTTTATACCGCGTTGGGCATCAGCGGGTCCTGGATTGAGGTTCCGCTTGCCGATTTCGAGGAACTGGGCGATCTCGATAACGACGAAGTTATTGATGATCTGGAAGCTTCCGATTCCCTGAAGATGGATATCAGGGAAGCGCTGGCTCCGATCGCTGTATACACCGACTCTTCCTTCTCGGCAACATTTGATAATGACAGCCTGATTCAGACGGCTGACAATTTCGATACGGTGATTGCTGACCATAAGGATGAGTTAAAGTCCCTCACCAGGAAGTATTATGACAGCATGAATTCAACGTCGACGCAGGAGAGCACCAATCAGGCGGAGGAAATCATCCTCAACGCCTTTAAACCGTATGTTGAAGCCTATGCCGAAGGATACGCGTCAGTCACCGGCGATAACCAGGAAGAACTGGCATCCAGCCTGATGGAAGAACTCAGGAGCCAGATCGACGTCAGCATGTCCGCGTCTTTCAGCGACAGCAACGGATCTTCGATTACCCCTGAAGAATTCTGGGACGAGATCACGGATCTTTCGGATCAGCTGTCCGCGGACCTGGAGGAACAGGGACTCACTCTTTCCGGTACGGCGAACGGAAGTTCGTCTGACGACGGCGGATCGTTTGATTTTTCGCTCACGGCTTCCGGAGCCGAAAGCGAGGTCAATGTGAACTGCTCTGTCTCCTATGACGAGACGGTTCTTTCCGATACTTCCGTGGAAGTTCCGGAAAGCGCTACGCCGCTGACAGATGTCGCCAGGACAATCGGACTCTACGTGGGTTATTCCGATGCATCCGCGGAAGAGACAACAGCCGCGGCCGAATAAACGGATAGCGGATTTCTGAAGATTCTGAAGATTATACTGAAAGACAGGAAGGGGGACGCCGGAACGGCGTCCCCCTGTTTTTGACAAAAACTTTATGAATGGATGCAACGCCGCAGAAGTCAGAGTTCCACGCCGTTTTTCCGGAGAAGTTCCCGCGCGGTATCCACCGAATCAACGCCGTGCAGGTTCTTGACCGGCGCGAATTCGCGTTCGCGGACAACTTCGTAGGCACAGCAGCTGTCCATCATGTGGATCATATCCAGCACCAGCTGCTCGAATTTGTATCCGTTCGGTTTTTCAGGTTTTACCGGTTTCCCTTCCGCGTCAATATACGGGATTTTCTTTTCCACGATATGAAGCGGAAGCTTTTGGTTCACGATTGTCTCAAGGCTGCTCAGCCGGAACATATAGTTCAGGATTACGCCGAAATTGTACAGGAGGTTTCCGTTTTCGTCCCGGAGGTGAATCATATCGTCGGTCATTTCATAATATTCGACGATGGACGGCTTTCCGTCCTCCAGGCACAGAACGCCTACCTTCTCGTCCGGAGCGGCTTTGCGCACGACCTTTGCCCCGCAGCTGCACCCTGATTCAATCACAGCCCCGATGAAGGCGGGGTCGTTGATGCGCTGGCATACGTTATCCACCGCCACAACAGTGATCCATTCTACGCCGTCGCGCTCCATCTGATCCGCCATGCCGGAGGCTTTGAGGGAAACAAACCAGCCTCCGTTCCCGTTCGGCGAGAGCGAAACGCGGTCCTTCGCTTCCAGATAGATGCGGCCTGAATAATCGACGCTCGGCGCCATCTGCTGAACGAAGAAATGGACGGATTCCGCCGGATATCCGAAGAAATTGTGCTCTTTGAAAAAACTCACGGTTTCATCGTTGTTCCTGCGGCTTGTCATGATGTAGAGCGGGATCACTGTTCCCGTCTTTTTCACGACGTCCATGAGATTGTTGATCAGGCAGTTGAAGATGGAAAGCGTGCGGGTCACGCCGATGTTATAGGTTCCCTTCGGGTGGTCGTACCCGAGGCGGGTTCCCTGACCCCCGGCGAGAATGAGAGCGGCTGTTTTTCCCGCCCTGATCGCCTCGGTTCCCGTTTTTTCGTACTCTGCGCGGCGCTTTTCTATTTCATCGACGGTCAGCGCGCCGAGCGGAGAAAATTTTCCCCGCGGCTGTCCGCCCTTCTTTTCCTGCTTCAGCACATCGAGAATGGAGAGATCAAGTCTTTCGATCTGCCCCAGAAGATTTTTCTGCCCTGCTTCATCCAGCTCGTCATAAAATGCAAGGAGCTGTGTCTGACCATATCGAGCCAGTTTTTTCTCAGCTTCTTCCTTAGTCATGGTTAATCCTCCGGTTGCCAATGTATCAGGAATCAGTATCCGCCGGATCCCGGAATCAGGAACAGATACTGTTTCCTGCGTCATTATTTCATAAAACCTGAGAAAATACAAGCACAAATCTGGAAGATATCAGAAAAATCGGGTGAGATATCCGGCGCTAAGACTTATGAAGTACTCTGTTCGGGAATCCGGTGCAATGCTATTGTGCGTTACATCCCTGGATGCACCTGAAGCGGCAAAAAACTCCATTCCGGGAATTCCTGATGGGAATTGTGTGCTGTCACGCGAAAAGCTGCTGCAGGACAGGAAATTCTGCCCAGGGGATTACCGATACGTTGCTCGGGCAGAAGCAGAACGCTGATTTCGCTGTCTGCCGGAATTGTAAAGAAATTGTAAGAAAGATCTGCGCGAACGATTCGTGTTCTATGATATAATTTTGATACCATGTCTGGCAGGGGCAGTTTTTGCGCGTTTTGGAAAGCCGCCGTGCGCGTTTCCGCAAGCGGGTTCTGTTCCCGGCCTGGGCATTAACGGGACGGCGGCCGCCCCGAAGGATAAGTTCAGAATCGGAACTGAACAAGAGTACAGAAGGAGACGGGGGAATGAGTTTCAGTAAGCTGTCAGCCGCATTATGTGCCGGAGCTGTGATTTTTGCCGCAGCAGGAATGATCGGATCCGGCTCAGTGCTGGCGCAGGATGAATCTGTCACGGATCAGGAAGCGAAACCATATGATATGAACGTCCGCATGGACGGGGAAGCCGTATTCCAGAGAGGGATTTCCCTGGAGGGCCAGAGCCTGGAGGGAATGACTCTGGAGGAAGCAGGCAGCTTCATTGACGACTATGTTTCAGCCAGAAAGCAGCGCGCCATCAATCTCTCGGTTTTCACAGACAATGTCTATAACTATAACGGGGAGAGTTTCGGAGTCACCTGGACCAATACCGACCTTAAGGATACCATTCAGCAGTATCTTCCCACGGGAAATTTCATCGAGCAGTACAAGATGCAGAAACAGCTCGAGGAAAATCCGCAGGACCTGTCCATTGAGATGACCTTCGACGAGGGTTCTCTCAGCCAGGTTATTTCCGACCTCGCCGCGAACTTTACGTCCGACCCGGTCAACGCGACCGTGACGCGCCAGAACGGGGCGTTTGTCGTGACGCCGGAAATCACCGGCCACACTTTCGACACGGACGCCATCGTGGCTTCACTCACAGAGCTGATTGCCGAGTGGGACAATACGGACGCGATCAATTACGATCTGCCGTATATCGATGTTCCTGCGCAATGGACTTCTGCGAACTTTGCTTTTTCGGATACGCCGCTCGGGCAGTGGAGCACTTCAGGCCTGGGCATTCCGAACCGCTATTCGAACATCCAGCTCTCCGCTTCGCGGGTGAACGGAACGGTTTTATATCCGGGTGAGCAGGCCAGCGCGCTGGATCTTTACGGACCGCAGACGGAGGAGAACGGGTATCTGGTCGCCCCCGGTTACGCCGAAGGAAAGCAGGTTCCGGCCATCGGCGGAGGAGTCTGCCAGACAACGACAACGCTGTACAACGCGCTGATCCGAGCGGAAGTGACGATCGTCCAGCGCTCGGCGCATTCGATGCTGGTCACTTATGTTGCCCCGGCGCTGGACGCTTCGGTGGCAACGGGCTCCAAAGACCTGGTTTTCCGCAACGATTTCACCAACCCGATCTATCTGGAAATGTTCGTCGACGGCGACACGCTGTACGCGCGGGTCTACGGAATTGACGAAGATCCTTCCAGACGCGTCGATTTCTCCTACCAGGTCCTGGACGTCCAGTTCCCGAATCCGCTCTACAATATCGTTGTCAACAATGATATCGCGACATACGGCGCGGGGGCGTCGATCTCGAGTAAAGCGGTCGCCGAAGTTGAGACCCACCCTTACGTCAAAGCGATTTCCTACAAGCATGTTTTCATCACCGATGCCAACGGCGTGGAGACAGAAGCGTCAGTCACCCAGTGGAATTCGGATACTTACCGGGCAATGACCGGAACGCTTTACATTGCGTCCGACTGCCTGGTCAGTAACCAGGCGATGCCGAGCTCTTCCAGCACCGCCGTGTACCGGTATCTCGGATGGGATATCTATCACAACATCACATTCAAAAACGGGCAGCCGTGGAACCCGAACGCGGCGGCGGGAAACTATACGCCGTGAGGGAAACTGCGCGCCGTGAGTGGAGCGGCACGCCGCGGAGAGAAGCTGCACGCCCTGAGGAGAGATGCACGCCGCGTGGAAAACTGTACGCAGCAGGCGGGGAAAAACAAACAGCTGCGGCGGGAACTCTCCCTGAAAAAGTTTACGGCTCTTTCGGTACGGATCACAGTGACAATTCTCCTGTGATCCGTATCTTTATGAGAATCCGGACGGGAATTCCCGATAATCAGCAGCCGGTCATCAGGCACTCAGGACCGGTAGGAAGGGACATCTGCAGCCGCCGGAATGAATCCTGCCATTTTTCTAACGGGCAGGAGCATAAAACTCAGGAATACCATGAATTACAGACTGCCATATAACACGGAAAAAAGATGTATACTGAAAAACGCGGATCCCGGGGCGAAACGATACCGGGCCTATCCCTGTTTCCCGGATCCGGAAGAAGCCGGCGGTGAACCGGCACCGTTTTCCTGCACCTTTCAGCAGATTCTTTCCTTGGAAAATGAGATATTGTCGGACTGCCTGTCCCGGCTGGTATTTACCCGGGCGGTGAACCAGTGCCGCGCGCGAAAGGTCCATGGTTCGGATCTGTCAGCAGCGATACAGTTCCTGCTTCCGGGGAAGACTGCGGAGAAATGGCTGAAGGCGTCGATTTCCCGGGTCAGCCGGGCCGCCGCGCAGCTTTCGGAAACCTCCCGGAAGAACGGGGACGGGAAAATCGTACTCACGCAGGTTTCCGCATCCTCTGCAGAGCAGATCAGTGAGCCGCTGTTCACGGTGACGATGACGGGGATGAGCCGCGGTGCGGCTGAACCGGCGGCAGCTGCCGGAAAATCCATTGTCGCGTCAGGGTATGCGGGGGAGGCCGGAAGCGCCGTTCTGGCCCGGGTAATGAATAAAGAGTTATCCCGGCGGTATTCAGCAGGATTTCTCGCCGGAGCGGTGTCGGCGGATCCCGGCCATTTTCTGATCGCGGCTCCGCAGACGGTCTTTCCGCAAGGCGCGGAAAGCAGCGGTGATTTCTGTTGCCCGGCCGGCGAGGGCGGAATTTTTGCCGCGCTGTGGTATCTGGCGGAAGAGTGGAACTGCGGATTCCGCGTCACCCTTCCTGACATTCCCATCCGGCAGGAGACAGTGGAAATCTGCGATACTTTTGACCTCAATCCCTATCAGATGGCGTCGGACGGAATGGCGCTGACCATCACTTCAGAGCCGGAGAAGGCGATCGAAAACCTGCGCGGACTGGGAGCGGAGGCGGAGATCATCGGGACTCTTCAGGATTCCAGAGACAAAATCATCGAAAACCGGGGAGAAAACCGCTGTCTGGACCGCCCGGCGCCCGACAGTCTCCTGACGGGACTGGAATTCTTACTGAGGGCATGATAGAATAGCGATATTCCAAGGAAGATACAGGAGGACCATGATGAAAGAAAGAATTCTCGCCGTTCTTGAGAAAAACAGCAGAATCAGCCTTCATGACCTTGCCGCGCTGCTCGGCGAGTCAGAGATAGATGTAGCCAACGCCATCGAGGAGATGGAACGCGATCATGTGATCTGCGGGTACCACACGATGATCAACTGGGAGAACACTTCGGAGGAGAAGGTTCAGGCCCTGATTGAGGTCCGTGTGACCCCCCAGCGCGGACAGGGCTTCGACAAGATCGCCCGCCGTATCTACAGTTTTCCGGAGGTAGATTCCTGCTACCTGATGTCCGGCGGCTTCGACCTGATGGTCATCATCGAAGGAAAAACCATGCGCGACGTGGCTCTGTTTGTCGCCAGCAAGCTCTCCACTCTCGACCAGGTGCTCAGCACATCCACTCATTTTGTCCTCAAAAAGTACAAGCAGGACGGCACCGTCTTCTACGGGGACGACGATGACGATGAGAGAATCCAGGTAACGCCATGAAAAATCCGATCGGTGATAAGGTAGTTGATATCAAGCCCTCGGGCATCCGCAAATTTTTCGACATCGTCAGCGAGATGAAAGACGCCATCTCCCTCGGCGTCGGCGAGCCGGATTTTGAAACCCCCTGGCACATCCGCGAGGAGGGCATCTATTCCCTCGAAAAAGGCCGCACTTTCTATACTTCCAATTCCGGCCTGAAGGAACTCAGAACGGAGATCAGCCATTATCTGAAGCGGCGTTTCGGCCTGGAATATGAACCGATGAAGCAGATCTTCGTCACGGTCGGAGGCTCCGAGGCCATTGACCTGGCTATGAGGGCCATGATCAACCCGGGAGACGAGGTCATCATTCCGCAGCCGTGCTATGTATCCTATGAGCCGTGCTGCATTCTGGCGGACGGCAAGCCTGTGATTATCCCGCTGAAAGAGGAGAATGATTTCCGCCTGACGCCGGAGGAACTGCTGGCGGCGGTCACAGACAAAACGAAAATTCTGGTTCTGCCGTATCCGAACAATCCTACCGGCGCGGTGATGTCAGCGGACGATCTTGCGAAAATCGCGAAAGTCTGCGTCGAAAAAGACATCTATGTGATCTCGGATGAAATCTACTCGGAGCTGACCTACAACGGCGATCCGGCTACCATTGCCGCGTGCCCTGGAATGGCTGAGCGCACGATCCTGATCAACGGGTTCTCGAAAGCTTACGCGATGACCGGATGGCGGCTCGGATACGCCTGCGGGCCGGAGGAGATTATCCGCCAGATGATCAAGATCCATCAGTTCTGCATCATGTGCGCGCCGACGACCAGCCAGTACGCTGCCGTGGAGGCGCTGCGGAACGGGGACGACGACGTGAAAATGATGCGCGAATCCTACGACATGCGCAGGCGCTACCTGCTCAAAACCCTGCAGGAGATGGGGCTTCCCTGCTTCACCCCGTATGGCGCTTTTTATGTGTTCCCGAGCATCAAAAAGTTCGGGATGAGCAGCGATGAGTTCGCGACCAGGCTGCTGAAGGAGCAGAAAGTCGCGGTTGTCCCCGGCACCGCTTTCGGCGACAGCGGCGAGGGATACGTCAGGATTTCCTATGCGTATTCGCTCGACAGGCTCAAGCTCGCCATGGGACGCATCAATGACTTCATTTCGACGCTTCCGGCAGCGGAGGACACGCAGCCGTGCTGAACGTTGTCCTTCTGGAACCGGAAATCCCGGCCAATACCGGAAACATCGGCCGCACCTGCGTCGCGACAGGCAGCATGCTTCACCTGATCGGGCCCCTGGGATTCCAGATCAATGAAAAGCAGCTGCGGCGTGCGGGCATGGACTACTGGCCCAGGCTGAATTACCGCCTTTACCGCAGCCTGGACGAGTTCTGGGCAAAAAATCCTTCGGCGGAAGCGAAGATGCTGTTTGCCACAACCAAAGCGCATAAAAACTACGCGGACACGGTTTACGAACAGGATTCGTGGATCATGTTCGGGAAGGAGAGCGCCGGCATTCCGGAAGAAGTGCTGGTGGAGCATGAGAGCCAGTGCATCCGGATTCCCATGCTGGAAGATATCCGTTCCCTGAACCTGTCCAACTCGGTGGCGATCGTTGTGTACGAAGCGCTGCGGCAGCGGCATTTCGCGGGAATGCAGAATTGCGGCGCACTTCACCACCTGGTGTGGAAGAGCAGCGGAACAGACAGCGGAGTATAAAAGGGCCGCGGAATCAATCCGAAAATTTTCGGACCGATTCCGCGGCCTTGTTTGCGGAAAACTGTCTGAATCCCGATGTCATCATCCTGAATAAGGATAGTATCGTCAAGATTTCTGCAGATATCCGTGTAATCGCGGCAGGCGCTGTCTGAGATCAGCGGATATTGCCTGAGCGCGGCTGCCATCAGCCTGAGTGCAGCTGCCATCTGCCTGAGCGCGGCAGCCATCCGGATGGGAGCAGGGCCCCGGGATCACCTGAAGGTGGCGATCGTCACCCCGGAATCCCCCTCGCCGTATTCACCCAGGCGGTAATCTTTGATGTAGGAAGTTTTGCGAAGCTTCTGCCACACCGCATTTTTGAGGGCGCCGGTGCCTCTTCCGTGGACGATCCGCACCTTGTCAATGTGGGAGAGGTAGGCGTCGTCCAGATATTTGTCCAGAACCGGCATGGCTTCGTCAACGGTCATTCCGATCAGGTTGATCTCCGGGGAGACTCTGGAAGCCTTTTCCATCTGTGCCTGCGCGGAAGCGCCGGAAGCCCGCCTTGAATCCGCGCCGGATCCGTAATACAGGGATTTCTTTTTCGACTCAGGCGCGGAGTCTTTCACCGGATCGATGTCCTTGATGTTTACCTGCGAAGTCAGGATACCCATCTGTACGGTCATGTTTCCGCTGGCGTCCGGGAGGCTGGTGACAGTTCCGCTGAGACCGAGGGAAAGCACTTTCACTGTGTCGCCGATCCTGATGGAAGACGGGTCGATAGCTTTGTGTTTTTTCGGCCGCTGCTGGTTTGACGCCGGAGAGGAAGAAACCTGGCTGAGCTTTTCGCGGAGTCTTGTGCGCTCCTGTTCCATTGCGCGGCTGACGCCTCCGTCCTCGGCGGTTTTGTTCAGAATGCGGATCGATTCGTCCGCGTAATCCTTGGCTTCCTGCAGAACTCTGGCGGCCTTGTCGCGGGATTTCTGCAGGATGGCTTCGCGCTTTTCATCCAGCTGCCGTCTCTGCTCGGCGAGGTCTTTCCGGATGCGCTCCGCCTCGGCCCGCTCCTCCGCGGCTTTCTGACGGTCAGCCTCCATCTTCACGCGGGATTCCTCAAGGCCGGCGATGACGTCCTCGAAGTTGGCGCTCTCGTGGTCCATCAGTTTCTGGGCGTCCTCGATCAGATCGTCCGGCAGGCCGAGTTTGCGGGAGATCGCGAAAGCGTTGCTCTTGCCCGGAATGCCGATCAGCAGGCGGTAGGTGGGCTGCAGCGTCTCGACGTCGAACTCGCAGCAGGCGTTCTCCACGTGGTCGGTGGAAAGCGCGTAAATCTTGATTTCGCTGTAGTGTGTTGTCGCCATCGTGCGGATCTTCAGTTTGTGCAGAAACTGCAGGATGGACTGGGCCAGCGCCGCGCCTTCGTTCGGGTCTGTACCGGCGCACAGCTCGTCGAAGAGAATCAGGGAATTGCTGTCTGCCTGATCCAGAATCTTTACGATGTTCGTCATATGGGACGAGAACGTCGAGAGAGAAAGCTCTATGCTCTGCTTGTCGCCGATGTCGGCGTAAACTTCCTGAAATACGTTGATTGTGGAGCCCTCGAAGGCCGGGATATGCAGTCCGGCGCAGGCCATCAGGGTCAGCAGTCCGACGGTCTTCAGGGTGACGGTTTTTCCTCCGGTATTCGGGCCGGTGATGATCAGCTGGTCAAAGGTCTCCCCCAGAGTCAGATCGATCGGGACGACTTTGTTTTTATCGAGCAGCGGGTGCCTGGCTTTCTTCAGGCGGATAATCCCTTTGGTCGTGAGACGGGGCTCAACGCCGCGCATTTCCCGCGACAGGCTTCCCTTGGCGAAAATGAAATCGAGTTTCTCCATGATCTCAAGGTCCGCCTGCAGTTCAGATTCGAAAGAGGCGGCCTGGTTGGACAGATCCGCCAGAACCTTTTCGATTTCCTTCTTTTCCTGCAGCTGCAGTTCCCTGAGTTCATTGTTGAGATTGACCACGCTCATCGGTTCGATGAAAAGGGTGGAGCCGCTGGAACTCTGGTCATGCACCAGTCCCGGAACGCTGGATTTGTTCTCCGCCTTGACCGGGACGCAGTAGCGCCCGTCTCGCATGGTGATGACGGCGTCCTGCAGGCTGCTGCGCTGGCTGACCAGAAGGCCCGCAAGCTGCTGGTGAACTTTCTCTCCGGTCTGCCGGATGCCGCGGCGCACGGATTTCAGCCCGGGGCTGGCGTCATCCGCGATTTCTTCCTCCGAGATGATGCACCGGTCGATTTCCTTCGCCAGGGAGGGGAGAGGCGTGAGAGCGTCGAAATAGCCGTCCAGGGCGTCCGCAGGGCGTTCTTCCTTCTGCGGATCGCGCTTTCCGTAGGAGACGGCGCGCCCTACAGCGTTGAGAAGAGAGCTCAGACCGAGAAGTTCCCCCGCGCTGAGAGTCGAACCGATCCTGAGGCGGGCCAGCGATTCCCGGATATCCCTGACTCCGCTGAAGGACATGCCGCCTTTGCGGTACATGCGGGCAAGGGCGTCAGAAGTCTCTTTCTGGGCGGCGATGATATCGCGGATATTGTCCATGGGCCGGAGTTCACGGCACGCCTTTTTTCCGCCGTCCGTAGCTGCACGTTCCGCAAGCTGGTCGATGATTTTATCATATTCGAGGACAGAGAGTACCTGTTCGTTCATGCAAAAAGCAAACCTTTCTTTGATGATGACCGCGGCAGACCGCCGGAAATACATCCCGGCCGGATCAGCCGGAAGCTGTCCGGAGGGGCGGATATGCGGTTTGGCATGTCTGTCGGAAACGGTATCTGCAGTCAGTTTCATTATAAGGGATACGTCAAATCCGAGATGCGGGGATACCAGATTTTCAGCGAACGCCGGGAATGTGGACATTAATGATCTTCTGCGGCCCAGCGCCTGAAATGTCACAGTCAGCCCCGGATACACGGATTCCTGCGCGATTTTAGATGCTCTGAACGCCGGACCGCAGAAGCGGCGCGGAATGCGGGTACCGCCTGACCGGAAACTTTTGGAGCCGATAACGACGGCCGCAGACAAGTGGCCCGCAGACACAGCGGGTTTATTGCGGAACGATAGCTCTTTATGATAAAATAAAAATAAAAAAGGAGAGCGGACTGTAAACAGAACAATCCCACGAAGCTGACAGAATGAAAAAAATCCAGGAATTTCAGGAAGGCGATCGGATCTCTCAGGTGCTGCTCTGCCAGAGAAAGACAGAAGCGACGACGAAATCGGGAAAGAATTATTATTCCCTGGTGCTGCAGGACAGTTCCGGCACAATCGACGGGAAAGTCTGGGAACTGACCAACGCGATCGAAGATTTCGACCAGGCGGATTTTATTTTTGTCGATGGCCAGGTGATCGTATACAACGGCCAGAACCAGCTCAATATCTCCAGAATCCGCAGAGCCCAGGAGAACGAGTACGATCAGGGGGATTTCTTCCCGAAGTCGGAGAGGGACCCGAAGGAAATGCTGGCCGAAATCCAGAACCTGGTTTCCAGCGTGAAAGAGCCTCATCTGAACGCGCTTCTCGCCAGTTTTTTCATGAAGGACACCGGATTTATTGAATCCTTCCTTTCTCATTCAGCGGCCAAATCCATTCATCACGGGTTCATCGGGGGACTCGCGGAACATACGCTGGGAGTGGCGAATCTCTGCGACAGCCTGGCAAGCCTGTATCCGTTTCTGAACCGCGACCTTCTGATTACAGCTGCGCTGTTCCATGATATCGGGAAAGTCAGGGAGCTTTCGTTATTCCCGTCCAATGATTACACGGACGAGGGCCAGCTGATCGGGCATATTATCATCGGATACCAGATGGTATCGGAGCGGATGAAGACCATCCCGGATTTTCCGCAGAAACTCGGAGACGAACTGCTTCACTGTATTCTGGCGCATCATGGAGAACTGGAGTACGGATCTCCGAAAAAGCCGGCGATCCCCGAGGCACTGGCGCTGTCACTGGCGGATCTCACGGACGCCCGGATGGAAACGATAAAAGAGGCAACAGCAGCGGCGCAGCCGGGCGAGTGGGTCGGATACAGCCGCGCGCTGGAAAGCAACGTAAAGCGCACGGAGTGAACAGGTATCGGTGAAACAGAAGTTTCCGGCCCGGGCGGTTCTGCCGCAGCGGAATGAGTGATGTGAAACAAAGCCTCTGGCGGAGTAAATCGCCCGCACGGGCGTAAGCGGTACATCCATCAGGACTGATTTTATCAGAACGGATTACAGGTGCAGGATAATGGAAAAAAATCAGGTTGTAACGCTCAGGATCGAAGATATCGGAGCTGACGGAGAGGGAATCGGGAAGTCGGACGGCTTCCCGATTTTTGTCAGGGGAACCGCGGTTGGGGACACGGTCAGGGTTTCCCTGATGAAAGTGAAGAAAACTTACGCCTACGGCCGGCTGGCTGAAATCCTGGAACCCGGACCGGGGCGCACAGAGCCCCGCTGCCCGTCCGCTGGAAAATGCGGCGGCTGCGTGTTCCAACACCTGACTTACGAAGCCCAGCTGGAGGCAAAGAGAAAAAGAGTTCAGGACAGCCTGGAGCGGATTGGCGGCCAGAAAGAAATCAAGGTGCCGCCCGTCATCGGCATGGAGAATCCGTGGCGGTACCGCAACAAGACGCAGATCCCTTTTGGAAAGGATCGGGACGGGAGACTGATCTCGGGCTTTTACGCGGTGAACTCCCACCGGATCGTGCCCTTCGGGGACTGCCTTCTGGCGCCGCCGGCGCACTCGCAGATTAAGGCGATCGTGCAGAATTTCCTGGAAAAATTCCATATTCCGGCGTACAGCGAGGAGACGGGGAGAGGGATGTTCCGCCATCTGCTGATCCGGACTGGCTTTCATACCGGCGAAATCATGGTCTGCCTGGTGCTGAACGGCACAAAGCTTCCGCATGCAGACGAGCTCGTCAAACAGCTGCTGTCGGTGCCCGGAATGTCCCAGATCTGCGTAAACGTCAATACCGAACGGACCAATGTCATCCTCGGGACAAAGGAAATCAGCCTGTACGGTCCCGGCTATATCAGCGACAGGATCGGGGATCTTACTTTCCGGATCTCGGCGCAGAGCTTTTTTCAGGTGAATCCCGTTCAGACCGAAATCCTGTACGGGAAGGCTCTGGAATACGCGGAGCTGACCGGCAGCGAGAACGTGTGGGATCTGTACTGCGGCGCCGGAACGATTTCCCTGTTTCTGGCGAGAGAGGCGGGGAAGGTCCACGGGGTTGAAATCGTGCCGTCCGCGATCGAAAACGCGAGAGTGAATGCGGAACTCAACGGAGTCCGGAATGCCGTGTTTACCGTCGGCCGTTCTGAGGAGGTCTTTCCGGAAGAAGTCCGCCGGACGGGAGAGCATCCGGACGTCGTTGTGGTAGACCCGCCGCGCAAGGGTTGCGAGGAATCCCTGCTGCACGCGATCGCCTCGGTGGGCCCGTCCAGAATCGTCTATGTCAGCTGCGACCCGGCGACACTGGCCCGTGATATCCGGATTCTGAACGGGGAGGACTACCAGCTGCGGAAAGTGCAGCCGGTTGATATGTTCCCGTACACCGCCCATGTTGAGACCGTAGTATTGATGTCAAGGCGCAGGGACTGAAGTGTAAAAGAACCCGGTAATCAAGCCATTTTCGGGATTCGTGTTGTTCAGGACGGCT
>JBMNRC010000017.1:0-60444 GCA_050944455.1 Lachnospiraceae bacterium
ACTTGGTTTATCCAAGCCTGTTCCTGCACCGCCGAAGAGGAAACGCGGAAGGCCGCGAAAAAACACTTCTACTGAATAGGTCAGCAGCTTATAGTACCAAAACTTGGGAAACCATTAATTAACCAGATCAATCATCTTTACCGGGATCGACTGTGCTTCATCCAGAATGATTACTGATCTGCATAATGCATGCATCCGCCGAATATCCTGTTTACTGCTGCCGAATAGAACATCGAGAAGCCTGACCATCGTCGTCAGAATCATCGGGGCACTCCAGTCTTCCGCTAACAGTTCCCATTGCTGCAATTCTTCCGTGTCCGAGGAATCCTGCCCGTTTTTTTCCACAATAACGTTGGAGTGATGCTCCAGAATATGCTGTGGATCCTGAAAGATTTTTTCATATTCTCCGGCATTCTGTTCCAATATGGAAAGATACGGCGCTGTATAGATGATATGTTGTTTCCCGGTTCTGGCAGCCAGCTTCAGAGCATATCTCATCGAAGCATAAGTCTTTCCTCCTCCTGTCGGAATAGACAGGCGGTAGATTCCATCGTCATGTATTGAAAAATCCGCACACTGCTGAGATAATTCCTGCCTTAAACGGTTGATTTCTCCTTCATTCGAAAAGCTGGAAATTTTCTCTTCCAGCAATTTGTCATAGTGTTTCCAAAGTGCTATCACTTCACTTGTGGAAAGACGCTTTTGATTCAAACCGCTCATGAATTCTGACGTATCTCTCCGGTCAGCATCAACGAGCGAAGATAACATCATGCGTTGAAGACAGCTTAGTTCAAATAGGAAGATTTCACGCTGATATTCTCGAGACGCAGATTTGACCACATTTCTCATTTTCGTCAGATTGCTCTGCATCTCCTGTGCTGCACTGGATATCAATGACCGGTAATCCTCTTCTTTTAACCAGTCTGCGCAGTTTTTTACCACTTCCGAATAATGAATTTCTTTCTGCGGGTGAAATACTCTTTGAGTAAACTTGTCTTCTCCTCCCAAATCCAGTTCATCAAATGTGCCATGATGCGCGGCAACCGTATAAGCCGCCATTTCCTTAACCAGTTTTTGCGCAGATGAACCATCCGGAATGCTATCCATGATTTTTCTGGCACCAGCAGATGAATGATTAATGTCTCCCCGATGGACAGAAGGGTCTCCAAGAGCAGATCGTTCCAGATAAGTATCGAATTCCGTTGTGGATTTTCCAATATCATGAAAAAGGCCGATTAACCTCATGGTCTTCGGCATATCAAAACCATTTCCATTTTCTTCGGCGTAGGCAGCTGTATTAATGCAATGCTCACTCACCGACTGATATGTTTCTTCCTGGCAATTTTGCGTTTTTTCTCTGATATGCGCTTTAAAATCCATGCTATTTCCGCCCCAATAATTATTTAATAACTAATATCTATATTTATATGTTTTATGCAGAACAATGTGTGAGTTTATAAACAGTTCTGCTTACATTTCGACTGATACGGCAGTCCTTTATTTGAGAATGTACTGCTGGCTGTTGAGCCTAATGAAATTCAGGATTCTTATAACATGTCTACATCTCCTCCTTTCGCAATTATCGAATGACTTTTCATGGTAGGGTAGGGAAACAAATAACGATATTCGACGCAAATAATAACGTTGAATTATCGCTTGGCGGCATATGGGCATCCACAATTCCTACCACCGCAATTCACATTCAAAACTTATTGGCACAATTATAACAAAAAGTAAATGTTTTGTCACAGCAACAAGCATATTTCGTCACTAATTTTCGTCTTTGTCGTATAAATTCTATTTATTACTCCTATAAAATCTCCTATAAAATCTTCAGATCTATATTTGAATGCCGCGGAGGCAGTTTCCTATTTCCGATTTATAACTACCAATTCTTTATATCTGTGTAGAGGTTTCACCCTTCTACTTTTTTGATGAAAATGATTGGTTGACATAATATTTGATTTGCTATCTCGAAAGTTTGTGTAAAAAAACGCAGCCGCGTTTCGCCATCAGGCTTGGTTCGCGCGGCTGCGCTTCTCTTGTATACCGTGTTTCTTTGCTTATGGGAGATTCGCTACCCAGGAGAACCGACATAAAGTGAGTTGCCGTCTCCTCCCGGGAAATTAAATCAAAGCACTTCTTAATACAGCTCCGGATTTACTGCGGTCATAGCATTCGTATTCTTTCAAATCCACGCTATATCCGTTAAGCCGTATCCGTTTCAACATATTCGTTTCCATCTCTATCCGGTCAGATAATCCCCGGATCCGCAATTTCGCCAATTCAGAGCCGATTCAGATCTGCTCGGGTGAGATATCCATATGCCGGCGGCCACCGGTTTTATGACCGCACATTTCGAAATGGTCCTGATCTGCTCAGTTTAGATCTCAGGTGAAATCTCAAGTGAGAGATTCATTTGCCGGCAGTCGCTGGTTTCATGACCGCACACCCCGAAAAAATTCTGATCTGTTCAAGTGAGATTCAGGTGAGATATTCGTGCGCCAGCACCATCATGACGCTTGCCGTCCAGGTATAGGCGCGGTCTCGCAGGCCCTGTCCGGTCAGCGCGTCGAAGTTCTCGGAACACCCACTTTCCGATACCATGTCACAGAACTTTTCCGCTGTGCTCCGCACAAAGGGATGCTCGCCGCAGTCCCAGAGGCCGTCGAGCACAATCATGGTGCTGGGCGCCCAGATGGGGCCCCTCCAGTAGCCGTCTGACTCATACAGAGGGCTCGAAGGGCTCTCTGTCGCGAACCCGTACTTCGTGAGGAATTTATCGCTCTCCAGCACACGGACCATGTTCGTGCGGATATTCTCCGGAAGAAGTCTGCCCAGAACGATCGGAAGGTAGAGAATGAGGCTGTTGGTTTCCACCTTTTTCATCTCAAGCCCGGCCTTGGCAACCGGCAGACCATCCTCGAAAAGATCCCGGAGCATCGCCCGCATCATGGCGTCCCGCTTCGCTCCCCAGGCAGCCTGACCTTCCGGGTCGCCGAGCTTTTCCGCAAGTTCAGAAAGAACATCCATCTGGTAAATCAGGAACGCGGCGAGATCCGGCACCGTCGCCGGAGGATTCTCGATGAAAGCCGTCGAATTGTCCCAGCCGGAATCATTTCCGTGGGTATATTCGCAAAGGCCGTCTCCGTTCTCATCCCGGTTGTCAAGCCACCAGTCCGTCCACTTCCCCAGTTTTCCGTAGACCTCCCTGATCTGCTCTTTCGTCAGGGTCATATTCCGCATGAGCTTTCTGAGCGCCCATCCGTGGATGGGCGGTTTGCAGTAATTGTGAACCGGCCTGCAGTCGCTCAGGCTGTCCGGGATGTTCCCGGAGGGTTTCTGCGCGTCGAACATCAGCATGAACTGATCCCACGCCAGTTCCGGATTGTGATAGGAAAGGGCGATTGCGTTGAAGCAGTGATCCCAGCTCCAGACCTGGCACATCCAGTTTTTCGACATGAGCATGGCTTCCCGTTTGAACAATCCGCTCGCTTTTACCATTCCCGACCAGTCGACATAGGAGGCTGTCTCTTTCGCCGCCGCGTATCTGGCCGGCACAGAAGGCATGCTGTCCCGGAAGGCCTCAAAGGATTTCCGCATGTTCTCAGCGGCGGTATCGAAATCAAAATCGATTCTCCGGTCCGCCCAGTCCTCATAGGCTTCTTCCAGAGACAGCAGATAGGTTCCGTCCTCGTCCGGCTCCACGATCAGCCTGCAGAACGTGGTTGTGGATCCGTTCCAGTCCTGCTCATAGTGCTGCTTTCCGCGGATCGTCCTCGTCAGATACCTGCAGCTGTTCATGAAGCAGTTGATGAGAATGAAGTCCCTTTCTTTTGCGCGATAAGGCTGCGCCAGCGTAAAGATAAAGCCGCTGCTCATGAATTCAAAACGGAGAGGCAGATTTCCGCGAAACAGCAGCGTATCGCTGTCCGCGAAGCAGATATCGCATTCTTTTCCTTCTTTCGCGATATGAATCTGCCAAGGCGACGTGTCGCAGTCCCCGTTCTCAATCCTTTGCCCGTCCGCCGTCTGAATTCTTGAAACCAGCGGAAGTTCTGCCGCACCGCGGACTGTGCGCAGATACAGCCCTGGTTCCGTCTTCTTCCAGTTAAAGACTTCGCCGAGCTCCGAGACAGCCATGTAGGATCCCCGGCAGCTGAACGGTACCTCATGCAAATTCATGTGAAAGTTCCCCCCTTCCGATACAATGGATTGATTTGCAGTAGATCTATTTTATATGAATAATATCATAGCAACGGCTGGCGGTACGATCCTCAATCGGCCTCAAAGATGCACGCGCTGAATTACTCGTTTTGGATGTCTTTGTGATCCACAGCGCGCTGCGCCATGCGCTCTGACTTTGTCAGCTCCTCAAAGATTTTTCCACAGGTTTTCATGGTCGATAGCAGGATTCTTCTCTTCCGACACCAGGCAGAGACGGCTTTCATGCTTCTCCAGAGTCACCGTGAATTCGCCGTGCAGGGTTTCTTCCCGCTTTTCCGATTCCATGTCCGTGACCGAATCCGCTTTGGAAAATCCAAGGTCTTTCAGGCTGTACCGGTTCGTGACGGTTCCCTCGCCGGTGTTGAAAAGAAACAGCAGTCCTCTTCCCTTCTCTTCCTTCGGATAGACCATCACCAGGTCGTCCCGCTTCTGCTGCAGATAGGGAAGATACGGCTTTCTTCTGCGGTCAGGCCGGATATAGCGGAAAAGATCTGCCCGATCTTTCGCGATGAGGTGAAGCGGGTCGGAAGTATAGATGCACCCGCCCGACAGACCTGCCAGAAGGGCGAGGCTCCGCACCTCGGTCCCGGTAAGCCGGATATGAAAGTCCCGCAGCATCACCGCGTCCGGGTCTGTCTGGTAAAAGTTGTGATTGGCGAAATTATTTCCCGTCAGGCACCGGATCATGTTTTTGGGGCCGAAATCCCCGTTCCAGCTGGAGCCGACGTCGTTTCCGATCCGCATTCCGTCCGCGTACCCGATGAACGGCATGAACGGGGCAATGCATCCGAGCCAGTAGCTCTCATCCCCGATGACGCTTCTGACCATCTTGAGAAAATCCCGGAAGTATTCCACACTGGTCTTCCCGGGGGTATGGCGCTTCACCGCCGTGCTGTCCTGCAGCCCCCAGACCATGAAATCCGTTTTGAACAGCCTCGCTCCCCAGGCGTAAAACGTCTCAAAAACATGCTTCAGATAATTCATCGCGTCCGGATGGGAAGTGTCAAGGATGTAGTACTCCTCATCCTGATAGCCCCAGGGCTTTGGCTCGTTGTCTGAAATCACTCCGCGCACGGGGCGGTCATTGACGTCATAAAGGATCCAGTCCGGATGCTCCCGGTACAGGCGGCTCCGGTTTCCGACCATGTACGGGGCGATCCAGATTCCGGGAAGATACCCAGCGTCCCGGATCATCCGGAAAGCCTCCTCAAGGCCGTGCGGAAACCTCGGATTCGGCTCAAGCCAGTCTCCCGCGCTCGGAAAATATCCCGCGTCGATCTGGATATAGCGGATCGGGATTTTCGGGGCCATCCCGGTAAGGCCGTCCAGGTATTCCGAAAGCTGCGGCAGGTCAAAATTGTGATAGCAGTAGTACCAGGAACACCAGTGGTAGACAGGCGGCATAGACAGCCGGGCGTGCATGGCCTTTCCGATCCGCCGCGCCGCGGTTTCCAGATCATCCTGCATGCGCTCACCCGCCATCAGGATAAGAGGGGGAAACTCAAAACTTCCCCGGCCTGTGCATTCCACCCGGTAACCGACGGCCATCTAAATCCCGTCCTGCGGATCTGCCGGATCCGCACGGTAGGAGCGCGGAAAGTCTCTCATTTTTGAATGGACGGAAGCCAGCAGAAGCGTTTCATATCTGTCCTGAAGCTCGTCAAACAGGGTCAGGGTTTTCTGTTTCGGATACAGGATCGAGCCGAGGCCGTGGCTCAGAACGGTCCCCGCTTTCTGCAGGTCTTCCCGGTTATAGTATCCGGTATCTCCGCCGAGGGATCCGGACGCCTGGTAAAAGCCCTCCGCGGATGGCACCAAGCCCTGGCAGACCGGCTAGAACACGTGCATGGGTTTCTGATTTTCGGATATGGAGAAATCCAGGCGGACCGCGTTATTTCCGTCGCAATCCGCTTTGAGGCGGATGGTTCCGTATTCGGTATCCCATTCCGCCGATCCCCCGTCCCTGTCGACCCTTGTCCTGATCGGTCGGATCGGCCCGTCATCGACTCCGGGATAACATCTGCTCAGCAGAATCTGATTGTCACAATACAGGGAAAAACTCCCGTCGTCCTCAATTTGATAATTCAGTTCCATCCTGCCTCCCTGACAAACGCGCCGCGCTGTCATGCCCGATCCGCCGGGACAGCATCCCGGCCTGTTTCCGATTATCTTCCGGCTGATACTGATTCAAATATATAGTCAGGCAGGGTGCTGCCGTCAAGCGGCAATCCAAAAAGACAGTCAGACTGTCAGTGCCGGCCAGAGTGATGATTCAGCAGCCGGGAAAATCCGATCTGTCTGAATGATTCAGAATTGACTCAAATGGCAAAAAAGAAAGGCCGGCGGCTGTCAAAACCGCTGGCCTGAATCTGTGAATCAATATGAGATCGGTATACCTTTGCCCGACCAGTATAGCTTTTCCCGATCAGTATAGCTTACCCGACCAGTATAACTTTTCCCGGTCAGTACAGCCTATCCGATCAGTATAACTTTGCCCCCGCCGGGATGTGGTTGTCTACCATCAGCAGATGGAGCTCCTCCTCGCCGTTCCGCTCGCTCACGGCGCTGAGCAGCATGCCGCAGGAATCGATGCCCATCATGGATTTCGGCGGAAGGTTGACGATGGCGATCAGCGTTTTGCCGACCAGATCTTCCGGCTCGTAGTACGCGTGGATTCCGGAGAGAATGACACGGTCTGTCCCGGTTCCGTCGTCAAGCACGAATTTCAGAAGCTTCTTGCTCTTCTTCACGGCCTCGCAGGACTTTACCTTCACCGCGCGGAAATCGCTCTTGCTGAAGGTATCGAAATCCACGAAATCCTGGAACAGAGGCTCCACCTTCACGCCGGAGAAATCGATCTTGTCGTTCGGGGTGAAGAAACTCTCCTGCTCTGCCCGGGCGGATGCCTCTCCGCTATCGGCGGTTCCCGCTGCCCCGGTCTCTGTCCCGGCGCCTGCCTGCGCCGCGCCTGCCGCGGCTGCCTGCGCGGTTCCTGCTGCAGCTGCAGCTTCAGCGGATTCTTTCGCGCTCTTTCCGATGTCCATGCCTCTCATAGTCGGGAATAGCAGCACATCGCGGATGGCCGGCGAACCGGTGAGCAGCATGCACATGCGGTCGATGCCGAAGCCGATTCCGCCTGTCGGCGGCATGCCGATCTCCATGGCGTTGAGGAAGTCCTCATCGGTGTGCTCCGCCTCCTCATCGCCGGCGGCGGCATTTCTGTCCTGCTCGGCGAAGCGCTCTCTCTGATCGATCGGATCGTTGAGCTCAGAGTACGCGTTCGCCATCTCCCATCCGTTCATGAAGAACTCAAAGCGCTCCACATAGTCGGGGTTATCCGGCTTGCGCTTGGTGAGCGGGGAGATCTCCACCGGATGATCCATCAGGAAAGTCGGCTGAACCAGGTGCTCCTCGACGAACTGCTCGAAGAACAGGTTGAGGATGTCGCCCTTTTTGTGGCGCTCCTCGTAGGCGACGTGATGCTCGTCGGCCACCGCTCTGGCCTCCTCGAGCGTGTGAATTTCATTCCAGTCCACGCCGGTGTATTTCTTCACGGCGTCGACCATGGTGATTCTCTCGAACGGTCTGGAGAGATCCATCTCCACGCCGTTGTAGACGATCTTTGTGGTTCCGAGCACTTCCTGCGCGACGGTGCGGTACAGGTTCTCGGTGAGGTCCATCATCCCGTGGTAATCGGTGTAGGCCTGATAGACTTCCATCAGGGTAAACTCCGGATTGTGCCTCGTGTCGACGCCTTCGTTGCGGAACACGCGGCCGATCTCATACACGCGCTCCATTCCGCCGACGATCAGGCGCTTGAGGTACAGCTCCAGCGAAATGCGGAGCTTGAGGTCTTCGTTCAGCGCGTTGAAATGCGTGATGAACGGCCTCGCGGCAGCGCCTCCGGCGTTCTGGACAAGCATCGGGGTTTCGACTTCCATGAAGCCCTGGCTGTCGAGGTAATGGCGGATGGTGCTGATGATCTTCGAGCGCTTGATGAAGGTGTCCTTCACTTCCGGGTTCATGATCAGGTCCAGATATCTCTGGCGGTACCGGATATCGGTGTTCGTCAGGCCGTGGAACTTTTCCGGAAGAATCTGCAGGCTCTTGGAAAGCAGCGTGAGCGCATGCGCGCGCACGGTGACTTCGCCGGTTTTGGTTTTGAAAACCTCGCCCTTCACGCCGATCAGATCGCCGACGTCCAGCTTTTTGAATTCTTTGTAGGGCTCGTCGCCGAGATAGTCGCGGGAAACGTAGCACTGAATGCTTCCCTTCAGGTCCTGTACGTTGCAGAAGGAAGCCTTGCCCATGACGCGTTTGGACATCATGCGGCCGGCGACCGAAACGATCTGCCCCTCGAATTTCTCAAAGTTGTCCTTCACATCCGTGCTGTGGACGGTGACATCGTACTTTGTGATCCTGAACGGATCCTTTCCGGCGGCCTGCAGCTCCTTAAGCTTGTCGCGGCGCACCTGAAGGAGCTCGCTGACGTCCTTCTCCTGATTATTCCCGTTTGTATTCTCTGCCATGAATTATTCTTCTTCCCTGTTTCTCTCTACTTCGAGGATCTGATAGTGGAAATCTTCGCCGTCATTCTCGACGGTGAACTTGTCGCCCGCGTGGTGGCCGGTCATCTCACGGCCCAGCGGGGACTCGGTGGAAATCTTGAAGTTGAGGCTGTCGACAGCGGCGGAGCCGACGATATCGAAAGTCAGTTCCTCGTCGGTGTCGAGATCCTTGATTTTGACGGTGGATCCGACGTTTACGGCGGTAAGGTCGACGTCCTCCTCGTTGATGACGACGGCGTCCTTGATGATCGCCTCGAGTTCCTCAATGCGGGCCTCGTTGTCGCGCTGCTCGTCTCTCGCCGCGTCGTACTCGGCGTTCTCGGAAAGGTCGCCCTGCTCGCGCGCCTCTTTTATTTTCTCGGAAATCTCTTTCCGCAGATTCAGTTTTCGGTCATCCAGCTCATCCTGAAGTTTCTGGAAATCGGCTTTGGTCATTTCATTTGCCATGGTATCTTCCTCCTTGCCGGAAAGTAAAAAAGGATCGGCGCTTTTCAGGCACCGAAATTGTTCGCGGTAAAACCGAGCCGGAACCGCACGCTGGCGGGAGTTTCCTCTCCATTCATCGCATGAGCGCATAATACGCACATTTTGTAAGTATATCCACAGGCGGGGTTTCTGTCAATCGACGGATTGCGGCCGCCGGGATTCGTTCTGCTCCAGGAACCATTCCATCAGAGATTCCAATCCCGCGTAAGTTTCGGTGAGGTTGACATAGCGGCGCAGCGCGGCGGAATTTGCCAGGCCCGCCGTGTACCAGCCGACCTGCTTGCGCATCTGCAGGATCCCCTGCTTTTCGCCGTAATAATCGCACTGCATGCGGGCGTGCCGCAGGATCATCGCAGCGATCTCCCTCTCAGTCGGTCTGGGCGGAGCCGGTTTTCCCGACAGCGCCGCGCCGATCTCCGCAAAAATCCAGGGATTCCCCCTGGCTGCCCGGGCGACCATCACGCCGTCACAGCCGGTCTCCCGCAGCATCGCAAGCGCCGAAGTCCCGTCCCTGACGTCGCCGTTGCCGAAAACGGGGATGGAGACGGATTCCTTTACTCTCCGGATCACGTCCCAGTCGGCCGTTCCGGAATAGAACTGCTCTCTCGTGCGCCCGTGGACCGCGATCGCCGCGACGCCGGCGTCCTCGGCGATTTTCGCGATTTCCGGGGCGTTAATGGAAGCCGCGTTCCACCCGGCCCGGATCTTGACCGTGACAGGCTTACGCACGGCCCTGACCATCGCCCGCAGGATTTCCCCGGCCCGCTTCGGATCCTTCATCAGGGCGGATCCCTCGCCGTTTCCGGTCACCTTCGGGACAGGGCAGCCCATGTTGAGGTCGATGATATCGAACGGGTATTCTTCCAGCCTTTTCGCCATCTCCGAGAGGATCACCGGGTCGCTCCCGAACATCTGCACCGATACCGGATGTTCCGAAGGTTCCGTGCGGAGCAGCACTTCGGTTTTTTCGCTGCCGTAGCTCAGCGCCTTTGCGCTTACCATCTCCGTGACGACCAGTCCGCAGCCGAACTCCCGCGCCAGTTTTCGGAAGGGAAGGTCGGTCACCCCCGCCATCGGTCCCATCGCGACAGGCGGATTGACCGTCACACTGCCGATTTTCACTCGTCCCCTGCCTCCCAGTCAATTTTCTGGTGCAGGAACGCCGCCCTGAAATACAGCTCCAGTCCGTTGAGCAGTTCCTGCCGGTCCTTTTTCATCTTGCTGAGTTCCATTCCGGCTCCGATCTCGTCGTACAGGTAATCGTCGGCGTCGGACGCGGTGCGGAGAATCAGGGTCCCGTCCGGCCTGAATTCCAGCGTGAGAATTCCCCCGACGTCCTCGGTGAACCAGACGCACATGATCTGAAGCTCTTTTTTGATATCGTCGGGGAGATTTTTGAACGCCGGGTTGAGGTAATACTTCTGGTTGTAGGAGTTGGACCCGCACAAGACGATATTCCCCTTGTCGACGATGGAATGGGAATTCCGCTCAGCGGTGTTCTGGTCCGCGGTGTTCTGGTCCGCGGTGTTCTGCTCTTCTGCGGACTGCTCCGCGGAGTTCCCGCGTGATCCCGCCCGGGCCGCGGTTCGCGGAACCATGGTTTTTTGGTCTGCCGCGGACTGCTCTGCGGAGTTCTCACGTGATCCCGCCCGGGCTGCGGTTCGCGGAGCCATGGTTTTTTGGTCTGCCGCGGCCTGCTCCGCGGAGTTCTCGCCCGATTCCGTCGGAGCGGCGGTTTGATGAGGCGCGGAGTTCTGATCCGCGGTTTTCCGAACCGCCGCGGCCTGCTTCGCAGTATGCTTTTCAGATTCTGCCGGTCCGGCACTCTGTCTTTCTGATTCTTTCGGTTTCGCGGCACCGGCAGAGCCGGAATCATCAGCATCCCCGAATACCTGATCCGGTCCCACGGGCTTCGCGTCGCCTTCCCAGAAAATGCTGCCCCGCTTGTGCTTGAAGATGTTTCCGTGGACGACGCCTTCGCTGGAATCAAACATACCGTACTGGCTGCCGCTGCTGTCCGGCGTATTTTCCTTCACCTGGTTCTGATCCGCGCTGTCTGGCTGATTATTGTCAGTTTTGTCTTTATCGTTTGTATTCATATAGGTCCTGGTCCTGCCTTGCAGCTTCTTTCTCAGAATTACAGATATAATCTCTAAACAGATATAACCTCTATACAGAGATAACTTCTATACGGAAAAAATCTTTACGTTTTTGCAGCTGTGCGGCGGTTATTCTGCGCGCCGGCGAAATATCACGGACGCCGCTTTCCAAACCGCATGCGGATAAACGGTCTGCCGCGAAACCGGATCGCTTCCCAATCTGCTGCGAAACCGGATTATCTTCCCATCAGATATACCGGTACAGCCCGCGCACGGAAACTTCTCCCGAAATAATGTCCTCCCCGCTCCCGTCGTCATAGCGCACTTTCATCGCGCCGAGCGGAGTGATGCCGAGACAGGTTCCCTGCCGCTGCCGCTTCGGATCCTCGATGATGACCTTCTCATTGATTCCCGCCATGTTCGCTTCGTACTCGGGCAGGATGGAACTCAGGTCCTGATCCCGCTCAACAGCCTCGTAGAGTTCCTCGAACGCCTCCAGAATGTCGTTCAGCAGTACAGAACGGCTGACCGTTTTCCCCGTCTCTGTGAGGATGGACGTCGCCTTGTCCCTGAGCTCCCCGGGGAAGTCCCGGACAGTTACGTTGATGCCGATTCCGACGATGCAGAAGCGGACCTGTTCCATCTCCGCCGAGAGCTCGGTGAGGATTCCGCAGATTTTCTTTCCACTGTGGACGACGTCATTCGGCCATTTGATCCGGCAGGAAAGGCCGGAAGCTTTCTCAATGCCGCGCCGGACGGCGACTGCCGCCGCCAGCGTCAGCATGGAGACCTTTTCCGGGGGAATGGCCGGGCGTAGCAGCAGCGAGAAGGCCAGCGCGCTGCCTGCCGGCGTCTGCCAGACACGGCCGCGGCGTCCTTTGCCGGCTGTCTGGTGGTTGGCGACAATCAGCGTACCTTCAGGTGCGCCTGCCTCCCCCACCTCACGGAGCCGGTCGTTGGTCGATCCGATCTGGTCGTACACCTCGAGCTGTTTTCCGGCCCAGCGGGTGTGCAGCTCCCGGCGGACAATCTCCTCACTGAGAATGTCGGGAGATTCAATGAGGCGGTAGCCTCTGTTGCGCACCGCCTCAATCTGGTATCCCTCTTCCGTCAGGCTTCTGACCGCCTTCCACACGGCTGTCCGGGAAACGCCGAACTTTTCGCACAGTTCCGCGCCGGACACAAAATCCCCGCGCTCCCGCAGGATTTCCAGGATTTCTCTTTTCAAATCTATACCGCTTTCTTTTCTTGTTTTATTGAATTTCGTCTCACTCCGTGAGCCCGCCGGCCGGCTCCGCGCTGTCGGTTCGCCCCGTCGGATTGCATTCTACGGCTCTCTGTTCTGCCGGAAACTTCCATGCTCTCACCGGCAGCGCTTTCCGTTTCCCTGCCCGCTCAGGTGCCCAGCACCTTCACGAGGATTGACACGGTCAGCAGAGATATCATCGCCGCCGTGCACACAAGGTTCCCGATCAGCGCGGCCGTCCGTCCGGTCCCGCGGTGCTGAAGCGCCGTGTCAACGGACAGGACGATGAACAGCGCTGCGGCGAAGCCGAACTCGAGGCAGAAAAAGATGGTGTCAGTCTGCCAGTATAAAAACAGAAAAACCGCGCACGCGAGCACCGCCAGAGCCATCAGGATTTCCAGAAAAGTCAGCCAGTGGCTTCTGCGCCTTCTTTTCAGGTTTTCCTCCGTATTTTGTCTCGACGCCATAAATTCCTCCTGAATCGCATTATTCCGCTGCTGAAGATCTATTCATCCCGGCGCGGCGGATCGTTCCGCTGTTTTAGACCGCTTCATGCCGACACGGCGGCTGGTTCCGATGATGTAAATCAATCCATCCCGGCGCGGCGGATCGTTCCGCTGTTTTAGACCGCTTCATGCCGACACGGCGGCTGGTTCCGATGATGTAAATCAATCCATCCCGGCGCGGCGGATCATTCCGCTGTTTTAAACCGCTCCATGCCGACGCGGCGGTTCGCTCCCGCCGCTGTAAATCAGAAATCTTCAGTCCAGATACAGTTTCCCGTCCCTCACGTGGTAATCGCCGTTCCGGTTCTTCAGCAGAACATGCTTCATATACTGGCAGCAGGCCTCCTCGCCCTGTTCCGCCGTCATGGTGAGCAGGTACTCGAGCAGAAACTGTGTCTCCGGATGGATCAGCATGCCTTTCCTTCCCCGCAGGTAATACTCCAGCGCGCTGCGCTTTGTATATTTGTCTTTCTGGTAGTTGCGGCTCGCGCAGATCCGGTCGATGGCCATCTCCGCCACGTACTTCTTGGGCATTTTCATGCCGACAAGGCCGTTCCCCGGATCCGGAGCGTAGTCAATCCAGTACTCGAAGTGATGGCGGTTGCGGCCTTTGTGGTGAAGCCAGCCGGCAGAGTAGCCGATCGCGTGTTTCTCGGCGTTGATCGGGCTCCGGTCCCCCTGCCAGTACTTCACGCCGGGGATAAACTCCACCGGAGAATACTTGGACAGATCGTGCGCCAGCCCCTGGCGGACCAGGCCGACGTGAATGCACATCGCGGTGACAAGCCACTTGTGATGGTTAATCGTGTGAAGATGTCCGAAAAAGCGCACAATAAGCGGTTTATCGGAATTATCCATTCATTAATCCTCCCGGAGATCAAGGGATAAAAACGGGGCAGCCTGAGCGGCTGCCCCGGAATTTCGGAACACGCAAAGGGCCATTCTGCCCTGCCGGCCGGTTCTGCCGGACAGAGGCCGGGTCCGGCCCCGCCTGCTCTGCCTGAAATGTACTTTACTCGTTTACCGGCAGTTTGGCAAGAGTTCCGCCCTCAATCAGCATGCCCGGGACGGTAGTGATCTTTTTGATCGCCGACTTCGGGTGCTCGATCTGGTCGATCAGGTCATGCGCCGCGTCGCTGCCCATGGTGACGACGTCCTGCTTGAGCGTTGTCAGCTTCGGATGGACGGACTGCCCGAACGCGATTCCGTCGTAGCCGACCACGGAGACATCGTCCGGGACGCGGCAGCCCATGTCGCGGATAACGCTGATTCCGGAGATCGCCGTGATATCGTCGGGATAAATGATGCAGGTGGGGCGGCTGCGCCGCTGCATCAGCCGGCGGGTGAGCATTTCCGCGCGGTCGATGTCGTGATAATCGCACTCGATCACGTTGTCATCTGTGGCCTGAAGGCCGAGCTCCTCGCAGGTGCGGTAAAAGCTGGCCAGGCGGCACGAGGTGACCGATGAAGGGGCGCCGTGCAGAAACGCGATCCTGCGGTGGCCGCACTGGTAGACATAGTTGACGATATCGCGCATGCCCCGGACGTTGTCGCTCATCACGGCCGAGCAGTTGTCAAAGGTATGGTCGATGGTGACAACCGGCAGCCCGCAGTGGACAAGATCGATCACCTCCGGATCGTCAAAGTTCGCGCACACGATCACCACGCCGTCAACCCGGCGGTAGCGGCTGTGCTCAGCGTAGCTCACCTTCCGGCCTCCGACAAAGTGGCTGATAAAGGTGATGTCATATCCGCTCAGCTCCGCGGTTTCCTTCACGGCCTCCAGGATGCTGGCGAAAAATTCGTGTGTCAGTCCGGTGTGCGCCTCGTCGTAAAAGAGAACGCCGATGTTGTAGGTCGTATGGGTTTTCAGCGCGCGCGCGGCAGGGTTCGGAACGTAGCCGAGTTCATCCGCCTTCCGGCGGATCATCGTTTTTGTCTCATCGCTGATGTCCGTATGGTTGTTCAGCGCCTTGCTGACCGTGGCAACGGAAACGTTGCACATGGCCGCGATTTCTTTCATTGATACCATAACCCTGCACCTCTTGTCCTGCTCTCCGGAATCCGGTTTTCCCCGGATGACTTTTCTGCTCCGTTCCTGACCGGCCGGCCGTTTTTCAGGCTCTGTGCCGCGGATTCTGTATTGCGGATTCCCTCTTCCGGCCGCTGTATCCGGGTCCTGTCTCATCAGACTTCAATTCCCGAAAGGCCGTCAGCCTGCTGCAAAATGCGGCTGCTCCGCAGCATATCCTGTTCATAAAACGTTTTCGATGTATTCATTTTATCGTTTTTCCCCAACCAAATCAAGAGTTTTTCGAAAGTCGTTGACATTTTGCCATATGGCCGGGTTCTTTCTCAATTTTTAATCCTGTCATCTGATTATTTATCATATTTTTTCCGGATTTTTTTTATTTTCGGCACGAATTTACTATAACGTTTTCGCCTGTTTTTCTTGCTTTCCAGCGAAACATCCGCTATACTTGAGGCAATCACATTCCGGGTCCGCAGGCCGGTATCTGACCGTCTCAGCGGCCCCGCGTTCATTTTCAGAAAGGACAGGGATTATGAAGTTCGGTGCTTTCGATGACGCCCGCCGCGAGTACGTCATCACCACTCCGCGGACACCGCTTCCGTGGATCAACTATCTTGGCTGTGAGGAATTCTTCTCCCTGAAGTCCAACACCGGCGGCGGCTACTGTTTTTACAGGGACGCCAAACTTCTTCGTGTGACCCGCTATCGCTACAATAACGTCCCTGGCGACGACGGCGGACATTACTTCTATATCAAAGACGGGGATACCGTCTGGAATCCCGGATGGAAGCCGACCCGCACCGCGCTTGACTTTTACGAGTGCCGCCACGGCCTCGGCTACACGGTGATCACCGGCGGGAAAAACCGCGTGCGCGCCGCCGTAACCTCCTTTGTTCCGATGGGATACAACTGCGAAATCAACCGCGTCGTGCTTACCAACAATGGGGACGAAACCAAAAAACTTCAGCTTTTTTCCTTCGTCGAGTTCTGCCTCTGGAACGCCATGGACGACATGACCAATTTCCAGAGAAACTTCAGCACCGGCGAAGTTGAGGTGATGGACGGCGGTTCCGTCATCATCCACAAGACGGAATACCGGGAGCGCAGAAACCACTACGCGATTTTCGGCGTGAATGCCCCGGTCAGCGGTTTTGACACGGACCGTGAAACCTTTCTCGGCGCATACCACGGGTTCCAGGATCCGCAGGCCGTCCTCGACGGCGCGTGCCGCGGCAGCATGGCCTCCGGCTGGTCCCCGGTCGGCGCCCATCAGATCGATCTCACCCTGGCTCCCGGCGAAAGCCGCAGCCTGATTTTCGTGCTGGGCTACTGCGAAAATCCGAAAGATCAGAAGTGGGAGGCTCCCGGCGTTGTCAACAAGAAGCCCGCGAGAGAGATGATGGCCGCTTTCGATACGGACGCGAAGGTTGACGCCGCCCTCGCAAAACTTGCCTCCTACTGGGATTCTCTTCTTTCCAGGTATCAGGTGAAATCCTCCGATGAACGCATGGACCGGATGGTCAACATCTGGAACCAGTATCAGTGCATGGTTACCTTCAACCTGTCCCGCTCCGCTTCCTATTATGAATCAGGGATCGGGCGCGGCATGGGATTCCGGGACTCCTGCCAGGATCTGCTGGGCTTTGTTCACCTGATCCCCGAAAAGGCAAGGCAGAGAATCATCGATATCGCTTCCACCCAGTTCCCGGACGGCAGCGCCTATCACCAGTACCAGCCTCTCACCAAGCGCGGAAACTCCGACATCGGCAGCGGCTTCAACGACGACCCGCTGTGGCTGATCGCCGGAACCGGCGCCTACATCCGCGAGACCGGCGACCTGTCCATTCTCGGCGAGATGGTTCCGTTCAACAATGACGAGAAGACCGCGCAGCCCCTGATGGAGCATCTGCGCCGCAGCTTCAACTATACGGTTACGCACAAAGGTCCTCACGGCCTGCCGCTGATCGGCCGCGCCGACTGGAACGACTGCCTCAACCTCAACTGCTTCTCTTCCGAGCCCGGCTGGTCCTTCCAGACTACCGGCCCGTCCGAGGGACCGACCGCTGAATCTGTGTTCATCGCCGGCATGTTTGTCAGGTACGGAACCGAATACGCCCGGATCTGCAGAAAACTCGGCCTTGACGATGAGGCTGCCGACGCGGACAGAGAAGTCGCGGAAATGACCAGAACCATTGAAACCGCCGGATGGGACGGTGAATGGTTCATCCGCGCGTACGACGCGTACGGCGAAAAAGTCGGCTCCCACGAGTGCGGCGACGGCAAGATCTACATCGAGCCGCAGGGTTTCTGCGTTCTCGCCGGCGTGGGGATTGAGGACGGGAAGGCTGAGCAGGCGCTGGCTTCCGTTGAGAAATACCTGGATACCCGATACGGGGTGCAGATCCTGCAGCCGTCCTACAAGGAGTATCACCTCAACCTCGGCGAGGTTTCCTCCTATCCGCCGGGGTACAAGGAAAACGGCGGCATCTTCTGCCACAACAATCCCTGGATTTCGATTGCGGAAACCTGCGTCGGGCACGGCGACCGCGCCTTCACGGTCTACCGCCGCATCTGCCCGGCCTACCTGCAGGATATCAGTGAGATTCACCGCACCGAACCGTACGTCTACTCCCAGATGATCGCCGGCAGTGAAGCGAAGAATTTCGGCGAGGCCAAGAACAGCTGGCTGACCGGAACCGCCGCGTGGACATTCGTCAATATCAGCCAGTACATTCTCGGCCTGAAGCCTGATTTCGACGGCCTGCGCGTTGATCCGTGCATCCCGTCCGACTTCCCCGGCTTCACCGTGACCCGCATTTACCGCGGCGTGACCTACGAGATCGAAGTCGCAAATCCGAACCACGCGCAGAAGGGCGTCAGGAGCCTGACGGTCGACGGAAAGAAGGTTGAGGGAAACCTGATCCCGTTCGACCCGGCGAAGAAGCACGTGAAAGTCACGGCCGTTCTGGGCTGATCCCGGGTACGACCGTCTGCAGGTCCGCCCGACGCATGCGCCGGACGGATCATCAGCAGAGGCGGTCCGCCTGTTATATACCTGAGGCTGAACGGCCGCCGACCAGACGCGGGTCCGATTCTGAAGCCTGAACAGATGCTCTCAGAAAACCGCGGATATCGCTTTCTCAGCAGATATCGTTTTTCAGCAGATTCCGCTTTTTCAGCAGGTATCGCTTTTTCAGCGGATATCGCTTTCTCAGCAGATTCCGCTTTTTCAGCGGATATCGCTTTTTCAGCGGATATCGCTTTCTCAGTCACGAACGCCGCCGCACCGGGAAGCCGGTGCGGCGGCGTCTTTGCTTTTAATCCAGGCTTTCAATACAGCATCCGTTACAGGTCGCAGGCAATCCACTTCATCGCGAACTGTCCCGCCCTGGACTTTGCCTTGTAAACGGATTCGGTGAACGAACTGACGAACTTCACCGCGTCTGACCTCGTCTGCGCGTCGAAGGTATGGTTGCTGAACGCCGCCTCCATCGACAGGCTCTGGTACCAGGCGAGAAGATCTTCCGTCAGGAACGGATATTTCTTCAGCGCCGCCTCCTGGTCCGTGTACTCATCGAGGAGCAGGCCTTCGTCGGTGCTGACCTTTTCAGTCTGCGCCAGCGCCGCTCTGACCGCTGCCGCCGGGTCGCCGCGGTACGCTTTTCTGCGCGCGGCAAGGATGTGCGCTCTCCTGCTGCGGAACAGCAGTATAATCAGCGCGATCGCGGCCAGGATGATCAGGATCGGAAGCAGGATGGGCAGCAGTTTATTCAGGACGCTGTCCTGTTCCGTGCTGCCGGTCTGCGGCGTCGGACTCTCTGTGTTCTGTTCCTGCTCAGGCTGGGTTTCTGTCTCCTGCTGCTGCGTGGGCGGCTCAATTGTAAGGCCCGATTCCTCCGACGTGGTCGGCTCCTGCAGATCGTCCTCCAGCTGCTGTTCAGTGGTCGGCTCGATATCGTCGATGGTATCCTCGGAAACCGGGGCGCTTGTGGGCTCCTCCGTCTCAGGCTGCCGGTCGTCGATCATGTCGTCTTCATTGACGAAGCCCGGCGTCACCTCAATCGGGATCCAGCCGGCGCCGTCGATATAAATCTCCGCCCAGGCGTGGGCGGCGTCGTCCATGATTTCGTTGGGTCCGCCTTCCGCCGACAATTCGGTGGTGAGGTAGCCTTCTACATACCTAGCCGGGATTCCGAACATCCGGAACATCAGCACCGCCGCGGAGGCGAAGTGCGTGCAGTAGCCCTTTTTGTTGGTATAGAGGAAATACTCGACAAAATCCTGATCCCTCGGCGTCGATCCGGGAACGGTGGTGTATTCCGCCCGGTCGGCCAGCGTAGTCCGCACATACTGCACAGCGTCGGCGATGGAGCTGAACGTCATTCCCGAGAACTCCGCCCGGAACTGGTCCAGGCCCTCTTCCGGCACGGTGAGATAGGTGTCCCTGACATACTGCCGGTAGGCCTCGTCCGCCGTATTTGCCGCGCCTGCTTTCTCCAGCGCGTCCAGGTTGGAAAGTTTCTGCGTGTTGAGATACTGCAGGCTCAGGATCTGACGGTCCGTGGAATCTTTCGTGTAGATATCCGCGGACGCGCCAGCCTCAAACTGGGAGACGTCGGCCCCGTACGGAATGTACGAATAATCGTCGTTGGCGCCGACGTTGGTAATGACATACTGCAGCGGGCCGTAGACGTTGGCAGTTCCCGACTGCTGCAGCTGCGTCAGGATCTGATAGTACTGCGCCGACAGCTGCCCGACCGTCATTCCGCTGGACTGCGAAGCTGTCTTCTGCTCGTCCGTCAGGCCTTTCCAGCCCTCCCCGGTGTAGTTTGTTCCCACATATCCCCGGATGTACATCGGGGACGTGAGGTCCGCCGCGATATCCAGGTACAGATGAAGCTCGTCATAGCTGCGGACTTCCTTGACATTGCTGAGACGCCCGCCGTGTACGCCGGAACTGCGGATGATATCGAACGGCAGCCAGTCCCACTCTCCGCGGATCAGCTTTTTCCAGAACTCCTGCAGGTTTTCCGCGGCTTCTCCGCTGCGGATATCCTCCCTGAGCTGGGTCTGCGATTCATATCCCCTGTTGATCTGCGGTCCCACCACCAGTCCCGCCGCGAGGGAAACCGCGAGGACGACGGCGGCGGCAATGGCCGCTGTCTGTGAGCGGAGCCTGGTGAGCGCTTTCGTTCCCATCTGCACCAGCACGACGTTGGCACGGTACGGATCGCGGATTTTCGTGAACTGCAGGAAGAACATTCCCACCAGTCCCGCCAGCATGCACAGCATCCAGGCGAGCGGCGGGACTTCTCCCACCGCGAGATACATTGCGATCGGAACCGCCATCATCACCGCCGCCGGCATGGCGTTGAGCCAGACGATGCAGCACAGCGTGAGCGGAATCATGCAGAGGGCGAGAATCCACACGATGCTGAACATCTGCAGGCCTGTGCCGACGGAGTCGATCGCCGCCAGCGAGACATGCGACCCGTAGTAGCCGTTGATCAGCGTCGCGTACAGATTGTAGAGGTTCTCGAGGCCCAGGGCCAGCTGACGCCGGAATATCACGGCGGTGACGGCAAGAAGCGCCAGCAGCGCCGCTGTGATGATATTTCTCTGTCTGGGCATCAGCAGGTACAGCGCGGCGTAGACCAGGCTTATCGCCGCTCCTGTCACCGCGATCCCGGCAGCTGCCACCGGCACCGAAAGCGGCACGAAAAGCGAACACGAAAAACCGGCCGCCGTGAGCAGAAGGAAGACGATGCGCAGCACCTGGTACAGGAGAATCCCCGTCCCGCCGGTGTCCTGCCTGGTATCCGCCGTCACGACGGTTTCGACCAGTATGCCTTTCTCTTCAGTATTTTCGTTTTTATTCAATCTTTTATCTCCAGATCGTTCTTTCCGGAATCATCTTACTCAGATTTCGATCAGATCTTTGACGTTGTCAATGGTCAGCACGGATTTGACCAGCCTGCTGTCCTGATCCAGGAACTCGAGCATATCTTTCTCCGGGTCCATGGAGGTAATGCAGAGAACCCGGCGGAACGGAAGTTTCGGATGATCCTGCGTGTACTCGGTCCAACCGAGAATCGGCTGCCTGTGTCCGTGCGTCAGCAGCTTCGCCATCGCCTCGGTGAGATCGTCGCCGGTGCGGATCACCGCCTCCTCAAAGCGAAGGGTGGACGCGTCGCGGCACCAGATGATGCGGTGATGGCATTCCTTGTCCAGCAGGGACATGGAGAGGGAGTAGCACAGCTCAAAAACGGACTGCGCCTCGTCGATACTGCGGTAGCGCAGGTCCAGAAACAGCGCGACGGAGTTGCTGATCGGCCGGGAGAGGTCCTTGACAACAATGGTGTCCAGTCGGGCGCTCATTTTCCAGTTGACGCGGGACATTTTATCTCCCTGACGGTACTCTCTCATCTGGAAAATCTCCGACGGATCGTCGCCCGGATGATGCTTGTCAAACTCGTCGGAATCCTCGTCCCAGGCGGCGCTGTCCTCGGTGATCACCGTCTGCAGCTCGTACAGATGCGGCATAATCACCGTATCCCGCACAAACCTGAGTTTTTTTCTGCGCGTGAAGAGGCTCAGGTAATCGTGGATTCTCGCCTCCTCAACCACCATGCGGACAACGCCGCAGTAAGTCGAGGAAAAAGTGAAAGGAACCCTCACGGACGAACCCGCCGCGCAGCGGATATTCATCTCGTACTCCTCCTCCACGTCGTCCAGACGGTTGCGCACCGTGATTACAAGATCGGCGGATGTCACCGGCAGGCGTCCTTTATTGTGGAAGCGGATCATCTGTTTCGCCTTTTCGCCCGATTCGACGACGCCGTCCGAGGCGGGATCCGTCGTCAGGGAAATATTCTTTCGAAGATAAAATGTCGAGGCGAACAGAAGGAACCAGAGGAGGATTTCAAAGCCGAGGAGAATTCCCGGAACCGGACCGTCGTACATCAGCCCGATATAGGCCGTGATGGCGGTCAGCAGAAGGTAAACCGCTTTTCTTCCCGCCATATCAGCCTTTCTTTGCCTTCGGTTTTTCGATTGCCGCGAGGATCTGGTCAAGGATTTCCTCAGCCGTGACGTTTCCGACTCTCGCCTTGGTGTTCAGGATGATCCGGTGCTGGCAGACATCCTGGAAGACCGCGGAAATATCATCCGGAATCACGTAGTCGCGGCCGCTCATGTAAGCATGGGCGCTGGCCATGCGGGCCAGGGCGATGGTGCCTCTCGGACTGACGCCGAGCGCCAGCAGCTGGTGGTGTCTCGTCGCGTTGACAAGGTTGACCAGGTACTGGTACACGAGATCGTGCATGTAGACCTGTTCGACTTCCTTTTTCATCTCCAGGATCTCATCCACGGTCAGGGTCGGCTGGATGTCGTCGACGGACATCTCCTTCTTGCTCTTGAGCATGGAGATTTCATCCTCAGGTTTCGGATAGCCGATGGACATGCGGATCATAAAGCGGTCCATCTGGGACTCCGGCAGCATCTGCGTCCCGGAGGAGCCGGTCGGGTTCTCCGTCGCGATGACCATGAACGGCTGCGGAACCTCACGGCGCACGGCGTCAATGGTGACGGTGCCCTCTTCCATGACTTCCAGCAGCGCTGACTGCGTCTTGGGCGAAGTACGGTTGATCTCGTCGGCGAGGAACAGGTTGCACATGACGGCGCCCGGATAATAGACGTACTTTCCCGTTTCCTTCTGGAGAATATGGTATCCGGTGACATCGGACGGCAGGACGTCAGGCGTGAACTGCATTCTCTTCTGCTTCAGCGACAGCGCTTTCGAGAAAGCCAGGGCTAGCGTGGTTTTTCCGACGCCGGGAATATCTTCCATCAGGATATGTCCGCCGGCGAGAAGCACGCACATGCATTTTTCGAGGCTCTCGTCCTTGCCTTTGATGACGGTTTTGACATTGTCAATCGCCTGCCAGATCTTCTTCATATTTTCCGAATTATTCATTGCTCTTCCATCTCCGTGATTATTCTGTGCCTGATTTATTCCGCGGTCTCCGCTTCTGTCAACTCTTCCGTCAGCGTTCCGTTCTGCAGCCTGGTGATAAAATCAGCCAGTGCCGCGTCCGAATTCACCGCGTCCTGGAGTTTCGTGTTGACGTCGGACACCAGCGCCTGGATTTCAGGCCACTGGGAGACCTCTTCCATGTAGGCGTCCACCTCGCCGTCGTGTTCCCGCATATCAATATACAGCGTGCCGTCGTCGTTGGTGCACACGTAGTAGCGGTGAAGATCGGGAACTGCGGTTCCGATGTTGAGATACCGCTCCTCATAGTAGAGGTATACGATGTAGGTGCCATCCACCAGTCCGTCGATGGTGTAGCACGAAATGTTGTCAAATCCCTCGATATATCTGGCCTCAGCGGTGATGCTGTCAGCGTCGAGCTCGGTATCCCGCACAATGATGTCATTGAGCGTATCGATATCGCCGTCCCTGATCGCGTTGAGCAGACGCTCCATGAGAGCGGTGATTTCGGGATTGCTGTCCTGCTGCACCCTTTCTTCTTCGGTTTCATCGGTGTCCTGCGTCGTGTGGGTGAGCTCGACGACCGACACGTCCTCCCCGTCAATGTGGGGGCGGGTCGAGATGAACAGTATGGCAAGTACCAGCACAACTGCCACAACAATGATGATAACATAGGGCAGCGGTGAAGGCCTTCTGTTCTTTCTCCTCTTTCTGCGTGATGATGCCATTTCAGCCTCCTGAAAGCGGCGGAAAGCGTGAAACTGCCTGCTTTCCGTCCGTTACCGGGTTTCGGTTTGATGATTCTGCCGGCGCGGCGCGCGGGCATTCTTTCGTTATTGCTGCATTCTCCGGCGGATTTCCTTTTCCAGCACTTTCGTCACCTGTTCCACCGGCATTTCTTTTCCTGTCCAGATTCTGAAGGATTCCGCTCCCTGGCCTACCAGCATGCTGACTCCGTTGCAGGCTGCGCAGCCGGCTTCGGAAGCCATGCGCAGCAGCTTCGTCCGCAGCGGGCTGTAGATAATATCCGCGACCGTCAGCCCGGGATGGAAATACCCGGCGTCGGGAATCAGGCATTCTTCCGAAGCCCTGCCCATCCCCACGCTTGTCGCGTTGACCAGGATATCGCTCTCCGCGATGCTGTCCTTCAGCGCCTGCATGCTGCTGTAGTCGGACAGGGTGATCCGGCAGTGGGATTTTTCGGCCAGCCTCCCGGCCAGCTCCTCTGTCTGGGTGAAATGTTCCCCCCTCCGGTTGAACACGCGGATGGCCTCCGCGCCTTCCAGGGCGGAACGGGTCAGAATCGCTCTGGCGGCGCCGCCTGCCCCGAGAAGGGTGATTTTCTTCCCCGCGGGCGACGTCCCGACGCTGGCCAGTTCTCTCACAAAACCGGCTCCGTCCGTGCTGTACCCGATCAGATACCCGTCCACGTTTTTGACGGTATTCACGGACTGCATGAAGGCCGCCTCGGGATCCAGCTCGTCGCAGAGCTTTGCCATCGCGTACTTGTCCGGCATGGTGCAGTTCCAGCCGGCCGCCTGCAGGCAGATCAGCGCGTCCACAGCGCCGGGAAGGCGCTCCTCATCGATATCAAAGCAAAAGTAACGGCAGTCGATCCCCACAAGCCTGAAGGCTTCGTTCTGCAGCAGCGGGGAAAGGCTGTGCGCGACCGGGCTTCCGAGAAGCGCGGTCAGCCTTGTCGTTCCTGAAACCTGCGTTCCCGAAACCTGGCTGGAAGTATCCGTTCGTTCCCTATCCATACTCACTCTCCTGTACGGCCGGAGGCCGCTTTCCGGGCTGGTTTCCTGCCCGGCAGACTCTATACATTACCGCATAGAACAGGTAAAATACACTTTATACCATACACAGATTTTTTGCAAGTATCGCCGGAAGCGTGTCGGTTTCACGCCGAAGTTGCGCCTGTATCCCGGCCTGAATCCGGTTCATCCGAACCGTGGGCAGCAATGATTATGCCCGCGCGGCAAAGCAAAATAAGAAAATCCCAGCGGAAAACACCCTCTGCAAGTCTGCCGCCAGACTGCAGGGGGTGTTTCAGAAATTCAAAGATTTATCCTGCGCGGGTATCATTCCTGTGCCGGCGCCATTGCTGTGCGGATCACTGTTTCCATACTTTTCCAATGCGGTTTCCGTCTCTGCGCGCAAGACTCATTGCCCGCCCGGGAACAGGCGTCAGCAGCCGTGCCGGTCTCTGTAATCCATGACCAGCTGCCAGTCTTTCCAGCTGAAATAATGCGTCCCCGTGCGCACGTGATAGCCGATGTACCCGTCATGATAGCCGGTATCCAGTTGGATTTCCCCGCTCTCGGGAAGGACAAGTCCCGGCAGCCCGAGCTTTTCATACACTTCCGAAGCCGCCATCGCGCCGAGCAGTTCGCTCTCCGGATCAGACCAGTCATCACGGATCGCGCTCGATACGTAGACCCGCCGAGGCGCGGCGGCTCCGATCAGGAAATGCTGGTCAAAAGGCAGTTCCTCTTCTCTCCCGGCATACCGGTACAGATTTCCGCAGTACCAGAGGCTTGTGACGATAGGGCGGCCGAGATCGCTGATGCGCTCGCCTTTTTTGCCCCGGAAAAGAGCCGCTCCGCCGCATCCTGACTGAATGGAGCAGACGAGGGAATAGCGCCCGTCGGACGCGCCGGCCCACAGAGCCGTTTTGCCGAGTCTCGAATGCCCGATCACGGCAATTCTCTTTGCGTCAATTTCCGGCACGGTCTCCAGCGCGTCTATCACGATGCTCCCGGCATACGCCCACATGCCGACTTTGCCCCATCCCGTTTCCGGGTCCCGCGGACAGAGAGCGGCCAGACCTCCGGAAAAATTGTCGTAGGTGTCCGGCACGATTTCCTGATACGGCACGTCCGCGATCGCGTAGCCGCGGTCCAGAATCAGTTCGGAAATTCCTCCGTACTCCGGCTGTGTGAAAGTATAGCGCAGGAACACCGGAAGCGGTTCCGATCCATAGGGAATCTGCAGCGTCCAGTGGAACGAAACCGTTCCTTTTTCCGTTCCGGCCGAGATGTCCGTCCGCATGCACAGCCGGAATCCCTTGCCGCCGCACGCGTCCTCCTCACGGCTCTCAATCTCCGTATGGCCGGTCAGGCCCTCCGGCGTTTCCCCGATCAGCGAATGGCGCAGAATTTCCAGGTTTCTCTTCCGCACCGCTTCAGCGGAGGCGGCACCCGCCGGGATCTCCGCCGGCCAGACCGCCGGAAGTTTGCGGCGGAGCAGTTCCTGTTTCAGTTCTTCAATGTTTTTCATGCGATACCTCCTGATGTGACGGTCCAGATTCAGGCATCTGTACCAGCTGTACCTTTCCGGATCCGGGAAAGAACAGCTGTTTTTTACATTGGTGTCAGTTTAAGACAGCTGTTTCCAGGCTCTGAAGCAGGCGGATTCCGCCGGGTGCGGCTGCCGCCGAGAAGGCAGAGGCAGACCGGACTGCCGGGATTCCTGTGTGTTCCCGTCAGCCCGGCCTGTCAATACCGGAATCTATTCTACTGCTGTCAGCACAAAAGGGAAAGCGGATCCCTTATGCTTACCTACAGAGAATTTATATCCGCACCATTATCCGCTGTACTTTTCCGCAAGCTCGCAGGCTTTCTCCCACTCGGTGGTGTAGTACTCCGTCACGTCATCGAGGCCGAGTTCTTTGGCTTCAGACTGCATCTGGCTCCAGATAGACTCGAATTCCTCCTCGTTCGAAGCGTAAACCATCTGCCACGAGTATTTCTTGACAATCTCGCCGATCTGGGTGATCACAAGCTGAAGGTCGTCGTCCGGTACCGGAATCATGTTGACGGCAATCGTTGATTTCGCGGACATGCCGTTCGGCTCCACGTAATCAGCCAGACACGTAACACCATCGCCGAGGTAAGCGTTGACTTCAAGCTTAAGCTTCGAAGGATTGCGGTTGCGCCAGCTGTCCCAGTTATAGTAGGAAAGCGGATAATTATTGTAATCTTCCATGATAGTCGTTCCGCGGAGGCCCATAGTATTGAACGCGTAGACACCGTCGCGGAGAGCGCCGCCGCCGATCTCCTCCGGCATCAGAGGTTCGGTGTTGTTTTCAACGATCTCCTCGTTGATGACAGTCGGATTCCCGTCTTCATCATAATCCCAGGTGACTCCCTGCGGACCGTTCATCAGGTACCACATCACATCCGGATCATACATCCAGTTGAGAAGCTTCAGGGCGGCATCAAGATTGGAGCAGTCTTTGGCGATCGAGAAATACCAGTTTCTTCCGATAGTCTGGTCAGGCGCTACGTACAGTTTCATATCCTTGGCGACGACACTGGCGTAGCCGTCCGGATTATCGTCATCCTGGTGAGTGGAATTGTAAGTGCCCGTCATCCAGGAGAACCAGGTAAACATCGTGCGGCCGGCGCTGAGTTTCTGGTCGACGTCGGCGTATGTCTGCGACATGGAATCCGGATCCAGGAGTCCTCTCTGGTTTGCCTCGTAATAGAACTTCAGGGCTCTCTTGTAGAAGCTGTTGTCATCGAGAAGCGAGTTGATTTCCTTTGTCTCGACATTGGTTTCCATCAGTCCGGAGACATACTCAGTATCAATGCCGTACATAAAGGAAAGGGTTGCGACCTGGCTGGCGGATACCGTATCCCAGTCGGAGAACAGCGAGAATCCGTAAACCTTGTCTCCGGTCTCGGTGGTCGGCTTCACTTCCACCATTTTCTCCACAACATCGAGGTAATCTTCCAGGGTGCTGACTTCGGGGCTTCCCGCCTGTTTGTAGGCATCCCACTGAAGCAGCGGAATCCAGTTGTAGGAATTGTAGCCGGTAGGTCCGATCGACGTGGGCATCAGATACAGATGGCCTGTGCCGTTGCTGGTGTTATCCTCTGAATACTGAATCGCGTCCGCATAAGTGTCATTCGTAAAGATATTCGGCAGCTGATCCTGGTACTCATCCAGCGGAAGCAGCATATCCGCGTCCATGGCCAGTTCTCCGGGATCCAGGCCTTTGAACCCGACGAGATCCGGAAGATCTCCGCCGACCAGATACTGCTGCAGTGACGTCTCTGCTTCCGCGGTAGGCGCGAAATCGATCTTGATCTTCAGATCATCGTAAAGTTTCTGGGCGCCCCAGCCCTGCCAGATGCCGGACTCGGTGGAGGCGGACTGCATGACAAACGCGGTGAGGGTGACCTCTTCATCGCTTCCCTCATCCGCGAACGCCATACCGCTTCCGCAGGCCACAGCCGTCACTGTCACTGCTGCCGAGAGCAGGACTGACATTGCTTTCTTCTTCATAAAACTTCCTCCTTTAACCCTCTTTGTGTGATATAGTTAACCGCCCGCAAGGGAGCGGCAGGTGCGCTTATCCCTTCACCGCGCCGATCATCATTCCCTTGACGAAATAGCGCTGAAAGAACGGATATACCAGAAGAATCGGGACAATCGTGATAATGCAGATCGTTTACTTGATGGTCAGCGGCGACAGCATTGAGCTCGGATCCATCGTGGACATCATATCCGGGTTTTCGCGGACCAGCGAAGCCAGCATATTGGTTTCGGTGAGATACCGGTAAAGAACATACTGCAGCGTCTGCAGGCTCTTGTCCTTCGTGTAGAGCACGGTGTCCATCCAGCTGTTCCACTGCCCGACGGCCGAAAATACTGTCACGGTGGCAAGAATAGGCTTGCACAGCGGCATTACGATTCTCGAAAAGCGGACGAGATACCCCGCTCCGTCGATCTCCGCGGATTCCTCCAGAGAAGCCGGCAGGGATTCGATATAGGTCTTGATCAGGATCATGTTGAACGGAGTCACGCAGCACGGCAGAACGTACACCCAGAAAGTGTCGTAGATGCCGATCCATTTGTAGGTCATGAACAGCGGAATCACGCCGGCGCTGAAATACATCGTGATGACCATGAAACGGTAAAAGAAGGTTCTGTGCCAGTACTCCGCCCTCGTAAAACAGTAAGCCGGGAACGCGGCGCACAGAAGAGTGAACAGCGTGCTGAGCACTGTCCTCGCTACCGAGATAAAAGTAGCGCCAGGAAGTTCTTTCAGCGTCAGGACGTTTTTATAATTGTCGAAATGGATTCCTCGCGGGAACCAGTTGATCTGCCCGGAAGTAACCAGCGAGTTGTCACTGATCGTGTTGATGAAAATGTAATAGAAGGGGAAAATACACATCAGCGTGAAAATACCGAAAATAATGTAAATAATCGCGTCGATGAGATAATCCCTGGCAGTCCTGTGAACCACCATGTGGGACTCTGTCTCCCGCCTTCTGGTTCTCCTGTTCTGTTTTGTCATATCTGCCCCCTGTCTTCTCTGAATAAAATCTATGTTTCAGAAGATTGCTGATCCCCGGATTTTTTTCGAAATTCCGTTTGCCAGCATAACCAGAATGACGCTGATCAGGGATTTCCACATGCCGACCGCCGTCGCGTATGAAATGTTTCCCTGCTGCAGGCCGTAGCGGTAAACATACAGATCCAGCACTTCGATGTAATCCTGGTTCATCGCATTGGAGAAGACGAGATACTGGTCAATTCCGTTGTTGATGAAATTCCCGATCTGAAGAACCAGCAGCACACAGTAAGTCGGCATCAGGTTCGGCGCCGTGATATAGCGCATCCGCTGGAACCGTCCGGCTCCGTCGATAGCCGCGGCCTCATAGATCTCAGAGTCAATCGAGGTGATGGCTGAAATGTAAATGATAGCGTTCCAGCCGAGGCCTTTCCACAGATGCAGCCCCAGCATTTTCAGCCACATATGGTGCGAGTCGATCAGGAAATTGACCGGAGTCGTCTCCAGCCCGGCCTTCAGAAGCAGGCTGTTGAGCAGCCCGTCTGTGGAGAGCATGGAGAAAAACGCCGCGTACACCAGGACCCAGCTGATAAAATTCGGGATGGTGGTGAGCGTCTGGACAACTTTCCGATACCAGCCGGTGTGAATTTCCATCAGGAACATCGCGAAGATCAGCGGAAGAATCATCGACGCCATGTACAGCAGGTTGATGCAGATGGTGTTCTTCATCACTCTGAAGAACTGAGAACGAAGAACCGGGTTGTTGAACGGCGCGATGAACCATTTCATTCCGACGAATTCACAGTCGGCCAGGCTTCTGCCCGGTTTAAAATTGTAAAAAGAATAAATCCATCCGGTAAGCGGAAAGTAAGCGAAGATGAATGTTCCAGCCAGGAATGGAAGCGACAGCAGAAACAGCCGGAAACCCGCTTTTTCCCGTGTCGATCTTCTGTTCCTGCCTGATGCGGTTTTCTTGTTCATAACAGGTACCCCTCTGCAGCAGATCTGTGTACCCGGGAACGCACAATCACCCAGCAGCGCCGGGTTGAATCAATACGGCACGTTTCCGTTGTACTTATGACCAGTTTTTGTACTTTTTGCGGCTGATTTTATTATAGTTTGCCGGATATCTGCAGGTAATTGAAGAAATTCCAGAAATCAGCACAAATTATCGAAACATTTCGTCCGGCTTTGTGGCAATTGTTCCATCCGAGAGTCTTTCTGGATTATAATAGGGATGAAAGAAATCCGAAACACGGTGAAAATCCTGAAGTACAAACTGGGCACGGGACTGTATCTGCGTCCGGCTGTGCCGTGGCAATCCTGCCGGCAGAGGCAGAACCTGAATCTGACAAAGGAAGGATCCATGAAGAAAGGAACGAAGGTACATAACCGGAAAGAGAAGCACTACAGCTATTTTTCCAGGATGCTGCTTGTGCTCTCCGTGGTCCTGACCGGCTTCGCGGCAGGCGCCGCAGTTGTCATTTTCCATATTTACCGGCAATACGAGGAATCCCGTTTCCGCAGCCAGTATGAGATCGCCGTCACCGCTCTCAGCGATAAATACAATGAGCGTCTTCTGCGATTCCATCTGCTGACGAAAAATATCCTGGTGGAAAACCGGTGCGATCCGGACCTATGTATCTGTCTGAACGCCGAGTCCTACGATGATATCTCAAGCAGCGTTCGCAGCGGATGCGTGGATCTTCTCTCCGGCCTTGCGGAAGAAGACCGTTATCTCTCCCGCTTCGTTCTTTATTCGCCGGAAACCGGAAACGCGTATTACTTTGAGGAAGGACACTCCGTTCTGGTTCCCGCATCCGGGGAAATTTCCGGCATTGACAGTCTCTCCCCGTTCCAGCGGGTTTCCCTCTCTCCCGAAGAATGCGCCATGCTGCTCTCGGCTTTTCAGGCCGAAGATGCTGAGAGCGGCAATTACGAGGGAATCGCGGCTTCCATATTCACCACGCCGAACGATTTCTGCGGCTATCTGATCCCGCTGTACTCCGGCAGGGAGTTCGACAGCACTCTTTCCGGCTTTGACGTCAGCACGGACAGCAGTTTCGTCATCCGGGACAGAAACGGGCAAATCGTCTATTCCTCAAATCCTTTAATCAGCCTGACGGTCGAGCGCTGCTTCACCGGCCTGCGTGAAGACACGCTCAGCCAGTTTCAGGTATCCTACGCAGTTCCGAAAAGCAGCCTGGCCGTCTCCCCGGTCGCCTACGCTTCGATGATCCTCACCGCGAGCATGACGGTTCTGGCGCTTGTTCTCTACTACACCTATTACCGGACTTCCCTCAGGAATATCCGGTATATCCTCGACAACATGGAAAAATTCAGCGTGGACAATCTCACCAGCCGGATTCCCCGGCCGTCAGGACAGAACGAATTCACCCAGATCATCGACAAGTTCAATTCCATGTGCAGTATGATCCAGGACAGTATGGAAAAAACCTACGTTTATCAGCTGGAGCAGAAAAAGAGCGAACTGTACGCCCTGCAGACGAGCATCAACCCTCACTTTCTGTATAACACCCTGGAAACCATCCGGGACCAGATCCTGAGCGGACGGACGCAGGAAGCGGCCGACATGACGCTGCTGCTGTCCAAGATTTTCCGTTCCCAAACATCCGCTGAAATGTTCGTCACCATCGAGGAAGAACTGGAATTCTGTGAAAACCTGATGAGGCTCTACAGCTACCGCTTCAGCAACTTCGATTATGATTTCGAGGCGGACGATGACGTGAGGATCTGCGCGATTCCGAAAAACACCCTGCAGCCCCTGATCGAAAATTTCTTCACGCACGGTTTGGACCGCGCTTCAGACGATAACTTCTTCGAACTCGCCGCGGAGCTGTTCTCCCGGGATCAGAAAAATTATATCCGGATTACCCTGTCGAATAACGGTCTTCCCATCTCTGAAGATACCATCAGAGACCTGAACAAAAAGCTCGGCGAAACGATTTATACGCAGACAGGCACAAAAGGATTCGCGATGGTCAATGTCAGCCGGAGGCTGCGGCTCGTGTTCCAGAATGACTGCTCGGTGCGGGTATCCGGGCATGTAGAAGGAGAAGATGTATCATTCCGGGTTGAGCTGATCTTCCCTGCTCTCACACAGAAGCAGATCCGGGAACAGACGGGTGAGTCCGATCCCGGCGGGACAGACCAGCGTCCCGGCGGGACAGATCCGGGAACGGACAGGTGAGTCCGATTCCGGCGGGACAGACCAGCGTCTCGGCGGGACAAATCCGGGAACGGACAGGTGAGATAATGTGACAGCTGAAAAACTCGTTCACCAGAAGTACCGCTTCGGGTGAAATCCAAAATCAGACTGGAGAGATGACCATGTATCAGGCAGTGATTGTTGACGACGAAAAATTTATCCTGGACGGCTTACGGAAATCTATCGACTGGGATGGATATGACGTGGAAATCAGCCTTGCGTCTACAGATCCGGCGGAAGCGCTGGAGTACATCGAAGCGCACCCGGTGCAGATCCTGATCACGGATGTTTCCATGCCGGGAATGAGCGGTCTTGAGCTTATCCGAAAGGCCAGGCAGATCAAGCCCTCGATCAACGCCGTCGTGCTCAGCGCTTACGACAACTTTGAGTATACCAAACAGGCGCTCCGCTACGGAGCTGAGGATTATCTGCTCAAGCCGCTCGACCCCGATGAACTCTCTGACTGCGTGAGCCAGATCATCAGCCACCTGAAGGAGCGGGAACAGCTCGAGACCCTGTACGGACAGTCTGCAATGACGTTTCGCAGTACTTTTACGGAGCAGTGGCTGACCGGGGCACTGGGGATTTCCACGCTCACATCCAAAGCAAAAATCCTCGGGATCAATCTCGACGCCCCGGACTATATGGTGTGCATATTCATCTGCCCGGACGGCGGTGAGCTGATGATCTCGATGTTCTTCACACTGCTGATGAAACACATCCTCGGGCATTATATGGCCAACTTCTACTTTGAAACCCCTTCCCGGCTGGTCGGCGTCTTCTCCCGGACCGAGTCCGAAACGCACAGCATCAGGGAAATGATCCTCAGCACACAGAAGGACGCGGAGGCAAACGGGCTGAAAATTTTTGTCAGCGCGGGCCGCCTCGTCAGCAGCTTTTCGCAGGCGACCCAGAGCTTTCGGGACGCCAGGGAGATGTCTTTTCTTTCAGGCAGCAGACTGCCGTGCTTTTTCAGGGACGATCTCCCGGAACCTTACGAATCAGTCAGACGGCTCTTTCCGGATGCAGTGCCCTGCACGAAAGCCTTCAGATCTCCGGCCGTGAAACAGCTCTTTGCCTCATCTGATCCTCAGCTGTGTGCCTGCGATGTGCTTTCCGCGGCGGTCAGCCGCCTCTCCGGCAAGGAGGAGAACCCCATCGGCAGGCATCCGGAGCTGGCGGCGCTGCTCTCCTCGTTTCCGCCGGAACACCCTGAAGAGAATTACACATTCACTGAACGTTTTCTACAGGCCAGCGAGAGCGCCGGAGCTGTCAGGCAGCGGACCTATCCGGTTGTCGACGCGGTGATCGATTCGCTGAAATCTTTTTCCGATAAAGATATCTCCCTGAAGACCATCGCGGCGAAACTGAACGTTTCTCCCTCTTATCTCGGCACCCTGTTCCATCAGCAGACAGGATCCCTATTTCAGCGATTACCTCGTTAAAGCCCGCCTGGAATACGCGGCGGATCTGCTTGTCAACTCCAGCCTCAGGGTCGGGCAGATTGTCGACCGGGCGGGATTCTCCAGCCAGACCTACTTTAATCGCTCTTTCAAGCGCCGTTTCGGAGTTTCCCCTGCCGCCTACCGCAGACAGCAGAAAATGGAATCCCTGACAAAAACGAATCCTGAAACACCGGAAAACAGCTGAAAGCCGCTGAAGTACTGCTGTTCATCAGATCACGAATTGCGAGGTTCCGAAATAAAAGCGCGGCCCCGGGCCTGTTTTTCAGAAACAGGTCCGGGGCCATCTTTACACGGAAACAGCGTTATTGTGCCGGCCAGCACCGGGCGGCGGTCGGTCAGGCTCCGGGAACGGGCAGGATTGCGCACTCCCTGCTGCTCTTCTGTCACTGATCCGTCACCATCCGGTCCAGGTCCCGCACATACCGGTACACATGGTCGGACAGCACATCCTCCTCTTCCACCGCGGTGCGGTTGACAGAAATGACGATCCTGCGGCATTCCGCGCCGGAAATGCCGGCTGTGACAGGCAGCGCCAGAAACTCATGGACACTGCTGGGAAGCAGAAAAAGATCGCATCCGAACAGCCGCGCGGTGTTCCGCAGAAAACCGGGATAGAGGACGACGGCGTCGCCGTACAGGTTGTCGCGGTTGGTAAGCACCGTGAGCCCTGCGGCCGCATCCGTCTTCTGCTCTGAACCGATAATAGCCGAAGAAAGAACCTTTTCAATCGGAATGCTGACAGGCGGAAGCATCTTTGGCGTGTTGGAAGCCGCCGCCCGGTAAAGCTGGGATTCGGTCACTCCCCATCCTTTCAGATGCTGATTGCAGATTACGCAGCTTCCCCGGCGGCTTCCGTCAAAAGCTATGGAGAGATAATAGATCAGCGAGAAATCAAGAAATTCCCGGTGCGGTACCTGTTTCAGCAGATCCGCATTGGCTGCGGTGCTCACCAGGCGGTAGGCGATCCTTTCCGAAGCTTCCGTGAAATCAAAGAAGATCCGGCTGCTGACCGCGCGTGAGGGCCTGAGCGACGCGAGGCTGATGATTTCATCGACTATCCCGTCCAGCGGACGGCCTGAAACCGCCATCTGGTAGCAGGGTTCCAGGCTGATCATCGGGCAGAGGTTCTCCTCTCCCCGGCGCACCGCCAGAGCCTTCATGGTGACGCCATTGTTTTTGGAGACATTCAGGACATGGACAGAAACACCGTCAGGAAGACGCTTCATTAGCTCCTTTCTGACGGCGGCAATAAATTCGCGGTAATTCAATTTGTTCCCCCTTCGCATTCCGGCTGAAACGAAGGGCACAGATGAGAGAAATGCGCCCAAGAGGACTCGAACCTCCGGCACCCAGATTCGGAATCTGGTGCTCTATCCACTGAGCTATGAGCGCTGATAAACAGGATTCTTCCGGTTCCCCTGGCGGGAAACCGGATAGTCCTGCGATAATCTGATAAAAACTGTTTTCCCGGTATCGGCAGACACAGGCCGGATGATGTCCGGAAACCACTGCCGCATAACAGGAGCTCTGGCTGATTTCCCGAACTTACGCTCTGGAGAGATACTCGCCGGTTCTGGTATCGATCTTGATCTTGTCGCCGGTGTTGATGAACAGCGGAACGGTGACGGTAGCGCCGGTCTCGACAACGGCCGGCTTGGTAGCGCCGGTAGCGGTATTGCCGCGGACGCCAGGCTCGGTGCTGGTGATCTCAAGCTCTACAAACAGAGGCGGATCAACCGCGAAAGCCTCGCCGTTGTAGGAGTTGATGGTGCACATCTCGTTCTCTTTGACGAACTTCAAGGTATCGCCGATCAGATCAGAGGAAAGGGCAACCTGCTCGTAGGTATCGTTGTCCATGAAGTAGTAAAGATCGCCGTCCTTGTAAAGGTACTGCATGGACTTGCGGTCGATGCGGGCTTCGGGGAATTTTTCGGTCGGGCGGAAGGTTCTTTCAATCACGCCGCCGTTCTTGATATCCTTAAGCTTGGTTCTGACGAAAGCTGCGCCTTTTCCGGGCTTTACATGCTGAAATTCTACAATCTGATAAACGGTGCCGTCGATGTCGATTGTCTTGCCGTTCTTGAAATCTCCTGCTGAAATCATAGTATCTCCTCCCTGATTGGATTACCTTAGTATTATATTTCCATTTGACCAGATTTGCAACGTTTTTTTGCAGATTCAGGCTCAGCTGCCGCTTCCGCCGCCCTCTGACAGCAAAATTTCGATGATCCCGGCCGTCTTCTCCGGCGTGAGGCTGTCGACCGGAAACTCGATGTCGCAGGCCGCCCGGTACTTCTGTTCTCTCTCGCTGAGCAGGGTGCTGATTTTTTTGACCGGGTCCGGGCATACCAGGAGCGGCCGCGTCGTATCGTCTTTCAGGCGCACCGCTACCGTCTCCGGTTCTACCTGCAGCCAGACGACCAGGCCGATGCGCTTCATGATCCGCCGGTTTTCTTCTCTCAGGGGCGTCCCGCCTCCGCAGGCCAGCACATGCGGTCTGCCGTCGGATGAAATCTTCTGCAGGGCCTCGGTTTCCAGCACCCTGAAATAATCTTCTCCATGGCGTTCAAAAATCTCAGAGACGGTACAGCCCTGTTCCGCTTCGATATATTCGTCCAGATCTGTAAAAGGCACCGAAGTGTGTTCTGAGACCAGGCGTCCCACCGTGGTTTTTCCGGCTCCCATGAAACCGATCAGAACAACACTGTTATCCATGGCACTCTGTCCTCCTCTGTTCCGGCCCAGCACCGGCCTGTCTGTCATGCCGTTCCCGCGGTTTGTATCCGTATCCCGCGGCCGCTCCCCGGAGCTGCCGCTGCGCGGCGGAGACGAAGAGTCTGCGCCCGCGGACCGCTCCGCATCTTCTGGACAAAATTTCCTGCCGCGCCTGTTTCTCCCGCGTCCCGCGGACCGCTCTGTCAGTCTTTTTTGCCCTGCTTTCCCTTTTTCTCTTTCTGCCCGAGTATTTTCTGTTTCAGGCGGAAGAACAGCAGAATTGGCTTTTCGGGAATCCTCTTTAAAATGATCTGGATCTCCTCATGCCGGTTGATTTTCGATACCAGAGCCGTATGACGGATTCCGGCGAGGTTGGCGCCCAGGATATCGGTAAATATCTGGTCTCCGACATAAAGCGTATGTTCCCTGTCCGTCCCGATTCTCTCCATTGCCTCCCGGTATTTCCCGGGCAGCGGCTTTGCCGCGCTGCAGACGAAATCCGACCCGACATCCTCCGCAAAAGGCCGCACCCTGGAATCTACGTTGTTGCTGAGCAGGCATGTGGCCATCCCGATTCCGCGCAGACGGCGGAACAGCTCGATGGATCTGCCGTCCGCCGGCGCCCCGTGCGGAACCAGCGTATTGTCGATGTCGAAAATCACTCCTCGGATGCCCTTTACGGCCATCTTTTCATAGTCGATCGCGTAGGCGGAGGGATACTCTTCCTCCGGGAACAGGCTGAACATCCGGGTTTACCTCCTTTGCTCCTGCTGCCGGCCGGCTGTCACTGCTCCGGGCCGGCGGTTTTCTCCGCTCTGTTTTCTTTTTGAAGTTCTTTAAGTTCGTTGGCGAAATTTTCCACGTCAGTAAAAGAGCGGTATACGCTCGCGAAGCGCACATAGGCGACCTGATCCAGGCTGCGCAGCTTTTCCATCACCAGCTCGCCGATCCGGGAACTCTGAACCTCGCGAACGTCGTCCGCGAAAATCTCCGACTCCACCTCGTCGATCAGCTTATCCATCTGCTCCGCCGAAACCGGCCTCTTGTGGCACGCCGCCACAAGGCCCTGGCGGATTTTCTCACGGTTGTACGGCTCGCGGCTCTGGTCCTTTTTGATCACCATCAGCGGATATTTCTCGGCCCGCTCCCAGGTCGTAAAACGCCTTCCGCACACGCCGCACTCACGGCGGCGCCTGACGGCCGTGTTATCCTCATTCGGCCTCGAATCCGTTACCCTGGTATCTTCTGCGCCGCAATACGGACATTTCATGTTCAGCCTCCTTTGCCTGCGGGGGAATCAATCACTCCATGATGGCTGTGCCGAACTCCGAAAGCACCAGCCCCTTGTTTCTCTCCAGAACCATGTTCGGGCTCCACTCGTTTTCAAACAGAAGGAGCGGCCTGCCGTGCTTGTCGACGACGATCTTCATATCGGTGGTGCCGTTGATGTCATCCACATTGAAAGTCTGCCAGTTTTCCACCCACCGGATGTACTCATACGGCAGGATTTCGAGCGCGATTTCAACGTTGTACTCGTTTTTGAGCCGGAACCTGAGCACGTCGAACTGCAGCTCGCCGACGACGCCGACGATGATTTCCTCCATGCCGGTATTGCACTCGTGGAATACCTGGATGGCGCCTTCAAGGGCAATCTGCGTGATGCCCTTGACGAACTGCTTGCGCTTCATCGTGTCCGCCTGGCGTACCCTCGCGAAATGCTCGGGTGCGAAGGTCGGTATGCCTTCGAAGGCGATGTGCTCCTTCGGATTGCAGATTGTATCGCCGATCTGGAAAATTCCCGGGTCGAACACGCCGATGATATCGCCGGCGTACGCTTCCCTGACGATTCTGCGCTCATCCGCCATCATCTCCGTGGACTGGGCCAGGCGGATCACGCGGTTTTCGCGCACATGGTTCACTTCCATGCCCGCCTCGTACTTCCCGGAAACAATGCGCATGAACGCGATTCTGTCGCGGTGGTTTTTATTCATGTTCGCCTGGATTTTGAACACAAACGCGGAGAACCGGTCGTCAAAGGGGCTGATGGGGCCTTCCGAGGAATTTCTGGGCAGCGGGGACAGGGTCATCTTCAGGAAATGTTCGAGGAAAGTCTGCACGCCGAAGTTGGTCAGCGCGGAACCGAAGAACACCGGAGTGAGCTGGCCTTCGTCGACTCTCTTCTGGTCAAACTCTTCCGCGGCTCCGTCCAGCAGTTCGATGTCCTCGGTGAGCTTCTGGTACTGGATGATGCCGATTTTGTCCTCGGAACCCACGACGTCCAGTTCCTGGCTGGCGATCTCGTGCATGCCGGCGTCCGCCGCCGTGAACGTAGTGATCTTTCGGGTTCCGCGGTCGTAGACTCCCTTGAAGTTCTTGCCGGACCCGATCGGCCAGTTGACCGGGCAGGTGCGGATTCCGAGAACGTTCTCGATTTCATCCATCAGCTCGAACGGGTCCCGGGTGTCGCGGTCCAGCTTGTTGATGAAGGTAAATATCGGAATATGCCGCATCACGCAGACTTTGAACAGCTTGATGGTCTGCGCCTGCACACCCCTTGATCCGTCGATGACCATGACCGCGGAGTCAGCCGCCATCAGGGTCCGGTAGGTATCCTCGGAGAAATCCTGATGTCCGGGAGTGTCCAGGATATTGATGCAGTAGCCTTCATACTCAAACTGGAGGACGGACGACGTGACGGAAATTCCTCTCTGCTTTTCAATCTCCATCCAGTCGGAAACCGCGTGTTTTGAAGTTTTGCGTCCCTTGACTGATCCGGCCTCATTGATCGCTCCTCCATAAAGAAGAAACTTTTCGGTGAGGGTGGTTTTTCCGGCGTCCGGGTGGGAAATGATTGCGAATGTGCGCCTTCTTCTGATCTCGTTATCGTATTGTGACATAGTATCAGCCTTAACTGCCTTTCTGAATCTTTGTATTTTTCCTGAAATGCTGAACCGTTGAAAAAGCAGCTAAGGCTGTTCAGTGAGTGGATTGTATTTCTTTTCCGTAAGAATATCGGTTGCCTCTCCGTGGCCCGGATATACTTTCGTGTCCCCGGGAAGTTCCGCCAGCAGGCGGCGAATGGAACGTATCATGTCGGATTCGCTCCCTGTCGGGAGATCCGTGCGGCCGCAGCTCTGCGCAAAAAGGGTGTCTCCGGAAAAGAGGATGCGGGAATCCGGCAGATACCAGCTGACCGAGCCTTTCGTGTGGCCGGGCGTCTCCAGAACCCTGACGGCGATGTCCCCGACGGTCAGCAGATCCCCGTCCTTCACCGTGCGGTCCGCCTTCAGATAAACCGGGGTTCCCCACCAGTCTCCCGAGAGGTTCCATTCGGCGTTGGACAGGAGTTCGGTTTCCTTTTCGCCGGCGTATACCGGGATGTGATACATCCGCGCGATCTCCGCGCAGGCCCCGATGTGGTCATAATGCCCGTGCGTGAGCAGAACCGCTTCCGGTTTCAGTCCCATCGCGGCTGCCTCCCGCGAAATCCGGCCGCTGTCCGCCGCGGGGTCGACGATAAACCCGGATCCCGACGCGGACCGCACCAGATAGCAGTTGGTGACCACCGGCCCGAGACGCAGAACCTGAATCTGCACTTCTTCTTTGTGCTGCTGTTCCATTCCCTTGCTGTTTCCTCTTTTTGCGCAAAGTTCCGCCGCGCTTCCGGCGGGCTCTCAGCCGGCGCTTCTCCTGATATCCAGCACGTCCGGAATCTGCGTGAGCTTGGAAATCAGGTAATCCAGGCTCGCGGTGCTGTCGACGTTGAAGGACATGGTGATTGTTGCCGTATCCTGCTTGCCCTTGCGGGAACTCATGGAGACGATATCGATCTCGCGCTCGGTGAAAATTTTTGAGATATCCGCCAGCAGGCCCGTGCGGTTGTTGGCGTAGATGATGATTTCGGTGAGGAAGGTTTTTCCGCTGTCCAGGTTTCCCGTCTGCCATTCGGCGTCAGTCAGGCGCACCTTCTCGCTGTCCGGCATCGAAATGATGTTCTGGCAGTCGGTCCGGTGAATCGTGATGCCGCGGCCTCTGGTGATGTAGCCGACGATCTCGTCGCCCGGCACCGGCGAGCAGCAGCGGGCAAAACGGTACTGGACGTCGCCCAGCCCGTTGACAATGATGCTGTTCCCGCTGTGTTTCTGTTTCTGTTTTTCCTTGTCCTGCGCTCTTGCGGCGTCTCCCGCCGGCTGAGACGCGGCTCTGACGGCCTGGAGCACCTCCTCGTCGGAGATCTTCTTCCGGGCGTCGGCCTGATAGAGGTCGATCAGTTTGTTGACAACCTGCCCTTCCTTGAGGCCGCCGTGCCCGACCGCGGCGAGGACGGAATCCCAGTCGCGGAAACCGTACTTGGCGATGACTTTTGCCTTGTACTCGTCCTTCACGAGGTCCGCCGGGTCGTAACCCTTCGCGCGGATCTGCTGCAGCACGGATTCCTTGCCGCGCAGGATGTTGTCTTCCTTGCGCTCGGCCTTGAACCACTGATTGATCTTGGTTTTCGCCTGCGCGCTCTTGACATAGTTGAGCCAGTCGCGGCTCGGTCCCTTGGAATTCTGGGACGTGATGATTTCCACCCGGTCGCCGTTCTGGATCTGATAAGTGATCGGGACCATCTTCCCGTTGACCTTGGCGCCGACCATCCGGTTGCCGACGGCGGAATGGATGCTGTAGGCAAAGTCAATCGGCGTGGATCCCGCCGGGAGGTTTTTGACGTCTCCCTGGGGAGTAAAGCAGTAGATGGTTTCGTTGAACAGGTTGAAATCGGTTTTGACCGTGGAGACGAACTCCTTGTTGTCGCTGATGCCCTGCTGATACTCCAGGATATTGCGGAGCCAGGCCATCTTCTCCTGTTCCTGCTGATCGCCCTTGGTCGGCGCGCCGGAACCGCTTTCCTTGTATTTCCAGTGGGCGGCGATACCGTATTCCGCAATGCGGTGCATTTCCCACGTGCGGATCTGGATTTCGAACGGCTGTCCGTTCTTCGCGATCAGCGTGCTGTGCAGCGACTGATAGTTATTCGGCTTGGGCATCGCGATGTAATCCTTGAACCGGCTGAAGATCGGGTGGTACATCTCATGGATGATGCCGAGCACGGCGTAGCAGTCCTTCACGTCGTCGACGATGATGCGGATCGCGAAGATATCGTAGATCTGGTCCAGTGTCTTGTTCTGGTTGACCATCTTGCGGTAGATGCTGAACATATGCTTGACGCGGCCGGAAATATCCGCTTTGATGTTGTTCTCCTTCAGCTTCTCACTGACTTCGGAGATAATCTCGGCGATGAATTTTTCCCGCTCGTCCTGCGTCGCGTACAGTTTTTCCTGCAGGTCGCGGTAGACGTCCGGCTGGAGGAGCATCAGGGAAAGATCGTCCAGTTCCGTCTTGATTTTGGAGATACCGAGCCTCCCGGCGATCGGGGAATAGATTTCCAGCGTTTCCCTCGCCTTGAGTTTCTGCGTCTCAGGCTTCCAGTACTGGGCCGTGCGCATGTTGTGCAGGCGGTCGGCCAGCTTGACCAGAATGACGCGGATGTCCTTGGCCATGGCCAGGAACATCTTGCGCAGGTTCTCGGCCTGAATCTCGATTTTCTCCATGTTCCAGGAGATCTGGGTCAGCTTTGTGACGCCCTCGACCAGGAACGTGACTTCATTCCCGAAAAGCTCGGTGAGGCGTTCCTCCGTCATCCCGGTGTCCTCGATAACGTCATGCAGGAGGCCTGCCGCGATGGTTTCCTTATCCAGCTCCAGCTCGGCGAGAATGATTGCCACGCACAGCGGATGGATGATGTAAGGCTCTCCGGAACGGCGCTTCTGCCCGCGATGGCATTCGTCCGCCACATGGTAAGCCTTCTCGATCAGCGAAAGGTCGCTGGACGGATGGTATTTTTTGACGCTTTCCAGAAGCTGCTGGTACAGCTTTTCCGGCGGCGTGAAATCCGCGGGCGCGGTGACAGCCGGGCGCGGGCGCACGAGGGCCTCCTCGGCCGGCTCGCCGGGCTCATTGTTGGGCGTCATATAGGAAAGCGTGTGGGGAATTTTCTTCTGAAATACCGCCCCCGAAAGATCGGCGCCTGCCTGTTTGCGGGATGCTGAATCGTTCGCGGCCGCTTCCGTGCCTTCAGTTATTTTCGCTGCTGCAGGCGCTGCCGTCTGCGCAGAATCCTCTTTCTGCGCGGGAAAACCGGTCTGGTCTGCAGTCTCTTTCCGGGCGGAATCCCCGCTCTGGCCGGAAGGCCCTGCCCCGCCGGCAGTCCCTGCCTGTGCGGAAGCGCTGTTCTGAGCGGCTGCAGTATCAGGCGCTGAAGATTCCGGCCGGCTGACATCCTCCGTCTGAGCGGCGGCCTCCTCCTGCACGGAAGCGCCTGACTGCGGGGAATTCCAGCCGTGCGCCGGCGCCGTCGTTTCCGGGGCCGGGGAACCTTCGGACGGAATCACCGCCGCGGGGAAACGGTCGGAAGGGAAACCGCTCTGCACCGATACACTCCGATCGGACATCTTCGCGCTATCCGGCGCGGCAGCGGCTGGCTGCGGCTGAACCTTTGAAGAAATCATTTCGCTCATAGCCTGTCCCCTCCTTCATGCGGATCTGAAATCGCTTTCAGATACAAGTATGCTGTATGTCTCCCAATCCGGCAGCGTTATCTGCCGCAAAGTTTCTTGTATTGTTCCTCCAGGTATTCTCTGGCGGGTACGGCGGTGCCCGGTGCGGTATTCTCCAGAAGAACCTGAATGTAAGGTTTGTACTTCGCCAGGAACGGCAGAAGCACGGAATAGTCCATCACGCCCTCCCCGCAGGCGCACTCCTTCAGAATGCCGTTTTCCATGCGGAAATCCTTGGCGTGAATGGCGATGATATCCATCCCGCAGAGATCCAGGAAGCTGCCGATCACCTTCTGGTATTCGCGGACATTGCTGCTGTCCAGCAGGTTGACCGGGTCAAAAATCAGCTGCAGGTTCGGGGAATGGATGGTGTCAAGCACTTTTCTCGCGCGCTGCGCGTTCCAGACGATATGCCGGCACACCGGTTCGATGGCCACGACTACGCCGAATTTCTCCGCCGTCTCCACCACCGGGCGCAGACGGTCGATAAAAATGGCCAGCGCTTCGTCGCTGCGGGAAAACTCATCCGGGACATACTCCGCGTTGTAATCCCCGGTCTCGGTCCCGACCATCCCGGCTCCGAGCCAGGAAGCAAACGCGATGTGCCTCCGGTAAACCTCCAGCGTTTTCTGGTACTCCTTTTCATCAGGCACAGCCAGGTTGTAATAGCAGCCCAGGACGGCGACGTCGACATGGTTCTGCGCGAAGATGCCCTTCATCCAGGAAGCAAGGCCCGGGGTATAGGTTACGATCCCTGTCGGGATTTCATGAACCGCCTTCGGGACCGCCAGCTGGCAGCAGGTAAAGCCCTCTGCAGCGATCTCCCTGACCATTCCCTCGAAATTGTCCGCCTTCACATCATGAGCCCGGATTCCGATACGCATCGCTTTTCCTCCCATTCCCAGAAATGCCGAAATGTCGGAAAGGGATACTTTCCGACATTATTAAAATATACTGATTTTCTGCTGTTATGTCAACAAATGTACGGTATCCGGAGCCTCCCCGTCCCCGCGCTGCTGTCCGCGGGCTGGCGCGCGCCGGTCAGGCGGCCGGAAGGCGGATTCCTCCCTGCTCCGTGGTTGTCCTGTCCGCGGGCTGGCGCGCGCCGGGCATCCTGTGGCAAACCGCGCTTTCCGGCCGGATGCCATGCCCATGAAACTGAGGGAATCCGTCTGATTTCCCCGGATCAGTTCCCGATCCTGCAGTAATTCTGGATCACGATCTGCAGGCTCTTCTTTCCCTGGAACTCATTGATCTGCGGATAATAGGTCACCGCGATATCCATTCCCCGGCCGTTCCCCTGAAATGCCAGCGCCAGCTCGCCCGGGCCGTACTCGCTGTTCAGGAACGCGATAAAATCGTCCGCGTTTCCGAAGTAAAGCGCGTCGATGCGGACTCCGTTCTGCTCCAGGATCATCTTCAGCATATCCTGATTGCGCCCGATCCGCTGCAGTCTGCAGACCCTGCAGTGCTGGACCGCGAACAGCGGCTTTTCGTTGCCCCGGCCGAACGGCTCCAGAACATCCAGCTGGCTGACGAGTTCCTGCGTGATATACCCGAATGGCATCGCGCAGTCGATCCACACTTTCGGAGTGAGGTCGTCCTCGGTCAGCCGGCACTGTGCCAGCAGGCGCCGGCGGAGTTCCCCGAGATTTTCCCGCTTCATCGTCAGCCCCGCCGCCATCGCGTGGCCGCCGAACTGCTCGAACAGGTCGCGGCAGGCGGACAGTTCCTCGAACATGTTCCAGGCTTCTATGGAGCGGCCCGACGCTTTGATCAGGCCTTTTTTCTTCGCGTTCGCGAAAACCAGGACCGGCCGGTTGTACTTTTCGCGGATTCTCCCGGCGATGATGCCTGATACGCTCTCGTTGCTGTTCCCGAGGTCCACCAGAAATACCGGGTCGTCCCTCCAGTCGGACCCCTCGATGAGTTCGATTGCCCGGTCTGTACCTTCTTTGGTCATATCCTTGCGCTCATTGTTGAGTTCGCGGAGGTCGGCCGCGTACGGGGCCGCCTCTTCCTCGCTCCCGCTCTGAAGCAGCCGGAACGCCGTCTCCACCGTAGCGAGCCTTCCCGAGGCATTGAAGCTCGGCCCCAGGATAAACCCGATGTGATAGGACTGGATCTGCTCCGGCGTGAGAGAACACGCTTTGATCAGCGCGAGGAGGCCGGGCCGCCGCGTTTTATGCAGGAGCTTCAGTCCTTCCCTGACGATCACACGGTTTTCCCCGTCGAGCGGCATGACGTCCGCCACGGTCGCGATCGCCGCGTAATCCAGAAATCCGCACACTTCATCCGCAGGTTTACCGCAGCGCTCGTAAAGGATCTGGATGAGCTTGTAAGCTACGCCGGTTCCGCAGAGATTTTTGTATGGATACAGGTCATCCTCCTGCCACGGGTCGACCACCGCGTTCGCCTCCGGCAGGCGGCAGCGCTTCGCGCCTCCGATCTCCTCAAAGGGAATCGCGTGATGGTCGGTGACGATCACGGTCATCCCCATGCGCCTTGCCAGCTCGATCGGACGGAAAGCCGCGATTCCGTTGTCGCAGGTGAGGATCGTCCGGCAGCCAGCGTCGTAAGCCTGGGTGACGATGCGCTCATTCAAACCGTATCCCTCCAGGATCCGGTTTGGCGTGAAAATCCGCGGCTTCGCGCCGATGGCCTTCAGGCCTTCGTACAGAATCTCGCCGGAGAAAATACCGTCCACGTCGAAGTCGCTCGCGATGGCGATGCCGCTGCCTTCCTCCGCCGCGCCGAGCAGCAGGTCCGCCGCGTTGTCCGCGTCAAGCAGCCTGTGCGGATCATTCAGAGAACTGATGTCTCCCTGCAGATATTCGCGGATCTCATCGTCGCCGACCACGTCCCGGTTGCGCATGATCCGCGCGATCACCGGGTCGATCCCATATCTGGCCGCTATCCCGGTGAAATCCGCCTTTTTCGAATAAAGAAGCCATTTTTCTCTCTGTTTTCCCGCCATACCTTTTCCTTCTGCGCAAAGTCCCGCCGCGGAGCGTGCCTTCCGGCGCGGCCCGGCAGCGGGACTGCTGCTGTTCAGTTTCAGTTTTTCTTTTCTCTCTCCGCGAGGTACCTGTCCTCCCGGAGCCTGGCAAGCTGACCAAAAGTTCAGTTTCAGTTTTTCTGTTCTCTCTCCGCGAGGTCCTCGGCGTCAAAGCAGTCTTCGATGGAGGCGCCCGGCGCGACCATCGGGAAGACCTTGTCATCCTTGCCGATCACGGCGTCGATCACCACCGGGATGTTGAGTTCAATCGCTTCCTTCAGGGCGCGGTCAAACTCTTCCTTCGTCGTGACGGTGTACGCCTTCGCTCCCATGCCCTCGGCAACCTTCGCGTAGTCCACTCGGTCCTCCAGAACCGTCTGTGAATACCGCTTGCCGTAGAACAGGTCCTGCCACTGGCGGACCATGCCCAGCACATGGTTGTCGAAGATGACTTCGATCACCGGTATATTGTAGCGGGTTGCCGTGGCTATCTCGTTCATGTTCATGCGGAAGCAGCCGTCGCCCGCGCAGTTGATCACTATTCTGTCCCGGCAGCCGACCTTCGCGCCGATCGCCGCGCCGAGCCCGTAGCCCATGGTTCCGAGCCCTCCGGACGTCAGCAGGGTGCGCGGCCTGCTGAAGCGGTAATACTGGGCGGCCCACATCTGGTGCTGGCCGACCTCAGTCGCGATGATCGCCTGCCCTTTCGTCTGCTTATAGATCTGTTCTACCATGTAGGGGCCGGTCAGGCGGGATCTGTCATAATGCATCGGATTGGCGGCCTCGTAATCTTTCACTTCGGAGACCCACTCTCTGTGATCCTGCTGCCCGATCATCGCGTTGAGCCGCTTTAAGATCTCGCGGACGTCGCCGATCACGCTGCTCGTGACGCGGATGTTTTTGTTGATTTCGGCCGGGTCGACATCCAGCTGGAGAATCTTCGCGCCGGACGCGAACGCCTTCGCGTTTCCGTACACTCTGTCGGAGAAGCGGGTGCCGACCGCGATCAGCAGGTCGCATCTGCTCACCCCGTAGTTGGACGCCTTGGTCCCGTGCATGCCGAGCATGCCGGTGTACCGCGGATCACAGCCGTTGAACGCTCCCTTGCCCATCAGGGTGTCGCACACCGGGGCGTCGACCAGATCAACGAATTTCGCGAGCTCATCGGAGGCGTTGGAGGAAACCGCGCCGCCGCCGACCAGAATGTAGGGCTTCTTCGCCTTGCCGATCATAGCCGCCGCGGTATCCAGCGCGTCTTGCTCAATCGTCTCGGTAACCGGGGGAATCGGCTGCGGGGTTTCGGGTTCATAATCGCACTCCGCGGCCGTGACGTCCTTGGTGATATCGATCAGGACCGGGCCTTTCCGCCCCGTGTTGGCGATGCGGAAAGCCCTGCGGATCGTCTGCGCCAGCTTAGTGACGTCCTTGACGATGAAGTTGTGCTTGGTGATCGGCATGGTCACGCCGGCGATGTCGATCTCCTGGAAGGAATCCTTGCCGAGCAGGCTTTTCCCGACGTTGCAGGTGAACGCGACAACCGGGACGGAATCCATATAAGCGGTCGCGATGCCCGTGACCAGGTTGGTGGCGCCGGGGCCCGAGGTCGCCATGCACACGCCGGTCTTTCCGGTCGCTCTCGCGTATCCGTCCGCCGCGTGGGCGGCTCCCTGCTCGTGCGAAGTCAGGATGTGCGTGATTTCATCCTTGTGTTTGTATAAAGCGTCATAGACATTGAGAATCGCTCCGCCGGGATAGCCGAACACGGTGTCGACTCCCTGCTCTTTGAGACACTGGATCAGAATTTCAGAACCATTTATCCGCATTTCAGTCAGTTCCCTCTCTTCACTCTTCCGGATTTTTCAGGATCGCGCCTTTGTCGGCGGAGGTGACGAGCGCCGCGTATCTTGCCAGATACCCGGTGGTTACCCTCGGCTTTCTCGGCTTCCACTCCGCCCTGCGCTTTGCCAGCTCCTCGTCGGAAACCAGAAGCTCCAGCTTATTCTCCGGGATGTTGATGCTGATGGTATCGCCCTCGTGCACCAATGCGATCGGGCCTCCGACAGCGGCCTCCGGGGAGACATGCCCGATAGCCGCGCCGCGGGAAGCGCCGGAGAAGCGCCCGTCGGTGATCAGGGCGACGGTGGAACCGAGCCCCATGCCGATGATGGCGGAAGTCGGGTTGAGCATCTCTCTCATGCCAGGGCCGCCCTTCGGGCCTTCATATCGGATGACTACGACGTCGCCCGGAACAATCTTTCCGCCCTTGATCGCCGCGATGGCGTCCTCCTCGCAGTCGAACACCCTGGCCGGCCCCTGGTGAACCATCATCTCAGGCGCGACAGCGGATCTCTTGACGATGCCGGAATCCGGGGCAAGGTTGCCGCGGAGCACCGCGATGCCGCCGGTCTCGCTGTACGGGTTGTCGATCGGGCGGATGACCTCCGGATTGAGGTTCTCGACGTTTTTGATGTTCTCGCCGACGGTCTTTCCGGTGACGGTCATGCAGTCGAGATTGATCAGGTTCTTTTTGGACAGCTCTTTCATCACGGCATAGACGCCGCCGGCCTCGTTGAGCTGTTCGATGTAGGTGCGGCCCGCCGGCGCCAGATGGCACAGGTTCGGGGTATGGCTGCTGATCTCGTTGGCCATATCCAGGTTGATGGAAACGCCCGCCTCGTGGGCGATGGCCGGCAGATGAAGCATCGTGTTGGTGGAGCAGCCGAGCGCCATATCGACGGTGAGGGCGTTATGGAAAGCGTCCGGCGTCATGATGTCTCTCGGGAGGATATTTCTTTTGAACATTTCCATAACCTGCATGCCCGCGTGCTTTGCCAGCCTCAGGCGGTCTGAGTAGACTGCCGGAATGGTGCCGTTTCCGCGGAGTCCCATGCCGATGACCTCAGTCAGGCAGTTCATGGAGTTCGCGGTGTACATGCCTGAGCAGGAGCCGCAGGTCGGGCAGGTTTTTTCCTCGTACTCTTCCAGCTCCTCCTCGCTGATTTTCCCCGCGGTGTAGGCGCCGACCGCCTCGAACATGGTGGAGAGGCTGGTGCGCTGTCCGTGGATGTGGCCGGCCAGCATCGGGCCGCCGCTCACGAAAACAGTGGGAAGGTTGAGTCTTGCCGCAGCCATCAGCATGCCCGGGACATTTTTATCGCAGTTCGGCACCATGACGAGCGCGTCAAACTGGTGCGCGATGGCCATGCACTCGATGGAATCCGCGATCAGGTCGCGGGTGACCAGCGAGTATTTCATGCCGACGTGGCCCATCGCGATGCCGTCGCAGACGGCGATGGCCGGGAACACGACCGGCATGCCGCCGGCTTCGGCGACGCCGAGTTTAACGGCGTCGACAATCTTGTCGATATTCATATGGCCCGGAACGATCTCGTTGTACGAGCTCACGATACCGACCAGCGGCTTATCCATCTCTTCGCGGGTGAATCCGAGCGCGTGGAACAGCGAGCGGTGCGGCGCCTGCTGCGTCCCTTTTTTGACATTGTCACTTTTCATGGCTGACCTCTTTTCGTTTTATCGGTTATTCCGGTTTTTTGTCTTCAGCCCGCTGAAGGTTTTCAGGCGCGGGCAGATGTGTCTTTGCCGGAGGATCCGGCTTTACGCTTCGACTTTCGTGAGCGCGTCCGCGATCAGGTTCCCCATCTCGATGGTCCCGACCTTCGTGCATCCTTCGGACCAGATGTCCGGTGTGCGGTACCCGGCGTCAAGGACGTAATCCACAGCCCTCTCCACAAGGGAAGCCTCGGCGTCGAGGCTGAGCGAATACCGGAGGAGCATCGCGGCGGAAAGGATGGTCGCGATCGGGTTCGCGATATTCATACCGGCGATGTCAGGGGCGGAACCGTGGGTCGGCTCGTACAGGCCGAGGGATCCGGATCCGAGGCTCGCTGACGGCAACATGCCGATGGAACCGGTGATCATGCTGGCTTCATCGGAGAGGATATCCCCGAACATGTTTTCGGTGAGAATGACGTCGAACTGGCCGGGGTTCATGACCAGCTGCATCGCGCAGTTGTCGACAAGCATGTTGTCGAACTGAACGTCCGGATAGTCTTTCGCGACCTCGGCCGCGACGGCTCTCCACAGCCTGGATGAATCGAGGACATTGGCCTTGTCGACGGAAGTCACATGCTTCCTTCTCTTTTCCGCGACCTCAAACGCGCGCACCGCTATGCGCCGGATTTCCTCCTCGTTGTAGACGAGCTCGTCGGTCGCGGTGCGCAGTCCGTCCACCGTCTCGGTTTTGTGCGTTCCGAAGTACAGCCCGCCGGTGAGCTCACGCATGATCACGATATCAAAAGAACTCCCGGATACGGATTCTTTGAGCGGGCAGGCGTCCTTCAGCTGACGCATCAGCCTGGCCGGACGCACATTCGCGAACAGGCCAAGGCCCTTGCGGATCGCAAGCAGACCCGCCTCCGGCCTGAGGGACGGGGCAGCGTCATACCAGCGGGAGTTTCCCACTTTGCCGCCTACAGCGCCGAGAAGCACGGCGTCGGAAGCCTTCGCTTTCGCCAGCGTCTCCGCAGTGAGGGGCTCGCCGTAAGCGTCAATCGAACAGCCGCCCATCAGCAGCGTTTCATAAGTAAAGGTGTGCCCGGAGAGTCCGGCAACACGGTCCAGAACTTTTTTTGCTTCACCGACAATTTCCGGCCCGATTCCGTCGCCCGGGATCAGTGCGATATGATATTCCATCTGAATGCCTCCTGAAAACCCGACAAATCATTGAAACTGCATTGAAACTGCGAAAAAATACGGCAGACACAAGGTCTGCCGTCAATGTTAATCCTTTATCGGTTTCTTTTCAAGTCTCACACTTTCCTCCGCGAAAGACTCGATAAAGAAAGTCAAAAAACATTAAAATTGATCAACTCATTCCTGATCATCTTCATGATCCGGATGATTTATTCTCTCAAGTACCATCTTATATGAGTCATTGCCGTAGTTCAGGCTGCGGTTCACCCGGCTGATCGTCGCTGTCGACGCCCCGGTAGCCTCGCTGATCTCCATGTATGTGCGGCCGCGGGTGAGCTGGAAAGCGACGTCCAGCCTCTGCGCGAGGGACTGAAGCTCATTGACCGTACAGAGATCCTCGAAAAACTGGTAGCATTCCCCGCGGTTTTTCAGGCTGAGAATAGCGTCAAAAAGGGTATCCACTTCAGGACTGTGTAATTTTTTCTGCATATTTCCTCCTGCCTGCGGAACAGCACGGTTCCGTCAGGCAATCCTAAAACTGCTTTGACTGTGTGCCAGTTTAACACGCTAAATTCCGAAAGTCAACAGCGGGAGGATTTCACGCTCCATCCGCTCCGTCACAGCGCGGTTCCGGGCAAGGATGCCAGCCGCGGCATCCGGTAGCGCTTCCCCGCAGAGATCACACCCGATCAGCCGGGACACACCGCAGGCTTTGCGGATCCAGTCCAGGCTTTCTCCCGCGGTGAGGTTTCCCTGGCTCCAGTCCGTCGAAAATTCCTCCGGGGAAAGCAGGTCCCGGTCGAAGGACAGATAAAAGGGCAGTCCGCCGGCGGCGAGGGCCTGTTTCCACTCTTCCTCCCGCGCGGCCGCCTCCGATTCGCGCACGAGCAAAAAACTTTTGCCTTCCGGAAGCTGTCCGGGGATCCCGCCCTCTTCCGGGCCGAGCAGAACCGCTCCGCGGCAGAACGGCAGCCGCTCCAGGCTTCGCAGGGCCCAGCTGCCGCAGGTGAGAAGCCCGCTGCCGAAAACGCTCTCCTGCATGTCGGTATGATGATCCATCAGAAGCAGCCGGAATGGCCTGCGGATTTTTTCCAGAAAGAACAGGGTGAGATAATGGCAGTCCCCGGAATCGATCCGATGGATTCCGGATGCCGGTACGCCGGCCAGTCTCTCCCGGAGTTCCGCCGCCGCCTTCTCATCGCAGAAAAAGTTTGTTCCGCGGATATCCGAAAGATCGGTCAGCTGCCGCCGTTCCCGATTTTCCCGGGCGGAGCAGCCGTCCTCACGGCCTGATCCGGAACCCGCTGAGCTGCCGCCCGCATGGCCTGATTCCGCGTCCGCTGACCTGCCGCCCGCATGGCCTGATTCCGCATCCGCTGCCCCGCCGCGCGCGCATTCGCCGGCGCTTCCGTCCGCACGGTATACGCCGGTCATGTCCAAAACCGCAATCCTGTTCATCCTGATTTCCTTCCGGTCTCCTCCCGCACTCACGGGTGCGGTGCCGTCCCGATTCTAACCAGCGGCCCCCGATCCGGCCCCGGCGCGGCTCTCAAATCATTTGCCCGGGACAGCCCGCTGTGATATACTAAAAGCACATTTTATCTGCGGTGCGTCACTCAATTCCGCGGTTCATCACCGGCCCGCGGAAGCATCCCGGCATGCGCCGGGGAAAGGAAACCGAAATGATCCCAGACAAGAACCAGTTTGCCCTGACGCCGCCCATGGGGTGGAATTCGTACGATTATTATGACACAACCGTCACGGAAAAGGAAGTCCGCGCCAACGCCGAATACATGGCGGAGCATCTTCTGAAATACGGCTGGCAGTACATCGTCGTTGACATTGAGTGGTACGCTCACAACGCCGGTTCGCAGCGGCCGCAGGTTCAGTACATTCCGTTTGCCGAGCCTGAGATGGATGAGTACTCCCGCCTCCAGCCGGATCCGGAGCGCTTCCCGTCCTCGAGGGGCGGGCAGGGATTCAGGCCGCTGGCGGATTATATCCACAGTCTCGGCCTGAAATTCGGCATCCACATCATGCGCGGGGTTCCGCGGTACGCGGCCCATATCCACAGCAGAATCAAGGGAACGGACGTGACCGCTTCGGACATCGCGGATCCGTCGGATATCTGCCCATGGAACCCGGACATGTACGGCGTCCGGGATATCCCGGAAGGCCAGGCCTACTATGATTCCCTGCTGGAAATGTACGCGCAGTGGGGCGTCGATTACATCAAGTGCGACGATATCGCGGCTACCAAACTGTATCCCGGGACTCCGCTCTTCTCCCGCCGCGAGATCGAAATGCTGCACAGCGCCATCGTAAAGTGCGGCCGTCCGATCGTCCTTAGCTTATCCCCGGGGCCCGCGTCCATCGACGACGCCTGGCTGTACGAACAGAACGCCAACCTCTGGCGTGTCTCCGACGATTTCTGGGATGACTGGAAAGCCGTCCTGCACATGTTCGAGTACTGCGAGCTCTGGCAGAGGCACGTCGCGCCGGGCAATTACCCCGACTGCGATATGCTCCCGTTCGGCTGGCTCGGAGGCGGATTCAGGGACGAGCGCCAGACCCACTTCACCTACGCCGAGGAACAGACCGTGATGACGCTGTGGTGCATCTTCGGTTCCCCGCTGATGCTCGGCGCCGAGATGACCCGGATGGACGGCCGGACGCTCGGCCTGCTGACCAACCGCGATCTTCTGTCCCTGCTCGACCCGCGGCGCCTGCGCAGACAGGTGAGAAGAAACCGCGAATCCGCCGTCTGGATGAGCACGGACCGCGATTCCGGGAAGATCGCCGCCGCTCTCTTCAATTTCGGCGACGCGGAAGCCAGGATTTCCGTCTCGGAAAACGAGCTTCTGACCGCGATGCCGGCTCAGTTCAGGGAATGCTGGAGCGGCGGAACCGTCAGGTCCGCAAACGGCACCGTCTCGGTTGTCCTGCCCGCGCACGGCGGCACAGCTTTGATCGAAAGTTAAACTTGGAGAACAGACAGCCATCCCCGGCCTGCCGGGGACCGGGCTGCTGAAGGGTAATCATGAAGTATACAGGATACGAACTCTACCATCGGAAATGGGCCTACCGTCCGGATTTTCCCTGCTCCTGCAATGTCATCAATCTTCCGGAAGACGAACCGGTCATCCCCCTGCATCACCACGACGAGGTCGAGTTCATCCTGGTCAGGGAGGGCGAGGGCACTGTCAGCATCGATCTGGAGCCGTACGAGGCAAAGGCGGGAACGATACTGGTGATCCTCCCCAACCAGCTGCACGCTGTGGAGTGCAATGAGGGAAAGAAGCTGGTCATTACCGACCTGACTTTCCGGCTCGACCTTCTGGAAAGCCAGTATCCGGATTACTGCAACTCCAGCTATTTCGATCCGATCCGCACCGAAAGTGTCCCGCTGCCGTGCTGCATCACCGCGGACTATCCGGAGCACGGGCAGGTCAGGAAATGCATCACCGAAATCGACAGCCTGTGCCGCTGGGTGCCCGAAGCGTGGCAGCTTTCCGTCAAGGCGCGCCTGTTTCAGCTCTTCTACATCCTGTATTATAACAAGACCGCTCCCGCGGCCCGCACGCGTCCCCGGAAATCACTGGAAAGGGCCCTGAGGCTGTCGGACTACCTGACGGAAAACTGCAGCAGGCATCTCACGGTCCCGGAGATGGCTCAGAAGATGGAACTGAGCGAATCCCAGTTTATGAAGTTCTTCCGCTCGGCTTTCTGCATGACTTTCATCGATTATGTGAACGACTGCAGGCTGATCATCGCCGCCATTCTGCTCACCGGGACGGACAAGAACATCCAGGACGTCGCGGTGGAATGCGGTGTTCCGAACATCGGCCATTTCAACAGGATTTTCAAGAAAAAGTACGGCGTGACGCCGTCCAGATACCGCAAAACGCGGGGCAATCTCTGAAGAAGGAAAGGATCTCATCCATGTTATCAGTAAAAAACACTTCCGTCATGAACTTTGAAAACGCGATCCGCGGCGCCAGAAACCCGATGAACAGCTGGAAGCGGATGGATTCGCATACGGATGAAAACGGGAACTTCGTTTTCGGTCCCAACGACCTGAACCTGGCGGTCCGCCTCGTCACCTCCGGCACGGACCACCGCAAATTTATGCGGATGATCTTTGTGTGCACCGATGTGACGGCTCCGATCTACTGGTGGAAAGAATACGATACCTACAAGGTGGCGACGGTCGCCAACTCCACCAGCACGATGCACAAAATCGCCAGCAAGCCGTTCAAAATGGAGGATTTCTCCACGGACCACATGACGGATTCCACAAAGGCTTTCATGGAGACCATCGTCGCAAGGCTCGAGGAAATCCGGCAGAAATATAAAGTGACGAAGGCCAAGGAAGACTGGTATGACCTGATCCAGCTGCTTCCCGAGAGCTACAACCAGATGCGCACGATCAGCCTGAACTATGAGACGCTTTTCAACATCTGGCACGCGAGGAAGGACCACAAGCTGATGGAGTGGCACACGTTCTGCGACTGGATCGCCACCCTTCCGTACGCGAAAGAGCTGATCATGGTGGAAAAAGAGCCGGAAAATCCTGAGGCGTAAAGCTGGAGAAAACCCGCGGCGGGTTCGGAACAGCCGGTTATTGCTTCCCGGTTGTGCCGAATCCGCCGCGATTCTGTCCGTCGAGGTGGTCCGTCTCTTCAAATTCAATGTGAGGCTGGTTTCTCATGATCCGGAACTGGCAGATTCTGTCGTTCACATGGATCTCCGTATCCCGGACAGCCAGCGCCGGGAACATCCACTCATCCTCATTCCCGCAGTAGGATCCATCCACGACTCCCATCGAGTTGGCCTGGATGATGCCGAAATTCTTATACGTGCTGCTGCGCGGCACCACATGCGCCTCATAGCCCTCGGGAAGCTGCATCGCGACCCCGAGGCGGATGTATTTCATCTCGCCCTTCTTCAGGACAACGTCTTCCGCCGAGCGGAGGTCGATCCAGTCGGATTTTCCATCAATATAAGTCAGGTGCGTGATCTGATCCGAGATATAGCGGATCCGGATTTTCTCTGTCTCTCTCATCTTCTTTTCTCCGCAGCCTCCACCACATGCCTGGCCAGCACAGCCGAAGTCACCGGTCCCAGGCCTCCCGGCACCGGGGTGATATAACCGTCGGGAAGATCGTACGCGGCCGGATCAACATCCCCGGCAAGGCTTCCGTCCGCCGAAACGTGAATCCCCACGTCAACTACCGCCGCGCCGGGTTTGATCCAGCCGGGTTTGACGAAGGCTTCCTTCCCGACGGCCGCAACGAGGATATCCGCCCCGCGGCAGATTTCCGCCAGATCGCGCGTCCGGGAGTGGCAGACCGTCACTGTGGCGTTCTGGGCCAGCAGAAGCATGGCGGCCGGTTTTCCGATCACCAGGCTTCGGCCGATCACCACGGCCCGTTTCCCTTCCATCGGAATTTGATAATGCTTCAGCACTTCAATGACAGCCTGGGCTGTGCACGGCGCGATCGCGTCAGAATCTCCCGCAAAGAACTTTCCAAGGCTCTCCCGTGAGGCGCAGTCCATGTCTTTCTCCGGGGGAATCCGCTCGGCCAGCTCTTCCGCGGGCAGATTTCCCGGAAGCGGACGGAACATCAGAATGCCGTCCACGGTATCGTCCGCCGCAAGGCTGTCCAGCGCTGCCGCGAGTTTTTCTGCCGTGACATCCGCAGGGAAAATCTCCCTGCGGCATTCCGCCCCCGCCTGGCTTAATCGCTTCTGCGCGCCTCTCTCATAAGAAAGATCCGACGGGTTTTCCCCGACCCGGACAATGGCAAGGCACGGGCGGCGGACATTCTGCTCACCCCGCGCTGAGCCCGCTGGAACCGCCGTGCCCGTTCCGTCGGCTTCGCGCGCTGGTTTCAGCAAATCCGCGGCCGGCCCCGCTGTTTCCGTCTTTGCGCATTCCGCCAGGATAGCCTTCACCACCGGCATGCCTTTCATCAGCTTCACAGTCCGAGATCCTCCTTCACCTGCCGGTACAGTACGTCCGACTCTGTCTTGATGACGGACATCAGCTCCTCCGCCTCAAAATCAATGCACTCGGCCCGGTCGCGGTTTTTCATGCACATCGTGTTGGTGCGGATGATCATCTGAGCCGACTCCGACGCCGCGCGCACCAGGACGGCGGCTGTCCCGATATCGCTGAGAAGGAAACGGCTCCCGAATTTCGACGCCTGTTCCAGGATTCTCAGTCCCCTCTCAGCCTGGCTCATGAGAGTCAGCGGGACGGACGCAGCGTCCTCATAGCGCTTCTCGAGCTCAGCGTCGCGCGCCGCTTTTTCCTCCGGCGTGCTGTGCGGCATCTTCATGGCCGCTCTGAGGGGGCCGAACACTTCGCTGTCCTTATCAGCCAGGTCCAGCAGCGACTGCGAGATTTCCGAGCATTTCCGGTGAAGTTCTTCCGCCTTTTTCCGGGAAGCGTCATCCATTCCTTTTTTGCGCTCCCCCGCCAGGGCGCACGTCATGCTTCCCAAAGCGAGTGCCAGGGACGCGGCCAGAGCTGCCGCCCCTCCGCCTCCGGGCACCGGCTCGGATGAAGCGAGCTCTTCCCGGAATTGTTTTACTGTCTTTTCTGTCACGGATCTGTCCTTTCCTGGATCTTGTCCGGGTATCTTCCTGTGTCTTTCACCGATGTTCCCGGCTTATGCATGGACCGGGGACTGCCGGAAGCGCTCCCGCCTCCTGCGTTTCAGCGTTTCTGAAGCTTTATTTTCTCAGCTGACGGATCAGAAAGACAACCAGGCACAGAATGACGGCCAGCAGCACTACGACGCCCGCCGCGGCGTATTTCGCCTCGGAGCTTCCCTGAAGCCAGCTCACGAAACTGTCGATCACACCCGTTTTCTGCGTATCAGCCGCGGTGACGCCTGTCCCGCTCACGGAAGATGAAGTCACTGACGGCTGGGAGGAAGCTGTTTGCGAAGAGGAAGCGGCGGCTGTCCCCGACGTGCCGGAACTGTCTGAGCTGCCGGAGGACGATCCTTCCGACCCTGCAGAGGAATCGGCAGTTCCGGCTGTCCGGTCAGAAACCTGCGTCACAGCTTCCCCAGAAGAAGTCTCCTCCGCGGAGTCTTCCCCGGATTCGTCCGAGTCAGTTTCCGCCTCTGAACTGGTTTCCGTCTCCGTGTCGGTTTCTTCTTCCGGACTGTTTTCCCCTTCCGGGTCGGTTTCCGCTTCGGTTTCTTCTTCCAAACCGGTTTCCTCTTCTGCGTCGGTTTCTTCTTCCGAACCGGATTCCGCCTCCGCCGGCTGGAGATACTCGGATTTGATGTAAGCGGCAGTGCCATTATAATCGACCTGGCTCCATCCGTCCACCGTGCCGGTGCGCCGGATCTCCGAGCCTGCCTCCAGCATTCCCAGCACTTCGCCGGAAACCGAGGGCGTTGAGCGGATATTCACGTTCTCCGTGGCCTGTACCAGCTCATCCGCCGGCTCCACCTGTACGGTTTCGTCGGTTTCCGTGCCCGCGGAAGCGACGGAAGAATCCGGCGTGATGTTGTGAAGCAGGTAATCCAGCAGATAGCAGTAATCCTCCAGGTGCTGCGCGTAGCGGTTCCCGAAAGTCGAGTTGATAAAATCCAGGTTGTCGTAAGCCGCGACGTGCATGATCTTGCCGTTCTCAACGGCCGGATTGCTGGTCTGGTAAAAGTTGTCGTAATTTCCGCCGTTCCAGTTGGACGCCTCGCAGTACAGATAGGGAATCCCGATTTCATTGAAGAACTGCTGATCGCTTGCCGTCGTCTTGGTCGGCGCCGGGTACTGCGGATTGACGTCCGGATGCGTGGACATCTCAAGGCCCAGCACCTCAGCGTCCGCCAGGGCCTGCTCCACGAGCCAGGTGCGGACGAAATTGCCGCTGTCGTCCACGTCGCCGCCGTACAGGTAGGTGTAATCGCCGGCTCCTATGGTATCCAGGTTGATCATGCAGAGAATGCTGTTTCTGTCCTCCTCGCTGAGGTTTTCCACGTAATACCTGCTTCCGTACACGCCAGGCTCCTCCGCGGAGAACAGCACAAAGCGGATCGTGTAGGGATAAGTCCCGGCGGACACGCAGTTCGCCAGCTCAAGCAGCACGCCCACGCCTGACGCGTTGTCGTCGGCGCCGTTGGTGCCGACGGAATCATAATGCGCCCCGACGATGATCACCTTGCTGCTGTCGGTGCTTCCCTGCTTGCTGAAAATGATGTTGTCGCCGATCAGGTTCCATCCTTTTTCAGGAACCGGATACTCGAAGTGCTGGACCGACGGGACAAACCCGAGCGTCTGAACGGTCTGGACCAGCCAGTCGCGGGCACTGTCAAGATTTGCGGTGTTCATGGAGCGCACCGGATAATTCGTCTGCAGGGTATTGGCAAAAATATACGCGTCGTCCCCGTAAGTTTCCTTCGCTTCCAGACCCGCTGCCGCACTCCCGGAAGACTGTGTACTGCTGTCCCCGAGGTTGATCGTCTGGACTCCGCTGCCGGTATCATCCGCAGCTGTCCCGCTCTCATCCGCCGTTTCCCCGTCGGTGGTTTCCGCGCCGTCCTGTTCCCCGGCTGTCTGCTCTTCCGCAGTTTCATCGGCGGAAACCCGGCCGGCAGGAACCGCCGATAGCGCAAGAACCGCCGCTGCGGCCGCGGCCGCTATTGTTCTCCAGATTTTTTTCATCGCATTGCCTCCCGGGCAGAGCCCGGCCCCGCGCTGCCGCGGCCGGCCTGCCGAAGTTGTTCTGCGCGCCTTTCCCGCGCACGGGCATGGACGCAGTTCTGTCCATACCGCCCGTCGCCCGCGCCGGAGCTTTCCCCGCGCGGGCAGGAGCGCGCCTGCCCGGGGCACGGCCGCCCCCGGTCCGCTGGTAAATCGATAATGATACAGTAAGTATATCATAACGTTCCAAACACCGCAGAGCAGCATCGGTCCGGCCCTGATCTGCGCGGTATCGGGGGAAAGCTGCCCGGTTCCCGCGATGGTCTTCAGGTCCGGCCCTGATCTGCGAGATATCGGGCCTGGAAAAGCTCTGCCGCACCACTGGGGGAATTCGTCAACATTCTGGGAATCCAATGGCTGGCGGGCTCTGCGCGGCCGTAGGGGAATTCTTCAGTTGTATTTCCAGGCCGAATCGAGTAGGAGGGAAATAGTCCAGTGGACTGTTTCCCGACCTCTCACACCACCGTGCGTGCCGTTCGGCACACGGCGGTTCAATCAACTTAACAAGTGACACGCCTTTCGGCATAGTAGTCCGA
>JBMNRC010000018.1:0-58776 GCA_050944455.1 Lachnospiraceae bacterium
CCCCGGTTGAAAGACCAGTGATCGTGTACGGCTCCGTGTCGGAGGATTCCCACTCCAGTTCATCCACAAGGTTCCCGGCCGCGTCAAGGATCTGCAGGTGCGCTCCCGCGAGCGCGCTCTGATCCGCTGCGTCTACCTTCGATACGCTGACACTGGTCTGCTCGTTTTCAACCAGAAGCGTCGTCCCATCGGTACTCAGCGTTCCGTCGTCTGTCAAAATGGTCCCGTTGGTGGAAATCGTAAAGTGGATATCGTCAGCGAGTACATAGCCGGCAGGGGCAGCGGTCTCGTGCACCGTGTACGTAACCCCGGTTGAAAGACCAGTGATCGTGTACGGCTCCGTGTCGGAGGATTCCCACTCCAGTTCATCCACAAGGTTCCCGGCCGCGTCAAGGATCTGCAGGTGCGCTCCCGCGAGCGCGCTCTGATCCGCCGCGTCTACCTTCGATATGCTGATGCTCGTCAGGTCGTTCTCGACCAGAATTGCTGTACCATCGGTACTCAGCGTTCCGTCGTCTGTCAAAATGGTCCCGTCTGCGGCTATCGTAAAGTGAACGTCATCCGCGATCGTGTAGCCGTCAGGCACAGAAGTTTCATGCACCGTGTAGGCAACACCCGTTGAAAGACCAGTGATCGTGTACGGCTCCGTGTCGGAGGATTCCCACTCCAGTTCATCCACAAGGTTCCCGGCCGCGTCAAGGATCTGCAGGTGCGCTCCCGCGAGCAGGCTGCCCGATCCGTCAACCTTCGAAATTTTCACTTCAGTCGGCTTGTTCGTGAACACAAAGCCGTTCTCAGCGTCCCCGGTCCTCACCGATGCGTAGTACTCGTATCCCTCCGGCATGCTCTCGACAATATCATACTCAATCTTCTTGTCGTCGCTGTCATAAGCCGGCAGGCTGTCGAACGTAACCGTGGTTTCCCCTGCCGAAACATCCAGCGTCTGCGTCTGACCGGTGCTCACGTATTCTCCGTCGGAATTCTTCTGCCGAAGGGTGAAAGTGACGGTCTCCGGGCGGTTGCCGGTGTCGTCTCCGTCGTCCCAGACTTTTGTGGCCTGGACGCTGGTCAGTTTGGTGTTGGTGACCACATAATAAAGCTCTGATTTGGTTGAACGTTTTTCGTCCAGGACGATTTCTGTCTTGTAACCATACTCTTCGGCACCGTTTTCCAGAAGTAAATATTCTATCTTTCCATAGTAGTCCGGAGCACTGTCCCACACATATGAATCAAAAACGATTTCATCTTCCCCGAGACTTACATGGATTGTTCCATATTGCCAGGGATAATAACCGTCCGGGATCTCTTCGGAAGATGCCGACGCGCCTACTCTGAGAGGCGCCGACGCTGCATAGAGTCCAAGAGGCATGTGATAATTCCAATACAGGACAATATCGATGTTCTCAGGGCGGCCGTCTGTATTCCCTCCGTCAAGCCATTTTTTGGAGACAATTATGTCCACCGCCTGGGAATTGTATACGTTGAAAATATCCGAATAATCACCGTAAGAATGAGTTGTCTCATACACATTATCGAGATAGCCTTTAATCTCCGGTTCAACGAGATCATAGTCGATCTCATTGCCCTGATCGTCATAAGCCGGAAGATCAGAGACGACCAGTTCCTGATAATCGGTATAATATGAGCCCAATGTCTGGTCTACAGTCATGGACACAGTCCTGACCAGTTTATCATACGTACCGGTATCGGCGTCCAGATTGGTTACAATATCGAATTCAACGGTTTTCGGCCGTGTCTGTTCAGCATTGGCGTTATCAAACCAATGCTTGCGGATGCGGATGGTCCGTTTATTATACTTGTTGTTGACTGTAATGCCTTTTTCATCCGAAACATCATCGGTAAAGCTGACAGCAGCCGGGGAATACTGTACAAGAAAATCCTCACCCGCATTGGTCTCTACGACCCTGTACAGTACATCCATTGACTGGCCGCTGACAGTTTTTGTCCCGGACAATCCCTCAAAATCAGCCGTCCACGCGTTGTCTTCTGACAGAATCAGAGTCTCCGCGGTACCGTCCCCATCCACATCATCATTCCAGGTTTCCCCATCGACGCTCCACTGAAGTTTTACCTGGACATCAAACATCTGCTCTGGCAGAGTATAATACCAGACTTTGCTTACCTTGAGATCGTAGGTTTCCGGCGCTTCTCTTCTGGGCGCGGCAGGTACGGCGAAAGGCACAGCTTCCACGGTGTTTTCTTCCGCGGAAGATTCCTCTTCCGGTGTTTCGGAAAGCGCAGATTCCCCTTCCGCTGCCTGTTCTGTCTCCGCAGCAGAAGTCTCTGGCTCTGTTACTGTCTCCGCGGCTTCTGTCTGCGCCGCGGAGGTCTCCGTTTTCGCTGTCTCCACGGCGGTCTCCGCCTGGGTTTCTGGCTGTGTTTCCTCTTCCGTAACCGGCGCTTCGGCGGACTGTGACGCGGATGATTCACCTGTATTCTCTGTCTCCTTTACTGTGGAAGCAGGCTCTTCCGCGGCTGCCGGTGTCTCCGTCGGAGTAACAGCAGTTGAAGTCTCTGCCGCAGGTGTTTCCGCCTCCGAAACCGCTTCGGAAGTCACCGCGGAATCCGTGACTTCGGTCTCAGTCCCGCTCTCACTCTCCTGCACGGTTTCTTCAGCGATCGCGGGCACCGCCTGTCCCGACAGATATCCCGCCAGGTTCCCGAAAACCATCAGCGCTGACAGCACTGACGCCGCCGCCAGTTTTTTGAACTGTTTTCTCATGTTCCCCTCCTGAACCAGAAAAGAAAAATGGATGGCCCGGCAGCCTGCCGGGCCGACTGCGGCACGCTGCCTGTACCGCACCCTGATACGTGCTTCATGCGGAGCTTAGCGCGCCGCGCACCCGCACTCTGATATGAGATTCATGCGGAACTCAACGCACTGCGCAACTGATGAAACGTCTGTATGGCAGCTGCTGTTTTTCCGTTTCTTCTTGATCGTCCGAAAGTTCCCAGGGCAGGAACCCGGATTTTCTCAGGAATATCAGTATACGGACTGATTCCTGACGGGAAAAGCAGCTGATCAGGGATTTTGTTTATGAACATACTATAGCGAAAAACGCGGCTTCTGTCAAGATAATCAAACATTTGGGTTATACTGCGTTTATCCGGCTTATTCAGTATTTTCAGGGACGGATAGCGTGAACCGCCCCGTCTGAACGGGCACTTTCAGACGGGGCGATTCACGCGTATTGATAATAATTTTCAGACAGGGCGATTATGGCATATTGATAAAAATTCCGGCCGGAAACACCCGGCCGGAAAGAATTCAACTCTGTTCTGTTTTGGCAATGTACGGCTGCCAGGGCTTCCGGCTCATCCAACGGCCGCAGGAAAAATCCGGGATGGCGACCGGCGCGCTTCCCAGCGAGATGCTCTGCTCGGAAAGCGGCGTAATGCTCAGCCAGGCGGCCGCGTCATACACATTGATCGGCACCGGGGCGCGGTCCCGGACGGCGGCAAAGAAATCCTCGAATTCAAGCCAGTCGATTCCCTCGTGGTCCCCGCGGACCCCTTCCTTCAGATACTGCTTCCAGACCGGGTGATCATACTGTTCATAATACTGATTCACGTTGTCCCAGTTCTTCTTCCAGCGGAAATCGTCCTTGTTGTCTTTTCCGTCGATAAACAGGCTGTGGTTCTCCTCGACGTACATCGCCCGCGTACCCTGCACGTGGAAAGAGCGCGAATAGTAGCGCGGCAGTGTGGTGTCCAGCGTGATGGCGATCGTCTCCCCGCCGGCGCAGCGGATCAGCGTGGTCACCACATCACCCTGCCGGAATTCCATGTGCGAGGCGTCGTATCCGCTTCCCTTGGTCCGCATCAGGTAGTCGTGCAGTCCCGCGCTTTTTGACGCCATGGAGACCAGGCTCGTCATCCGGTTTCCTCTCCCGATGTTCAGCACGTTCGCGATCGGGCCGAGCTCGTGCGTCGGATAGTTTTCCGCGTTCCGGCTGAGGTAATTCTGGAAACGGTAATGCCGGTCCTCCCGGCCGAAGGAAACCTCATCGCGCAGATCGTGGCGGTATCCTCCCTCGCAGTGAACCACTTCGCCGAAAATCCCCTGGCGGACCATGTTCAGAACCATCAGCTCGTCCCGGCCGTAGCAGCAGTTTTCCATCAGCATGCACTCGGTCCCGGTCTCCTCGTAGGTATGGACGAGTTTCCAGCAGTCTTCCACGGAGTACGCCCCGCCGACTTCCATGGCCGCGTATTTATGCGCCTTCATGGCTGCGCAGGCGTACGGGATATGCATTTCCCAGCCGGTTGAAATCACAACCGCGTCGATATCCGGAATCTCCAGCATCTGATAGTAATCGGAAAATTCCTCCGGCTCGGGCTGGCCGGCTGCCGCGACAAGCGCGGAAGCCGCTTTCCGACGGTCTTCATACGCGTCGCACACGGCCAGGACTCTCGCTCCCTGCGGCAGAATGACCTGTTTCAGAAGGCTCATGCCCCGTTTCCCGAGGCCGGCAATCCCTATCCTGATTTCCTGTCCCATTTCCGTTCTCCTTCTACAATAAAATAGGGGATAGATAACCCAACAGCCAGCTTGGCTCTGCGCCCTTCATTACTTTTCGTCCCGGCGTTTCCTGCAGTAAGAAAAGCTCTGATATTCCGCTTTATCGGTCTGATTCCCCGGCCGGTTCTTTCCACACCGGCGCTTCCGCGGCTTCAGGGTCCGCAAACGGTCCCGGAATCGTAGACGTGCCACGGTGGTTGTCAAAATAATCGCGGTTGAAGATGATCTCCGTCCCATCCGGATTTTCAAATCTCTGTTCCGGCTCGAATGCCTTCCCCAGGATATCGCTGGTGATGATTCCGTCGCTGCAGTCTTTCAGATATTCAAAGAGATTGGTCTTCAGCCGGTATACGCCGTTCTCCTCAGCAAAATCAACTTCAGCTTTGACGCTGCCGTCGAACAGGTAGTTTTTCTGTTCTTTTCCGAACGCCTGCGCGCCGTTGAAATACGCGTTTCCGTTCACCCACACCGGAAGATGCCCGAAGTGCGCGGCCGCCAGTTTGCCCATGTCCGGGCGCGGGCTGTCCATGTCGAACTGCGCGATCCACTCGTCCCACGTCGGGAAGATATCCAGGCATCTGGTCCCGGTTACGGCGTTATCCACGCCGTAGCAGTGCTTTGCCGCCTCCTCGTAGTAGCTGACAGGCCATTTCTGGATAAAGATGTTGTTGTAGAAGCGGTCGTCGCCGTGAAGGATGGTCATAAAGCCCGCGACTTCGGTCCTGTGGCGGATGTGGTACGGCGTATAGCGCGGCTCGTTTTTCCCGTTGACGACGCTGTCGACTCCCGCGTTGATGAAGCCGAGCGGCCCGCAGCACAGGTTGTGGACGAATCCGATGCCTTCCGTCGCCATCAGCAGCGGCATTTTGGACAGCAGGATGTTGTTGTCGATCAGCGTCGGGCCGTGGCCGACCTCCACGAAGATATCCTCCCCGGTTTCCCCGTTCTTCGTCCCTTCGGGCGCCATGTTGTCATGCAGAAGGTTCTGGGTGATCCTCGTTCCCTGCGCCTCCCAGTCGCACCAGATGCCGATCGGGCAGTGATGGATGTGGTTGCGGCGCATCACGACGTCGATCGCGGCGTGCAGCTTGATGCCGGCGATCTCCGCGCCGCCGAGGTCCTTCATGTTGTTGATGTGATGGATTTCGTTGTCCTCGATCAGGCTGAAGACGCCGCCCATGCGGCCGACGATGCCGTCCTGCCCGCAGTCGTGTATCGTGCAGCGGCGGATGATATGGCTGCCGACTTTTTCCTTCAGCCAGCCGTGGTACTGCCCGCGGCAGACCGCGTCGCGCTCCATCTGAGTGGGACTCTTGACATGCTTCGTTGTGAAGTAATTGTCATTTTCGGGGTCGTAATACCGGCCAAGAGAGATACCTCCGCAGCGGCTTCCGTAGATCTCGCAGTCTTCGATAATCCATCCTTTCGACCAGTGCGGGCCGATCATGCCGTCCTGATAAGCGGCCGGCGGCGCCCAGGTGGTCGCGGCCTTGCAGATGACAAATCCGCTGACCGTGATGTACGAGACGCCGGTTTCCTGAGGCATGAAGCATTCCCGGCGCACATTCATCTCGACATTCTCACGGTTCGGGTCCTTTCCCTGGAAATTGGCGTAAAGAACGGTTTTCCCGTCCTTCTGCTCCGAAAACCACTGGTAAACCGAATACTGGGGTTCCCAGGATTCGGGTTTCTCCTCCCCTTTGAAACAGTCTTCCAGGCTGTCCGCCTCATACATCATCCGGTCGTTGAGGTAGACGCTCCCTGTGTGCAGATGGTTCTTGGCGAAATACCAGTCACCGTAGACTTCCGTAGTGTAGGGGTTGTAGCCGCCGAACACGCCGTTGTCGACTTCCGCCGTCCAGACGCTGCCCTGAACCTTTTTCCAGCCTTTTACCTCTTCCGCGCCGGTGATGACTGCCCCGCGGTACTTTGTGCTGCGGTAGGTGATTCGGGCGTTCTCCGTTCCCGCGTGAACCGGGTTCACGTACTCGCGGTAAACGCCCGGCGCCACCAGAACCGTATCCCCCGGCATGGCGATCCGCGCCGCGTCATTGATCCTTCGGAACGGCCGCTCTCTGCTTCCGTCCCCGCCCCTCCCGGCATTGATGTCCACATAGTAAATCATAGTTTCTCCTCCTGCTGTATTGTCGTTTATCGATAACCCGGCTGTCCGCCGGATTTTCTTCTCTATGCTTCCGGTCAGTCTTCTCAATGCTTCCCGTCAGTCTTCTCTATTGCTTCCTGTCAGATTTCGCCATCCGCGCAGCCTGTGGCTATCACCGAGATCCTGCGGTCATAGGTGAGCGGCTTCAGGTCCGCCGTCATCACCCGGCCGCCGGCTTCCCTCACAATCAGCGCTCCCGCGGCGTAATCCCACGGGCTGAGGCGGAGTTCGCAGAACAGGGCCGCGCGCCCGCAGGCCACCGAACACAGGTCAAGCGCCGCGGATCCGGTCCGGCGGATATCCACGCACCGGTTAAAGTAAGCGCGGATCATCCGGAAAGTGTCATCCCCGAGTTCTTCGCGGTAATACGGGGCCGTGCCCACCAGCACCAGGCCGTTCTCGACGGTCCCACCCGATACATGGATGGGTTTGCCGTTCAGCAGGGCGCCCTGCCCTGCCCTGGCCGAGAACAGTTCATCGCGGTAGGGATCGTAGACGAGCCCCAGAACCGCCTCCCCCTCCGAGAGAACGCCGACGGAAATGCAGCTGTGATTGTACCCGTATAAGAAATTCGACGTGCCGTCAATCGGATCCACGATGAAAACCATTCCTTTTGTGACGTCTACGGAGGAAGCTTCCTCCTCCCCGACAAAGCCTGCCTCGGGGACTTCCGCGGCAAACCGCTTTTTCAGGTACTCCTGCACCTTCTTATCGTATGCCGTGACGAAGTTGTCGACGCCGGATTTTTCTTCCACCCCTGCCGCGATATCTCTGGCGGAGAGCATGATTCTGCCTGCTTCCCGCTCTGCGTCCTCAATGATTTTTCTGATCTCATCAAGACGGTCCATTTCCCGATCCTCCCTCTGTATAACAATCGGCCGGCGGATACGCCGCACGCCGGACTGACAGTTTTTCCCTGCAGTTTCTTTACTTGTGATAGTACCACTTTCAGGAAAAACGTTCCACCGCGGAATATCAGAATATCTGCCTGAACGCCGGCGCGGCCGCGGCCTGTGGCGCATGCCTGCGCTGAAGCGGAAATCCGGCTGTCCCTGCCTTCCCCGGTTATCTTGAAGAAAAGTCCGATCGATGATAGAATTTTTCTACTGCGCCTGATGGACAGTCCGCACGGTTTTCACCAGAAGGGATTATCCGTCTTCGCGTATTCTGTCGTTTTCCGCGGCCGGGAACCCGCCGCGGCTTCTATCTCAGAAAGGAAAGGCAACTCTGAAATGACTTCTTCCGTATCTCTTCAGGATCTGGAAAAATATGACGCTTCTTTCGAGGCGGACAGCCGGAACGCTGCCGCAATGCACGCGGTGACGAACTGCGGCCTGAAGGCGGCTGCCAAAAATGAGGAATCCCTGAAAAAGGTCCGCCACACATTCTCCCTGCAGCTCAAGCAGGGTGACATTACCAACCAGAAACAGAGCGGACGCTGCTGGATGTTCGCGGCGCTCAACACTTTCCGGTTTGAGGTGATGAAAAACCTGAACCTGAAGACGTTTGAACTTTCCCAGAACTACACGCTTTTCTATGACAAGCTCGAAAAATCCAACTATTTTCTTGAAAGCGTCCTGGAAACGCTCGACGAGCCGCTGAACGGACGGCTGATGGCTTTCCTTCTGACAGCGCCGGTCAACGACGGCGGCCAGTGGGATATGCTCTGCAATCTCATCCGCAAGTACGGCGTCGTGCCGAAGGATATCATGCCCGAGACCAAAGCTTCCTCCGCCACCCGTGAGATGGACGCCCTGCTGACCAGAAAGCTCCGTGAGGACGCGATGATCCTTCGGAGAAGAGCCGGAAAGGGAACGCCTGTGGAAGACCTGCGCGCGGAGAAGCAGGAAATGCTGAGCGAGATCTACCGCATTCTCTGCGTCTGCCTGGGTAAGCCGCCGAAGAAATTCGATTTTGAAGTCACTGACAAGGATGACAAATTCTTCCGCGACGCGGATATTACTCCGCAGCAGTTCTTCGAGCGCTATGTAAAGCTGAACCTGGATGACTATGTCAGCCTGATCAACGCGCCGACCGCCGATAAGCCCTACCACAGAAGCTACAGCGTCCGTTTCCTCGGAAACGTGAAGGAAGGACATATCGTGCGCTACCTGAATCTTCCGGTCGAGGATCTGAAGAAGGCCGCGATCGCGCAGCTTCAGTCCGGCTCCCCGGTGTGGTTCGGAAGCGACGTCGGGCAGTTCTCCGAGTCTGACAGCGGCGTGATGGATACCGAACTGTACGATTTCAGGGACCTGCTTTCCGTCGGCGACGGCATGAACAAGGCCGACCGCCTGGATTACGGGGAGAGCCTGATGACTCACGCCATGGTTCTCCAGGGCGTCAACCTGGATGACAGCGGAAAGCCTGACCGCTGGCGCGTGGAAAACAGCTGGGGCGATGAGCGCGGGCTGAAAGGCTGGTACGTGATGAGCGACGCCTGGTTTGACGAATACGTTTACCAGATCGTCGTCAACAAGAAGTTCCTCACTGCGGAAGCGCTGAAGGAATACGAATCAGAGCCGATCATGCTGGAGCCGTGGGATCCGATGGGGTCGCTGGCTGACTGACAGAATCACAGATACAGATAAAGCAGGGGAGCCTGCCGGATATTTCCGGCAGGCTCCTTTTCATCCTGTGTTCAGATCAGTCAGTTTTCCGATCGGTTGATCTTGATTCAGTCCATCTGCTGATCGGTCGGACTTCCGATCATCCGGTCTTTCAATCAGGCTGTTTTCGCCAGTCTTCCGGTAACTCCGCTTTCCGGTCAGCCAGCCTTTTGAACTGCCAATTTTCCGGTCAGCCAGCCTTTGATCTGCCGGCCTTCGGGTCGGTCAGTTTTTCTGTTCGTCCGCAGAAACAGGCTTATCCGTGAATTTTCCGAATTCCGGCAGGGTTTTCAGAAATTCCACGATCTCCGCCGCGAACCTTCGATGCGCCTTTATGCCGGGATGCTCCCTGGCTCCGATCTCCTCCTCCCTGATCGGAAGCAGGTGGAGAAAATGGATTTTCTCATCCCCGGTTTCCGCCTGAACCCTTCGCACGGCGCTCTGCGTGCATGGGGTGAGCAGGTCCCCGAACATTCCCTGGCAGGCCACAATCTGCGCCTGGGGATTGCATTCCCGCACAACGCGCAGAAAATCGGTATAGGCGTTTTCAAACAGCATCAGATCAGCCGGGTCCGGCGTGCCGTCCGGATTCAGGCGCATCCCGAAGGTCTCTCCCGTTGACGGATCCGTGTAAGCCGGCTGGGAGAACGCGTTCGCGTCGTTTGCCCCGAGATTGACAATCACCGCGTCCGGGCGGAATGCGCTGAAATCCCAGTTCTCACAGGTTCCCCTCTCCCGGTCCTTCTCTCCGCGGGCAGCGAGGCAGACGCCCCGGTACAGATCGGGAACCCGCCCGTGAGGGTCATTATTCCAGGCGCACACCACGCCCCACCCACATTGTGAAACAATGTTATAATCAGCTTTGAGAGCCTTCGCTGTCAGCCAGGTGTAGTTTCTCACCGCGGAAAACCACTCGCTGATCCACTCCATCTCCCCGCGGGCGCCGATGGCCCCCTCGCCGGAAGTCACGCTGTCGCCGACAAATTCGAGGCGGCAGGCCGGTGCCTCCGGCGCTTCAAGCCTGCCGTCCGTGTAAATGGCATGGACGGCGAGAAGATTCTCGGGCTCCTGGCCCATCGGCTGGATGTCCTTCAGCAGCTGAACGGTACGGCATACCGAAGGATCCGTATTCCGGAACACGCACAGGAACTGGCGGCCCCGGCGGAGCATCTGGCGGCTGATTGCCTCGCCGTCGATCACAACCGTGATCCACTGCTCGTAGGTTCGGTAGGCAGTCTCCAGTTCCACCCAGAGTTCCGACGCTGCGATGCGGAACCGGACCCCGCTTCCTGTCCAGTACAGATACAGCGGATCCCTGGACGGAACTGTTCTTCCCATAACGGCAATCCGATCGGTCTCCCCAATGCTGATTCTCCGAAGACTGAGGCATTGCTCCGGAATTCCGGTTTTCTCCTGCCCGGCGCGGCCGCCGGCTGTCCGCTCCCGCTCTGTGTCGGTCTGCATGATCTTTCTCTCCTTCCTGCCCCTGTGCCCGGGATGCCCCGCGGTTTTTACGCTCAGGACTGCTCCATCTGTCTGCCCGCGGACCCGCGCTTTCCATTTGTCGTCCACAAGCCCGCTATTCCCAGCCATCTGTCCGCAGGCCCGCTATTCCCGGTTTCCCAGGCGGTCTCCCACTCAGATCCGCCTCAGTTCATTCCTTTTTGCTGCCGCCGGCTTCCCGGTTCTGGAAATAGAGGAAGTGCTCCACGGCGTCGAGGATATCGGCGAATTCGCTGCGCGGCGCCGCGTCGATGTACTTCTGCAGGATTTCATTTTCCCTGTTCCCGCGGTAGCGGGCATAGTAGACGTCAAACAGATTGTGGCCGCGCAGATATTTGCGGATGAGCTCCAGATGCGCCTTCACGTCCTCCGGGCGTTTCAGGTTCCTGCCAAGCACCTGTCTCAGGTGGATTCCCGACGTGCAGTGATTCCAGGATTCGCGCCAGTTTTTCAGGAAAATCCGGTAGAATTCATCCTCACTCCGAATGACTCCGATCTTCGCCATCACCTTCGGGTTCATAAAATAGTTCTCCAGCGAGTAATAGCGCAGAATCAGCACATTGTCCTCGGTCACCCGCGGCATGCCGTTTCCGTCCACATGTCTCTGGCTTTCATAATACCCGCACAGCTGGCGCTTGAGATCCGACGCGTTTTTGCCGTCGCCGTCCCGGATCATCAGAAAGCTGTCGCCCAGATAAACCTGGTTCATGTACTTCAGGTTCGCGTAAGTTTCGATGTTCGTGCAGCTGTTGGTGGTGAGAATCGCGATGCGGGACAGCTCGCCGTTCTCATCGACGGTATCCGGGAAATATTTCTTCAGGATCAGCGGAAGGCGGCTCTTGTCTTCCTTTCCCTCCACGATAAACACGAAATCGACGTTGAGGATATCCCCGGCGGTGTAGCCCAGGTCGTCCAGGATCCCGTTGACGTCGGTCTCTTCCTGCATTTCTGAATCGCCGTGATCATCCAGGATCATCTGGCGGATTTCTCGGTTGTTGAAGTTGGGCAGCAGGTTCGGGGCGTGGGTCGTGAAGATCACCTGGTTTTTGCGCGAGAGCCGGCAGAGAATGTTTCCGACGGTTTTCTGCAGCTTCGGGTGCAGGAAAGTCTCCGGCTCGTCCAGCAGGAAGATCGCGGGAATCTTTTCATTCATCGCCGCGTAGGTTTCCAGCAGGGAGAAAAGGTAGATGCTCTTCATGCCGTTGCCCATGAAGCCAGTGGATCGGCGCTCGCCGGTGTGGCTGTCCCTGACCTCGGACGTGAGCCGCAGCATCTGCGAGGCGTCCTGTCTCATTCCGTACAGGATGTCGTCCTGGCCTCCGTTCCGGTGATAGTTGTCGTTCACCGTCCCCGCAAAGCCGTTGATGTTGTTCTGCGCGAGCTTATAATCCAGCAGCCTGGAAATTTCAAGCACGTTGAGATCCTCAGGTTTTTTCGCGCAGATCGCGGGAATGCACGCGAAATCTCCCCGGCACTGGCGGGAGGGGTCCAGAACGCAGCGGCCGGCCTCCAGCAGCCGGAGACTTTCGTCCGCCTGCAGCCACAGCAGGTCCTGCTCGAGAGCCCGCGGATCCCGGTCCGTCCCGACGGAAATCACCCGCGGGAGGATTTCCCGGATGGCGTCATTCCGCGCTCCCCCGATCAGGTACTCCGCTTCCCGCGCGTCTCTCCGCGCAACGTACTCAAAATTGACGCAGCGGTTTTCACAGCCCAGTTTCCCGCAGAAATCGCTGTACCAGGCATCGTAATCCCGTTCGCTGCTGACCATGCCGTAGGAGAACATCTGCTCGAAATCCTGGTCGGAAATCCGCATGGTGATTCCGACGCGGATGACGTCACCGTAATCTCCGTACTCATATGACTTTGGATTCTCCCGGCTCAGCGCAAGCTTCACGGCGTCCAGGACCGAAGATTTACCGGTATTATTGCGGCCGACCAGAATCAGCGCCATTTCGATATCGCTGATTGTAATATCCTTCAGGGACTTGTAATTCACGATATGCAGGTTTTCTATCTTCATATGTACGCGGTTCCTTCCTGTTCTGCGGCGTTCTGCCGCCCGGCGCCCGCGGCCGGGTAAGGCGAAGCCTTCAGAAAGATCAGATAAAGCATAACACTGTCAGGGAGCGCCTGCAATGCCGCGAAAAGAATAAAAACCGGGCGGAGAAGTCTTAACAGACCTTCCCGCCCGTACATGAATCCCGGATCTGCTGATACCCGGACATGGTTTTCTGACATCCGGATATTCTGAAACCCATTATCTTCTTAATATAATATCCTGCCGTCCTGCCGCGGAACAAAGATCAGATGCAGAAGCACAGCGGGACGCCTCCGCCCGCGCACATGGAGCAGATCGCGCAGGCCGCGCAGGCTTTGCACCACGTGGGCACTTCCTGGCTTCCGCCCCATCCCATGTCTTCAGAACGCTGCTGATACCACTGTCCGCCGGATTCCAGCGTCTGGACCAGCTGCCGGTACATCTGGTTGTCCGGCTCCATCCTCTGCGCGGTTCTCGCGTAATTCAGCGCGTTGACCGTGTTTCCCATGCCTGAGCTTGCCACAGCAGCCAGATAATACCATTTGGCCGGGCGCTGTTTCATATTGTTTAAAACATTCATCGCCTCGCGGTAGTGCCCGGAGTTGATATAGTTGGCCGCGGCCTGGAACTCGATCGGCTCTCCTGTGTCCTGATTCTGCTGTCTGTAGCCGCCGAAGCCGCCCCAGCCTGCGTTTCCCCAGCCTGAGCCTCCCCAGCCCGAACCGTATTCGCCCTGTCCCGATCCGGACGAACCGTACTGGCGTTCCTTCATGATCATGCTGTAGGCCTGCTGGACTTCCTTGAATTTCTCCTCCGCCTGGGCCTTGTTGGGATTATTGACATTCGCATCGGGATGATATTTGCGGCTCAGCCGGCGGTAGGCCTTTTTGATCTCTTCGTCGCTCGCGTTTCTCGATACACCCAATACTTCATATGGATCCATATTTTCCTCGTATTTCTGTCCCTTCCGTTCAGGGGCTGCCGGCGGCTTCTGCCGGGTTCGGGGCTGTTATTTCCCGTTCCTGTCTGCCTTTTTGCTTTCTTCCTTTTTTTCCTGTTTCCGGTCTTCCGTGATTCTCAGATATTTAACCCATACGCCGGAATACAGAATGTTGCGGAGCAGATCCTCATTCTGAAGGATAGGAAGCGTTTCAAATGCGCGGCAGCATCCTCCCATCATCATCCGCAGCCAGGAACGCACGCTTTCCGCGAGAGTTCCCTGGCGGTACAGATCTTTGAAGGGATTGTAGCTCCCGGACCGTATATCTTTTTCCACATCGTCGTAAGCGTCCATCCAGTAGATGAATTTGCCCAGGTAGAAGCCGATCTGCCGGAGTTCCTCCGACCACTGGTCCTCCTGCCGGACAAAAACCTCCGCTATCGCCTTCCCGGTGAGCGTGGCCGCTGATTCGACGTCCGGTTCGTTCTTTTTTTCAAGCCTGTGAATTTTGTCTATGTATTGGAGCAGAGCCTTGTTCTGGCGCGGATACTTTTCACCGAGACGGCGGACCTTTTCCCGGTTCGCCAGGGTGAAAAGCCCGGCCGCCGGCTTTTTATCGTCAATCCAGTCATCCTGGAAATTGTAATATTCGAGCAGAAAATTCATATCCGCGGCGTACCGGACCGAGGGTGTTATAATCAGCTTTCTCCGGGTCGCCGGATGGTGCAGACAGCGGTTTTCATAGGTTTTTTCTTCTTCCTCGTAAAGGCTGGAAAGCAGGACTGCCAGAAAAGTACAGTCGTAATTCAGCCCTACTGCTGAAAAGTGACCGTATCTGTGACGCATCACCGTACAGACGCCGCAGTAGTAAGCCGAGTCTTTTTCCTCATCCCGGACCTTCAGGTCGGGGCGGTTAATCATAACATATCCAAACATAGGGCTGCTGTCTTTCCGCGGACGCCTCCCGCTCCCGTTTTGTTCCGCGTGAGGTTTCCGCTTTGGATAATTGTCTGAAGAAACAGGTTTCCTCAGCTGTTTTTGATAAATTTCTCATGGCACTTCGGGCAGGTAATCTCAATCCGTCCCTTTCCCTTCGGCACCCTGATTTTGGTGCGGCAGTCCGGGTTCGGGCACGTATATATGTGATATTCCTTCCCATACTTAAATGTCAGTTTCACTGTCTGGTAACCTGATTTGATGTTTTTTCCGACCTGCCGGAACCATTCGCCGACGCCGCTTCCCTTTCCGGATCGGAAAAACGCCTGAACTTTATATTTTTTATCCAGATACCACGCGTTTTCATCGCGGCGGGCCTGCAGGTTTTTGGAAAACATCCTGTAATAGCTGTAAATCAGGAGCACAACAGCGATTGTTGCTAAAATTCCTCCCCAGAAAAAGAAACTGAGGATTAACAAAATGATAGTCACAACGTTCAGGAATCGATTAAACTCATCGCTTCCGTAGCGACCGCTCATAAAATTCTGGAACCAGTTTTTCATAATGGCAACCCTCCGGAATCCCATTGACTTCGAAACCATCCCGAAAAAACTATACAGGATGGCTTCTTAGTTTGGAATTATAACATACATTCTGTGTCTGTTCTGTGAAAGCGATAAAGGAAATCTAAAACCTTTCTTAATTTGGCGGGGCTGCCCTGAAAGGCGGGACAATCCGGACAGGGCTGACGGAAATCCGGGACAATCCGGCCAGAACCGACGGAAGTCCGGGGCAGTCCGGCCGGGGCCAGCGGAAATCCGGGGCAATACGGCCGGAGCTGCCGGGAGTCCCGGAGAATTCCGCAGCCGCCCGGGATACGCTCCGCGCCCCGCTCAGTCTTCCCCCAGTTCCTCCACCAGCTCGGAAAGTTCCTCCCATCGGTTCATCTTCGCGTCCAGCTCCGCCTCCGTCTGTTCTTTCTGCGCGGCAAGTTCCGTCAGCTTTGCCGCATCCGTCGCGGCCTGTTCCATCTGGCGGTCAAGATCCGCGGATTTCTGTTCCAGCGCGGATATCTCGTCTTCAATCACCGACCACTCCCGCTTCTCATTGAACGAAAGTTTGCGGCGGTGTTCCTGGTGGTACTTCGCGCTTCCTCCGGCGCCGCCGTTCACGGCAGACGCTCCCGCTCCGTTCTTCCCGTTCCGCTCTCCGGATTTCCCCGCGGCGGCACCTGTTTTTCCATCGGCCCGGGAAGCTTCCTGTCCAGCCGCGCGGAACGCCGCGGACTTTTCCGCGTAATCGCTGTAATTGCCCTCATACTGGCGGTATCTCCCGTTTTCGTACGCGAAAATCCTGCGGACGATGCGGTCCAGAAAGAAACGGTCGTGGGAAACGGTCACGACAATGCCCTCGAAATGGTCCAGGAAATCCTCCAGAACAGCCATGGTCTCGATATCCATGTCGTTTACCGGTTCGTCGAGAAGCAGCAGGTTCGGGGCGCCCATCAGCACGCGCAGCAGATAAAGACGCTTTTTCTCCCCTCCGGACAGGGCCCCGCATTTCTGCCTCTGGACTGCCGGCGGGAAAAGAAACCGGTCCAGCATCACGGAAGCGGAGACCAGCCCGCCGTCGGTTCTCACATACTCGGCCGCGCTGCGGATGTAGTCGATCACGGTTTCTTCCGGATCCATGGCTCCGTCCACAGCGGAATCACCCATAGGAAGTTCCTGCCGGTAATAACCGATCTTCAGTGTGGAGCCTTCCCTGCGGCTTCCCGTATCGGGGTCGAGTTCGCCGGCCAGTATCCGCATCAGCGTTGTTTTTCCGCATCCGTTCGGCCCGATGATGCCGATGCGGTCATTCTTCAGGAAGATATAGCTGAAATCCGAAAACAGGAGTTTTCCGCCCATCGATTTGGAGATGCCGCTGACTTCCAGAGTGGTGCGGCCCAGCCGCGAAACAGCGCTCTGCAGTTCGGCGTTTTTCTCCCGCTTCGGGGCTTCCACAGCCTGCAGCCGCTCAATCCGGTCGATGTGCGCCTTCTGTTTGGTGGATCTCGCGCGGGCGCCGCGGTTCAGCCAGGCAAGTTCGGTGCGGAGAATGTTTTTTCGTTTCTGCTCCGCGGAATCCTCCGCCGACAGCCGCTCTGCCCGAAGTTCCAGATATCCCGCGTAGTTTTCACGGTATGAGTAAAGGGTCCCCTGATCCAGTTCGTCAATCCTGTTGACCACGCGGTCCAGGAAATAACGGTCATGCGTCACCATGATCAATGCCGCGCGCATATTTTTCAGATAGTTTTCCAGCCAGGCAGCCATGCCAAGGTCCAGATGGTTGGTCGGCTCGTCGAGAATAAGGATATCGGCAGGACGGATCAGTGTGCGGATGAGCGATACCCTCTTTTTCTGTCCGCCGGAGAGCCCGCTGCAGGCCATGCCGAAATCAGGCAGATCCAGCTCCGTCAGCATGGAGCGGGCTTCCGGTTCGGCAGCCCACTTTTCCTCCTCATTCAGCCCGGAGAGGCAATATTCCAACACGCCCTCGTCTGTGTCGAATTCCGGCGTCTGGGGCATATAGCTGATTACTGTTCCGTTCGCCTGCGTGCGGACGCCCGAATCGGGAACGTCCTCGCCGGCGAGAATTTTGAGCAGCGTCGTCTTGCCCGAGCCGTTGCGGCCGATCAGACCGACTTTCTCTCCCTCGTTGAGGTAAAAATTCACATCCGAAAGAAGCGCCTTCACCCCGTAATGCTTAAAGGCGTGCTCCAGGGAAAGCAGATTCATTTCTGGCATTGGCTATCCTCTGAAAAAGTTCCGGCTGTCTCCCGGAGCAGCAGCCGGTATCCTGTGAAGCGGCGGTTTACAGCCTCTGAATCAGCGGCCGGTCTTCTGTGCAGCAGCGCTGATCATCCTCCGGAAACTCCGGATGAAAGAAACCAGCCGGGAATGCTGCTGCAGTCCCGGCTGGCGGTTTCGATCTCACTCGTTTTATCAGTTTCTCTTCAGGAAAGTAGGAATATTGATTTCCGTTACCTGTCTGTCCGGCTTCACCCCGTTGAAATTCGTGTTGAATTTCGGTTCGCCGGAAGAAGTCTTGGAAGCGTCGGCAGACGGCGCGCGGTAGGCGAAATCGGAAGCCTTGGCGCCGGTCGTCTTCTTCGGGGTATCGATATCGGCGTTCAGGTACTGGTCGGTGACGCCTGTCGCGATGACGGTGATCGTCACTTCGTCAGCGGAGCTGTCGTCGTAGGTAGCGCCGAAGATGATGTTCGCGTCGTCGCTAGCCATGCCGCGGACATACTCGGCAGCCTCGTTGACCTCCGAAAGGTTGATGTCGCCGGAGATGTGGATCAGCACATCGGTAGCGCCGTCGATGGTGGTTTCAAGCAGCGGGCTGGAAACGGCGATCTTCATCGCGTCCAGAGCCTTTTCGTCCCCGCTCGCGGAGCCGATGCCGATGTGGGCGATTCCCTTGTCCTTCATGACGGTCTGGATATCCGCGAAGTCAAGGTTGATCAGGCTCGGGATGTTGATCAGGTCGGTGATTCCCTGGACAGCCTGCTGAAGGACTTCGTCTGCCTTCTTCAGTGCGTCCGGCATGGAAGTGCGGCGGTCTACCAGCTGGAGCAGCTTATCGTTCGGGATCACGATCAGGGTGTCGACCGCGTCCTTGAGTTTCGCGATTCCTGCCTGAGCGTTCTTCATTCTCGTGCGGCCTTCAAAAGTAAAAGGCTTGGTGACTACGCCTACGGTAAGGATACCCTGTTCCTTGGCGAGGGAGGCAATGACGGGCGCCGCTCCTGTTCCGGTTCCGCCGCCCATGCCGCAGGTAACGAATACCATATCGGCGCCTTTCATGACTTCGCGGATCTGGTCCTCGCTCTCCTCGGCAGCCTTCTCGCCGATTTCGGGCTTTGCGCCTGCGCCGAGTCCCTTGGTGAGCTTTTCACCGATCTGGATGATCGTCGGGGCTTTGCAGAACTGAAGAGCCTGCTTGTCGGTGTTGACGCCGACAAGATCGACTCCGACGATGTCCTCGTCTACCATGCGGTTCACCGCGTTGTTTCCGGCTCCGCCCACACCGATGACGACGATTTTTGCGGAATTCTCATTATCGTTCATTTTGATTTCCAACAAGGTATGCCTCCTTACAGCGTAACTGTATTCTATTCTTTCCCATTTCCATTCCCTCGCCGGAAGCTCCGGAACGGCAGGATTTATTTTGCTGTGAATCAGGAAAGTACGCCGGCAAAGGGCTCTTTACCAGCATGTAAGCTTTTCATAAACCAAATTATACAATAGCGCTTTTCAGATTGCAAGAAGAAGATTCTTTCTCTGAAGGCCATTATTTGGGCATTTTCACAATCTGCGGGGCAGATTGTTCCAGACGGGGCGTCCCTTCAGGCATTGTTTTTGTAACAATGTTATGTTTCCGTCGGGCTGGCTGCTCCCGTCACTCGCGCACAAAGTAATAGCTGTTGGTCCCTGTTCCGTCGCAGGTCTCCAGGTGGAGCGTCCCGATCAGGCCGGTGAGCTCGTCCTGCATATCGTAAAGGGCACTGACCTTCTCCTCCAGGTAATCCGAGGTTCCGATCACTACCGAAATAGAACCCATGTCCATTGAGTAGGACATCCGCACTGTGGGATCGCAGGTTACGCTCACCGGCGAGAGACCGTACTCATTCAGGAGCTTCAGCAGCGCCAGCGCGTCCTCAAAATACTCTTCATTTTCCGCCGCGGTGAGCTTTGAATACTTCACCGGGTGGACAAAACTGAACCCGAAAAGCTGCGGCACTCCATCCGTTCCGTCGCCGGAGCGGAGTTCGTACCCCTCGTCGTCAAAATACAGATAAGAATCCGCAAAAGAAATTCTGCCGATCGGTTCTTTCTCCGTCACCGTAATCTCGGCGGAGTGCATCCCGGTAATTTCAACCGACCAGCTTTCAAGCATCGGCAGGCTTCGTTCCGTATCCAGGAAATACCAGGCCTGCAGGGTCCGGCGGTCCTTCTCTTCCGGAAATACCTCCCGGATGACCTGGCTTTCGGTCAGGTTGTCATTGCCCGTGACGGTGATATCGGTCAGCTTGATGGTGAACCAGGCCGTCAGGGCCGCACAGACAAGCGCCGCCGCGGTTACAGCCGCAATAATCGCCGCTCTTTTCCGGCGTCTGTGACGCCTGATCTCATCCTCCAGCACGATAAAACTCCTTTATCCAGATATCTCAGTCGGGCAGCTTTCTGGCAAGATCCTTGAAAATGCGCCCCCGCTGTTCGTAATTGTCAAACATTCCCCAGCTTGCGCATGCCGGGGACAGAAGAACCGCCATGCCCGGCTTTGCGTGGGCCGCGCACATCTGCACAGCCTGCTCCATATTATCGGCAAACTCGTAAGCGGTAAAACCGTGTCTCCGGCAGCACTCGGCGATCTTCTCCCTTGTCTGGCCGATCAGGACCAGGTACTTCACCCGGCTTCCGAACTCCTCCACCCACTCATCGTACTCCGATCCCTTGTCGAAGCCTCCGCCGATCAGGCAGATATCGCGGTCCATGGCTCGGATCGCCTGGATGGCCGCGTCGGGATTGGTTCCCTTGGAATCATTGTAATACTTCACGCCGCGCTTTGTTGTGGTGTACTCAATGCGGTGCTCTACGGCATGGAAGTTTTTGGCGGCTCTGCTCACCGTCCCGGCTGGAACGCCCATGGCCATCGCGCAGGCGGAAGCCGCCATGATATTCTCATAGTTGATGCGGCCGATCAGCAGGAATTCGGAGGTTTTGCCGAGGGAGCCCTCCTGCCCGCGGAAACGGTACAGGATTTCATCCCCCCGCATGAAAAAGCCTTCCTTAAGCTCCGTCCGGCTGGAAAACCAGATCACCGCCGCCGGGCAGTGATTTTCGCCGAAATCCCTCAGAACCGGGACGTCATAATTGAGAACACAGTAATCCTCAGCCGTCTGGTTTCTGGTGATGGATTCCTTCACCGCGACATAATTCTCCATCGTCTTGTGACGGTTCAGGTGATCCGGCGTGATATTGAGGATTGCGGAGACATGGGGATGGAACGTGTGCGCGGTCTCCAGCTGGAAGCTGGAAATTTCCGCCACCGTCACGGTGTCCGGCGCCGTCTGCAGCACCTTCCCTGTGTAAGCGGTCCCGATATTTCCCACAACAAAAGTCTTTTCCCCGCCGAATCCGGCCCTGATCATCTCGCCGGCCAGGCTGGTCGTCGTCGTTTTTCCGTTGGTTCCCGTGATGCCGATCACGGTTCCCTTCTCGTAATGCCACGCGAGCTCGATTTCGCTCCACAGCGGCACGCCTGCCTGCGTGAGCCTGACGGCGAAAGGAGCGTCCGTCGGTATCCCCGGGCTGATCACGCAGATATCCGCCCAGCTGACAAGCCTGTCCGGAAGTTCGCCGAGAACCAGCTCCGGCCCCGTCCCCGGAAGCCGCGACAGGATATCCGCCCGGTCTTTCTTCGGATCGCTGTCGTAGAGCACAACCGGCTCCCCAGCGTCGATCAGCATTTTGGCCGCGCCGATGCCGGATACGCCGCAGCCGGCCACCAGAAAATTTTTGTTCTCCATGATTGCCTGATCTCTTTTCTGCAGAAATTCACACTGCGAAAACTGTCGGCGCGCATGGTGCCAGGGTCATGGCTTCCCCGGCGCGCCGGATGGTAAAGCAACAATGTTATAATCCAAGCCACGCGACAAGGCAAAGCAGAATGGTCGCCGCCGTAAATACCGTCACTACCCTGGTCTCCGACCAGCCGCCGAGCTCAAAGTGATGATGAATCGGCGCCATTCTGAAGAAGCGCTTCCCGTGCGTCTTTTTGAAATAAACTACCTGAATGATGACGGACACGACCTCAATCAGGTAAATCAGCCCGGCGATCAGGATATAGAGCGGCATGCGGAGCACGCAGGCCATCCCGGCCACGAAGCCGCCGATCGCCAGCGAACCCGTATCGCCCATGAACAGTTTTGCCGGGTAGGCGTTGAACAGGAGAAAACCGAGAAGAACGCCGGCCATCGCCGCGCCGAACGGGGAAACGCCGTTTCCGAGCTTCGCCGCCGCAAACATAAAGAACAGGGCGACGGGTATGCTCACAGAGGCGCAGAGGCCGTCAAGCCCGTCTGAAAAGTTGACGCCGTTGTCGGTCCCCAGAACCGCCAGGAAGAGGAACGGCACGTAAAACCAGGACAGATCGACGGTTTTTCCGCCCGAAAACGGGATCAGGATCCGGGTCCCGATGGAATCGGACGCCATGCAGTACCAGCAGAAAAGCGCGGTGAAGACGATCTGCACCGCGAGTTTCTGCTTCGGGTTGAATCCCTCCGACTGCTGTTTTTTGATCTTGAGGAAATCGTCGATGAAACCCGTGAGGCCGAACCCCAGGGTCAGGAGCAGAACCGCCCAGATCTCCGGGTGACGGATGGCAAGGATGATGCCGACCGCGGTCAGGGCCGCAAGAAAAGCGCAGCCGCCCATCGTCGGGGTACCCTGCTTCTTCAGGTGTTCCTGCGGACCGTCCGTACGGACCTGCTGCCCGAATTTGAGCCGGTGCAGAACCGGTATCGAAAACTTCACCAGCACGGCGCTGAGTATACACGAAACGATCATCGCGACAACGGATTCCGTACTCATTTCTTTCTTCTGTCCCCCTCTTCAGATCTCTGTGATGTTTTGATTCTGAACCTGCGCTGCGGATTATGCAGTCCGGTCTTTTTTCAGGCCTCTGGGTCAGCGGTCAGCAGCTCACTCCGCTGACGGGTCCGGCAGCGCGTTGTCCGGGTTGAGGATATCCTCCGGAGAAATCATCACGCTGGAATCCGTGCTCCCGGTCCCGTCGTCCTCCTTGGGCTCCGGTGTGCCGAGCGGACCGCCCTCTAGATTTTCCATGCTGAGGGTGCCGTCATTCCACTGCTCATCAGACGCCGCGGCGTCATCACCGTAGCGGTACTGGTCAACGCCTGAGCTCTCGTCCGAATAGATGCCGAGATAATCCAGGACAGCTCCCCAGATTTCCCCGGTGAGCTGCTGGGCAGGATAGCTGTCGGCCTGGAGCTCGCCGCCGTACTCGTCGATCGTCACATACAGCACAAGCTGGGGGTCGTCCTTCGGCACTGCCGAAAGGACGGAGATCAGGTACTTTTCATCTGTTCTCGGCAGTTTCTGTGCCGTTCCGGTTTTCGCGATGAACTCATATCCGCTCAGGTAGCTGCCGTCCGCGAACGGGATACGCCCGCCGGTTCCGGTTTCCCCGTAGACAACCAGCCACAGAGCCTCGCGTACGCGCTCTGACGTTTCACTGCTGATGACCTGCCGCACTGCCTCCGGCTCAACGGTTTCGGCGGTTGTTCCATCCTCGTTGAGAATGGCCGAAACCACGTAGGGACGGTAATAAGTCCCGCCGTTGATCGCGGCGCAGAAAGCCGCCGCCATCTGAAGCATCGTCACATTATAGCACTGGCCGAAAGAGTTGGTGGCAAGGTCCAGCTCTGTCATCTCATCTTCCGAGAACAGCAGTCCCTCGCAGCTGATCTCTCCCGGGAGGTCGACGCCGGTGAGCTGTCCCAGATTGAACAGCTTCTGGTACTTGACGAAATTGTGGACGCCGAGAGCCTGCCCGATTCCGACAAACGCCACGTTGCAGGAGTTTTCCAGGCCGATCTCGGCGTTGATCTCGCCGCAGCCGCCCAGATATTTGTTATGGCAGTTGATTACCGTGGAGCCGACCTGGATGGATCCGGTATCGGTGAACGGGGTTTCTTCCGTGACGGCCCCTTCCTCGAGCGCGGCCGCGTAGGTGATGACTTTTCCGGTGGAACCCGGCTCGTACGATGAAGAAATCATATCGTTGCGCCAGATGCTGTTGCGGATGTAGTCGGTGGTCGGATAATTCTCGTAATCCCAGCTGAAAGTTTCGCTGTCCGGGGAAGCTCCGCTCCCTCCGGTTATCTCCTCCGCGGTCTCCGAAGCGCTTTCGGCTTCCTCCGCGGAGGAGGAAGCCTGCGTGCTCTCCTCAGTGCCGTCCGCTGAAGCCGTGGAAGCCGCCTGCTCCGTCTCTTCTTCGCCGGAGGTTTCCTCTTCCCCGTCTTCTCCGCTGTGAGCCTCCTGCCAGGCCGCCAGGGCGCTGTCGTAGGCTTCCTGGTTGGCGGCGAAAACTGCCTGCTCCTCCTCGCTGTAGAAAGAATCCAGGTTATTGGGTTCGTTCAGGTCATAATCGGTGCTCGACACATACGCCTTGATGGCGCCGGTGTTCGGATCCATGGCGAGAATGTTGATCGCCTTCGCCGTGTTGACCAGGTTTCCGTTTTCGTCTGTCTGTGAGAGCCACTCATCCAGCTGCTCACGGATCATCCGGGTGAGATTGATATCGATGGTCGTCTGGAGTGTCTGCCCGTCCACCGCCGGCGTGACGTCTCTCTCCAGATCCGTATTGTCGTTGATGTAGCTGTAGGATTTTCCGTCGGTCCCCTGCAGCGTGTCATTGTAATAAAGCTGCAGGCCCCAGAGTCCCTCGGTAGTGTCCCTGGTCGTGAAACCGATCAGCTTGCTCGCGAGGCCCGAATAGGGATAGGTGCGCCGCATCTCCTCCTCAAACCATACGCCCGCGATATGCGCGTCCGACTCGCCCGCGGTTTCGTTTTCCTCCTGCACCAGCGCGGTCTGCTCCAGCACCTCGGCATCCGCCTCTGCTTCCCCGGATGCCGCGCTTTCTTCCGTGGAGCCCTCGCTGTCCGTGTAGTCTTCGGGGTTATTGACCCGGTCTTCGACCTGCTCGAAAATGGAGCGCTCGTCATAACTGATAAAGACGTTTCCGGCCGTCCCGTCGTCCTGCTCAGCGCTGTAGCGCAGATACTGGGAATCAGCGTTCTCCTCCACCTGCGCGATGATATCGTCCGCGTCCAGCCCGAACATCCGGGAGAGCAGGCCTGCTGTCGCCCGGATGCTGCCTTGATACTGTTTTTCCGTCTGGTACATGACGCTCGGGTCGAGAATCAGGCGGTAGACGCTGTAGCTTGTCGCCAGCGTCAGCCCGTTGGCGTCCAGGATATCTCCCGGCTTTGCCACGTCGGTGCTGACGGTATAGTTGAACTGGCTGAGCGCCGAGCGTGTGCTGCTCTCCGTGTCCGCTGTCGCAAGGTACACGACGCGCACGGCTGCCGCCGCAAAAAGTATTGAAACCGGTATAAAAATGATCCAGATCTTTCTTCGGATCTGGATCTCCCGTTGTTTCCCCGAAAGTACCTTCGGGAAATTATCCCACAGGCGGCGCAGAGAATTCCCCTGATCAGACTTCGGCTGTTTTTTCGCTCCTGAATCCGGGGACGTTCTGCGCTGCCCGGATTTTTTCTCTCTCTTATCCTGATTATCCAAATAGCTGCCTCCCGATCTTCAGTTTCAGGCGGGGTCAGATCACTGAATGCTTCTACTGTTCCGGAACCGTTTCGCGCTGTGAAACCAGGCCACTGTCCGACTCGGAGTAGGTGATCACCTGGCTCTTGGACGGGACAGTCATTCCCATTTCCAATGCCTTGCGGTAGATTTCGTCCACATCGATGGAGGAGTTGATCTCCGCCTCTTTCGCGTTGTTGTCAGAGACCTGCTGTTCCAGCTCTTCCTGCATGCTCTCAACCGTCTTCATGGACTGGCGGAGGGAGGAGCGGGAATACAGATAGGCGCATCCCGACACAAACACAATCGCTACGCTCACGAGAATCACAATGGTCTGCGTCAGGGTGAAATGCCTGGCCGCGTTCTGCCGTTCCTGTATGCTGCGCTGGATGCGGACTTCCCGGTTGTGTTCCCGCCGGCGGACAGCATAGCCGCCCCGGCGCAGAATTTCAATCTCTTCCTCACGGGTGAGCGGAGCGCTTCCGGATGCCTGGCGGACAGACATTTCCCGGCCGCGCCTGAGGTTTTTTTCGACCTGATTTTCCCGGCGGTCTGCCATGCTGTCCTCCTTTCCGGGCTGCCCCGGGGCTGCGCTTCCCGCGCATGCCGCCGCTGCCCATGATCTGTTCTTCCCGCGCTTACGCCTCCGGCATCCGGATGACCCTGCCCGAAGGCCCGAGAATCCACGCGGGTTCGCTGTTCCGCTCAAACACGCGGAGCTTGGCGCTCTTGCTTCTCGGATTGCTCTCCTGTTCCTGCGCTGAGGGGATGATCGGCTTAGGGGTCACCACCCGGCCCAGGGATTTTCTCCCGCACACGCACACCGGAAAATCCGGCGGGCATACGCAGGGGTTCTGCTCTGTCCTGAAACAGTTTTTGACGATGCGGTCCTCCAGAGAGTGGAAGGTAATCACGCAGAACCTTCCGCCAGGCTTCAGCCTGCGGACCATGCGCGACAGGGATTCCGAAAGGACGGTGAGCTCCCCGTTCACCTCGATGCGGATGGCCTGAAACGTCTGTTTGGCGGGATGCCCTTTCCCGTGATACCTTGCCGGGATCGCCCGGCTCACGAGATCCGCGAGCTGCAGGGTGGTCCGGACCGGCGCTTTTTCCCGTTCCCGGACGATGGCTCTCGCGATGGATACCGCGTTTTTCTCCTCACCGTACTCCCTCAGGACGCGGATCAGTTCCTGCTCACTGTAGCTGTTCACCACATCGGCGGCTGTGAGGCTCTGTCTCTGGTCCATCCGCATATCGAGCGGCGCGTCGGTGCGGTAGGAAAAACCGCGCTCCGCGTCGTCGAACTGCCAGGAGGATACGCCCAGATCCAGAAGGATGCCGTCAACCTTTCCGATCCCCAGCGAATCCAGGACTGAATCAAAATGGATATAATTTTCCCGCACAACAGCAGCCCTGTCCCCGAAGGGAAGAAGCCTCTGCCGCGCGGCTTTTACTGCGTCGGCGTCCTGGTCGATCCCGACCAGCCTGCCTGTCCGCAGCCGTTTTGCGATTTCGTAAGAATGGCCCGCTCCGCCGACCGTGCCGTCCAGATAAATTCCATCCGGTTTCACCGCGAGATTTTCGCAGACTTCGGAAAGAAGAATAGGTACGTGATGAAATTCCACCTGCCGCTCCTGTGCCGCTTCCGTCAGAAGGATATGCCGAGATCCGCCATATCCTGTTCCATGGCGGCCGCCTCGTCAGCGCTGTAATCGTCCCTGCCGTCATTCGCGTTCCAGACGTCAGTGTTCCACAACTCGATGCGGCTGCCCACGCCGACGATGGTGACGCTGTCGGCAAGGCCGGCGTAATTTCTCAGTTTTTCAGGGATCAGGAACCTTCCCTGCCTGTCCGCGTCGCAGGCATAGCTGTTGCCGAACAGGAACCGCTTGACTCTCCGGACGGCCGGATTGGAAATGTCAGGGATGGCGTTCATCACCCGGCGGATTCTGTCCCACTCGCCGGAGGACGCGACGTACAGACATCGGTCCATACTGCGGAAAATCTGGAAATGGGGGCCGAGCTGCTCGCGGAAATCCGCCGGCATGATCAGGCGGCCCTTGCTGTCCAGCCCATGTTCATAGGTTCCGCAGAAGCTCGCGGCGTCTGACGCAAAGCCGGGGTCGGAGCCTTTTGCGCCGCTTTCAGCAGCCGCGGTAAGCTCGCCGTCCGCTGCTGCCGCCGTCCCGCCCGCGGAACCGGCACCGGAATCAGCCGGCCTGAGCCGCGCCTGACTGGCGTCCGCCCCGGCGGAAGAATCCTTCGGATTATTGCTGCCGCTCATGGCATCCAACCCCCTTTCTGGCACTTTTCACCACTTTGTGCTACATACAGATGTATTTTAAACCAGTGTTCTGAAAAACACAAGCCATTTTTCGTGTTTTTTGTCCGTTCAGGATTCCCTCGGGGCGGCTGCCCGGTGACTGATCCGGGGGTACCCTGAAAGTGCGCCCGGCAATGGAGCGGCATTGAACCGGCCCCTGAACTGTTCCCGCGCGGTCCCCTGAAAGTACGCCCGGGGATGGGTATCTGCGCTGAAGCGTTCCCCCCGGGCTGCTCCCGCGCGGTCCCTTGAAAGTACGGCTCTTCTATGATAAATTAATGGGTGCTGATTTCGCGGGGCCAACCCGCCCGGCAAGGCACTGCGCGGCCGTCTGTACGCGCCGGCAGTCATAGGAGGTATCTGATTTATGAAGTTAGGCATTGTGGGCCTTCCGAACGTCGGAAAGAGCACGCTTTTCAATTCCCTGACCAAAGCAGGCGCGGAGGCCGCCAATTACCCCTTCTGCACCATTGACCCGAACATCGGCGTCGTCGCCGTTCCCGATTTCCGGCTGGGTCTTCTGGCCAACATGTACCAGTCCAAAAAGGTGACGCCCGCCGTCATCGAATTCGTCGATATCGCGGGGCTTGTCAAAGGCGCGTCAAAGGGCGAAGGCCTCGGCAACCAGTTCCTCGCGAATATCCGCGAATGCGACGCCATCGTTCACGTGGTCCGCTGCTTCGACGACCCCAACGTGGTTCATGTCGACGGCTCCGTCAATCCGGTCCGCGATATCGAAACCATCGAGCTGGAGCTCATTTTCTCTGACCTGGAAGTCCTGGACCGCAGGATCGGCAAGACCGCGCGCGCTGCTTTCAACGACAAGGGGCTCGCGAAGGAGCTCGCGACGCTGAAAAAGCTCAAGGAGGCGCTGGAATCCGGGAAACAGGCCAAGGACGTTCCCGCGGCCGACGAGGACGAGCAGAAGTTCATCGACAGCCTCGATCTTCTGACCGCCAAGCCGGTGATCTACGCCGCCAACGTGGATGAGGATTCCGTTGCGGACGACGGCAATTCCAACGATTACGTGAAAGCGGTCCGGGAGTTCGCCGCGAAGGAAGGCAGCAAGGTGTTTGTCATCTGCGCCCAGATCGAGGAGGAAATTTCCGAGCTGGACGACGACGAGAAGAAGGAATACCTGGAAAGCCTCGGCCTGAAGGAATCCGGCCTTGAGCGGCTGATCACCGCCAGCTACGATCTGCTCGGCCTGATCAGTTTCCTGACCGCGGGCGAGAAAGAAACGAGAGCCTGGACCATTACAAAGGGAACCAAAGCTCCGCAGGCGGCCGGAAAAATCCATTCTGATTTCGAGCGCGGCTTCATCCGCGCCGAGTGCATCAATTATCAGGAACTTCTCGACGCCGGCAGTTACGCCGCTGCGCGCGAAAAGGGCCTGATCCGCCTGGAAGGCAAAGACTACGTGATGCAGGACGGCGACGTAGTCCTCTTCCGCTTCAATGTCTGAAACATTCCTGCGGCAGCACTCTCTTTCTTCACAGGAATATACCGGGAAACAATGATCGGATATAAATGGATATCAATCTGAGTGAAGCGCAGAAAGCGGCGGTCTCGCACGGCGAAGGCCCGGCCATTGTCCTGGCCGGTCCCGGTTCCGGGAAGACCACCGTGATTACTCTGCGCGTGCTTCATCTGATACAGGAGCAAAAAGTACCGGGATCACAGATTCTTGTCATCACGTTCACAAGAGCGGCGGCGGCGGAAATGCGGTCCCGGTTTCTTCGTGAAAACGGGGGAGACGGAGCGGGCGTCACATTCGGAACCTTTCACTCCGTCTTTTTCCGCATACTCCGGTACGCTTACCACTACGACGCGTCCAATATCCTGAAGCCCCAGGACCAGACGCAGATCTGCGCGCAGCAGGTGCAGCGCTTTATCACCAATCCGGAAAACCTGCGCGACCTGACGCAGAAAATCCTGGATGAGATTTCCACCATCAAGAGCAACAGCCTTCCGCTTGAACATTTTTACTCCGCCTGCTGTCCCGAGCAGACTTTCCGGCAGATCTACACCGCTTACGAGGAAGAGCTCCGGCGGCTGGGAAAGGTGGATTTCGACGATATCCTCCAGATGACCCTGGAACTGCTGCAGGCCCGGCCTGACATTCTCTCCTCCTGGCAGGAACATTTTCAGTATATCCTGGTGGATGAGTTTCAGGATATCAACCTCGTGCAGTACCAGATCACAAAACTTCTGGCCGCGCCGCAGAACAATCTTTACATCGTCGGCGACGACGACCAGTCCATCTACCGGTTCCGCGGAGCCCGGCCCGAGATCATGCTCGGCTTTGAGAAAGACTATCCGGCAGCCCGGAGGTATCTGCTGGATATCAACTACCGGTCCAAACCGGATATCGTCTCCGCGGCAGGACGGCTCATCGCCCACAACCGGCACCGCTTCGACAAAAAGATACGCGCGGCGCGCTCCGGATCAGGCAGCGTCCATCTGTGCGAGTGCGGCAACGTCAACCAGGAGAACCGGGGGATCGCGAAAAAGATTCTCTCCCTGAAGGAAGAAGGAATTCTCTTCTCCGATATCGCCGTTCTTTTCCGCACCAACATCGGCGCGCGGCTTCTGACCTACACGCTGATGCGCTGGAACATTCCCTACCGTCTTCGCGATACAGCCCCGAACCTGTTCGATCACTGGATCGCGCAGGATCTGCTCGCGTATCTGAAAATTTCCCAGGGCGACGGCCGCCGCTCTCTCTGGCTGCGGGTGGCCAACCGCCCGAACCGCTACGTGGGAAGGGACGCCTTCCCGGACGCGGACGGCGTCACAGCCGATTCACTGATCAGGTACTACAGGGACAGATACTGGATGCAGGACCGCCTGCGGCAGTTCTCCTACGACCTGAGGGCGATGCGGGGAATGAATCCCTATGCCGCGATCCACTATGTGCGCAACCGGATGAAGTACGATGAGTACCTGAAAACCTGCGCCAGGGAGAGAAACACGGATCCCGGGGAACTTCTGGCCATCTGCAGCGCGGTGCACGAATCCGCGCGCGGGATGGCCAGCGTGGAGGAATGGGAAAAGTACATGAACGACACGGCTGACCATCTCAAAGAGCAGGCCTCCGGGCGGAGCAGAAACCAGGAGGCGGAGGAGAAGGACGCGGTGACGATCGCGACCCTGCACTCGTCCAAGGGGCTGGAGTTTCCGGTAGTTTTTATTCCCGACCTGAACGAGGACAACATTCCCCACGCCAGGGCTTCTCTGGACACCGACCTTGAGGAGGAGCGCCGCCTGTTCTATGTGGGAATGACCCGGGCGAAAGATCTTCTGTACCTGTACACCGTGCGGGTGGGCGACAACCAGACGAAGGAGCAGAGCCGCTTTATCGGCGAAATCCGGACTCACGCACAGGAGATTCCGCAGCCGGAGCAACAGGCCGGGCTCAGAAACGGCGCCGGCCCGCAGGCGGGAACGCGAAGCGGCAGCCAATGGCAGGCTGCCGGTACGCAGGCCGGCAGACAGGCTGAAAAACACCCGCGGCAGAACGGAACGCCGTACAGCGGCACGCGGAAGGCCGGCAGCAGCAGCCGGAACGGATTCCGCGGACAATCCTGAAGTTCCGCGGGCAGCCGGCGCGGGAACGCTGAGTCTGGCGCCGCAGTCTGTACAGCGGACGGACGCATACAGCCGGCAGCCGGCGCGGGGATGCGGAGCCCCGACTGTCAGGAACGGTTTCCGGCAGAATAAATCCAGAAAAATTCAGGAAGACGCAGGACAGCGGCAGAACCGGGAGGTTCTGCCGCTGTCCTGTTCATTGCGCTATTCTGTTTTCTGACACTGTTCCGCAGACACCGTTTACCGGCGCTGTTCCGCTGAACTTCCCCTGCTGAGGCTGCTCCGTCAGTTTTCATCGCCGGTACTGTACACGTTTAGTCCGCGCCGCCGTCCTCCGCTTCCTCATCACCGACAAGCTCATCGTATTCCTGGCTGTCCAGCCACTCGTCGAAGGCGTCGGAAGCAATGTCGTATTCCTCATCGGACTCAATGTACTCCAGAACCGGATCGCCGTCCGGCCCGTCGTGATAGCGGTAAAGATAGACTTCGCCTTCCTCGGCGTCCAGCCCCTCTGTCGGAAGCAGGGCGATATAGTTTTTTCCGCCTGCCTCGTAGGACGTGACGACAATGCATTCGACGTCTTCCCCGCTGTCCAGGTTCAGGGTGATGGTATCGCGGTCGTCATATTCTTCCGCCCGCTGATTCCCGGAATGTTTTTCAGCCATGTCTTTCCTGTCCTTTCCGTTTCGCAGCCGGCCGCCGGATTACGCCTCCGCAGCCTGCAGTTTTTCGATCGCGGCGTCGATGCGGGCAAGGCTCTCCTCTTTGCCGAGTACGGCCATCAGCTCTGTCGCTCCGCCCGGCGTGCTCTGAAGGCCGGAGAGCGCGGTGCGGATCGGCCACATCACAAATCCTGTCTTGTAGGCGTGCTCTTTGCCGAATGCCTGAAGCGCCGCGAAAAGCGCATCGTTGCTGTAGTCTTCCTGTGCTTCCAGAACCGGCTTCACCTCGCGGAGAAGCTGAAGGGACTTCTGGGGATCCGTCTTCATCTTTTTATGGGTATACATGGAGACATCGTAATCCGGAACTTTCTCAAAGAAGGAAACCATGTCCGGGATGTCCGGGAAAATCTCGATGCGCGATTTCACCATATCGGCGATCGCCTTTTTGTCGAGGTCCCCGCGCTTCACGGCCTTGTCCACTTCGGGCAGGGCGCGCTCCAGATAGCGCTCTTCGTCCATCTCTTTGATATACTCGCCGTTCAGCCACTTGAGTTTCCCGTAATCAAACACCGCCGGGGATTTGCTGATGTGATGATAGTCAAATTTCCTGACCATCTCCTCCAGCGTCATCTTCTCCTGGTTGTCCTCCGGGCTCCAGCCGAGCAGGGCGACAAAATTGACGACGGCTTCCGGAAGGAATCCCTGGTCAATCAGGTCCTCGAACGAGGAATGGCCGCTGCGCTTGGAGAGCTTGGCGTGATTCTCGTCGGTGATCAGCGGGCAGTGGATGTAAGTCGGGATCTTCCAGCCGAAAGCCTCGTACAGGCGGTTATATTTCGGGGTGGAGGACAGATACTCGTTCCCGCGGACGACATGCGTGATGCCCATCAGATGGTCATCCACGACGTTGGCGAAATTGTAGGTGGGGAACCCGTCCGACTTGATCAGGATCATATCGTCGAGTTCCTCATTGTCGAACGTGATATCGCCGTAAACCTCGTCGTGATAAGTGGTTGTGCCGGTCGTCGGATTGTTCTGGCGGATGACGTAAGGCATGCCTGCCGCGAGGTTCGCCTCGACCTCCTCTTTGGAAAGATGCAGGCAGTGCTTGTCATAGGTGGAAATCTCCTTGCCGTTGACCACCCTGTGAAGGCTCTCCAGCCGCTCTTTTGTGCAGAAGCAGTAATACGCTTCGCCCTTGTCGATCAGTTCCTTCGCGTACTTCATGTAAATTCCCTGCTTCACGCGCTCGCTCTGCACATACGGTCCGACCCCGCCGTCCTTGTCCGGGCCTTCGTCGTAATCCAGCCCTGTCTCAGCCAGCGTGCGGTAAATGATGTCCACCGCGCCTTCGACCTCGCGCTCCTGGTCGGTATCCTCGATGCGGAGCAGGAATTCCCCGCCCACGTGCCTGGCTATCAGCCACGCGTAAAGAGCCGTGCGCAGGTTTCCGACATGCATTCTCCCTGTCGGGCTCGGTGCGAATCTGGTTCTGATCTTCTCCATTGCTGCCTCTCCTCCTGCCATAATCAGGATGCCGATGCCCGGAAAGCCGGCCGGGCTCAGCGTCCTTCACTGCCAAAGCCTTATGTACACGCCGCGGCGCATCCGCGCACCGGGCGGACTGATTGTCTTCAGTTTCACCGGTCCCCGGAAAGCGGCCGGGGATTCTTCCGCGGAGCCGCGGCCCGCCGGAAACGGGAAACCGACGCTATTCTATCTCAAACCGCCTGTTTAGGCAAGCCGCGGGGATTCCGGTTCCCTCCGCATTTCAGTGGGTTTTCGCGGCTTTCCCCGCGCCGCGCCTTATCGGGTTTTCGTGCTTTCCCGATACAAAACAAGCCGGCTGACTGCGCCGGCTTGTTCGTTTGTCTGTTTCAGACTGATCTGCTTTCTGTAAGGATGATCTTCCGGCGGCCATGTTTTCCGCCTGATCCCTTCAGGCGGGACGGCAGTCCGCGGGATCAGTCCGTTCAGTCCACCGAAATGTTCTCGCCCTTCAGGCCGTTGAACGCTCCTTCGATTTTCGCTTCGGGATGAGCGATCAGCCACTTGTTCACATTGGTCAGCAGGCGGTTCTCACCAGCCGCGTCCGGATCCTTGTCCGCCAGCTCGTCATTGGTCCCCTTCGGAAGAATGATGACGTCGCGGAATCCCCTGCCGCCGACGCCGCACGGAGCGTAGTGCAGGGTTGTCTCGTACATCTGGACCGCTGTGCCTGCCGGAACGAGGAAAGCCTCCACCCTGGAAGTATCGTAGGTGTAGTCCGCCTCAATATCCTGCTTCTTTCCCACCAGGAGGATGAGGTCTGTAACCGCGACGTTCACCTCGCTGTTCCTGTGATATTCCAGGGCGTTCAGCTTAGAGTTGTGTCCGTTGCAGTAACCGAGCTGGATCGGCATTCTCCCGAAGAAGCGGCGGCCGAATTCCTTCGCCGCCGGAGTCTTCTCCAGGGCTTCAACACTTCCCACGTAGACCGTGCCGTCCTCCGGGCACGGAGTTTTTTCCATCTCCGCGATCAGTTCCTTCAGGTCATACCCTTCGACAACGGTTCCGTATGGACGGTATGCCGGATCCGTCACCTTTTTGATTTCAATCATCACTGTGTTCCTCCGATTATCGAAAAAAGCCGGGGCCAGAAGGCCCCGGCCGCGCAATTGTCAGTTCCAGTCCGCGAACGGGTTCTCGGACGGATACGGTACGCTCTTCGGCTGGTTGTAGCCGATATCGGTTACGCCGAGGTACTTGAAGACTTCATACATCACCTTGCCGTAATGGCCGAACGCGACCGCGCCGTGATGCGGATAGTTCTTCTCGATCAGGACGTGGCGGTAGAAGCGCCCCATCTCAGGAATAGCGAATACGCCGATTCCGCCGAAGCTCTTGGTCGGGACCGGAAGGATCTCGCCCTCAGCCACATAAGCGCGGAGCTTCGCGTCAGCGGTGCTCTGCAGGCGGAAGAAGGTGATATCGCTTGCCGCGAGATCGCCCTCGATGGTTCCGTAGGTGACGTCCTTGCCGAGCGTGCGGGCCATGATCTTCTGGTTGCGCATCTCAGGCTTTACAAGGCGCGCGGAGCAGGTGTTGCCGCAGTGGAATCCCATGAAGGTGTCGGTAAGTCTGTAATTGTACTTGCCCTTGATGTTCTGCTCGTACATATCCTTCGGGACCGTGTTGTTGATGTCGAGCAGGGTGACGGATTCGCCGGAGATGCAGGTGCCGATATACTCGGACAGCGCCCCGTAGATATCAACCTCGCAGGATACCGGGATTCCGCGTCCGGTCAGGCGGCTGTTGACATAGCACGGAACAAACTTGAACTGCGTCTGGAACGCCGGCCAGCACTTGTTGGCGAATGCCACATACTTGCGGGAGCCCTTGTGGGCTTCCATCCAGTCGAGCAGCGTGAGCTCATACTGCGCGAGGGTCGGAAGGATCTTCGGATAATTGTTTCCGGCTCCCAGTTCTTTGGCCATTTCTTCAGCGACGCCGGCGATTCTCGGATCTCCCGCGTGCTTGTTAAATGTCTCGAACAGGTCGAGCTCGGAATTTTCCTCGATCTCGACGCCGAGATTGTAAAGCTGCTTGATCGGGGCGTTGCACGCGAGGAAATCCTGCGGGCGCGGTCCGAAGCTGATCATCTTGAGATTCTTCAGGCCGAGGATTGTGCGGGCGATCGGAACGAAATCAGCGATTTCCTTCGCGACGCCGGCCGCGTCCTGCACCGGGTTTTCCGGGATATAAGCCCTGATGCCGCGGAGAGCCAGGTTGTAGGAAAGATTCAGAACGCCGCAGTATGCGTCGCCGCGCCCGTCCTGAAGGTTGTCGCCGGACTCCTCTGCGGCCGCCGCGTACATCACCGGGCCGCCGAACTCTCTGGCAGCGAGGGTCTCACTGGTCTCCGGCCCGAAGTTTCCAAGGAAGATGACCAGCGCGTTGCATCCGGCTTCCTTCACCTGGGCTACAGCCTTGAGCATGTCGAGCTCGTTCTCGACAGCGGTCGGGCACTCATAGATTTTGCCGCCGAGCTTTTCATACTCGGTCACAACATTGTGTCTTCTGGTCTCGGAAAGCGTCATCGGGAAGCAGTCGCGGGAAACCGCGATGATCCCGAGCTTCACCTCTGGGATGTTTGTGAACATCTTTACTCCTTCTTCCGCGTCCGCGGATCTGACTGATAAATATTGAAAACGGCATAGGGTTTCATGCCTGTTTTTCCTGTGTCTGTGACTGCCGTGCCTGCCCGGGCAGCGATGTTAATCGTTTAACCAGGCATGTGCGGTACCGCCTTTGGTTTTCGCCGTTCCGGTATCCTGCACGATTCTGCCCGGCTGTCGGTTTCAGCCGTCCCGCTTCAAAAGCCAGTTTTCGCGCCTGTGATCAGCGGTCTGTGCTGTGCGGCCTGGCAATATGGTTTTATACTGTTTCAGCTGTACGGCTCTGATCCGGATCAGTTCTGCTTTCCGAACACAGCCTCGTAATCCCTGACAAACTTCTCGATGCCCTGGTCGGTGAGCGGATGTTTGATCATCTGCATCAGAACCTTGTACGGCACGGTTGCGATATCCGCTCCGGCGAGCGCGCACTGGGTCACGTGCAGCGGATTGCGGATGCTGGCCGCGATAATTTCCGTCTTCAGGCCGTAGATTTTGAAGATTTTCGCGATGGTCTGGACAAGCTCGATGCCCGGCGTGGAAATGTCGTCAAGCCTGCCGAGGAAGGGGGAAACGTACGCAGCCCCGGCGCGCGCCGCAAGCAGCGCCTGGTTTGCGCTGAATACCAGGGTCACGTTGCACTTTACGCCTTCGCTGGAAAGGGTTTTGACAGCCTTCAGGCCTTCCGCGGTCATCGGGATTTTCACGACCATGTTCGGATGGATTGCCGCGATCTGGCGGCCTTCGGCGATCATTCCCTCCGCTGTGGTGGTGGTAGCCTTGACTTCGCCGCTGATCGGCCCGTCGACAATGGAGGTGATTTCCCTGATGACTTCGTTGAAGTCTCTCCCCTCTTTCGCGATCAGAGACGGGTTGGTTGTGACGCCGCAGATGATACCCATGTCATTGGCTTCACGGATTTCATCAACATTGGCTGTGTCAATAAAAAATTTCATTTCTGCTCCTCTCCTGATCCGGATCCGCAGGCCCCTTCCGTCCTCAGGCTTTCAGGCCTGTACGAAATTCCGAAACATTCATTGCTGGTAATAATTTACACCGACATACCGGTAAAGTCAATGCGGCCGGGGCGCCGTCCGGATCCTTTCGCGGCCTGAATGAGAGCCATGCCGGAGGCGGACCCGCGGGCAGTCAGCGGCCGCGGAAACCGCCGGCGGATTTACCCGAAAACCGGGCCCGCGGAAAGCCGCCGGCCCTGAGGACGGCCTGGCGCGTTCCATGTCAGAAACAGCCGGAGAGCGCCTCGCTCGGCGCCCTCCGGCTGTTCTTGCCCGGATCCGTTTAAAGATCTATAACCGGCTTTCTGTCGAACAGTTTTACCGTCTGCCCTGCCGGGATCTCAAACTTTTTGTCATCCACGGAAATCCACACGGAAACCGCGTTCGGGTTGTGGACGAGGTCGCCCGCGGCCGTGTACTGCAGGCGCTTCGCGGCATCCATATAATCGACGATCTGGATGTTGGTCGCGTACCAGATGTCGTCCCGTCCGCCGATCATCCGGCAGAAGTTTTCGATCAGGTCCCAGTTGTCATGCGCGGTGAATTCGTAGCTGTGCCCCCACACGTACATCATGTACAGGTACTGGGTTTTGTACAGGTCAGCGAACTGCTGGCCAAGTTCCATCAGCCCGTGGTTGTAATGGCAGGTCGCGTCCCAGGGCAGGAATGTGTCGGGCATGCCGAATCCCCCCGTGCTCTTTACGGAGCGCGCGTAGCGGATCCCGAGGGACGGGAGAACGCTCTCGATCTCCGGGGAATCGGAGCCGTTGGGGAGCGCGAGGCCGCGCACCGGATAGCCCATCACATCCTCCAGGATCTCACGGTCCAGCAGAACCTGCTTTACGATCTGCTCCATCGGGGATCTGGCGATCGTCGGATGCGTGTGCGTATGGCACGCGATCTCGTGGCCTGCGTAAAGGGAAGGATATTCCGAAAGCGGGATCCGGTTGTCCATGTCCAGGCCTGAATTGACATTGAAAGTTCCTTTGATGCCGTACTCATTGAAAACGGATACCAGCCTGCGGTCTTCCGGACGGCCGTCGTCAAAGCTCATGGTCAGTACTTTGTGTTTCCCGCCCGGAAAACAGGTGTAGATATTCGGAAGCAGTTTCTTCGCGTTCATTTTATCCCTCCTGATGTCGCGGCCTTCCGGCGCCGGCGGCGCCGCCGGATGACAAACGGGGTTCCGTTGCTCAATGCCATCCGGCAACGCCGCCGCCCGGCCCCGCTGCGGGGCCGCAGGTTCCTCCGCCCGCCATCCGGGCGCAATCCCGTCTCCCCTCCGGTTCCACAGACCGGCCTTTGATTCTATTCTATCACGGGGAGCAAGATGAAGTCCTGATCACGGTGTCTTCAATCCGGCAGCTTTCCACGTTCTCCATGCGCGGACGGTCGGAAGCCGCATTCTCCACCGTGACATTCTCCAGCTCAACTTCGCAGATATTGCGGAGATAAAAAGCTTCCCCCGAAAGTTCCGGGAAATTGTCCATCATGATCGGGCACCGCGGCGTCCGCTCCGCCGCAGGTCTGAAGGCCGCGCCGGGCAGGAGTCCCACGGTCAGAGCGTCACTCCGTCCTTGAAAATTGCGATATCGCGGCAGCCGTGCTTTTCAGCCTTTGTCTGCTCACCCGACGCGATCCGCATCACGAAATCCAGCAGGCGCTCTCCCGCCTCATCCAGCGTCTCCGTGCCGTCGGCGACAGTGCCGGCGTTGAAATCGATCCAGGACTGCTTTTTCCTGAACAGCGCGGTATTGGTGGAAATTTTGACCGTCGGCGCCGGAGCTCCGAACGGAGTGCCGCGGCCTGTCGTGAACAGGATCAGATGAGCGCCGGCGGCGGTCAGGTCGGTGGCGGAAACAAGGTCATTGCCCGGCCCGGACAGCAGGTTGAGTCCTTTTTTGGTCACCCGGCCGCCGTAGGGAAGCACATCGACGATCTGAGCGGAACCTCCCTTCTGGACGCATCCGCAGGATTTATCCTCCAGCGTCGTGATGCCTCCCGCCTTGTTGCCCGGGGACGGATTTTCGTAAACGGTCTGCCCGTGGTCCGTAAAGTATTTCTTGAACCCGTTGACCATCTCCACGGCTTTATTGAAGACAGCCTCATCGCTGCAGCGTGAGAAAAGAATGTTCTCCGCCCCGAACATCTCGGGGACCTCGGTGAGAACTGTCGATCCGCCCAGCGCGATCAGCCGGTCGGAGAAACGCCCGACCGTCGGATTGGCGGTGATGCCGGAAAGGCCGTCCGAGCCTCCGCACTTCATGCCGACGACCAGCTCCGACGCCGGAATCTTTTCGCGGCGGAACTGTCCGGCATACGCCGCGAGCTCCTTCAGGAGCTTCCGGCCTTCAGCCAGTTCATCGTCGACATCCTGGCAGGTGAGGAACTTTACCCGGTCGGGACTGACCTCCCCCAGGATTCCCCGGAACATGTCCATGGTGAGGTTCTCGCACCCGAGAGCCAGCACCAGGACGCCTCCCGCGTTCGGGTGGCGCACCAGGTCCGCCAGGATTTTTCCGGTCTGCGCGAGATCGCCGCCCAGCTGCGAGCAGCCGTACGGGTGGGAAAAGCTGTACAGGCCGTCGATTGTTCCTGTTACCAGGTCCTGATTTTCGCGGACCAGCTCTTTCGCGATGTCATTGACGCAGCCGACGACCGGGATGATCCACAGCTCGTTGCGGATGGCGGCGCGGCCGTCCTCCCGGCGGTATCCGCTGAAAAACCGCGGCGCGGTCTCCGGCGCCGGGTATACTTTGTGTTCATAACGGTACTCCGCGTTTTCGGAGAGTTCCGTGCGGGTATTGTGGGTGTGGACCCAGCTGCCCGCCGCGATATCCGTCTTCGCGATGCCGATTGTGTTCCCGTACTTGATCACCGGTTTTCCTTCCGGGATCGCCGTCAGGGCGATTTTATGCCCGCGCCGGATCTCCTCCGCCGCCGTGACGGAAATTCCCTCCGCCGTGACGGTTTCGCCGGCGGCAATATCCCCGAGCGCTACCGCGACATTGTCCAGCGGATGTATTCTGATCAGTTTCATCTCAATCTTCCTCAGTTTCTGAAAAGGCCCCGAAAGCTCCTCTTCCTGAACGCGGAGAAGTTCTTCCGGGGCCTGTCGGTCTTTTGATGATCTGCCCTGCTGCTTATCACCGCTGACTCAGCGGATCCGCGCCGCGGGGCGTGTTATAACGCGGAGCGTACCTGATATCCCGGACCGGCCCCGCGCCTGTCACAGAACGGACGCGTAGGCGGCCTTCGCTCCGTCTTTGCGGATTTTCTTCAGATCCGCGAGAACGGTGCTCTCCAGGCCTTCTTTCTTCGTCAGGTCCTGATCCCACATCTTCTCATTGGAAAGAACGTCGTGCACCAGAACCGCGTCGTCCGCGTCCTTGTGATCCCAGTAGAAGTCGAGGACCCAGCCGTCATCCTGGATCTTGTATTCATTTCCGGCCGGCCGGACGGCGATCAGGCCGTCTTCCTCGCGGCGCTGCAGATTTGTGGAATAAAACGCGATGTAGGCCGCGAATCCCATGCAGAGCGCCTGCGGCAGCTTTCCGAACTTCTCCTGGTACTCCAGCAGGGACGGAAGATCCCTGGCCTTCCACTTGGAGGTGGAGTTGAGGGAGATGCTCATCAGCAGGTGATCGACAAACGGGTTGTTGAAGCGGTCGGTCACCGCGGCGGCGAAATTCTCGCAGTCGGCCTTGTCCAGCGGAAGAATCGGGATGACTTCGTCATAAAGGATCTTGTTCATGAACGCGTGAACGGTTTCATCGTGCATGCAGTCGCGGACAATATCGAAACCGGCGAGATAAGCGCCGAGCACAAAGCCGGTGTGGGCGCCGTTCAGAATCCTGACCTTTCTCTTTTTATACGGGGCGACTTCCGGAACGACATGGACATTGAGGCCGGCCTTCCGGAAGGGAAGCCTGTCTTCCAGCTCCTTCGGTCCCTCGATGTACCAGACGCCGAACACTTCCCCGACGTCCATGAGATCGTCCTCATATCCGTTCTCCCGCGTGAGGGCAGCCACTTCCTGCGGGTCGCGGATGCGGCCCGGGACAATGCGGTCTACGAGCGTGGAGCAGAACAGGCAGTCGTTTTTGATGTAGTCCGCGAAACCGCTGCCGAGGCCCCAGTCCTCGATATGCTTCAGCACACACTTTTTGAGTTCCTGGCCGTTCGCGTCGATCAGCTCGCAGGACAGGAATACGATGCCCGGCTTGCCCGCCTTGAAGCGCTCGTAAAGCAGTACGGTGACCTTTGCCGGGAAGGAAGCCGGCGGGGTGTCCGTGAACCTGCACTCCGGGACATAGGCGATTCCGGCTTCGGTCGTGTTGGACGCCATGTACTCCAGATCATCGCTGACGGCGATCTGTCTGATCTTCTCCCAGTCAGCTGCGTCGTACGGGTTGTAGCAGGCGTCCACCGCGGAAATCACGCGTTTGCGGTTGACCTTTCTGCCGTTCTCGGAACCGCGGAGATACAGCGTGTAGAGTCCCTGCTGCTCATTGATGAGTTTCGTAAGTCCCTGGGCGATCGGCTGGACCAGGGCGACCTTGCCGTTCCAGCCTGCCTTCTCGTTTGACATGTCAAACCAGTAGTCAACGAACGCGCGGAGGAAATTGCCCTCGCCGAACTGCAGCACCTTCACCGGCGCTTTTTCCAGTATGTATCCGTCGTAACCGGATTTCTTCAGTACTTCATAATTGAGTTTCTCAGCCATGATCTCCTGTCTCCCTGTCTGATATCTGCCTGATTGATGTCCTGTATTCTCTCTGCCCTGCCGGCTGCTTCACCGCCGGACAGCCTTCTTTTCTCAGAGATTGAAATACCTCTTCGCGTTCTCGTAGCTGATGCCCTTCACGATCTTCTCGAGGCTCTCCTCGTCGTCCGGGTACTCTCCGTCCTCAACCCACTGGCCGATCAGGTTGCAGGCGATGCGGCGGAAATAATCGTGTCTCGTGTAGGAAAGGAAGCTGCGGGAATCGGTCAGCATTCCGATGAAGTTTCCCAGAAGCCCGAGGTTCGCCAGAGACTTCATCTGCGCTTCCATCCCGTCCCTGGTATCCAGGAACCACCATGCGGCGCCGAGCTGCATCTTCCCCGGAACCTCCGTGCCCTGGAAGCAGCCGAGGCAGGTCGTGATCTGGTTGAAATCGCTCTGGTCCAGGGAGAACATAATCGTCTTCGGCAGTTCATCGGTCTCATCCAGCTTCGAGAAGAACTCAGCCAGCTCGTTGTAGCAGGAGGACTTCGCGATCATATCGAACCCCGTGTCCGGTCCCTCCAGGCGGTACATTCTCCTGTTGTTGTCGCGCGTGCAGGAGTAATGGATCTCCATCACAATGTTTTCCCTGTGGTATTTCTTCGCCAGGGAGAGGAGGATCGCCGTCTGGTACGCGTCAATCTCATTCTTTGTCAGGGGTTCGCCGGCCATGGCCTTCCTGAACGCGGTCTCCGCCTCAGCCTCGTTTTCGCGGAACGGAACATAGTCCAGCCCGTGGTCGGAAGCGCGGCAGCCGTGCTTTTTAAAGAAATCGATGCGCTCGTTCAGGGCGTTCTTCACGTCATCTACGCTGTCAAGGCTCTCCTTCCCGACGGACGCGGCGAGTTTTTTCATGTAGTCCGCGAAGCCGGCGCGCTGAATATTGACCGCCTTGTCCGGCCGGAAGGACGGGCAGACCATAAAGCCGAGATCCCTGACTTCCGCGAGCTTTTCATGCCACTCGAGGGAATCAGCCGGATCGTCGGTGGTCCCGACGTATTTTACGTTGGACTGGCGGATGATGCCGCGCACGGTGAGGTTCGGGTCATGCTGCAGCATATCTGATGTTTTGTCCCAGATTTCCTTCGCGTTCTTTACGGTCAGCGGCTCTGTGATCCCGAAATACTTGTGAAGCTCAAGGTTGGACCAGTGGTACATCGGGTTTCCGATGGCCATCTCCAGCATCTTCGCGAACTCCACGAACTTGTCGTAGGGATCCGCGTCCCCGGTCACGAGATTCTCCGGGACGCCGTTGCTGCGCATCAGCCTCCACTTGTAGTGATCGCCGAAGTAAGTGCCGTCCGGATTCTTTCCTCCGAGCCATACCTCCGCGATGTTGCTGTAGCGGCGGTCCTCGTAGATCTCCTTCGGCGAGATGTGGCAGTGGTAATCAATGATCGGCATATCTTCCGCGTAATCGTGGTAAAGATGCCTTGCCGTATCATTGTACAGCATGAAATTTTTTCCCATGAAATTTTTCATGAAATGCTTCCCTCCTGATGAATTCCGCGCCTTCCGGTCTGGAAATTCATTGCCTGTTTTCTGATGTCATCTTATTTTCAGAGCTGAACAGTGTCAATGGTATTTCTGTAACGAAAAACAGGAATGCCCGTCACATCAGCTCCGGCAGCACTTCGCTCCAGTCCATGTCCGTCCCGTAATAGAAGGACGGATACCCGGTCTGGTTATAGCAGTCATTCTGCCAGGCGACCGACGAACGGTACTGGAGATCCTGCATCCACGTGAACATCTTGTGGTGCGTGAGTTCCGTGGAGAGGTAGATTCTGATCGCGGAGCTGTCCGTCCTGCGCAGCAGCAGGTTTTCGCGGTAATCGCCGAAAACATCCGCGACAAGGCAGGGGTTCCCCTTGGTCCAGTTGTTGGTAAGAGTGTCCTCCGGATCAAGCATGATGCCGTGTATGAGGTCGTTCACGACGCCGCGCTGTCTGTCCTTTGCTTCCAGGTAGTCCGGGAAATCCGTCACCTGTGTGGTGAGATCCCCCGCCCAGCGGATTCCCTGGTTGGTGCCCGGGGCCTTCACGTCCAGAAGGTTCCCGCGGCAGTCGTATACCTTGTCGTCCGCCCATACCTGCCAGCCGCGGACGCCGGGGCAGATCTTCCCGATCATGCAGCGGCCCAGGTCTTCCTCCGCGTAGACGCCGAAGAAAGTTTTTCCGGTTGCGGCATCCCGCAGCGCGTAACCGTACGGCGCTTCCTTCGCGCCCTCAAACACGTTGAAAATCTGCAGTCCCGTGCGGTCCGGGTCGATTTTCGCCACATGGAAGGAATCGCCGTGCCCGAGCTTCGCGCGGCGGCCGTCCGGGAGGTTTCCGTAGCTGCTGTACAGAAGCGATCCGTCGTGATCGATCACGGCGGCGCCGTAGACAATCTCCTGCCGCCCGTCGAAATCCACGTCCGCGGTGGACAGGCTGTGGTTGCCCTGGCCGGCGAACATCCCGTACACCGGGTCGGGGCCGTCCATGATGTGCGGATGGTCCCGGAAGGGGTTGTGCAGAACCGGGAAGCCGGAATCCACGGAGAATACTTCGTGGAAATGGTTGCCGAAGAAGTCGTAAACTGCGATGGTTGCCCTGGTGTAATACCCGCGGCTCTCGATCAGGTACGGCCGCTCTCCGTCGAGGTAGGCGGCGCCGGCCAGGAAACGGTCCACCCGGTTGCAGGGCTCGATGCGCGGCATCGCGTAGTCTCCCCACATCAGCCCGTCGTCGACGCGGCCGAATTTCCACGGGATGGTTTCCAGCTCAGTCCCGTCGCCCGCGAACATCGTCAGGTATTCCGGCCCCGAATAGACGAAGCCTTCGAAACTGCGCAGCTCGTTGCGCGGGCTGCGGGACGGCGCGTACACGTCCAGGAAATAATCCGTGAGAGCTTCCGCGTCCTGCCGCGAAAGCGGGTAGGAATACTTCACCGGGATGCCGAAACACTCTTCCAGCGTGTCCGGCCAGTGGCCGTTTTTCACCTCAGGATGGTCCTGCCATCCCATGAACACTTCCGTCAGATGCCTGCGGTAATCCTCCGCTGAGCACACGTAATTATCGCTGTCCGTGACGCCGGCAGCGCGGTCGGATTCCGGCAGCGTGACATAAGCTTCGGACAGCACCGATCCGTCCTCCGCGTATCGGATCATTTTCGTTCCCGGGGCGGTTTTGACCGCCATCTCGGCTTTTCCGTCCAGATTGAAATCCATCACGATAAACTGCGTGTAATGAGCGCCGGCGCGGATGTTCGGTCCGAGGTCCAGGCGCCACAGAAGCCGGCCGGACAGTTTATAGCAGTCGATGATGCACCGCCCGGTGTATCCTTTCTGCGAGACGTCGCGGGAGTTGCTCGGATCCCACTTCAGATAATATTCGTATTCGCCGTCCCCGTCCGCGTCCCCGACGCTCATATCGTTCGCGCGGTAGGTAAACGGCTTCCCGTCCGGCGTCACGCCGTCCGCGGGCCTGTGAAGAGGCAGGTCAATATAGTTTTTTCCGCTCCGGAACGCCCGCACCGGGGCGCATTCCTTCCCTTCGGTTCCGTCCGCGCAAACGGGGATGACCGTGTAGCTGTCGTCCATCGTCCCTTCCGGGTCCAGGTAATTGGTGCTGTCCGTCACCAGAGCGATCCGCTTTCCGTTCCGGCACACGGCGTAGTCCGTCCCGGTCAGGCCGGTTTCGCAGAATCCCTTCACTTCCTCCCGGAGCATGCGCCAGGAGAGATAAATGCCTCCCTCCGTCCGGGCAGCCGCAAGTCCGCGGCCGAGTTTCTCGTAGTACGGGTGGAATTTCTTTTTGATTTCTGACCTCACCGGTCCGCCCTCCGCCGTCACTTCACCGCACCGCAGGGCTTTCACCGTGAACCAGTAGGGCACATGGGTGGTGAGCGGGGCCTCGAAGGTCACGGAAGCGCCCGCCGCGTTTCCACACGCCGGCGCCGCCGTCTCACCGATTTTGCGGTACTGCATGCCCGGATGGCAGGCGTCCGCGAAAAATACCTGGTATCTGTCCGCTCCGGGGACAGGGTCCCAGGAGAGCAGAACCTTTTCTTCCAGAGAGAGCGTTTTCAGATTGCTGAGTGTCTGCATTTTTTCCTTTCGTTCCGCCGGACCGTTTCCGGCGCGATGATCCGGAATGCCGGGCTGCCGCGCGGCGTGCGCAGCCGTGTTCATCCCTGCGGATTCCGATGCCGGGCGCCGCCGCGCGGGCAGGTTTTTCCCCGCCCGCCCGGCCTTCTCCCGGCGGATTTACTTTTTCTTCACCCATCCCTGCGACTTTTCCTGCATCGCGGATGCCGGCGGCGTTTCCTCAAACATCCGGTCAACGCCGTCCCAGGTATCAGGAAGCTCGTCCCTGATGAACTCAAGCGTCAGGATCACATTCAGGCACCATTGGGCTGAGTCGTTGGTCGACACCCACGGGATTTCACGGAGCTCACTCTGATTTCCCTCGTTCTTGAGCGTGCTGACTTCGGTGTAGGACCTTCCGTGCACCGGCGTTGACCGGCCGGCCAGCAGGGTGCTCCACACGGTTCCCGCCAGTTTTTTGTCCTTCCGGTACTTCGCACCGAACGCGCCCATCGCCGAGGCCATGAACGGAATGGTAAAGACCCTGGTTCCCAGGAGGCCCTTGCCCTCGACGCGCTGCACATCGTACGGCAGGAAGTAGAACCAGCCGTAATCCGCCAGCATCTTCGTCCACTCGGGATCGTCCAGCAGAGTGGAAAGCTCCAGCCAGGTCTCAGCGGCTCCCTGGCAGATCTGCAGGTGCGTTCCGCCGGTCGCGCGCTCATTGATATAGCGGAGATGCGAAGTTTCCGGATCGTACTCGAAATCCGGCCCGGAGACCAGCTGCAGAGGCAGTTTCTTCAGGTCCTCAATGCCGGTGCGGATCTTTCCGAGATATTTCTGGTCGTCAAATCTCTCCCACTGCGTCATCCAGTTGGCCACGAACGAACTCCAGTCCGGGCCGGAGCGCGCGTGGGTCGGGCAGACCATCTTCTCTTTGTCGTAGAAGAAGCGCAGCGGGTCAAACCGGCCTACCGTATAGTCGGCGTCCCGGTCATCCTCAAAGATATCCCTCATGCGCCGGTCTCCGGTAATGTAGTAGAAAACCCTGTGATTTCCGGCCATGCCGATCCTGGCTTCCTTGCACGGGCAGCCCCAGTGGCGCACGTTGTGGCGGGAGCCGAGTCCCTTATACTTTCCGATGTGGTAGACGTCGACGTCCGCCGTATGGCGGGACAGCGCCTCCGCGAAGGTGAAGACATCCTCGCGCTGGGTTCTCATAAAGTAGAGCCAGAGCCACATGGTGGGCATCAGTTCCGTGTTGTCCCAGGCGTAGCCGCCGATATCATACTTCCAGACATGGCGCACCGGGTCGTAGGTGTGCATCACGTCGCCGTAATCGTAAAATCCGTACCAGAGCCGCTGTTCCTGCTCTTTTTTGTAGAAATCAAAGGCGCTGTCAAGCTGCCTCTCCAGCCACTGCTCTACCTCGCCGGGCTTTCTTCCCTCCGCCTCGGCGGGAAGGCTCCAGTACCCGAACGCGCGGTTGTCGTGCAGCACTCTGACGTCCTCAAGGAAAATCGCCGGCTTTCTGACCTGTTGGAGAAATTCCTCCAGCCTGCTGTCGGTGACGCCCGACATCGGGCCATTGTAGGCCTGCAGCGAGAACAGGTTGGTATTTGCTGTCCCGACCGGATCTGCGCCGTACACGTCAAAACCCTCGTAATAGGTCTGGCTGTATCCCTTTACCGCGTAATGGCGGTAATCGAACGCCCCGGCCTGCGGCGCGTAAAACCAGACGTCAGCCTCGGTCAGTTCATTGCGCGCGAGTTCTTCCTCGATCGCCTTCGCTGAATTCTTCTTATCTTCGTCCTCCTCGCCCGGCAGGATTTTTTTGCCGGAAGCGCCAGGAGTCAGGTTCTTCACTTCAAGACCGGACGGAGCTTTCTGCCAGAAATCTTTTCGGGCGACCATAAATCCGCCGTCCGGATCCCCGAATGCCATGGCTCCTCCCGCCCGGCGGCCGTTCAGCGCCGGGATATAGCAGCAGTTGTCATTCTGCGTGCGCTTCTGGATCAGGAAATGCTCGCTCGAATCCTGGACCAGGCAGTAATCGCTCCAGATCGGCATGTTGGCCTGGTTCTCAAGGAAAAAGGCCGCGGCCTCACCGTTTTCGGGCATCGGCTCGCCGGCGGTCTGGGCCCGGTAATCCTCCACAGGGATCCGCGGATGCCAGCTGGTCATCAGCACCGCGGGTTCGTGGAAACTCCCGTGATCCGTCAGGAATTTCACCTGCCGGTTGTAGGGCTGGTGCGAAAGCGCGGTGTAGAAACGGATTCCCAGCCCCTTCAGGGCGTCATGGTCAGGATCCCCGTCGTAGATGTAGGTGTGCTCGAAATCCATCCGCGGGGAATCTTTCCAGAGAGTAATGCGGAGGATAAACGGGCAGCAGGTTCTCCCTTCCCGCGCCGAGACATGTCTCCCGCTGATCCGGACAGTGCACATCAGGGGGCCGAGGGACTCGACTTTCACTTCTTCGGTGTTTCCGGTGAACACGGTGTCCCTGCGCACGATGTCGTTGAGCTCATCCGACCAGGAACCCCTTCCCCGGGAATCGTCGGCCTTCTCCGTGCGCTCCAGGATCAGGGTTTCTTCCCCGTACTCGATCTCCTTCGCTGCCGCGCTCCTGAAATGCTCAAACACATGGGATCCGCTCTTTGGGATTACGACTGAGGTTGTGCCCGCCTCAATGGCCAGCGCTGTATCCGATTCGCTGACGCGGATGTTCTCCCGGCTGTCATCCGTTTTGCCGGAAACAGGAGCGGACGCCGTGATCTCGGTTTCATCCGGCAGCCTGCCGGCATCCACGCTGTGGGCGGTCCACTTCACGCTGTGATCCGGCCAGTACGCCGTGATTTCCGACTGAAGCGGAATCTGCTCCCCGTCTTTTCCGCCGGCCGTGAAGCTGCTGCCCTCGCTGACCGATCCCTTCGGCCAGAACGCTCCGAAGGTGGTGAAACCCGCCCGCGCCCGGTTGTCCATTCTGTGAAATTTCATTATCGCTCCTCCCTGTGCCTGTGGAATTGACTGAGCCGTCCGGCGGCTGTCTCCCGCCGCGCTGGCGTACTCCGCTCTGCCCGCGGAGCTGCCTCGGTTACCTCCAGCTATTAGCATTCGTCCGAACGTACTCCGCTCTGCCCGCGGAGCTGCCGGCCGGTTATCCGGCCAAAGAAACAGCCGCGGGTCTTTCGACCCGCGGCCTCCTTCAGTGACTGAAGCCGGAAGAAAACTTCTGACCACAGGACCTTTTGTATTCCGACTTTACGGATTGTTTGCTGTTTCCGATTATTCAGCAGTCTCGGTTGTCTCTTCCTCGGCAGCAGCAAGGTCAGCCTGGTACATTTCGTTGACCTCTGCGATCAGGTCAGAGCCGCCCTTATCGGACCAATCCTGCCATGCGGCCTCAAGACCAGCCTCATCGATGGTTCCGCAGATATACTGGGTTCTCGCGGTGGAGATGATCTCGTCAAGGTCGGAGCCATAGCTGCTGTAGGTCTCGGAACTTGCCAGATATCCAAGTGCCGGGTTGCTGACAGCTACAGGGCGGGTGCGCTCTTCATAGCACTCCTGCAGCGCAATGTCACGCTCGGTCTGCTCTACCGGGAAGTCATAGACATCGCTGGACGGAGTATAGGTTTCCATCTGGTTGAGGCCAAGCTGCGGCATATTCGCTGCCTCGATCTCACGCATAACGATGTTGCCGTCCTCGTTGAGATCATAGCTGACTCCCTCGATACCGTAGTCAGCCAGCAGTCTCATGTCGTAATCGTTGAGCTTGTCCAGGAAGGTCAGGCAGTTGGCGACATCCTCCTCGGTCTTCGCGCCGTCGACGGTGATGACGAAGAATCCGTTGTAGCCGGAGGTTGCCATCGTGTGTCCGTTGACCGGTCCAAGAAGTCTCATGGATGCGAGCTCATCCGGATTGGACACAGACGCGACGTTGTTCTGAACGAAATAGTCCCAGATACGGCGGCCGCCGTCCATAACGTCGATGTAAACGCCATCCTCGCCCTTCTTGCAGCCGTTGGACCACTCGGAGGTATCGATGGTAGCCCAGTCAGAGCGCATCAGGCCGTCAGCGTAAACTTTGCGCAGCCAGTCAAGCGCTTCCTTGTACTCGGCGGTCTGGTGAACCGGAACAAGCTCACCGTCCACGTCAACCCAGCCGTTGCCGCATCCGAACCAGGTCTGGACAATATCGAACGGTCCGGTGTACTTGGTCATTTCCATGCCGTAGGTGTCGTCCTGGCCATTGCCGTCCGGATCTCCGTAAGTGAACTTGTAGAGCATATCGTAGACGTCGTCGACGGTCTGCGGATCTTCGGTGATGCCGACAGCCTCAGCCCAGTCTTTGCGGTAGGAAAGCCCGTAACGTCCGAGCTCACGGGAACGCGGAAGGCCGATGACCTGTCCGTTGACAGACAGAGCGGTGCGGACTGACGGATCGATGGTGGAAAGGTTCGGATACTGGTCGATCAGGTCGGTCAGATCCCAGAAAGCGCCTTCATTCGCAGCGGAAACGATGGTGCCGGTAAGGCTGCCCTGTACCGTGATGATCATCGGCATGTTGTCGATATCCATCAGGGTCGTTCCGAGGATCTCGTCGTAAGCGCCGTTGTCAGCCCAGGTGATGTCGGCGTGGATTCCGGTGTAGCTCTCGTAAGCCTCGATAACCTGATCGGAACCCTCGTTGTTCAGGGATTTGCCCGCGTTGTACTCGGGAACCATGAAGGTGATGGTGGGCAGATCAGAAGAATCGTCCGCCATCGCGACGCCCGGAACCATGGTGGATGCCATAGCCGCGGCCATAGCAATCGCTAATACCTGCTTTTTCATTGTTAAACCTCCTTGAAGATGCCCGGCGGTGTCTTGCGGGACAACTGCCGGATGTGAAAATTTATTTGACAGCAGCTGCTTTTTGCCCAGCTGTTTCAAATCGATAACGTGCCGCGGCTCCACAGGTCTGGTACGCCCCGCCTGCCGCGGAATTGCGGATCCGCCGTAAGCGTCAGCCCTTGACGGCTCCGACCATGACGCCCTGTGTGAAGAAGCGCTGCACGAACGGATAGACAATGAGGATCGGGACGGTGGCCACGACGGTGGACGCCATCTTGACGGCTTTGGACGGCGGAACACCGGCGGAGCCGTAGTCCAGCGTTTCATCCATCTCGGCCTGGCTGGCCTGGTTCATGATGTTTCTCAGGATGATCTGGACGACCTGCTTATCCGTGTCGTTGATATACAGCAGGGCATTGAAGTAGGAGTTCCAGTGGCCGACCGCGTAGAACAGGCCGACGGAGGCAAGCACCGGTTTGGAAAGCGGAAGCACAACCCTGAGGAAAATCGTCAGGTCGCTCGCGCCGTCGACTTCGGAGGCCTCCTCCAGTTCCTTCGGAAGACCCTGGAAATAGTTCTTGATGATGATCATGTTGAAGGCATTGAGAGCTCCCGGGAGCCACAGGGCCCAGAAGGTATTCTTCAGATGAAGAATATTGACAACCAGGATGTAGCTGGGGATCATGCCTCCGGAGAACAGCATGGTCACAATGACCATGTTGGTGATGCCGTTTCTCCAGCGGAAGTCGCTGCGGGCAAGCGGGTACGCGAGCGTCGTGCTGAAGAACATATTGATTGCGGTACCGACGATCGTGACAATCAGGGAATTTTTAAGTCCTCTGAAGATCGATCCGTCCTTGACAATATACTTGTACGCGTTGGTTGACCATTTGGTGGGGAACAGGAAAAACGCTTTTTCCGTCAGTTCCTTTTCTGTCGCGAAAGAGCCCGCGCAGACATAGACGAAAGGCAGAACCGTTCCGAGAGCGAACAGGCCGACCAGAACATAAATCAGGATCTGAACCGCCTGATCGCCCGGACTCCTCTTGATGCGGTAAGCCCTTGGCGTACGAACTTCTTTTGTTTTTGCCATATCTGTGCCTCCGAATCAATAGAAGCCGCTCTCGCCGCACAGCTTTGCGATCTTGTTGGAACCAAGGACAAGGATCAGGCTGACCACCGACTTGAAAAGGCCGGCCGCGGCGGAAAGGGAGAACTGCTGCTGCACAATACCATGCTCATAGATGTAGGTGTCGAAGACCTGCGCTCTCGAAGCGTTGATATCGTTCTTCATCAGGTAAATCTGCTCGAATCCGGTATTCAGGACGGAGCCGCAGCGCATGATCAGCATGATGACGATTGTGCCGCGGATGGACGGAAGGGTGATATGCCACATCAGGCGCCAGCGCCCTGCGCCGTCGATCTTGGCCGCTTCGTACAGCTGCATGTCGACGCCGGAAAGGGCGGCCAGGAAAATGATGGTTCCGTAGCCGGTTTCCTTCCAGATACTCTGGCCGACGATCAGCCAGGGGAACGCGCTCGGTTTTGTCAGGATATCCGGCGGGTTGTCCATCCAGAGTTTCATCAGCTGGTAGATGACGCCGTCCGTCGTGTTGAACAGCTGCTGCGTGATCGATGCCACAATGACCAGTGACACGAAGTGCGGAATGTAAATCAGGGTCTGCGTCACGCGCTTGAATCCCTGCAGCCGCATTTCATTGAGAAGCAGCGAAAGAATAATCGGAGCCGGGAAATACAGCGCCAGGTTCAGCAGTGAAATGGAAAGGGTATTGTACAGCAGGCTCCAGAAGTTTACCGTCTTGCTGGTGAAAAACTCCTTGAAGTTGTCAAGCCCTACGAATTCACTGTAGATGAATGGCGCCAGCATCCCGCTGTGGCCGCGGATGCGGAACTTCCAGTCCTGGAAAGCCATGATCAGGCCTGCCATGGGCAGGTAATTGAAAATGATCATGTAGATTACACCGGGCAGCACAAGAATATACAGCCATTTGTGCCGCTTCATGTCTTTCCAGAGGGAAGTCTTTCTGGGCTTATACACAGCGGTCTTCGACTTTTTTGCCATTCTCCCTCCTTCCGCGGGGGAAAACACACAATCGATCTCCGCACGGCGGCGAAAAAAACTGCATACTTTACCCCTCACTTTTTGGTAAAATTTTTTCCGGCTTTTGCGGGGCCGGCCGCCTTTCATGGCGTTTTTTAATAAATTTTTATGATAAATACATTGTAGAATGGTTTCCTTTTAATTACAAGTTTCAATATCTTTCCATTTTGCATTCAGAAACCGTCTGAAAGAGTCATACAAAAAACAGGCCGAAAATCGGCCTGTTTTATTGATTTGTGTCGTTTTTTTACGTTTTCTGATTACTTTGTGGTAATCAATTTCTTTTCTGCCCTGTTTTATTTAGGATGTATTTTGATACATACCCGGCTGTCCGCGGTTCCCAATAAGCCTCCGGAATACCGTTCTCCGGCTCCCGGATATTCCCTGCGGGACGGCCTCCGGCAGCGAGGGGGGAACACCTCGCCGCCCGGCCGGAATCCTGGCCGGCAGCGCGGACAGGGCTGAACGGCTCCCGCGCAGAGAGTCCGCCGGCTGCGCCGAAAGGCAGATCCTGTCTGCGCGGGCCGCGGCCCGGCACAGAGCCTTCTCTATCCGCGCCGGGTCCGCCAATGTCAGTCTGACGCCTTTCCCCTGGAGGATTCCTCTTCTTTTTCGTGTTTCCTCCGGTATTCTCCCGGCGAGAGGGACTCATTGGCGCTGAAAAAGCGGATGAAATTCTGGGCATTGCTGTACCCCAGCCGCCGGGCGATCTCCGCTACCGGGTATTCCGTCTTCAGCAGCATCGCTTTCGCCTGCCGCATCTTCTCTTCCGACTGGAGGCGCTTATAGGTCGTACCCTTGCGGCTCAGGATTTTCCACACGTAGCTGGGATGGTAATTCATAAGGCTGGCGCATTCTGCCAGGGAGATGTTTCCCCGTCTTTCATTAAGGATACCGATGACCTGCCCGTAGACGCGGTTGACGGTATCTTTCTTTACGCTGTCCAGCGACCACACTTTCAGGTTCCTGTACTCCGCGATCAGCGGCGCCAGCTGGCGGAAGCCGATTTTTCCGCCTCCGAGCAGCGGCCCGTACTCTTTCCCGTCGTCATCAAAGCGGAACACCGGAAGGTCATTGACAAAGAACTGCACTGCCGCGCCTTTCCGGATCAGGGTCAGGCGATAGAAATCCCGGCATTCTTCCGCGTCGGGGATCGGGTCCGCCCCCTGCGCGGTCAGGTAAAACCCATAGCTCTTGCGCAGGTTGCAGGTGTGGAATGCCCGCTCGTCCGGCTCCTTGCGGCGGAAGTAGGAAACATGGAAGGCATTGATCGCGCCGTGATGATACTGCGGGTATTCCCCGGTCCGGCAGGGAAGAGACGGGGAAAACAGATCCTCGCCTCTGCGGCCTCTCGCGGAGAAGAACAGCATTGCGAGCCCCGGCTCCCGGACCGGCCTGAAATCCCATTCGATGCGGACTTCAGCCGGAAATTCCTCCGGGCACCAGAAAACATAGTTGGCCTTCTGCCCGTCAGCTGCCGGGCGCGCGTTTTCCATGCGCAGGCAGCCGTTCTCAAAGCTGATCCGGGCTTTGCCCTCCAGCACAAAATCCTTCACATCCTCAGGCGCCGCCAGCGGATTCTCATAGATAAGCTCTGACCTGTCGGCCAGCTCCTCCAGGACATTCTGTAAAGTTTCCATTTTCCCTCAGTCTCTCTCTTCGTCTCAGTCAGGAAGCCCGGCTGGAATCGGATTTCCCGCTGTCCGCTATATTCTCTATGTTGATGTACTTTTCCATCTCACGGAAAGTCAGCGAGCTGTAATTCAGGTAGGCGGCCATCGCCTCGTACTGGTCAGAAGAGGAACCGCTGATCATATCAATCATGTCAGCCGTCTGGTAATACCCTGCCGCGTAGGGCAGGTAGACGGCCGGGTCGTTCATGGTGGATTCATACCAGTCTGTCAGGTCGCTCGTGCCGATATCATAGTAATTGCTGAGAAAATCCTTCATATCGTTCACATCCCAGCCGTAATAATTGACGCCGATATCGACCATTGCGGAGAGAGCCATGCCGAGACTGTTGTTGATCGCCCATGCCTTCTGCGTGTTTTCCGGCATATCCGTCCAGCTGAGGGCGACCTCCTCCACGTAAAACGCCCAGCCCTCGGTGGTTCCGGTGCTGGAGATCAGGTCCTCGACCTTGTACTCCCGGATGTTCTGGTTGACGTACTGAATCTGGTACAGGTGTCCCGGGAAGCCCTCGTGGGCGAGAGTCGTCCACATGGTCACGGAGTCATCCGGGCTCACCTCATCGCCGTTCACGCGGATGACGTTGCGGTCCAGGTCATCCATGGGCGGGGACAGGTAATAAGCCATCTGGTTTTCGACTTTCAGGGCGTCGGGAAGATAGCTGACCGTGTAGTCCGTGTGTTCGATGGCAGGGAAATACTCCTCCGTATACGACCGCAGCTCGCTTAATGTCTCATCCGCGTCCGAAATATCCAGGTCGTAGGAGTCCACAGCCTGCACCGCTTCATAGTCCGTCATGTACAGCTGCTGGAGTTCGATGATTTCCTCATCAACCTTGCCGCTCAGGTAATTGTAGATTTCATCGGGATCCATGTCGGTTCCGGTGTAGGACTTTGCAAGGAGCGCGTAGTATTCTTTGCCCTGGTCGTAGGAGCAGAGCGGCTTCGAATCGGTCGTCTCCTTCTGCGAAAGCTCGTCGTAGAATGACTCGAAGCCCGGAATCACCTCATTTTCAATGATATCCGTCACCTGGGCCGTGTAATCCGTCTTCTGCTCGTCCGTCAGACCGCACTCTTCCAGGTTTGAGGTGAACGCCGCCAGATACGGATGGTTTTCCAGCGTAACCTTGCTGTCCTTGTCCTCCAGCAGGGCGTCGACCGCGTATTGCGTCGGGCCGTAGCCGAGCTCCGCCTGGTAATCCACTTCTTTCAGGATCTCCTGGAGAAAACGGGGGACGTCCTCAAGGATTTTGATATAGTTCTGCACATCGGTTTCGTTCAGCAGATAATATTCGGTGATCGTTGTGTCGAGCGAACCCATGATGCCGCTCATCGGCCCCAGCGTATTCTCGTAGTCCGGAAGCGCCAGCAGCGTGTTTTCCTCGTCGATGAATTCCAGGATCATGTCGTACACCTGGACCTGGTGCTCGGTGAGCTGCGACGTGTCAATCCCTTCCAGCTCGGCGGAAACCTTGTCCAGAAGCTCCTGCTCCTCCGTAAGCTCCTCCGAGAACCCGCCGAGCGGCTCATCCGCCAGCACCGGGTTCTCCGGGTTTGCCTCCTCATAGTGAAGATTGACCGGGCTGATCGCCATCAGCCCGTCGTACAGGTCGTCCGCCGCCGTCTGCAGCGCCTGCTGCGCTTCATTCTGCTCCGCCTCCGCCGTCTCGGTTTCGGATTCCGCAGAAGCCGCGGCCGGGCCGGATACCGCGAGGACTGCAGCCATAACCAGGACCGCAGCCGCGCTCATTCTGTGTTTTTTCATCTGTCTGACCTCCTTTTTCCCTTATCGGTTTTTTCTGGTATTTTCTGTTCTGTCTTCCAGTTTCTGTTTTGCCGCTGTTTTCTGTTCTGTCTGCGGCTTTCTGTTCTGCCGCTGTTTTCTGTTTTATCTGCTGTTTCGTTCTGCCGGCTGCGGTTATTCCGCCTGCCGCTCTCTGTCTGGTCTGCCGCTGCGCTCTGCCGGCTGCGGTTATTCCGCCTGCCGCTCCGGTCCCCTCTGTCTTCTGGTCCTGAATTGTTTCTGACCTTCCCGGCCTTTTTCCGCCGCCGGTCAGCCGTCAGGCTGGTCCCTGAGCTCGGAAGCCAGGGCCGAAAGCCTCGGCTCCCGGCGGATTTCATCCGCCAGAAGGCCGGCGAAACACAGCGCTCCTTCCCTCTTCAGGTGCGCGTTGTCCTCGCTGCCTTCACAGTACAGCCCGCCCGGGTACTCACCCTTCAGCGTCCACATGAACAGCTTTTTGGTTTTTTCGGGTCCGAGTTCCTCGACCGCCCTGCGGGAATCCTCCCCCAGGTCCAGGCAGATCAGGTTCTTTTTTGCCGCGAAATCCATCATGGCGTCGCGATACTCCGGAAAGCTCACCGGCACATGCCCGCGGCTGTCGAACTGCCGCATGGCTACGGCCGTGACCAGAACCGGAACGGCTCCGCGCATCAGCGCTTCATCTGTGTACAGCTGAAGCCATGCCGGATAGTCCTTCACCGGGATGAATCTCTCCGGCCGCTTTTCGTTGGCGTCATTGTGGGCGAACTGGATAAAGAGATAGTCTCCCCGGCCAAGGCACGAAGCGATGTCGTCCAGGCGCCCTTCCTCCCAGAAGGTCCGCATGCTGCGCCCGGCGTACGCCCGGTTGTCCACGGCTATTCGCGGCGTATCATACCGCACCGCCGACGGGAAAACAGAGCTGTCGGGATGATGTTCCTCCACGGTTTCCCCCGGCCGCGCAAAATACTCGATCAGCACCTGGCCCCAGCCGGTCTGAGGAACATATTCCTTCGTGTACGACATGACCGTGGAATCCGAGGCAATATAAATCACAGGTTTCATTTTCCTGCCTCCGGAAGTACAGAATCTTCTCATTACCCGTATCGTATTCTAACAGATTGAATGCAAGAAATCCACAGGAGCGGAAAACTGATGGCGGAAGGTTTTTCCGCACAGCGAAATAAGCTGCGGCGGTTTTTCCAAAAGATGGTGCGAACACCGGCAGAGTTTCCCCGCAGCCGGAATGGCGGCGGCGGGTTTGCCAACAGCGGGTGTGAACACCGGCAGGGTTTTCCCCGCAGCCGGAATGGCGGCGGCGGGTTTCCGGTGCGGCAGGGATCCTGAATAAAAAACTCCCGGGAATATTCCCGGGAGCCATGTATTCCCTGCCGGCAGGATCCGCAGGTCCGCCGGGTCAGAAAGTAAACAAGGTAACGATAAACTGGGCCATCAGCACGACGCACACCAGCGCCACCGGATAGGTGGAGGCGTACGGGGTCGCGACGTCGTCGGTACCGGACGTCTGGATCAGCGTGCCCAGGGCCGGCGTCGAAGTCATGCCGCCGCAGATCGAACCCAGAGAGTTGAGGATCGGCAGTTTGAGAACCTTGGACGCGAACAGGTAGCCGAGGATCATCGGAACCAGGGTGATCAGCGCACCATAGACGAACAGCATCGGTCCGTGCTCGCGTAGAATCTCGACGAATCCGGCTCCGCCCTTGACGCCTGCCGCGATCAGGAACAGGACCAGGCCGAGTTCACGCATGCACTTCAGGATATCTTTGTTGGTGTTCAGCTCGAACGGGCCGATATGCCCGAAGTGTCCGAGAATCAGGCCGGCGATCAGCGGTCCGCCGGAAGTGCCCAGCGAGAACGAAGCGCCGCCCGGGAGCGGAATCTTGATATTTCCGAGAACAATGCCGAAAGCAACCGCCAGGAAAAGAGTCATCATGCCGAGCGGCTCAACCTGAATGAGCTTTCTGGCTTTCTTCGGCTTTTCCGGCGAGGACTGGGAGAGTTCCAGCTCATTTCTCGCCTTGTCCATGTTTACTCCGAGGATCTTCGGCAGGAGCTGGACAAAGAAAACCACGCCGAGCACGCCGAACGGATAGGCGATGCCGTAGCCCGTCGCAACGGCCGTGCTGCCCGCGTCGCCGGAAACAGTTTCAGCCGCCTCCTGCGCTGCAGCGAGGCCCGGGGTGCTGGTGAGGGCGCCGGCCATCAGACCGGCGGCCAGATCGGAATCGACGCTGGTGACCGCCGCGATCAGCACGGTGATCGCCGCACCGCTGAAGATGATCACCAGGGCGATCAGGACATAGGATTTGATGTTTTTCACGAAGTTGTGGAAAAATTTCGGTCCGGCCATCAGACCGACTGCCGCGACGAACGTGGCCACACCGAAACTGTTCACAAATCCGGGAACCTGCGCGCCGAAATGGCCCGCGATCAGCGCAACGATCAGGACGCCCGCGTCGCCGATCTCAATGCCCTTGATGCGGATGCGTCCGAGAAAATACCCGAGCACGCCGATCGAGAACACCTGGAACAGGGAGTTGGCCATCAGTGTGCTGAAAAAATTCTGTATTACGTTCATATGCCTCCGGAAAACTGCAGAATCAGCCGGCGGGACCGCCCTCCGCGGGCCCGCCGGCA
>JBMNRC010000019.1:0-52095 GCA_050944455.1 Lachnospiraceae bacterium
TCGGACTACTATGCCGAAAGGCGTGTCACTTGTTAAGTTGATTGAACCGCCGTGTGCCGAACGGCACGCACGGTGGTGTGAGAGGTCGGGAAACAGTCCACTGGACTATTTCCCTCCTACTCGATTGGGTTTCAGCCTGATTAGCGCAGGCGGGTATTTCGCAGCGGAATTTTTCAGATGAGAAGAAAAGAAGCCGGGGGCTTAAGACATCGACAGGCTGTCAGATGTGATCTTCTGCGCCGGACAGATACACCTGATGCACCAGATAAACGGCCTCAAGCTCAGTCTAACGGGGAGGGGGCAGAGATGAGCACAGAGATGAGTACAGAGAGCACGCTTACAGTAGTTTTCGACATGGACGGAGTCCTTCTGGACACTGAAAAAATCGCGAGGCGCAGCTGGAAGGCGCAGGAGGAAGCGTTCCACATCCGTGACCTTGAAAAGGTGCTGAACGCCTGTACCGGAGTGAACGCGGATGAAAGCCGCAGGATTCTTCTCACGACGCAGGGAGCGGATTTCCCCTACGAAGCTTTCAACGAAGCGACGGAGAAAACATTCATGGAAATTATCCGACGGGAAGGGGTTCCGGTGAAACCGTGGGCAAAAGAGATTCTCCGCAGGCTGAAAGAAACCGGCGCGGCGACCGCCCTGGCTTCCTCCACTGACCGGCGCAGCGTCACCTGGGAACTGCGGGACGCCGGTCTGCTGCAGTATCTGGATCAGCTGATCTGCGGCGACATGATCAAAGCCAGCAAGCCTGCGCCGGATATCTATCTGGCCGCCTGCCGGGTGATGAAATCGGATCCGGCGAAAACCTTCGCGGTGGAAGATTCCTATAATGGCGTCCGCTCTGCCCGTTCAGCCGGCATGAGAGTCGTGATGATTCCGGATCTGCAGCCGGCGACGGAAGAAATGAGAAACCTGGCGGACGCGGTTCTGCCTGACCTGCGGGCGGCGTGGGAATATCTGAGCGCTCAGAAAGCGCTGCGGAAATGAATACCATGATGAAAGAACGTTAAGACTGATCAGACAGCCGGTATATCTGTTATCGGTAAAATATTGTATAATAGAAAAGAATGGTCAGAGCGGGGCCGACGCGGTGCTGGGAGGCAGCGGAATCGTCCGGCCTGTCCGGGCTGAAGGCAGATATGCCTGCGTGGTGGACGCGAAAACCGCGCGGACCCGGCGCAGAGCGCACTGCGGCAGACAGCAGACGCGGCCGCACGGCGAAAGCTCTGAAATACAGTTGAGGGGCCGGGACCGACCCGGCAGGAGGGGAAAATGAAATTAAGTGATGCAGGACTGAAAGACCGCAGTGAGTGGACCGCAAAGGGATATCATCTGCCCGAATTCGACCGTGCCGCCATGACGGCTGAAACCAGAAAGAATCCGGTCTGGGTTCACTTTGGAGCCGGAAATATTTTCCGCGCGTTCCATGCGGCGCTGGCGCAGAAACTTCTTGAGAATGGCAGCGCGAAATCGGGGATTACCGTCGCGGAAGGCTATGACTACGAGATTATCGAAAAGCAGTATCGCCCGCATGACAATCTTTCGGTTCTCGTCACTCTCAGAGCGGATGGAAAAGTGTCCAAAGACGTCATCGGCTCCATCGGCGAATCGTGTATCCTGGATTCCGAAAGGCCTGAGGAATTCAGCCGCCTGAAGGAGATCTTCTCCAGCAGATCGCTCCAGCTGGCGACCTTTACCGTAACCGAGAAGGGATACAGCCTGGTCAACGGCCGCGGGGAAATGCTTCCGGACGTCGTGTCCGATTTCGCGGCCGGACCTGAAAAGCCGAAGAGCTACATCGGCAAGGTGACAGCCCTTCTGTACGCGAGATTCAGGGCGGGCAGGCTCCCGATCGCCATGGTCAGCACGGACAACTGCTCCCATAACGGCGAAAAACTTTACAGCGCGGTGATTCCGTTCGCTGAAGCGTGGGTGAAGAACGGCAAGGCTGAGCCTGAGTTCGAGGCATATCTGAAAGACCGGAACCTGGTCAGCTTCCCGTGGTCGATGATCGACAAGATCACCCCGAGACCGGACGCCTCGGTGGAAAAGATTCTGCGCGCGGACGGCCTGGAGGACCTGGATCCCGTGGTGACCGCGAAGAAAACCTGGATCGCGCCGTTTGTCAATGCGGAGGAAACCGAATATCTGGTCATCGAGGACGCTTTCCCCAACGGCCGTCCGGCGCTGGAAAAGGCCGGCGTGATTTTCACGGACCGCGATACCGTCAACAAAGTCGAGCGCATGAAAGTTACCATCTGCCTGAATCCGCTGCATACAGCGCTAGCCATCTACGGATGCCTGCTGGGATACACCAAGATCTCCGATGAGATGAAGGACGCTGACCTGAAGGCTCTGGTTGAGCGCCTGGGGTATAAGGAAGGCCTCCCTGTTGTCGTGAACCCCGGAGTGCTGGATCCGAAGGAATTCATCGATACCGTTGTGAATGTCCGCATCCCGAACCCGTTCATGCCGGACACCCCGCAGAGAATTGCCACGGATACCTCCCAGAAGCTGGCGATCCGCTACGGCGAGACCATCAAGTCCTATCAGGAGAATCCTTCCCTTTCTGTGGACAGCCTCCGGATGATCCCGCTGGTACAGGCGGGATGGTTCCGCTATCTGATGGCCGTCGATGATGAGGGAAAGGCTTTCGATCCGTCCCCGGATCCGATGCTTGCGTCTGCGCAGAAGGCGGTCTCCCCGTTCAGGCTGGGCACTCCGGTGAGCGAAGAGGAAGCCAAAAAAGTCCTCCTTCCGATGCTCAGAGACGGGAAACTGTTTGGTACTGACCTGGAGAAGGCAGGGCTTGCAGACCGGGTGGTCAGCTATTTCGTAAAGGAAATCGCGGGCCCCGGCGCTGTCAGAAAGACCATCGAGGAAGCCCTGGCGGAGTAATCCGCAGGTCTGATCATCTGCAGGCCGGACAAACCGCAGAGTAAACGATCAGCGGCAGAATTCCCCTCAGGCAGGAAAAATCTTCAGACCGAAAAATCCTCAGTCTGAATAAATCCTCAGAGCGGAAAAATCTTCAGGCCGAAAAATCCTCAGACCCCAAAAATCCTCAGACCGGAAAATCTTCAGGTCGGAGGCTCCTCCGGCGGGATAAAATCCACAGTCCGGATCCTGATATCACCCTGCGAAAAGCGCCATCCCCTGAAAATGAATCAGCCAATAAAAAGAGAACTCTGGAAACCGGATTTTCCGGTTTCCAGAGTTCTTTTTGTCCCGGGGACGTCCATTGCAGGTCTCTTTCCGGTTCGCGCCGGAACCGTCAGAACCTTTTGTATCAGGCTTCGGCGGCCTTCTTCTGCTGCGCGCCTTCCTTCCGGACCTCCTCCTCGAGGTTCTTTTCGGCGGTGGAGAGCATCAGCTTGATCCGGTTGAGCTGGTTGACCTCGGAAGCGGCCGGGTCAAAGTCGACGGCGATGATATTCGCGGTCGGATGCGTGCGGCGGATTTCCTTGATGACGCCCTTGCCTACGACGTGGTTCGGCAGGCAGCCGAAAGGCTGGGTGCAGACGATATTGTTCACACCGTTGCTTATCAGCTCCATCATCTCGCCGGTCAGGAACCATCCCTCGCCGGTCTGGTTTCCGAGCTGCACGTAATCCTGCGCCATCTCCGCCAGGTGCTCGATCCTGGCCGGCGGGTCAAAGTGGCGGCTCGCCTCAAACGCCTTGCGCGCGGACTTGCGGAAATACTCGCAGGCCGCGGTCGCGGCGTTCATCAGCCTTGCGGTCTGCCGGCTGGTGCCGAGGTTGTCGGCCTTGTAGTTGGTGTTGTAGAAGCAGTACAGGAAGAAGTCCAGCAGATCCGGAACCACGGCCTCCGCTCCCTCGCGCTCAAGCAGCTCCACAATGTGGTTGTTTGCCTGCGGCAGGAACTTGACCAGGATTTCCCCGACCACGCCGACTCTCGGCTTGCGGAGGGACTCGTCGACCGGGAGGTTGTCGAAGTCGCTGATGATGTCCTTCACGATCCGGTTGAAGCGGGTCATGCTGGGCGTGCGGCGGAGATCATTGATGCAGATTTTTTCCCACTTTTCGTGCAGTCTGTCCGCGGAACCTTTCACTTTCTCGTACGGGCGCATCCGGTACAGGCAGCGCATGAAGACGTCGCCGTATACCAGCGCCTGGACGGCGCGGATGACTTCAGGGATTGAATAGGTGAAGCCGGGATTGCTCTCCAGGCGGCTCATGTTCAGGGAGATAACCGGAATCTGCTGCAGCCCGGCCTTCGCCAGCGCGCGGCGGATAAAGCCGATGTAGTTGGTCGCGCGGCAGCCGCCGCCGGTCTGGGTAATGATGACGGCGCATTTGTTGACGTCATATTTGCCGGAGAGCAGCGCGTCCATGATCTGACCGACGACGATGATCGACGGATAGCAGGCGTCGTTGTTGACATACTTCAGGCCGACGTCCACTGCGGTGCGGCTCTCAGGCAGGACAACCAGGTTGTAGCCGGAGGCGCGGACCGCTTCCTTCACCAGATTGAAGTGAATCGGACTCATCTGCGGAGCGAGGATCGTATAGCCTTCCTTCTTCATGTCTTTGGTGAAGTATTCGCGGTTGTAGGCGGACGAGACGATTCTTCTCTCGATGTGCTTCTGCTTGCGCTCGCGGATAGCCGCCAGCAGCGAGCGGATGCGGATTCTCGCGGCGCCGAGGTTGTTCACCTCATCGATCTTCAGCATCGTGTAGATCTTTCCGGAGCCGGAGAGGATGTCATTGACCTGGTCTGTCGTGACGGCGTCGAGGCCGCAGCCGAACGAGAACAGCTGAACGAGATCCAGGTTTTCCTGCGTGCGGACAAACTGCGCCGCCGCGTACAGGCGGTGATGGTACATCCACTGGTCGACGACCATCAGCCTTCCGTCGAGATGGCCCAGATGGGATACGGAATCCTCTGACAGCACAGCCACGCCGTAGCTGGTGATCAGCTCCGGGATGCCGTGGTTGATCTCCGGGTCGATATGGTACGGGCGTCCGGCCAGAACGATGCCGTGGCGGCCGGTGCGCTTCAGGTACTCGAGAGTTTCCTCGCCTTTCTTCTGGACATCGCGGTGGACGGCGTCCATTTCCTTCCAGCCGTCGTGGGCGGCCCGGCGGATTTCGTCCTCCGGGATTCCCTCTTTCGTAAAGATCGCGACAAGGCGGTCCGTCAGGATCTTCTCGTTGGTGAACGCCATGAACGGGTTCATGAACCGCACGTTTTTCCCGCGGAGATCCTCGACGTTGTTCTTGATGTTTTCGGAGTACGAGGTGACCATCGGGCAGTTGTAGTGGTTCTGGGACTCGGACGATTCATCTCTCTCGTACGGGATAGCCGGGTAAAAGATGAATTTTACGCCCTGGTTGATCAGCCACTGCACATGGCCGTGCGCGATCTTGGCCGGGTAGCACTCCGACTCGGACGGGATTGATTCGATGCCGAGCTCATAGATCTTCCGGGTCGACTGCGGGGAGAGAACGACATGATAGCCGAGGTCTTTGAAGAAAGTCGCCCAGAACGGATAGTTCTCGTACATATTCAGCACGCGCGGGATGCCGACGGTCCCTCTCGGGGCCTGTTCCTCGGGCAGCGGCTCGTAGCCGAACACTCTCTTGTATTTGTAGTCGTAAAGGTTTGGAATTTCGGTGTTTTTCTTTTCGACGCCGAGGCCGCGCTCACAGCGGTTGCCGGAGATAAAGCGGTTTCCGTTGGAGAAGCGGTTGACCGTCAGCAGGCAGTGGTTGGTGCATTTCTGGCAGCGCACCATCGTCGTCTTGTACTGAAGGGTCAGGATCTGGTCCTGGGTGAGCATCTTTGTCTCAGGTTCTCCCGCCAGATGATAGCGCTCTTTCGCGATCAGGGCCGCGCCGAAGGCGCCCATGATGCCGGCGATATCCGGCCGGGTCGCGTGCCCGCCCGAGATCTTTTCAAACGCGCGCAGGATGCCGTCGTTGTAGAATGTGCCGCCCTGCACCACGATGTGTTTGCCGAGGCTGGCCGCGTCGTTGATTTTGATGACCTTGAACAGGGCGTTCTTGATGACCGAATAGTCCAGTCCGGCGGAGATGTCCGCGACGGACGCGCCTTCCTTCTGCGCCTGCTTGACGTTGGAGTTCATGAAAACGGTGCAGCGGGTGCCCAGGTCGACCGGGTGCTTCGCGAAAAGCGCTTCTTTGGCGAAATCCACGACGGAATAGTCCAGGGACTTCGCGAAAGTTTCGATGAAAGATCCGCAGCCGGAGGAGCACGCCTCGTTGAGCTGCACGGAATCGATGGTTCCGTTTTTGATCTTCATGCATTTCATGTCCTGGCCGCCGATGTCGAGAATGCAGTCCACGTCCGGCTCGAAGAACGCGGCCGCGTAATAGTGGGCCACCGTCTCCACCTCGCCCTCGTCCAGAGACAGCGCGGATTTAAGCAGCGCCTCTCCGTACCCGGTGGAGCAGGAGTAGGCGATTTTTACGCCGTCAGGCATGCGGTCGAACAGGTCGTGCAGCGCGTGCACCGTGGTGGAAAGCGGGCTGCCATTGTTGCTGCTGTAATAGGAGTACAGCAGGCTGCCGTTTTCTCCGACCAGGGCAACCTTTGTGGTGGTGGAACCGGAGTCGATGCCCAGGTAGGCGTTGCCGCGGTAAGTTTCGAGATTTTCCTTCTTCACGGCGTTTTTTCCGTGTTCGTCAAGGAATTTCTGGTAATCGGCCTGGTCTTTGAACAGCGGCTCCAGACGGCGCACCTCGAAGTTGAGCTTAACGCCGCCGCGAAGCGTTTTAATCAGATCATCCAGGCTGACGGCGGACTGCTTTTTGCAGCACATCGCCGCGCCCATCGCGGCGAACAGATGGGAGTTCTCCGGCGCGATGATGGCGTCGCCCTCCAGATGCAGCGTGCGGATAAAAGCCGCGCGCAGCTGGTCAAGGAAGTGCAGCGGGCCGCCGAGGAACGCGACGTTGCCGCGGATCGGCTTGCCGCAGGCCAGGCCGGAGATGGTCTGGTTGACGACAGCCTGGAAGATGGAGGCGGCCAGGTCTTCTTTCTGCGCGCCTTCGTTGATCAGCGGCTGGATGTCGGTTTTGGCGAAGACGCCGCAGCGGGCCGCGATCGGGTAGATGACATGATAATTCTTCGCGTATTCATTCAGCCCGGCAGCGTCGGTCTGAAGCAGGGAGGCCATCTGGTCGATGAAAGAACCAGTGCCGCCGGCGCAGATGCCGTTCATCCGCTGGTCGACGCCGTTGGTAAAATAGATGATTTTCGCGTCCTCGCCGCCCAGCTCGATGGCGACGTCGGTGCGCGGAGCGTAATCCTTGAGGCTGGTCGCCACCGCGATGACTTCCTGAACAAACTCAATGTTCAGGCTGCCCGCGAGAGAGAGGCCTCCGGAACCGGTGATGGCCGGATAGACGGTGATGGGGCCGACCTGCTTTTCAGCGTCGGCCAGAAGGTCGGCGAGAGTTTCCTGTATATTGGCAAAATGGCGTCTGTAGTCGGAAAAGAGAAGATGGTTCTGCTCGTCCAGCAGAGCAACCTTGACAGTTGTCGATCCGATATCGATGCCGAGGGACAGATTAGTTTGTGCTGCCTGTTCAGACATGCAATAACCTCCTATTGAAAGTATGGCTGATTACAACCATAGTCATTTTATTATAAGCAGTTAAAAGAGGAAAAGCAATTATGAAAACAGGAATCTTTCTTAAATTTTACGAAATTCATTGCCGGGCGCGGTATCCGTGCCGGGGGCATACCGCTGACAACCGCGCGGCGCCGGTCTCTTCCGGGAGAACCGCCGGACAGCGGATCTCCGGCCCGCGGATTTATTGCGTGCAGTGCTTTTGAGGTCATTCCGGGAGCGGCCCGTCAGAACTATAAAGAAGTATATTTTTTCGACGTTTTCTGATATAATCACGTGCATGGCAGACCGGTGCGAGGCGGCAGAGACGGATCTGCGGCACATTTGGAATGCCCTGTTGACAGAAATGGATAAATTGGATATGATATGGGTAATTGATTGCCTAATGAAAGGAGAGCGTTTCCGATGAGCTTTATCGACAGGTTGGAGAGGCGTCTGGGAAAGTATGCCATCCACAATCTGGTCCTGATTCTGGTGGTCATCAATACGGTCGGCTTTGCCCTGAGCCTGTTCTGGCCGGCTTTTCCGGCAATGATCTGCTGGAGCATGCAGCTGATGGGACGGGGCCAGATCTGGAGGCTTATCACCTGGCTGGCAATGCCTCTCTACAGCGGCCAGACCGGTCTGTTTTATTATATTATCTTCATTTTCCTGTACTATTCGATCGGCAGCACGCTGGAGCGCGCGTGGGGCGCGTTCCGGCTTAATGTCTATGTCTTCACCGGCATCCTGGGACACATTCTCGGGGCGGTTCTCGTTTACCTGCTTTTCGGGTACGACGCCCTGACCCTCAACCCGAACTATCTGTATATGTCCCTCTTCCTGGGGCTTGCGCTCACGTATCCGGACGCGCAGTTCCTGCTGTACTTCATCATTCCGATCAAGGCAAAATACCTGGCCATCATCGAGGTGATTTTCCTGATCCTCGGCGCGGTCAGCGGGTCGCCGTCGGACTGGGTGATGATCATCATGTCGCTGATCAATGTCGCGCTGTTCATGTTCTTCCTGTTCCCGCACAGCAGGTTCAATCCGGCTGATCTAAAGCGGCGCAGGGAATTCCGCAGCCGGGTCAGGGAAGGCGAGAAATCCTTTGCCGGCGGTTCGGGCACAACGGCCTCGGGAAAGACGTATCATCACAAATGCGAGGTCTGCGGCCGCACGGACGCGGATTATCCGAACCTTGAATTCCGTTTCTGCTCCAAGTGCGACGGCGCCCATGAGTACTGCATGGACCACCTGTACACCCACAAACATATCAAATATTCCGGAAACGGGCAGAACAGCGCGGATGACCATAAAACGATCCGCTTTCCGGGAAGCGGGCAGCAGTAAGCTGCCGCGAATCTCTCCGGCCGCCGGAAACAGGGAGGAATCTGTATGGAAAAAAAGCCGTTTGTAACCAAAGAGCAGGTAGAGCAGATCGCGAAGACCTGGCCGACGCCTTTCCATATTTACGATGAAAAGGGGATCATTGAGAATGCCCGCAGAGTAAAGCAGGCTTTCGCCTGGAATTCGGGTTTCCATGAGTATTTCGCGGTCAAGGCGACGCCGAATCCGTATATTCTTGAGATTCTCAAAAACGAGGGCTTCGGGGCGGACTGTTCTTCCTACACTGAGCTCCTGATGGCGGACGCGGTCGGGCTGAACGGACACAATATCATGTATTCGTCCAACGTGACGCCGGACGCGGATTTCATCAAGGCGGCTCAGCTGGGCGCCATCATCAATTTTGACGACGTTTCGATGATCGACCCTTATATGAAAATCGCGCCGGTTCAGGATACCATGTGCTGCCGATACAATCCGGGCGGGGATTTCACCCTTCACAATGAGATCATGGACACCCCGAAGGACGCCAAGTACGGCATGACCAAAGAGCAGTTGCGCGAAGCCTACGCAAAACTCCGGGATTACGGGGTAAAGAACTTCGGCATCCACGCTTTCCTGGCGTCCAACACGGTAGCGCTCGGTTATTATCCGAAGCTGGCCCGCATTCTGTTTGAGTCGGCTGCGGAGATGTCGAAGGAACTGGGTATTCATTTTTCGTTCGTCAACCTGTCCGGAGGGGTCGGCATCCCGTACCGCCCCGACCAGGAGCCCAACGACATTCTCGCGATCGGCGAGGAAGTCCGCAAGGTATACGAGGAGATCCTGGTTCCGGCGGGAATGGGAGACGTCGCGATTTACACCGAGATGGGCAGGTTCATTCTCGGGCCGTACGGACATCTGGTCACCAGAGTGCTCCGCATGAAGCACATCTGGAAGGATTACGTCGGCGTGGACGCCTGCGCGGCCAATCTGATGCGGCCGGCCATGTACCGCGCGTACCATCACATCACGGTTCTGGGAAAGGAGGACGAGCCCTGCACCCACAGGTATGACGTAACGGGCGGCCTGTGTGAAAACAACGACAAATTCGCGATCGACCGCATGCTGCCGGAAGTCAGCGTCGGGGATTATCTCGTTATCCATGATACCGGCGCCCACGGCTTTTCCATGGGTTATAACTACAACGGACGCCTCCGCAGCGCGGAACTTCTGCTGCGCACGGACGGCACGGTGAAACAGATACGGCGCGCCGAAACCCCGCAGGATTATTTCGCAACGCTCGATTATCCCGGCCTGAGGGACGAGAAGTGAGACGGACGCGCGGATCAGTGACAGCGGCCGAAAGCCGCGGGATCCGGCGCCGGAAGGGTATCCGGCAGGAAGGACCCGGCGGAATCCGAAGACGCAGACGGCCGGAATGCAGATAATTGCAGGAACAGCCGGAAATTGCCGAAATGTGCCGGAAAGTCGAAAAACGACGAAATCTGTTTCTTGCCCGGAAGCCGCGGGACCGGTACAATAAAACAGAAAGATAACCTGCGCGCGGGACAGGCAGAGCACGGGCGGGAACCCGTCCGCGGAGCCGGATTCCGGCAGCCGCGCAGGATGGAGAAGGATCAATATCATGGCAGACCTGAACACAAAAAACGATGAGAACAAAAAGAAGGCTCTCGAAGCGGCGCTGACCCAGATTGAGAAGGCGTACGGCAAGGGAGCCGTCATGAAACTCGGCGACAGCGCCAACGGCATGAATGTGGAAGCGGTTCCGACCGGGTCCCTGAGCCTTGACATCGCGCTTGGCATCGGCGGGTTCCCGAAAGGAAGAATTATCGAGATCTACGGACCGGAGTCCAGCGGCAAAACCACCGTCGCCCTCCACAGCGTCGCTGAAGTCCAGAAGCGCGGCGGAATAGCCGGATTCATTGACGCGGAACACGCGCTCGACCCTGTCTACGCGAAAAATATCGGCGTGGACATCGACAACCTGTATATTTCCCAGCCGGACAGCGGCGAGCAGGCCCTGGAAATCTGCGAGACGATGGTGCGCTCCAACGCGATCGACATCGTCATCATCGACTCCGTTGCCGCCCTGGTTCCGAAGGCCGAGATCGACGGAGACATGGGAGATTCCCACGTCGGTCTCCAGGCGCGCCTGATGTCGCAGGCTCTCCGCAAGCTCACAGCCGCAATCAGCCGCTCGCGCTGCATTGTTATCTTTATCAACCAGCTGCGCGAGAAGGTCGGCGTGATGTTCGGAAATCCGGAGACCACAACCGGCGGCCGCGCGCTCAAGTTTTACTCGTCTGTCCGCCTTGACGTCCGGCGCACCGAATCCATCAAGCAGAACGGCGAAGTGATCGGAAACCATACAAGGGTCCGCGTTGTGAAAAACAAAGTAGCGCCGCCATTCAAGGAAGCTGAATTTGACATCATGTTCGGCCGGGGCATTTCCCATTCCGGGGATGTGCTGGACCTGGCCGTAAAACAGGATATCGTCCAGAAATCCGGCGCATGGTTCGCCTATAACAACGAAAAAATCGGACAGGGCCGTGAAAACGCAAAAGTCTATCTGGAACAGCATCCGGCCATCTGCGCCGAGATAGAGAACAAGGTCCGCGAGCAGGCGGGGCTGAAACCGATCGACGTCCCCGCGCAACCCGGGGAGCAGCCTGAGGGAGAGCCCTCCGGGACGGACGCGCTCGGCGAACTTCCGGATGACCCGGCGGAAGAGAGCCTGGAGTGATGGGCTGGAGACGGTACAGGAAGAAGGAAGCCGCGCAGCAGCAGGGCACGGAGGGAGAAATCCTCGCGCGCGCCGAAAAAAAAGCGCTGCGCATTCTGGAGATGTCTGACCGCTCCGAGGAAGAAATCAGGAAAAAGCTTGAGGAGGGAGGATTCCCTCCTCATGTTGTCTCTGAGGTCTGTGCCTGGCTGAAAGATCTGCACTATCTGGATGACGCCCGGTACGCCCGCGGTTTCGCGCTGTCGCGGATAAGCCGCAAAAGCATCGCGGTGATCCGCATGGAGCTCAGGCAGAAGGGGATAGCGGACGATCTGATTGAGGATGCCTGCGCGGAGGTGTCGGACCAGGAGCCTGAAGCGGCGTACCATGCCGCGGTTTCCTATGTCGGTTCAAAAACGTGCGTGCCGAGAGAAAAAGTGATAGCTTCCATCCTGAGAAAAGGATTTCCATATCCGGAGGCCAGGGAGGCCTGCCGCCGGCTGGAGGAGGAAAATCCCGGGATTCTGGTGTCCGGAAGCTCCCGCCTTCAGAATCCGGAGAACGACTCATGACAGACTGACTTTGCGGGTTATTGCGCCGCAGGCACAGCCGAGGGCGGGATCGCTGCAGCTTGCGGTGACCGGCTGACGCTTCCCTGACGGACAATCTGCTGGCGGAATCCCTGACGCCTCTGTGCGCTGATGGGGAATCATGGACCGTTAGAACAGCAAGACGGCCTTAAAACGACGCCTCTGTGCGCTGATTGGGAATCGGGCATTGTCATGCGTATATAGTTTATAAACAAAACACGAACCCGGGCTCTAATGGCGGAATATCGCGCATATGCCGCTGTCTTTCCGCCGGAAAGTGCCGGTTTGCATTTCCTTGACAATTGACAAAAGTTCGCATAAAATAATCAGGATGTCTGGAGCGTGCCATTTTGCTCCGTGACAATCTCATTGAGAGGAGGTACACCTGTGATTTTACTGGATGACGCTCCTCAGGCCCCCGATGTAAAACCTGTTTTTGCGACTTTTTCCCTGCCCACAGTTATTCTGATTGCGCTGGCGGCTGCTGTTGCTGCAGGAGTGATCGCTTTTCTGATCGCCCGGAAGCTTATTTCGGATCACATCGCAAAAACAGTGGGTTCAGCTGAGGAACAGGCCAGCCAGATCATCGAAGAAGGGAAAAAGTCCGCTGCCGAGGCGAAGCGCGAAGCGCTGCTCGAAGCCAAGGAAGAGAACATGAAGGTTAAGGACGATCTTGACCGTGAGGTAAAAGACCGCCGTGCCGAACTGACGCGCCAGGAAAAACGCGCGGCCAGCAAGGAGGAAAACCTTGACCGGAAAACCAGCGCTCTTGAAAAGCGGGAGAACAGTCTGAACCAGCGTGAAGACAGTCTCAACAAGAAGAGCGCCAGAATAGATGAGCTGACGGCTCAGGCATCACAGGAACTGGAGAGGATCTCCGGTATGACCTCTGATCAGGCGAAAGAGTTTTTATTCAAGTCTGTCGAAGATGATGTCAAACTTGACGCAGCAAAGATGATCAGGGATGAAGAGGCCCGCGCGAAGGAAGAAGCCAGCGACCGAGCAAAAGAGATCGTGGTAACCGCAATTCAGCGCTGCGCCGCCGATCACGTTGCCGAGACGACGATTTCCGTCGTCCAGCTTCCGAATGATGAGATGAAAGGCCGCATCATTGGAAGAGAGGGCAGAAATATCCGCACTCTTGAAACGCTGACCGGAGTTGATCTGATTATCGACGATACGCCGGACGCCGTGATTCTTTCCTCGTTCGATCCCATGCGCCGCGAGGTCGCAAGGATCGCGCTTGAGAAACTGGTCATGGATGGCAGGATTCACCCGGCCCGTATCGAAGAGATGGTTGAGAAAGCCAAGAAGGAAGTTGATGCCATGGTGCGGGAAGCCGGGGAGGCTGCCGTGCTGGAAGTCGGCATCCATGGAATTCATCCGGAACTGGTAAAGCTTCTCGGCAAGATGAAGTTCAGAACCAGCTACGGTCAGAATGCTCTCAAGCATTCTATTGAAGTGGCTCAGCTCGCCGGTCTGATGGCTGCGGAAATGAAAGAAGATGTCCGCCTGGCAAAGAGGGCGGGGCTTCTGCACGACATCGGAAAAGCAGTGGATCGCGAGATGGAAGGTTCCCATGTGCAGCTTGGCGCGGATATCTGCCGGAAGTACCATGAGAACCAGGTTGTGATCAACGCGGTGGAGTCTCACCACGGTGATACCGAACCGACGTCTCTGATCGCCTGCCTCGTACAGGCAGCGGATACGATTTCGGCCGCAAGGCCCGGCGCACGCCGCGAGTCAATTGAAGCGTACACAACAAGGCTGAAACAGCTGGAGGATATCGCGAATTCCTTCAAGGGAGTCGAGAAATCCTACGCGATTCAGGCTGGCCGTGAGATCCGTGTCATGGTGATTCCGGAACAGGTTTCGGATGCCGACATGGTGATCATGGCAAGGGACATCGCCAAGAGAATTGAACAGGAACTCACATACCCTGGTCAGATCAAGGTAAACATGATCCGCGAATCCAGAGTCAGTGATACCGCAAAGTAATTTTAAATTATGTTTTATGGCCGCCGGCGTCAGCCGGCGGCCATTTTTACGTCTTACCCACGATCCGCCGGCGTCCGCTTTCACGCCCTGCCGCGCGGAGGATGTCTTGGTTCGCTGATCACACGCCAGAGGAATAACGATTCACGCCCTGCCGCGCGGAGGATGTCAGGGATGGTGATCGAGACCCCGCGGAAGGCATCCGATCCCGGCGGCCGGATGCGGCCGGGGATCGCTGCCGTGGACACGCAGCAGTACACAACCGGCATCTTTTTGCGTTTACAGAACTGCCGATTTGTATTAAACTGATCGGGAACGCCAGCCCGGGGCGGGCAGGCGCAGACATGCTGCATCCCACGCGAGGAGAAAATCTATCATGAAAGAGTACAGACCTGTAAAGGAAGGAAAAGTCCGTGAAATCTACGATCTCGGGGACAGCCTGGTCATGGTTGCCACCGACAGGATTTCGGCTTTTGACGTGATCCTGAAGAATACCGTCCGTGACAAAGGAAAGGTTCTGACGAAGATGTCGGAGTTCTGGTTCGGCTATACCTCTGACATTGTGCCGAACCACATGATCAGCACCGATACCGCGGATATGCCGGAGTTCTTCCGCACGCCGCAGTTCGAAGGACGCAGCATGCTGTGCCGGAAGCTCACGATGCTTCCGATCGAGTGTATCGTCCGCGGCTACATTACCGGAAGCGGCTGGAAGAGTTATCAGGAGAACGGAACAGCCTGCGGCATTACTCTCCCGGCAGGGCTGAAGGAATGCGAAAAACTGCCCGAGCCGATTTTTACGCCGAGCACCAAGGCGGCCATCGGAACGCACGACGAGAACATCAGCTTTGACCAGTGCGCGGAAGTGCTGAACAGGCTGTACCCGGGCAGAGGACAGGAGTATGCCGCTTCGATCCGCGACAATACGATCGCCCTGTACAAGAAATGCGCCGATTACGCGCTGGAGCATGGAATCATCATTGCCGACACCAAGTTTGAGTTCGGCCTGGACAAGAGCGGAAAGGTTATTCTCGCCGACGAAATGCTCACGCCGGACAGCAGCCGTTTCTGGCCGCTTGAAGGCTACGAGGCAGGGCACAGCCAGCCATCCTTCGACAAACAGTTTGTCCGTGACTGGCTCAGGGCGCATCCGGACAGCGATTACCGCCTGCCGCAGGACGTCATCGACAGGACGATCGGGAAATACCGCGAGGCTTATTCCATGCTCACCGGAAAGGAGCTCAGCTGACACAGCCTTTCGCCTCCGGCGCCGGCTCCGCGCAGGACTTGACACATGTGCTATTCTTTATATTGCAGCTAATGCAAATCATTTGCGAATTCGCGGGCGGGCCGGAGAAAATTCCAGCGCAAGCGCGGATTTTCAGTGATGTGCCGAAGCGCGTCCGCGGAAGCGGAAAACGAACAGAAAGGACAGCAGCAGTATCATGACAAAGATAGATATCATCTCCGGTTTTCTCGGAGCCGGCAAGACAACGCTAATCAAAAAACTTCTGAAAGAATCTTTCGCGGGACAGCAGATTGTCCTCATTGAAAATGAGTTCGGTGAGATCGGAATCGACGGCGGATTCCTCAAGGACGCCGGCGTAAAGATCACCGAGATGAATTCCGGCTGCATCTGCTGCACGCTGGTAGGAGATTTCAACAAGGCCCTGAAGCAGGTTGTGGCTGATTATCATCCGGACAGAATCCTGATCGAACCGTCCGGCGTCGGCAAGCTTTCCGATGTCATCGCGGCTGTGGCGAAGACAGCGAATGAGATCGATATCCGGCTCAATAACTTTGTGACTGTCGCGGATGCCCACAAGTGCAAAATGTACATGAGGAACTTCGGGGAGTTCTACAACAACCAGATCGAGAGCGCGAACACGATTATCCTGAGCCGCACCCAGACGATGGACGAGAAGAAACTTCAGGAGGCTGTCACCCTTCTGCAGGAGAAAAACCCGAAGGCGAGGATTATCACAACTCCGTGGGATGAGCTGACCGGAGACCAGATCCTTGCGGTCATGGAGCAGGGCCAGTCCCTGACCGACGAACTTCTGAAGGAAGCTCTGGAAAAGCACGAGAAGGACGCGGCGGAACACGAGGCGGAGCATCATCATCACGATCATGACGTGGATGAGCATCACGATGATCATGATGAACATGAGCACGGCCATGAAGATCACGATGAGGCGGAGCATCATCACCACGATCATGATGAGGAAGACCGCGGTGAAGATGAACACGGTCACCATGATCATGAGGAAGATGAGCATCATCATGACGGGGAAGGCCATGAGCATCATCATCACCATCACGCGGATGAGATTTTCGACAGCTGGGGAAAAGAAACTCCGAAGAAGTTCGGCCGCGGGGAGCTGGAGAACATCCTGAAGACGCTCTCCGAATCCGGGGATTACGGCACCGTGCTCCGTGCCAAGGGCATGCTTCCGTGCACGGACGGAAAGTGGATGTACTTCGATCTCACTCCGGACGAATACGAAATCCGCGACGGTCAGCCGGACTACACCGGCCGCCTGTGCGTGATCGGCGCCGGCCTGAAGCAGGATAAGCTCAGGGAACTGTTCGGCCTGTAAGGGGACAGCGCCGGAAAGAGAGGTTGGTTATGGATAATATTCCGGTATATGTCATCACAGGTTTCCTGGACGGCGGGAAGACTTCTTTCCTGAAATTCACTCTCCGGCAGGACTATTTCAACGACGGTTCCAGAACGCTTCTGATCCTCTGCGAGGAGGGAGAAGTGGAGTATGAGGAGGAATTCCTCAAGAAGTACAACTGCGATCTGGTCACGGTGGAGGACAGAAATCAGCTCAACCACGCTTATTTCTCGAGCATGGGAAAGAAGTACCATCCCGACCGCGTCATCATCGAGTACAACGGAATGTGGTCCCCGAAGGATATCCCGGACCTGGACTATCCGTTCTCCTGGGAACTGTATCAGACGATCACGGTGCTGGACGGCAGCACATTCAGGCTGTACCTGAATAATATCAAGGCCCTGGCCATCGAACTTCTCACCTACACCGATATGGTGATCTTCAACCGCTGCAATGAGGATACCCCGATCGACAACTTCAACCGTTCGCTCAAGGCGGTCAACCGCAACGCGGACGTCATGTTCGAGGACAAGGACGGAAACCAGCTGCAGCCGCCGCTGATTCTGCCCTACGATATCTCCGGCAGCATCATCACGGTGCCGGATGACGATTACGGCATCTTCTATATCGACGCGCAGGAGAATCCGGGGAACTATCTCGGAAAGGACATCCGCTTCAAGGCGATGATCATGAAATCCAAGGATTTCCCGTCCGACTGCTTTGTGCCGGGCCGCAAGATCATGACCTGCTGCGAGGCCGATATCCGTTTTCTGGGTTTTCTCTGCAAGTACCCGAAGATCGCCGAATTCAAACAGCGCAGCTGGGTGGACGTCACCGCGCAGCTGAAGATGGAATATTCCGAGATTTACGGGGAGGAAGGCCCGGTGCTGTACGCTTCCGAAGTCACCAGTTCGGAGGCGCCGGAGCGGGAGACCGTCGGATTCTGATGAAAGAGAACAGAAGGCCGCGGGCGAAAGGAATCGCCCGCGGCCTTCGTTTTTTTTCCGGGAGTCTGTCAGCACTCAGTCGAAATCCCGGTTGTATTTCTGTTCGCAGTAGATACAGCGGTAGGTGCGTTTTTTCGGATCGGTCAGGACGAATTCATCGGGTAAGCCCTGCTCGATTGTCGTGATGCACTGGGGATTCTGGCATCTGATCACGCCGACGATCTTTTTCGGCAGGGTGAGTTTCTGCTTGCGCACGACTTTTCCGTCCTCAATATAGTCAATGGTGATGCCGTCGTCGATGAAGGCCAGAGCGTCCAGGTTCAGGACGTCCTGCGTGGTTTCCACCTTGATGATGTCTTTTTTGCCCATCTTGCTGCTGCGCGCGTTGTAAATGATGGCGATCGGGCAGTCCAGCCGGTCCAGATGCAGCATATGATACACCACCGCGGCTCTGCCCGCGTGGATGTGGTCGAGGACTACGCCGTTGTTGATTCCGCTGATGCTTAACATGTCTTTCTCCTCCTGCAATAATGTCATGGTATCGGTGATAACCCTGACAGTCAGCTGAACGCTCCGGGGATTCCCGCGGCAGCGCCCGGAGCGGCCGGACTCTGCGCCGCGGGGCGGAGCGGAGAGCTTTCGGGATTTGCCTGCTCCGCGCGGAACAGGGTTTCGGGGTCAGTTCAGGCCAGATTCAGCAGTGTCAGGATCAGGGCCATTCTGACATACAGGCCGTTCTGCACCTGCCTGAAGTAGGCCGCGCGCGGGTCGTCGTCCACATCCACCGAAATCTCGTTGACGCGGGGAAGCGGGTGCATTACCAGGCAGTCCTCCGGGGCGAGCTGCAGCTTTTCCCGTGTGAGGATGTAACAGTTCTTCATGCGCTCGTATTCCTCCTCATTGAAGAAACGTTCGCGCTGGATCCGCGTCATGTAGAGGATGTCCAGCTTCGGAAGAGCTTCCTCGAGGCTGGTAACCTCCTCATAGTCAAAACCTTTCAGGACATCGTCCCGCATGTAGGAGGGCACGCGGAGCTCGGGCGGTGAAATCAGGATGAAGTGAACATTCGGATAGCGCACCAGCGATTCAATCAGGGAGTGAACCGTGCGCCCGTACTTGAGGTCGCCGCAGAAACCGATCGTGATGCTGTCGAAATGTCCCTTGAGGGACCGGATCGTATAAAGATCAGTGAGCGTCTGCGTAGGGTGCTGATGGCCGCCGTCGCCGGCGTTGATCACCGGGATGCGGGAGTGCATCGACGCAACCTTCGCGGCGCCTTCCTTCGGATGCCGCATCGCGCAGATATCGGCGTAGCAGGAAATCACCCGGATCGTGTCGGCCACGCTCTCGCCCTTGGAGGCGGAAGAAACGCCGGCAGAAGAAAAGCCAAGACAGGTGCCGCCGAGATGAAGCATCGAAGATTCGAAACTCAGGCGCGTCCTTGTGCTTGGCTCATATGTGCGCGTAGGCAGAGCGGTTGTTTTCAATGTCCCGCGCGAGGTCAAGAAGCTGTTCGGTCTCCTCGACGGTAAAATCCAGCGGATTCAGCAGATGGCGCATAGATTCTCCTTTCAGAAAAGCAGCTGTAGCTATTTCCGCGCAAGTATACCCGATTCAAAACGGAATGTCAAAAAAATTTCAGACGAGCCCTGTGTCCCGGGCCAGGTGTTTTATCGGGGATAAATTCAACGCGCCTGAACATTTACCTGTACAGACGATGACCTGCGGCCCTGAAAGAAAAGATCAGGAGCAGCTGACAGAACCACAGCCCTGACACACCGCGCCGGAATTCCCTGCCTGAAAAGCGGAGCGGGCGGACGGGGCAATTACTCAGAATTGACACAGCAGGTTAAGTCAGGTATTATTACAAATGGTGCAATATCAGCCGGAAAACTTCAGACCGGCTTTGTCTGCGGCTGCAGAAGAGCTGAGGGACAGCACCGGACAGAACGGTTCTGCGGTACCGTTCGTTTAATTGGAGAAAACAAAGTGGAAATCAGCATTTTAAACGCTATTCAATCTCTGAGAACGCCTGTGCTGGATGCCGTGATGGTATTCTTCACCTTTCTGGGAAACCACGGATGGTTCTGGATCGCGCTGACGGCGATTCTGATCGCCGTCCCCAAAACGCGCATCTGGGGCCTTACGATGGGCACAGCGCTGCTGATGGGCCAGCTCATCGGCGTCTGCGTCATCAAACCGCTGGTGGCAAGGCCGAGGCCGTTCAACTCTCCGGATGCGATGGTCACAGCCTCACAGCTTCTGGTGGCGGAGCTGAAAGATTACTCTTTTCCTTCCGGACATACGCAGGCTTCTTTTGCCGCGGCAGCGGTGCTGTTCAGAATGAACCGTAAAGCCGGAGCTGCCGCGTTTGTGCTGGCTGCCCTCATCGCGTTTTCGAGAATGTATCTTTACGTCCATTATCCGACGGATGTCCTGGCCGGCGCTCTCCTGGGACTGCTGTGGGCTTTCTGCGCGGTGAAATGGTTCAAACCGCTCTATGAGAAAGCCGCGGCGGCGATCACCGGCCGAAAACACTCTGCGCAGTAAACAGGAGACGGAAGGGCAGTATCAGGTCCGATGAAGCCAAATCTGACTTTTGGACGGGCCGACTGTTCAGCCGTCCAGAATCACCATCCATCGCGCGCTTCGTTCAGAGGAACGCTTCCAGAAGAGGAGGCCTGAGATGCAGCATCGTTATCAGGAGGACGGACAAAACCGTCCGGGCCGGCCTGCCCCGCATGAAGCCCTGTTATTTCCGGGAGCCGGACGCGGAATTGCCCGAAGGCTTCTTTGTTTTCTGTGCGCGTTTTTTCTGGTCCTGCAGCCCTGCGCCGCGGCGGCGGCCGCGGAGGACACGGACGGTATTGCGTCCGAGGAAGAGCTGGAAACCATTCAGTCCGTCAATTCGGCGACGATGGCGGCAGCCTCGTCAGGAGTTGTGGATGTAGTCGGCCTGACACAGATCACGGCAGCCCAGGTAAAAGCGAAGATCAGCAGCTACTATATTCCGGACAGCGCCGTTTATCTGGACGGCGCGGAGCGCAAAGAAGGCGATCTGGACGATATCATCGCGAGACGCAATATCGACGCTGTGACTGACCCTGTCACTATCCGGTACGGGATTGTCGCTTCCGACACCATGGTCCGCAGATACCCGACCTGGAGCAGCCTGACGGAGACCGCCGACGGTACGGAAGATTATTTTCAGGAAACAATGCTTCTCACGGGTGAGGGTGTTGACATCCTTCACCAGACCGCTGACGGAGTATGGTCTTTCGTACAGTCGCGCAGTGATTTCGGCTGGATTGAAACCTCCCATATCGCGTTCTGTTCCCGCGAGGACATGGATGCTTTTGTGAATCCGGAAGATTTCATCGTAGTCACCGATTCCTGGCTTGCTTCCGGTGATCTGGAACTGAGGATGGGTACGAAGCTTCCGGTCGTGCAGGCGACTGAGGCTGACTATACGGTCCTTGTTCCGAGAGTATCGGGATCAGGCACGCTGTACTTCACCCAGGTTGCCATCCAGAAAAGCCTGGGCGTCAGCAGAGGCTATCTGAGCATTACACAGGAATCCGTCCAGAAACTGGCGCAGAGACTCCTGAACATGCCTTACGCTGAAGGCGATTCCGGGGGATATATGGATTCAGTATCAGCGCTGGACGCGATTTTTCTGTGTTTCGGAGTGATTCTCCCGCGCCATGTCAGCCAGCTGAATTTCACCGGCGCTTCGGTGATCGAGCTCCGGAACATGACTGACGAAGCTAAAAGCGCGTTGATCGCTGACTGCAATCCCGGGAGCATTCTGGTGATGGACGATCACGCTGCGCTGTATCTGGGCCTGGTCGACGGGGAGCCGGCAATTTTCCAGGAGGTGAAAGAATATTCCACCTCGGACGGAGCGCTCATCAGCGCCAACAAAGGAGTTATTACACCGCAGGACGTCCGCACGTCGGAAGGCACCTCATATCTGAGCCTGTACCGCCGCGTGTTCAGTGTCTGGTAATAGAAGTGATGTGAAATGATGTACGGCGCCGGCGGTACGGATCGCCCGGCGGATAACCGACGTTTCAGGGGAGGAAACGAGATGAAAAAGAAACTGCTGTCAGTACTGGCGGCACTGGCCTGCCTGCTGATGCTGATTACACCGGCTTACGCCGAACAGGACGGCCCCGATGTTCAGGCGGAAGGCTATATTGTCATGAACATCGACACCGAAGAAATCGTCCTGTCGAAAAACATGGATGTGCAGCAGTATCCGGCCAGCATAACCAAAATCCTGACAGCGCTTGTGGTTCTTGAAAATGTCGATGACCTCGACGCGGAACTCACGTTTTCGGACGCCGCGGTCAACGGTATTTCCGCTGACAGTTCCACGCTCAGCCCGAAGGCTTCGGTCGGCGAGGTGATGACCGTCAGGGACGCCCTTTACGGAATGATTCTCTGCTCGGCAAACGAATGCGCGGCTGCCCTGGCGGAGTACACCGCCGGCAGTGAGGAACAGTTCGCGCAGATGATGAATGAGCGGGCCGCCGAGGCAGGCGCCGTCAACAGCCACTTTGTCAACGCACATGGGCTGCATGATGAGAGCCATTACACGACGCCTCACGATATGGCGCTGATTTTCTCGGAGGCGATGAAAAACAGCGAATACGCGAAGCTGCTTTCCACGGTAACCTATACGATTCCCGCGACCAACATGAATGACGAGAGAGTCTGCACATCCACTCACCAGCTGCTGAACGGAACGATCCAGAACGGCGGGCAGGAAGGTGTATTCGCGGGGAAGACCGGGCACACGGCGGAAGCCGGAAGAACGCTGGTGACAGCCTGCGAGAGATATAATATACGCCTGGTCGTCGTCATCATGAAGTCCGACAACGAACATTATTATACGGACACGGAAACACTCCTGGAGTATGGTTTTGGAAGAGCGGCGGGAACGTACCCCGAGCCGGTTTACCAGCAGCGCGACGATTATGTCACCGTCAGCGCGGATTCCCTGAGAATGAGGGAATTTGCCAGCGTTTATTCTTCGGTTGTCGGCTCGCTCTCAAAGGGAGACCGCCTGCACCGCGTCGGAACCTACGCCGGGTGGAGCATGGTGGAGGATTCCGGAGCGGTCCGGTATGTTTCCTCCGACTACCTGGTGAATGACAGCGGCGCCGCGGCGGAAACCGCTTACGCGACGAACGAGCCCCCGACAGCTGAGCCCGTGACACAGGCTGCGGAAACTTCCGCGGCAGCGCAGACGACAGCGGAGCAGACGGCATCAGCCGCGGCGGCGCAGACAACCGCGGCGGTGTCTCAGACCGCCGATGTGAGCGCCTCAGCAGCGGAGGCAGCCGGGTCCAGAACGCAGGAGAACGTCACCTGGGAAATCACCCTGGATGGGCTGAGGATGCTGATTATTCTGCTGGGGATTGTCGCGGCGGTTCTCTGCGGCCTGCTGGCGGCAGTCAGGGTGTCCCGCCGTGTAAGCGGTGAAAGCGAGGATTCCGATCAAAAGCGCGGGCGGAGAACCGGAGGGAAGAACCGGAAGAAGTAAACAGGCGCCGAAGGAAGGAGTCTCTGGACGCTGTCCCGGAGAAGCAGACAAAATGGACAGGAATGGTTTGCCTGATTGCTTGATTTTTGTCTGTTATATGTTATACTGAATCTGCCTGGAGTGTGCGAGACCTGCTTTAATTTGATCCTACACGACTTATAAGGGATTCCTATATTGTCCGGCGGATGTCAGGCCTCCTCTGAGTGGAAGGCTGAAGTCGGATTGCGGTTGCCCACCTGGCATTTATGCTGGGAGTCAAATTTGCAGAACGGCACCCTGGGTTTTTATCGCGGAAGCAATGAGCCTGGCGCGTCACCGCTGGTGCGGCGCGGGGCTGATTGCTTCCGCGGTTTTTTCATTGAGAACCGCCGGAATGAACGCATGCTGACGGACAGTCGGCCTGCCGGCGGGCAGTCGGAAAGCTGGCTGACACTTCGGCAGGGCAGGGGAAAATTTTATGAGTCAGGAACGGAAAAATACAGGATGGAAAGACGCGGGGTTCGGGACCGGGCTCCCGAAGATCTGCGTGCCGATGACCTCGCCTTTCCGCGGGGAACTGGAGGCTTTCGCGCGGAGAATCAGAGAAAATGAGAATGCGGACGCGGCGGAATGGCGCGCCGACTGGTACGGGGGAAAGACCGGTCCGGGGGAAGCCGCTGCTCTTGTGAAGGAACTGAAAAAGAATCTCGGGCCGAAGCCCCTGATTTTCACGGTCCGTTCCGCCGCGGAGGGCGGAAAAAGCGAGGCTTCCGACACAGAATTCCTGGATCTGGCGGCTGCGGCGGCGGGAGCGGGAGCGGATCTGATTGACTGTGAACTGTCCCGGGGGCCGGCCGTGGCGAAAGCCGCGGCCGAAGCGGCGCACCGCTCCGGTGCGGGGATTATTCTGTCCCGCCATTATTTTGCGGAGACGCCCGCGGATGACGTGATGGAAAGTATCCTGCGGGAGATGAATGCGCTTGGCGCGGATTTCGCCAAGCTCGCCGTGATGCCCAGGGATTTTTCGGACGTCTGCCGACTGATGGCGGTGACGGAAAAAGTTCACCGTTCCCTGCCGGATCAGCATCTGATCACGATGTCCATGGGAGACCTCGGAGTGATCAGCCGCGCGGCAGGCGCGCTGACCGGTTCAGTGCTGACTTTCGGAACGCTGGGCGAAGCCAGCGCTCCGGGACAGCCGGAGGCGGGAAAGCTCCGCCGGGCGATGGAAGCTCTTTGGGAGGCAGCCGGAAAGGTCGGCTGCTGAAATTGCGGATGTCTTCCGGCAATCGGTGCCTGCCGGTATCGGTGATCTACGCCTGCTGATGACCAGCAGTCCGCGGCATATGGTTATGGTACCGGCAGCCGGCCCCGTGCGGGGAGCGGCTCACGGCGGTCAGGAGTGCAGAAGCATATTGACCAGATCGTCATTCGTCTTCGTTTTCTGAAAATCCAGAAGCGCGGCTTTTGTAGCCTCATCCGGTTTCATCGCGGCGACGGAACGGCGCAGTTCGGTGACAGCCTTCTGCTCCTTTTCCGAGAGCAGGAGTTCCTCCCGGCGGGTACTGGAACGGGGGATATCGATCGCCGGATAAATGCGGCGCTCGGAGAGCTTGCGGTCAAGGATGAGCTCCATATTTCCGGTTCCTTTGAATTCTTCAAAGATCACGTCGTCCATGCGGCTTCCGGTGTCGACGAGGGCTGCCGCGAGAATCGTAAGGCTCCCGCCTTCCCTCATACAGCGGGCCGCGCCGAAGAATTGTTTCGGGACCGTCAGAGCGAGCGGATCCAACCCGCCGCTCAGGGTGCGGCCGGAGCCTTCGATCGTTGCGTTGAACGCTCTCGACAGCCTGGTGAGGCTGTCAAGCAGGATGATGACGTCCTGTTTTTCTTCAACCAGGCGCTTCGCGCGGGCAAGCACCATCTCGGCGATCTTCTGGTGATGTTCAACTCCGCTGTCGAAGGTAGAGCAGACAATCTCAGTGTTCGCTCCGGAAAGGCTGTCCTGCATGTCCGTGACTTCTTCCGGACGCTCGTCGATCAGGAGCACAAACAGGTGCATGTCGGGATAATTTTTTTCGATGGAGAAGGCAATCTCTTTCAGCAGGGTGGTCTTGCCGGCTTTCGGCGGGGAAACGATCATGCCCCTCTGGCCTTTGCCGATGGGGCAGACCAGATCGACAATGCGCAGCGAGAGCGGCCCGCCGTCGTTTTCCAGGCGGATGCGCTCATGCGGAAATACCGGAGTCAGATCTTCGAAATAGGGACGGTTGACCGCTTCCTCCGGCTGCTTCCCGTTGATTGCCGTCACGTAAACCAGCGCGTCGTTGCGGACGTCCTGGGGGCGCACGCGCCCGTCAATGATATCACCGGTGCGCATATTGAACTTACGGATCTGCGCCGGGGAGACGTAGACGTCGTTCGGGCCGTTCAGATATCCATCGGTTCTGAGAAAACCGAATCCGTTCGTGTCCAGCACTTCAAGAACGCCATGGGCAGGTTCCCCGGAGTACGCCTGTGCGGAAGAATCATGAGACGCGATCCCGTTCCTGCTGTTTCTGGGATCCGTGTCGCGGGAAGAACGCCCGCTGCTGTAGGCGGTGGAGTAGACGCTGCTTCCGGCAGTCAGGCTGGAAGCATCGCTGCTGTACGGGGCGTTCTGCCGCTCAAAACGGCTGTTGTATCCTCCGTATCCGTTCTGGTCCGCATGATAGGAATCAGCCTGAGGGTTGCTGTAGATGCCCTGGGAGCTGTAATTTCCCGCCTGCGGATTTTCGTAATTCTCTGCCTGGGAAGCCCCGTAGCCATTTTCCTGCCCGCCGTATCCATTCGCCTGTGGGGTATTGTACCGGCTGGACGGAGCACCGGGATAGCCTGTGCTCTGGGCGTTTCCGTACCGCGCGGACGCGGAATCGCTGTAGTTTCCGGTTCCGTAGCGGGTATTCCCGTACCGGCCGGCCTGCGCATTCCCATAGCCGCCTGCCTGGGAAGTTCCGTAGCGCTGCTGTGTGTCATCGGAACCCGCGGCGCGGTTCCGGCTGTTATCCCAGTAGCGGGTCGACCGGTCGTCCCGGTAATCGCTGGTTACGGAATCCCAGCGCTGTGACCCGGTATCTTCGTATCTGCCGCGCGCAGAACTGCTGTCCGGCTGTGTCAGCGGGGACTGGCTGTTTCTCATGGCGTCGGAGGAATTGTCAGACGTTTTCGGCGGATTGTTTTCGTATCTGGTATGGTAATAGCGGTTGTTCTGCACGACGTGATGCCGGCGGGGAGCCGCCTGAGGTTCCGTCGCGGATGGTGAGGATGAATTGGCAAGCCCGGATGAGGAACGGCCCGCATGAATCACCGGTGTGCCGCTGTGGTGGATTTCGCGCTTTCCCTCAGCTGACGGGGAAGACGGCCTTCCGGTGCGGCCTGCCGCGGGAGAGGCGGAGGCAGCGGCTGAGGATGTTCCCGCGGCGAAAGAGGCGGACGCCTGCGCTCCTGCAGCCGGGGAAGCTCCGGCGCGCGGCGTTCCCTGAACGGAAGCACGTGCTGCGGCCGGATCCGTGACTGCGCCGGCTCCGGCTGTCCCGGCGCCCGACTGGCCGGAAGAAGCGGCAGCTGTTCCAGCCGCCGGAGTATTCGCGGGAGAAGCCTGCTCTGCGCCGGCAGTTTCCTGACTGCCCGAAGCGTCTGCGGGCTGTCCGGAAAAACTGATGTTTTTCTCTGCGGCCACTTCGATGATTTTGTCGATCAGGTCGGCCTTGCGATAAGAGGTAATCATTTTGATTCCGAGACTCTTTGCGATTTTTCTCAGTGCAATAATGGATAGTGTTTCGAGTTTTTCACGCATAGGAAATTCCTTTTCAATCCGGCGCTGCAGCGCCTCTGTCTGAAAATTGGCATACTTTTCCGGGATGATCCGCAGTGAAGCGGGTTATCCGGATCTTCCTGAGTCAGTAAGGACTGCCGCCCGTCAGCCGGTGTCACGCAGCCGCAGGCATTATACTGTCTGTATTACGGCAAAGCCCCGGCATATCCGGACTGCCGGCGCGGGTGTCCCGGTTCAGTACCTCTGCTGCCGCGCCTGCCTTCGCGGTATCTGCTGCTCATTTCCCAACAAATGATAATCAATCAAAGATCAGATTTTAGAAAATAAAAAATTAAATAAAAATAGAAAACACTCCGCAGAAAAAGCTGCGGGCTCGTCGATTTTCCGGGACCATCCGGCCGTTTCCTGAATGAATGGCAAACTTAAACACAAATGTCAGAAGTACCGGCACAGCACCGAACTGACGTTCAGGCAGAGCGGGAAACCGCCCGGATGATTTCCGGATATCTTTTTTGACAGCACTGGAATTTCCCGGCAGAATGGAAGAAATTCCAGCGGTCCGGGGTAAAAACAGAAAATAGCAGAGTAACTGAAGAATGTTTCAGCAACAAACTGAGATGTCACTGACAAAAGAAGATATAGAAATGCTTCTTATTTTTCGATTATACACAATCGGTTGACAAAATCAAGCCTTAAAGAGAAAAAGTAATTTTTCGTCTTCTTGACGTTAAGTTGGAAAATTGCTATCATTGTGCAGTATCAGCCGCACCGGAGCTTCGATCCACGGCTGTGACACAAAGAATGGCCAGAGGTGCGGAAAAAATGCCGGATACAGCCGATTATCCCGGCGCGGATGCCTATTCCGCCGGAGGGGACACTGAACCTTATTATTCACTGAATATTTTTCTGCGGAAAAAGTTCGGCGGAAAAGTGTGCCGGATTGCGCTGAATCCGGGTTTTACCTGTCCCAACCGGGACGGGACGATCGGGTACGGAGGTTGCACTTTCTGCCTGGACGGATCCGGCACTTTCGCGGGGAAACCGGGGCTGTCCATTGACGAGCAGATCACGGAAGGGATGAAAGGACTGGCGCAGTTCAGACCGAAGGCCTACATCGCTTATTTCCAGGCTTTCACGGGAACCTACGCGCCTCTGCCGGTGCTGCGGGAAAAATATGTCCAGGCATTTTCCCGGCCTGAGATTGCCGCGGTCTCCATCGCCACACGGCCGGACTGCGTGCCGGACGGGGTGCTGGATCTGCTGGATGAAATCCGCGGGGACAAACCGGTATGGATCGAGCTCGGCCTGCAGACCGTTCACGAGAGAACGGCGCGGAGAATCCGGCGGGGATGCAGCCTGTCCTGCTTTGAGGACGCGGTCAGCAGAATCCGCAGCCGCGGTTTTGATGTGATTGTCCACGTGATCCTCGGACTCCCGGGGGAAAGCCGCGAAGATATGCTGGAAACCGTCCGTTATGTAGGTACGCTGGATGTACAGGGCGTCAAACTGCAGCTGCTGCATGTCCTGGAAGGCACTGAGATGGCTGAGGAGTACAGGAGAGGGCTTTTTAGGACCCTCACCATGGAACAGTATGTTGACCTGGTCTGCAGCTGCATCGCGATTCTGCCGAAGAATATAGTTATTCACCGGCTGACGGGCGACGGTCCGTCGGAGGAGCTGATCGCGCCCCGCTGGAGCACAGCCAAGCGCACGGTGCTGAATGCGATCCATCACCAGCTTAAAGTCAGAAAAATAACCCAGGGATGCATGAGGGGGGATGAGGATACATGAACATGGAATCTCAGACGCAGATCAAACTGATGATTCTTTATATTCTGAACCGGGTCAATTTTCCGCTGTCAGATATTCAGATCCTCAGCTACTTCAGAAAAATGGGTATGGACGAAGACAACTTCCGGATGATCCTGGAAGAGCTGATCAGCAACAGCCTGGTCAGCGCGGAGCGCAGGCCGGACAGGAGCCTGCTGGAAATCACCCGCGAGGGGGAGGAAACCCTCGGATACTTCGAGAACAGCATTTCGGAGCATGACCGCAGCGGGATTGAGGAGTTTCTGGAGAGCCATCGTTTCGATCTGCGCAAGGAGAACACCAGCCTGGCCGATTTCAGGGAGGATGATGCGAACCCGGGACAGTACGAAGTTCATCTGGAGGTCCGCGAAGGACGGCGGAAGCTCATCGACATGTGGCTCCCCGCGGACAGTGAAAAGATGGCGGAGCACATGTGCGAAAAATGGAAGGACAGCAGCAGCGAGATCTATAATTTCGCGGTCCGCCATCTTCTGGGGTAGCCAGCATTGAAGGAAACATGCGCTGAAAAACAGTTGCGCAAAAAATACGTCTGTGATAAAATGCTTTTGTTGTATCCGTGAGAGCGCGGAACAGTAATCAAAGATGGTTGGAAACCATCGGAATCAGAGAGGTGTTATATATGAAGGAAGGAATTCATCCGAAGTATTATCAGGCAAAGGTTACCTGCAACTGCGGCAATACTTTCGTGACCGGCTCTACAAAGCCGGAAATTCACGTTGAAATCTGCTCCAAGTGCCATCCGTTCTACTCCGGCCAGCAGAAGGCTGCTGCTGCCCGCGGACGCATCGAGAAGTTCAACAGGAAATACGGGTTCACCACTGAGCAGTAAACCCCGGCGGTTCACCTGCCGGCTCCGGCGACTTTACGGGCCGGGATCCTTCGGGGTCCCGGCTTTTTGTTATAACGCGGAGAGGGGAATGCAGCCGTCTGCGGCGGACGGCTGGCTGCGGCCCGGAAGCATCGTCCGCCGCCGCGCCGCGGCAGGCTGACGCGCCGGGGCTGGCTGCGGGTTCAGCGGATCAGCGTCTGATATCAGAGAGGAGCCTTATTGAAAAATTCAGGGATCGGCGGCCAGGCCGTCATGGAAGGGATCATGATGCGGAACGGAAGCCAGTATTCGGTGGCCGTCCGCAGGACGGACGGGAGCATTGTCTGCTCCCATGAGGAATACCACAGCATCATGGAAAAAGCGAAAATCCTCCGCCTTCCTTTCATCCGGGGAACATTCAGCATGATTGATTCGCTGGTGCTCGGCATGAAAAGCCTGGAATGGTCGTCCGAGCAGTTCATGGAAGACGGGGAAGAGGAGGAAGAACCGTCGAAATTCGAGCTCTGGCTGGACAGAATGTTCGGTGAGAAGGCGGAAAAAATAATCATGGGAGTGACTATGGGAATCGCGGTCATTCTTGCCGTTCTCATCTTTTCGGTCCTGCCCGCGGTGATTGCGGGCTGGTTCGGTAAACTGGTCAGCAGCAGTGTGCTGCTGGCGTTTATCGAAGGTGTAATCCGCGTCGCCATCTTCATCGCGTATATTTCGCTGATCTCCCTCATGAAGGATATCCGGCGCACCTATATGTACCACGGCGCGGAGCACAAATGCATCAACTGCGTGGAGCACGGCATGGAGCTGAATGTACAGAACGTGCTCCGGAGTTCAAAAGAACACAAGCGCTGCGGAACCAGCTTCATGCTGTTCGTGATGCTGATCAGCATTCTGCTGTTCATGGTGGTTCAGCCGGAAACTATGGGGCTGCGGATCCTTTCCCGCATTCTTCTGATCCCGGTGGTGGCAGGCATTTCCTATGAATTTCTGCGCCTTGCGGGCAGCAGCGACAGCAAAATCGTCAATGCGCTCAGCCGTCCCGGGCTCTGGCTGCAGGGCCTGACGACGAAGGAGCCGGACGCGTCGATGGCCGAGGTGGCTATCCGCGCGGTGGAAGAGGTTTTTGACTGGAAGAAATACCTGCGGGAGAATTTTCCCGAAAAGTATCCGGCGGATTATGGTCTGACAGGCGAAGAAGCGAAAGCGGACTGACCGCGCTCCCGGCACACGGGCGGGGATCCGCCGCGGACGCCGCAGTTCAGAGGATGTGAAGAACAGGCGCGAACAGGCGCGCGGGGAGAAGCGCGGACGGCCGCGCCTGAAGCAGCCCGAAAAGCTGACCCGGCCGGACGCTGATGAGGAGGAGCGGCATGAAACTGAGGGAATATGTGGCGGCGGCCGCGGACAGGCTGCGGAAAGCCGGCGTCCCGGAACCCGAAAATGACGCCTGGCTGCTCTTTTCCGACAGCTTCGGCATGGACCGCACGCAGTATATCCTGGATTCGGAACGGGACTTCACCCCGGATCCCGGCCGGGAAAAACGGTTTGCCGACCGGATGGCACAGCGGGAACGGCGAATCCCCCTTCAGCGGATTCTGCAGGTCCAGAATTTTTTCGGGCTTGACCTGGCGGTGAGGCCTGACGTGCTGATTCCCCGCGGGGACACGGAGATCCTGGCGGAACAGGTGCTGCTGTGGTCCGAAAAGCATCCGGGCGGGAGGTTTCTGGACCTCTGCACCGGGAGCGGCTGCGTCGCGGCGGCGGTAGGCCGGTTCGGCCGGTTTGATCATATCGCCGCGGCGGATCTCTCCGGGGCGGCCGTCAGCGCGGCCGCCGAAAACACGAAGAGGTGCGGGGTACAGGCTGAACTGTTTCAGGGCGACCTGTTTGAGCCGGTGCAGGGAAAATTTGACGCGATCGCGTCAAACCCACCGTACATTGAGAGCGGCGCAATTGCCTCCCTGGAACCGGAGGTTTCCCGGTACGAGCCGGCGATGGCTCTGGACGGCGGCGCGGACGGGCTGGATTTTTACCGGCGCATAGCGGCCCAGGGGGCTGATTATCTGACCGGGAACGGCGCGCTGTTCCTGGAGATCGACGGTTCGCAGAGCCGCGCGGTTTCGGAGCTTCTGGAGAAAAACCGGTTCGGGAAAATCCGGGTGGTGAAAGACTATGCCGGGATTGATCGCGTTGTCACCGCGGAAAGGCAAAGCTGAATGACAGACAGACTTCAGGAAATCCTGAATAAATATGAAGAGCTCATGCGTCAGCTGGCGGATTCGGACACCGCTTCCGATCCGGAAAAACTGGCTGAACTGATGAAAAAACAGGCGTCCATGGAGCCTGCGGCGCGTCTCGCCAAAGAGGCGGTTTCCGCGAAGCGGGACGCGCAGGAAGCCCGGGAAATGCTGGATTCCGAGACGGACGCCGAACTTGTCGCCCTGCTGAAGGCTGAGGAGGAGGACGCCGGCCGGCGCGCCGAAAAAGCGGAGGAAGAGCTGTCGGATCTGCTCCGCCCGGAGGATCCCCGGGACAGCCGCGATGTTTATATTGAAGTGCGGGCGGGGACAGGCGGCGAGGAAGCCGCCCTGTTTGCGGCGGATCTGTGCCGCATGTACATCCGGTTTGCCGACCGCCGGCACTGGAGAGCCAGAACAGTCAGCGCCAGCGATACCGGGCTGGGCGGCGTGAAAGAGGCAATTCTTCAGATTTCCGGCCATGGCGCGTGGTCCGCGCTCAAATATGAGAGCGGCGTCCACCGTGTCCAGCGGGTGCCGGTCACTGAGAGCGGCGGGCGCATCCATACTTCCACAGCTACGGTTGCCATCCTGCCGGAATCGGACGACAGCATCGATATCCGGATAGATCCGAAGGATATCCGCATCGATGTCTTCCGGGCTACAGGAAACGGAGGTCAGGGAATCAACACTACCGATTCGGCGGTGCGTCTCACCCATATTCCGACCGGGATTGTCATTTCCAGCCAGGACGAGCGCTCCCAGCTCCAGAACAAGGAGCACGCGATGAAAATCCTGAAGGCCAAGCTCACGGCGCTGGAGATCGGGAAGCGGCAGAACGCTCTGGCCGAAAACCGCCGCAGCCAGATCGGCTCGGGGGACCGCAGTGAAAAAATCCGCACCTACAACTTCCCGCAGAGCCGCGTAACCGACCACCGGATTCACTACACTTCCCACAGAATCAATGATGTGATGGACGGCGATCTCTCAGAGTTCACGGAGCGTCTTGCCCGCGAAGAGCACCTGCGGCAAATCGAAGACAGCTGAGAAAAACCGAAAAGCTTTCCGCAATAAAAGCGCAGGAATGTAAAATTTCATAAAATAAACGGAAATTTTCAGCAAAAGATGTCAGATATCATTATTTTATTCATCAGAACATTTCAAAAAACGCTGAAAAACCAAAGAATTATTCTTGTAAAACTTGCGTCTCGTGGTATACTTTTAAATAAGGCTGATATCAAAACAGCTGCCGGCACAGATACCGGGTGAAAAGTTAAAGACAGCCGCGGCGGAGCCGCGGATCAGATAGAAGACCAGGGGGTTCGTGCATGTACATTTGTCTTACTGCGGATAACAGCAAAAAGGCACTGCTGGTCAATTTCTGTATTGCGTACAAAGGTATTCTGAAGAAACATCAGCTGCTGGCCACGGAAATGACCGGCAAACATATAGAACAGGCAACAGGCCTCTCCGTGATGAAGTTTCTCCCCGGCGGGATGGGAGGCGGACGCCAGCTGGCGAATGAGATCATGAACGGCGGCATCGGCCTGATGATCTGTTTCCACGGATCTGCCTATACCTCGGGTTTTGAAGATGATTATGAGGAGATCGCCCGCCTCTGCGTTTTATTCAATGTTCCGCTGGCGACGAATATCGCTACCGCGGAGTGCCTGATCCAGTGCCTGATGCGCGGGGATTTCTGACGGACAGGAATTGGCGGAGCTTTATCTGGATCATTGACTCAGATTTTTTCTGAAATCATTGACTCAGATTTTTCTGAAATCGCTGACCAGGTTTTTCCTGAAATCATTTGCAGAGATTTTTTTATAATTCATGTGGGATGCAAAACGCCGTATGCGCGGCCTTTACAGGCTGACATACGGCGTTTTTGGATCTGGCCCGGCGCAAACGGGACGCCGGGGCGCCCCTCCTGCCCTTTTCGGCTTCAGCGGTTTTCCAGCTGTTCCGAGAGTTTTTCCCATCTGTCGTACAGCGCGGACAGTTCAGTTTCCGCGGCTTCTTTCTGTTTCTGCAGGTCGATCAGGCCGTTCACGTTCCCGGCAGCGGAGTATTCCTCCATCTTTGCGTCCGCCTCGCGGTTCTGCTGCTCCAGCTCGGCGATCCGGGCTTCCGTGCGCTTCATGTCATTCTCCATCCGGCGCTGCTCCGCGGCGGCTTTTTTCTGCTGCTGCCAGTCTTCCCTGGACGCGGTGATCCGCCCGGCGTCCTCACGGGCGGCGGCTGAAGCGGCCGCCGCGGCGTCCATTTCCTCCCGCTTCTGCAGGTAATAGTCATAATTGCCCAGAAACTCAGTGAAGGTATGGTCCCTCAGCTCCAGGATCCGGGTGGCCGTCTGGTTGATAAAGTAGCGGTCGTGGGAGACGTACAGCACGGTCCCGGTGTAGTTCCTGATCGCCATCTCGAGCACTGAGCGGGAAGTCATGTCAAGGTGGTTGGTCGGTTCGTCGAGGATGATGAAATTCGCGTCGGAGAGCATCAGCAGGGCGAGGGAAAGACGGCCCTTCTCTCCTCCGGACAGATCCGAGACCCGCTTGAAAACGTCGTCCCCGGTGAACAGGAAACCCGCGAGCAGATTCCGCACTTCGGTGTTGGTCATCTGCGGGTGCTCATCGGAAATCTGCTCGAACAGCGTCAGCTCAGGATTGAGGATGTTCTGCTCCTGGTCATAATAGCCGATCGTCACGTTGGCGCCCAGCCGGAAGGAGCCGCTATCGGGGCGGACAAGGCCGTTGATGATTTTCATCAGGGTCGTTTTTCCGGTGCCGTTGTCGCCGATCACCGCGACCTTTTCGCCGCGGCGTATCAGGATATTCACATCAGAAAACAGGTTCTGGGCGCCGTAGGACTTGGTCAGCCCTTCGGCAATCAGCACGTCATTGCCGCTCTGCACGGCAGGTTCCAGGTGAATCTGCATGGTGTCGTCCAGCTCGATCGGTTTTGTGATCCGCTCGACGCGGCTGAGCATCTTTTCGCGGCTCTGGGCCCGCCGGATTGATTTTTCGCGGTTGAAAGAGCGGAGCTTTTCGATGACCTCCTCCTGGTGCCTGATTTCCGCCTGCTGGTTCAGGTAAGCTTTCATCCGGCTTTCCCGCAGGGCCTCTTTTTTCGCGCTGTAGTCGGAGTAGTTTCCGGAGAATACGGTCACTTCGCCGTTTTCGACCTCGATGACTTTCTTGACCACGCGGTCCAGGAAATACCGGTCGTGGGAGACGACAATCACGGCGCCGCTGTAGTTGACCAGATAGGTTTCCAGCCAGGTGAGCGAATGGATATCCAGATGGTTGGTAGGTTCGTCGAGCAGCAGAATTTCGGGCCTGGACATCAGCAGGGCCGCAAGCGAAGCGCGGGTTTTCTGGCCTCCCGAGAGCGTGCTGACCTTTTTGGTGAAATCTTCGTCAGTGAAGCCGAGCCCCCTCAGGGTTCCCGTCACTTCGCTTTTCACCGCGTAACCGTTGCCGCGGCTGTAGGCTTCGCTCATACGGTCGTACTGCTCCAGCGCGGTTTCCAGGGCAGTCCCCGACAGGCTTTTCATCCGTTCCTCCAGTTCGCGCATCTGCGTTTCCAGCGCGAGAAGGTCCTTTCGGGTTTCCATGACCAGATCCCACACAGTGATGTCGCGGGAGGTGTCCTGGTGCTGGGCGAGATATCCGATTCTGGCGTCCTTCGCGATGGAGACGCTCCCCGAATCGGGAGGAAGGATGCCGGTGATCATTTTCAGAAGGGTCGATTTTCCGGCGCCGTTGATCCCGACTACGGCTGCTTTCTCATGGTCTTCGAGAAAAAAGGAGCCGTCCCGGATGACGGGCACTTCGGAAAAAGACTTGCTTATATGGCTGACAGTGAGAATCATAGGTACTCCAAATACGGACTGATCAATCAAAAGAATGCCCGCGGAGCGGGCGTCCGGCGGGCTGTTCCCGGCCGCACCGGTTATTCATTGTATCGGATGGCCCCGTCAAAGTCAATTCAGCGCCCGGCCGCGCGTCCCCGCGGCCGGGCGGCCGGAGAGCGGCGGAAAAGCGTCGGAACCACCGCGGAAGCGCGGCCGGCGCGGTTCTTAAAGTTTGACAGATTCTTAACAGGTCGATATAATAACCTTGATTTGCTAAGGAAGGTTACACAGATGGCACAGAAGACTATTTCCCGGGCGGTCATCAAACGGCTTCCCCGGTATTACAGATATCTCGGCGAACTCATGCAGGACGGAGTGGAGAGAATCTCCTCGAGGGACCTGTCCGACAGGATGAACATCACCGCTTCGCAGATCCGGCAGGACCTCAACAATTTCGGAGGCTTCGGTCAGCAGGGCTACGGCTACAACGTCCGTCACCTGTACATCGAGATCGGCAAAATTCTCGGGCTGGACCGGACCTACAGCGTCATTATCATCGGCGCCGGCCACCTCGGCCAGGCGCTCGCGAACTACGGCAATTTCGAGCGCCGGGGGTTCGTTTTCAAGGCGATGTTTGACATCCGCCCCGAGTTAGAGGGACAGATTCTGAGCAATATCCCGGTGTATTCGGTCGGAATGCTGGAGACGTATCTCTCCAAAAACCATACGGATATCGCGGCGCTGACGCTTCCGAAGAGCGCGGCGCAGGAGATGACCACGCGCCTTGTCAGGGGCGGCGTGCGCGGCATCTGGAATTTCGCCCACGTTGACCTGGACGTGCCGGAAGGCACGGTTGTGGAGAATGTTCATCTGTCCGAGAGCCTCATGCGGATTTCCTACCGGCTCAACAACCCGGACGGAGAGGAGCAGTCATGAAACTGCTTCTGGACTCAGAGGAAGCGCGCTCGCTGGACAGCTATACATCCCGGCATACCGGCGTTCCGTCTCTCTGCCTGATGGAGAGAGCGGCCCTCAGCGCGGCGGATTATATCTCAAATCTGGCGAAAAAACGCCCTCTGATCCGGGAGGAGGGCGTCTTTGTGCTGTCCGGAACCGGAAACAACGGAGCGGACGGCATCGCGGCGGCCCGGATCCTGCTGCAGCGCGGGTTTCGCTGCGAGGTCCTCGCGGTCGGCGACCCTGCCCGGACGACAGAACAATGGAAAATCCAGCGGAAAATCTATACGGAACTCGGCGGAACCCTGTCCTTCGCGGGAGAAAATCCGGTGATTCCGCGGGGCTTTGCCGTCTACGCGGACGCGCTTTTCGGCGTCGGACTGTCCAGACCTGTGGAGGGCAGGGCGGCGGAAGCCATCGGGAGCTTTAACGCCGCGGTCAGGGAGACGCCCGGGGCGGAAGCCATCGCGCTGGATATCGCGAGCGGCGTCTCGGCGTCCGACGGAAAAGTTCTCGGTACAGCCGTCAGAGCGGACGCGACGGTTACGTTCGGCCCGGGGAAACTGGGCCTGTACCTGTATCCCGGGGCGCTGTACAGCGGCAGAGTCATCGGCGCTGAGATCGGGCTGGACGAGGACGGGTGGCTGAAATCGCGCCGGGACACGTCCTTTCAGGGCGCTGCGGATGTGCCGGCACGGCCGCCGGTGCAGGCGCTGGACCTTCTGTCCGCGGCGGGCCTGCTGCCCGCGCGGAAGCCTGACGGCAACAAGGGGACCTTCGGAACGGTTCTGGTTATTTCCGGGGCTGCCGGGATGGCCGGCGCGGCTTTTCTCGCCTCCAGGGCGGCGCTGAACGCAGGGGCGGGTCTGGTCAGAACCGTTACGTCCGAAAAAAACCGGCTGGTTCTGCAGACGCTGGTTCCGGAAGCAGTGATGGCGGGAACCCTGGAGGATCAGAGCGGGCTGGCTGAGCTTGTTTCCGGCGCGTCAGCCATTGTGATCGGGCCGGGGCTTTCCCGCGGGCCGGAGGCGCGCGCCGCCCTGAGGACGGTTCTGGAGCTGCACGGGGATATCCCGGCGGTGATCGACGCGGACGCGCTCAACCTGCTGTCGGAGAAAGAGTCCCTTCCGCTTCTGGGGCCGTCCTGCGTGCTCACCCCGCATCCTGGGGAGCTCGCCAGGCTGCTCCACACTGATACCAGAACCGTGCTGGCGGAGGGAATCCGCGGCTGCGCGGAGAAGCTGGCGCGGCAGACCGGCGCGCTGGTCGCCGCGAAAGACGCGCGCACCTGGGTGGTGACGGCAGATCAGGAATACCTGAATCTCACCGGCAACGACGGCTGCGCTACCGGCGGAAGCGGCGATGTACTGGCCGGCCTGACCGGAGGCCTGCTGGCCGGCGGGGCGGAACCTGCAAAAGCGGTCCCCGCGGCCGTGTATTTTCACGGCCTTGCCGCGGACCTGGCCGCGCAGGCGGCAGGAAAGCGCGGGATGACATCCCGCGATCTACTGGAGAAAATTCCTGAGGCGCTCAGATCAGGCGATCAGTGCCTATCGGAAAGAACGGAGATCAATCATGGACTATGAACGGACTGCGGCGATCGTCGACCTTGGCGCGATCCGCGCGAATATGCTGGAGTTCCGCAGGAGAGCCCCGGCGGACAAAAAACTGATGGCGGTTGTCAAAACGAACGGCTACGGGCTCGGGGCGGTTCCGGTCGTCAGGGCGGTCTCCGACCTTGTGTGGGGCTGCGCCACAGCGACAATCGACGAGGCTGTGGAACTTTGCGAGGCAGGCGTTGACAAGCCGGTTCTCGTTCTCGGCTATGTTTCGCCGAGCCGTTACGGCGACCTGGTGAAGTACGGCATCCGCTGCGCGATGTATGACGCCGGGGACGCGGAGCTTCTGAGCGAAACCGCGCAGAAAATGGGGAAAAAAGCGATCGTCCACATCAAGGTGGACACCGGGATGAACCGTATCGGGATCCGCCCGGAGGAGGTGCCCGGGTTCGCGAGAAAACTGGCCGGGCTTCCCGGGATCACCACGGAGGGAATGTTCAGCCACCTGGCCACAGCGGACTGCGCCGACCGTACGCCGTCGCTCGCGCAGATTGAGAAATTCCGCGGGGCCATCCGCGCCCTGGAAGCCATCGGCCTCCGCCCGCAGATCTGTCACATCGGCAACAGCGCGGCGGCCATGGAGATGAAGGATATTCCGGGCGACATGTTCCGCATCGGCATCTCCCTGTACGGCTATTATCCGTCGGACGAGATGAACCGCGGGGCGTTTCCCCTGCGCCCGTCCCTCACCCTGAAAACGCGGGTGATTTATGTCAAGACAGTCCCGGCGGGAACCGCGATCGGCTACGGCGGTACTTTTGTGACGGAGCATGAGAGCGTGATCGCGACGGTCGGGATCGGCTACGGCGACGGTTATCCGCGTTCCGCCTCCGGCAGGGGACAGATGATTGTGCACGGACGCAGAGCGCCGATCGCCGGGCGGGTGTGCATGGACCAGACCATGCTGGACGTCACGGGCATTCCGGACGTGAAGACTGGCGACGAAGTGACGGCGATCGGCCGCGATGGGGACGCCGGAATCACGCTGGAGGACCTCGCGGAGGTGTCCGGCCGCTTTCATTATGAAATACTCTGCGACATCAACCCGAGAGTTCCCCGGATTTACCTTCCGGCAGATAACGGAGAATGAGATAAATGGAAAGCAACAGTGGCATATGGGCTCCCTGGGGCAGGAAAAAAGACCAGGAAAAAACGGAGGCTGACGAATATACCGAGCAGCTTACCGAACTGGTGGAAGACGGCCTTTCGAAGGAATTTCTTTCCCACAGCGAAGCCGAGATGATCGAGAACGTCCTCGAAATGAGGGACAAGCAGGCTCACGATATCATGACCGACCGCAGCCGGATTTTCGCGCTGTCGCGGGACCTCACGCTGAGGGACGCAATGGCGGATATCCTCCGCGATGGCAAAACCCGCTATCCGGTATACGCCGAGGACCTTGACGATATCGTCGGAATGCTGCATCTTCGTTCCGCTCTGGAAGCTTACATGCATCCGGAGTGCCTGGACATGCCGCTCAAAGATATCGACGGGCTGGTTTCGGAGGCGCATTTCATTCCCGAATCCAAGCAGATCATGAACCTGTTCCGCGAAATGCAGTCGCACAAGGTGCACATCGCGGTGGTTGTGGACGAGTACGGCCAGACGTCCGGTATCATCACGCTGGAGGACATTCTGGAGGAGATCGTCGGCAGCATCATGGACGAGAGCGACAAGGACGAGAGCGGCATCCAGAAGAGGCGCGACGGGACCTTTGTGATCGAGGGAATCGCCCAGATGGAGGACGTGTGCCGGGCGCTGAACCTGGACCTCGGGCAGGAGGACTTTGACACGCTCAACGGCTTTCTGATCAGCCGCCTTGACCGTATCCCCGCGCAGCGGGAGCGCCCGGTCGTGAAATACGGCGGCTGGATATTCCGGGTGCTGCGCGTCGACGACAACATGATCCAGCTGGTCGCGGCGTCGAAGGATCCCGACTGGACGGGTCTCGGAACCGGGGAAGAGGAAGATCAGCAGTAGGTCCGATCCGCCCTTCAGCGCGGCTGGCACTCCTCGCCTGAGGGTATCTGCGCGTCTCCCAGGCCGGTTCCCCTTCAGCGCGGCCGGCACGTCGGCCGGCGTATCCGCGCGGGAGAACGCGCCCCGGACTCAGGGGGTTGAAAGCGCGGCAAAACAGGTGTATTATATTTCAGCCGCACTGTCAGTGCGGCGTGACATTGTACGATTTTCAGCAGTAAAAGGAGCAAAGCAAGCATGTCCGGACATTCCAAGTTTTCAAACATCAAGCATAAAAAAGAGAAGAACGACGCGGCAAAGGGAAAGATCTTTACCAGAATCGGAAGAGAGATAGCAGTCGCTGTAAAGGCCGGAGGTCCGGATCCTGATAATAACAGCCGTCTTCACGAAGTTGTTCTGAAGGCAAAGGCTGCCAATATGCCCAACGATACCATCGCCCACAGCATCAAGAAGGCTGCCGGGGACGCAAACGCGGCCAACTACGAGTCGATCACCTACGAAGGCTACGGCCCGGGCGGGACAGCGATCATCGTCGAGACGCTTACCGACAACAGAAACCGCACTGCGGCGGCGGTCCGCGCGGCGTTTTCCAAGGGCGACGGAAACGTCGGCGCCGTCGGATGCGTGTCCTATATGTTTGACCGCAAAGGCCAGATCATCATCGACAAGGAAGAGTACGACGGTGACGCCGACGACCTGATGATGCAGGCTCTGGATGCCGGCGCTGAGGATTTCAAGGACGAAGACGACGTCTACGAGATCATCACCGATCCGGACAGCTTCACCGCGGTTTACGACGCGATGGACAAGGCGGGAATCCCGATGGAGAGCGCCGAAATCACCGAGATTCCGCAGAACTATGTCGATCTGACGGATCCGGAAGCAGTGAAGAAAATGAGAAGAATCCTCGACCTTCTCGACGACGTGGACGACGTCCAGGAAGTTTACCACAACTGGAACGAGCCGGAAGACGACGAGGAAGAGTAAAGTTCAGCGGGAAACTGTTATCGGACAGCCCGGCCGTACGGCCGGGCTGTTTTTTTGCGGACGCCGGACGCGGAAGATATCGAAAATAGCGAAAAGATTAAAAAACAAAGAAAAAGAACAGAATCAAAGCAAAAGGACTGGCGGTATTCCGGCGAAAGCGTATAATAGTGAACAGAAACATCCACGGGGAAACTTATCGTTATGCGCGCACGGCATGGAGCCTGCGGCTGCCCGGCCGGAGCGCGCTCACAGAGCAGGGGGTACAGACAAAATGGAACACACGACAGGATCATTTACCCTTCCGGGCGAAGCCGGATATGAGGATCTGACGCTGGAAATGGCAAAAAAGTGGGGCGCTGACGTCATCCGCGACAGCGACGGGACCCACCTTTCCGAGCGCATCACCAAGGCAGGGTACGGCATCTACTCCACGATCTGCGTTGTCCGGGCGGACCTGGACTGGGCGCGCAAAAACACGGACAAGCTTCAGCAGAGCTTTCTGATGAGCGAGCCGGTCACCGCGCAGTCCGACACGGTGACGATCGATCTGCTCAAGGGCTTTTTCCGCCAGCAGTTTGTCATCAACAGGACGGATGACCCGAAGGAGTTCTGGCAGGTTTTCGACCGCACCTCCGGCGAGGAAGTCCCGCTCTCGCAGTGGAGCTTTGATCCGGAGCATGGAACGGTCACCGTCACCGGAATCACGCCGTGGCACATTTACACCGTCAATTTCCTTGCGGTGCGCATCTGGGAAGAAATTTCCATGTACAACCACATCACCAACAACTGGGGAGACAAGCCCCACCTGATGGCGGTCGACCCGATCTATCCCGAAACCCAGAAGCATCTGATCGAGTGGCTGGATCAGTGGTGCAGGGACAATCCGGACACCACCGTCGTGCGGTTCACCTCCATGTTTTACAATTTCGCCTGGTTCTGGAGCGATGACCCGAAGAACCGCGATGTGTTCAGCGACTGGGGTTCCTACGCGATGACCACCACGCCGCTCGCGCTGCGCGAGTTCGAGAAGGAAAAAGGCTGGAAGATGACCTCCGAGGATTTCGTGAACGCCGGGGAATACACTTCCACCCACAACGTTCCGTCCGAAAAATACCGCCAGTGGATGGATTTCATCAACCGCTTTGTCGTCAGCTTCGGGAAGAAGCTGATCGACCTGGTGCACAGCTACGGCAAGAAGGCTTACGTTTTCTATGACGACAGCTGGATCGGCGTGGAACCGTACGGAAAGCGCTTCACCGAGTTTGGGTTCGACGGCCTGATCAAGTGCGTTTTCAGCGGATTTGAAGCCCGCCTGTGCGCCGGCGCGAAGGTCGGAACGCACGAGCTCCGCTTCCATCCGTATCTGTTCCCGACCGGCCTGGTCGGCGAGCCCACCTTCGCCCCGGGAGGAAACCCGACCCTGGAAGCCAGCCAGTACTGGGTCAATGTCCGCCGGGCGCTGCTGCGCGAGCCGGTAGACCGCATCGGCCTGGGCGGATATCTGCACCTGGTTCAGGATTTCCCGGATTTCTGCGACTATATCGCGCAGGTGGCTGACGAATTCCGCATGCTCAAAAAGTTCAATCAGTCCTGCAAACCGTACACGATTCCGGGCAAGGTCGTTGTCCTTCATTCGTGGGGGAAACTGCGCTCCTGGATCTGCAGCGGGCATCTGCATGAACATCCGGAGGTAGACCTGACCAACGTCAACGAGTCCATGTCCGGGCTGCCGATCGACGTGGAGTTTATGAGCTTCGACGACCTGGTGAAGGATGGAATCCCGGAGGGAACCTCCGTGATCATCAACGCCGGCGCGGCAGGATCCGCATGGAGCGGCGGCAGGTTCTGGGACAATCCCGAAGTCACCGCGCGCCTCACGCAGTATGTCGCGGAGGGCGGCGGCCTGATCGGCGTCAACGAGCCTTCGGCCTGGAACAAGAACGGGAGATTCTTCCAGATGGCGGATGTCTTCGGCGTCGACCGCGACCTCGCGACGAAAAAGTGCCTGAGGAAGTATCGTTTTGAGACGGAAAAGAATCCGTGGATCCTGCAGGATACCCCGGATCTCCCGGCTTCCATGAAGGAAGTGGACGGCATCTATCTGAAGAATCCGGACGTGAAGGTTCTCGCCGAGGCGGCGGATCACACCCCGCTGATCACCGCAAGAGACTATGGCAGGGGACGCGCGGTCTATCTGTCCTCCTTCCGCACGAACCGCGAGGCGACCCGCATGCTGCTGCGCGCGATCCTCTGGGCGGGACACAGGGAAGACTGCATGAAGAAATACATCTGCAGCAACCTCAACACCGAGTGCGCCTACTATGCGGATATCAACAAGCTCGTCGTGATCAACAACACCGGCGACGAACAGGAGACCAGGATCGCGACGGACGCAGACGAAGTGAGCGTCAGCCTGAAGCCGTTCGAGACTGTGATCCGCTGAAAAATCAGGCGGATTCCATAGGCGGATTCTATAAAGAAGATTCTATAAAGAAAGAATAGAGAAAGATCAGAGAAAGAACAGCCGGCTGCCGGGTTATCTGTACACCGGCTTTACTGCAGGAGGAGAGACAGACATGATGAAACTGGAATATGACAGAGATCAGATTCTCGGGGCAATCGGCCATATTGTGGATAAAACCGAGACGATGGACCTTACCTGGGACTGGCCCTGCGGCGTCGCCTACTACGGGCTGTGCGAGGCTTATAAAACCACCGGCGACCAGAAAATCATCGATTTTCTGAAGAACTGGGTGGACGGGTACATCGAGCTCGGCCTTCCGTCCTGGAACGTCAATACCTGCGCGATGGGCCACTGCCTGATCACGCTTTACGAGGCGACCGGCGACCTGAAGTACTGGGAGATTCTCATGCAGAAGGTCGACTATCTTGAAAACGACGCGCTGCGTTTCGGCGATCACGTTCTGCAGCACACGGTTTCCTCCAACAACGATTTTCCGGAGCAGTGCTGGGCCGACACGCTTTTCATGGCGGCGTTCCTGCTGCTCAGGGTCGGCGCGAAACTCAGAAACCTCAATCCGGACGATCCGAAGGACAAGGCGCTACTCGGCTACAGCGACCGCTCCGCGGCACTGATCGACGACGCGCTCAACCAGTATTACTGGCACATCCAGTATCTGCAGGATCCGTCGACGGGCTTCTGGTATCACAGCTACAACAACATTCTCAAGAACCATATGTCCGGTTTTTACTGGGGCCGCGCCAACGCGTGGGCAGCTTACACGATGTCCCAGGTGAAGAAAAACCTTCATGACTGGTATCTGTATCCGCAGTGCATGGACGTTGAGTGCTCCCTGCGGGACCAGCTGGCTGCGCTCAAGCTGGTGCAGACCGAGAACGGCCTGTGGCGCACTCTCGTGAACGACGAGGAGGCGTACGAGGAGGTTTCGGCTTCCGCGGGAATCGCCGCGGCGATGGTCGAGAACGGCAACCCGCTTCACACCAAATATGTTCAGAAAGCCCTTTCCGGGATTCTGGCGAACGTCACTGAGGACGGCAGGGTGCTGAATGTCTCGGGAGGAACCGCCGTGATGAAGGACCGCGACGGATATCTCGGCGTTCCGAGGGCATGGATCCAGGGCTGGGGCCAGGGCCTCGCGCTGGCGTTCTTGACGGCGGTGCTGAGACAGGAGCAGAAGCAGGGCTGAACCGGAACGGAATATCTGAGCTGCGGCGGAATGGACAGCTCCGGAATGGAATACGGAACGTAAACAGAAAGAAAAAGAAGCGGCAGAGACGCTGCGGATTCTTTCGCTGCCGGGAAACCCGGTAAGGAAAGAATCTGCCGGCGCGTCTCTGCCGCTTCTTTTACGGCTTCCGGGAATACACCGGGAAATGGTGGGCTGTCAGAATGGCAGCCGCCTTCCCGCAGGAGACGGGATCGTGAAATTCGATTTTTACGGAGCCTTCCTGCAGCTCGCGGTTGTGGTTGATCCCCACGTTTTTGATGCTGATCTCCTCAAACGAGAGGAGCGTCGCGATGACAGCGATGGCGCCGGGGCGGTCCGGAAGATCGCAGAAAAGGGCGTATTCCGGGTTCCCGGTGCGGTTCCCGCGGTCGTCGATGGAACTGCGGTAAGCGCCGGATTTCACAAAGCGGTCGTGGACGTACGCGCCATCCCCCGCCTCGATGTGATCGGCCATGTCGCTCAGGTCCGCGATATATTTCCGCAGCAGCGGGAGAATGTTGTCCCGGTTCTCCATGCAGATCTGCTCCCACATGACCGGGGAGGAGGAGGCGATCCGGGTAATGTCCTTGAATCCGCCGGCGGCGATCTTCTTCATCACCTGCTCCGGGGAATCGGAGTCCTCCACCAGACAGACGAGCGACGAGGCGATCAGGTGAGGGACATGGCTGATCGCGGCGACGGCGCGGTCGTGCTCCTTCGGGTCGAGAACCAGCGGAAGGGCGGTGAGAGAGCGGACAAAGCTGACCATCTTTTCGACGTCGCCCGGACGGTTTTTTCCGGTCGGGGTGAGAATGTAATAGGCGTTTTCCAGCAGGTTCGCGCGGGAGTTCGCGTACCCGGTGCGCTCCGAGCCCGCCATCGGGTGGCCGCCGATAAAATACTCCTCGAGCCCGCATTTCACGGCGGTGTCGCAGATGGAGGTCTTGGTGCTCCCGACGTCCGACAGGATGGCGGTGCTCTTCAGATAGGGCTTTATGCGGTTCATATACTCCGCGATCAGGGTGACCGGAGTGCACAGCAGAACAAGGTCCGCCTCACGCAGTTTTTCACCGATGCCGGGAAGCCTGACGTCGGCGTTCCCGTCAGCGATCGCCGCGTCTGCCACTGACTGCGTGCGGTTGTACACGAGGATTTTCGTCCCGGGGCTTATTTCTTTCACTTTTCTGGCGATGGAGCCCCCGATCAGCCCCAGGCCGATGATCGCGATAGTGTCGAACATCTGTTCACCTGCTTTCTGAACGAGAAGATAACAATTTGAGCCGATTTTAAACCGCGGCGCGGACGGGTGTCAAGGGCGCGGCCGCTGACCGCGCCGTCAGTATCCGGGCAGAGCCGGTATCTCTTGTAAAGCCGACCGCTGAGTGGGGACCGCGCCGTCAGTATCCGTGCAGGGCCATGCCGGCCCGGTATCTGTGCGGCTGCCCGGAAAGCGCGGTACGCATACAGCAGCCGGGCAGAACCTGTCCTGCGGGGATGCGGAGCGCCGGCCCTCGTGACTTCCGGGGTGGGCAGTTTGTAAACCTGTCCTGCGGGGATGCGGAGCGCCGGGGCTGACCGCCGGTCTGTCATGGATATTCCTTCAGGCCCGCGTCCGCGCTGAAATCTGAAAAAGTGTGCATGCGGGGCCCCGTTTTTTCAAAATATTATTGCACAAATCACAAAAAATCGTTATAATGGCTACATTAGAATTTGATTGGTGAAAAACATTGTACGGCTTACCGGGCCGATCACAGGTGCGCCTGTCAAAAATAAAATATGGAGGTAGCAGGTCAATGAATGTCTATCAGACACAGAACATCAGAAACGTTGTCGTACTTGGTCATGGAAGCAGCGGTAAAACCACGCTGGTCGAGGCTCTCGCCTATGTAACCGGAGTCACGAAGCGTCTTGGCAAAGTTGTCGACGGGACCACCATCAGCGATTTTGACAAAGAAGAGCAGAAGCGCCAGTTCTCCATTTCCACCAGCCTTGTTCCGATCGAGTATGAGGGCGTGAAGATCAATTTCCTGGATACCCCGGGATATTTTGATTTTGTCGGTGAGGCAGAAGAAGCCTGCAGCGCCGCCGGCGCCGCGATCATCGTGGTTGACGGCAAGGCCGGCGTCCAGGTCGGCACGCAGAAGGCCTGGGACCTGTGCGAAAAGTACAACCTTCCGAGAATGATCTTTGTCACCGGCATGGACGACGACCACGCGAGCTTCCGCGAAGCCGTCCTGAAGCTGGAATCCCTGTACGGCGGCAGCATCGCCCCGTTCCATGTGCCGATCCGTGAGAATGAAAAGTTCGTCGGCTTTGTCAATGTCGTCAAGATGAAGGGCCGCCGCTTCAAGCCGGGGTCCAGCGATTACGAGGAAGGCCCGATTCCGGATTACGTCAAGCCGAACCTGGAGAAGAGCCGCAACATTCTCGTCGAGGCTGTCGCCGAGACCAGCGACGAACTCATGGAAAAATATTTCTCCGGCGAGGAGTTCACTTACGAGGAGATTTCCACCGCGCTGCGCGAGCACGTTCTCGACGGCGGAATCGTCCCGGTCCTCTGCGGATCCGGCCTCAACGCGCAGGGCATGAAGATGCTGCTTGACTGCATCCTCAAGTACTTCCCGTCCCCGGCGAGCCGCGAGGTTCAGGGGCAGGAGAGCAGCGACAGCGAGATGGTCGTCGTCAAATATGACGAGAACAAACACTTCTCCGGCAAGATCTTCAAGACGACGGTCGATCCGTTCCTCGGCAAGTATTCGATGTTCAAGGTAGTCACCGGTTCCCTCAAAGCCGGCGATACCATCTATGACGTCAGCAAAGACCAGTCGGCGAGAGCGTCCAAAATTTACATTCTCCGCGGCAAGGAAGCCATCGAGGTCCCGGAGGTCCACGCGGGCGACATCGCGGCCCTGGGCAAGATCGACGTTCTGTCCACCGGCGACACCATTGCGGTTCCGGGTTCTACCATGCAGTACCGCAGGCCGGTTATCTCCACTCCGTACACCTACCTGGCATACGCTGTGAAGAACAAGGCGGACGACGACAAGGTCGCTACCGCTCTCGACCGCATGAAGGAAGAGGATCTCACGCTGAAGGTTGTCAACGATCCGGAAACCCATCAGTCCCTGCTGTACGGCATCGGCGAGCAGCAGCTGGATGTGATCGCCTCCCGCATTGAAAACCGCTATAAGGTTTCGATCGACCTGTTCGCGCCGAAGATCGCTTATCGCGAGACGATCCGCAAGCAGGTCCGCGAGCAGGGCAAGTACAAGAAGCAGACCGGCGGAAGCGGCCAGTACGGCGACGTCCACATCATCTGGGAGCCGTCCGGCGATCTGGATTCGCAGTATGTCTTCGAGGAGAAGGTCGTCGGCGGAGCTGTCCCGAAGAACTACTTCCCGGCTGTCGAGAAGGGAGTCGCGGAGTGCGTGCAGAAGGGCCTTCTGGCCGGCTATCCGGTCTATGGCATCAAGGCTACCCTGGTCGACGGTTCCTACCACCCCGTAGACTCCTCCGAAGTCGCGTTCAAGCAGGCGACGATCCTTTCGTATAAGAAAGCTTATCCGGAGGCGAACCCGGTGATCCTTGAGCCGATCGCTACCCTTTCCGTCACGGTCCCGGACGCCCAGGTCGGAGACGCGATGGGCGACATCAACAAGCGCCGCGGCAGAGTGATGGGAATGGATCCGGTACACGGCGGCAAGCAGACGGTCACAGCGGAAGTTCCGGTTGCCGAGCTTCAGGGCTACGGCACCAGCCTGCGCGCCATGACCGGCGGAATGGGAGACTTCTCCTATCAGTTCGCCCGTTACGAGCAGGTGCCGGCGGATATCCAGAAGCGAATCGTCGAGGCCGCGGAAGCGGAGAAAGACGCGCAGTAACCGCTCGCCTGTCCCGGCTTGCGGGCTGCGGGTGTTGACTCGGCAGGCTTTTTGTGCTATAAAAAGTCCTGTTCCGGTTTTACCGGAAAAATCAGATGCGACGATGGGAACCAGTAACAGAAACGAAGCGTCCGGAGAGCTGCCGGCAGGTGCGAGGCAGTACGCGGAATTCTGCGAACTCGTCCCGGAGCACCGGAGGGGAAGCTGCAGCCGCCGCCGCGCAGGCAGGCCGGCCAGTGCGTAGTTTCCGGCGGGTATGCCCGTTACAGCACAAAAGAGTGTGCGGCGCAGCCGCAAAACAGAGTGGTACCGCGAGGTTTATCCCCGTCTCTGAGTCTGATCAGAGGCGGGGTTCTTTTTTGGCGGCCGGGAAATCGCCTTTCCGGCTGTCTGCGGACGCCGGACACACAGGCGGCGCGGACAGCCCGTGAAAGCGGCGGTCCATGAACAAATTTTACAAGGAGAGCAGGAAATGAGCAGACCCTATGATCCGAAAGAAGTGGAGCCGAAATGGCAGAAAATCTGGGATGACGAACAGCCCTTCCACGCCGTGAACGACTACACGAAACCGAAGTATTACGCGCTGGTTGAGTTCCCCTACCCGTCCGGGCAGGGACTTCACGTGGGACATCCCCGTCCCTACACTGCGATGGATATCGTAGCCCGCAAGAGAAGAATGCAGGGCTACAACGTGCTGTTCCCGATGGGCTGGGACGCCTTCGGCCTTCCGACCGAGAACTACGCCATCAAAAAGCATATCCATCCGAAGATCGTCACCCGCAACAATGTCGCGCATTTCAAGAATCAGCTGCATTCCCTCGGCTATTCCTTCGACTGGCAGCGGGAGATCAACACGACGGATCCGTCCTACTACAAGTGGACCCAGTGGATTTTCCTGAAGCTGTTCAAGGCGGGGCTCGCCTACAAGACGGAGATGCCGGTCAACTGGTGCCCGTCCTGCAAGGTCGGCCTTGCCAACGAGGAGGTCGTCGATGGAAAGTGCGAGCGCTGCGGAACGCCGGTCGTGCGCAGGATGCGCAGCCAGTGGATGCTGAAGATCACGGCTTACGCGGACAAGCTGATCGACGGGCTGGACACGGTCGACTATATTACCCCGGTCAAGGTTCAGCAGACCAACTGGATCGGCCGCTCCTACGGCGCGGAGGTGGATTTCCAGATCGCCGGAACCGAAGACAAGCTCACGGTGTTCACCACCCGCCCGGATACGCTTTTCGGCGCGACCTACATGGTCGTGGCCCCGGAGCATCCGTACCTTGAAAAGTATAAGGACAGAATCACCAACTACGATGAAGTCCTCGCCTACAAGCAGATGGCGGCTCAGAAGTCCGACTTCGAGCGTTCCGAGCTCGCCAAGGAAAAAAACGGCGTCGAGGTCAAAGGCCTGCGCGCCATCGATCCGGTCAACGGCAAGGAAATCCCGATCTGGGTTTCCGATTACGTTCTGATGAGTTACGGAACCGGCGCTATCATGGCGGTTCCGGCGCATGACAGCCGCGACTGGGAGTTCGCGAAAAAGTTCGGCCTTCCGATCATCGAGGTTGTGAGCGGCAGCAAAAAGAGCGTCCAGGAGGAGGCTTACACCGACGTCGCCACCGGAACCCTGGTCAACTCCGGTTTCCTCAACGGCCTTTCCGTCGAGGAAGCCAAGAAGAAGATTATCGCGTTCCTCGAGGAGAAGGGCATCGGCCGCGCCAAGGAGAACTACAAGCTCCGCGACTGGGTGTTCAGCCGTCAGAGGTACTGGGGCGAGCCGATCCCGATCGTCAAATGCCCGAAATGCGGCTACGTTCCGATTCCGGAAGACCAGCTTCCGCTGGAGCTGCCGGACGTCGAGAGCTACGAGCCCACCGACAACGGCGAGTCCCCGCTGGCAAAGATGACCGACTGGGTCAACACCACCTGCCCGTGCTGCGGCGGACCGGCGAAGAGAGAGACGGACACCATGCCGCAGTGGGCCGGGTCTTCCTGGTATTACATCCGCTACACCGACCCGCACAATGACAAAGCGCTGGCGTCGAAGGAAGCGATGAAATACTGGCTGCCGGTTGACTGGTACAACGGAGGCATGGAGCACACCACGCTTCACCTGCTGTACTCCCGTTTCTGGCACAAGTTTTTGTATGACCAGGGCGTCGTCCCGTGCCCGGAGCCTTACCAGAAGAGGACCAGCCACGGCATGATCCTCGGCGCGAACGGCGAAAAGATGTCCAAGTCCAGGGGCAATGTCATCAACCCGGACGACGTCGTCAACGAATACGGCGCGGATACGCTCCGCACGTACGAGATGTTCATCGGCGCGTTCGACATGGCCGCCTCCTGGAGCGAGGAAGGCGTCAAGGGATGCCGCCGCTTCCTGGACCGCGTCTGGAAGGTGCAGGATATCCTGACGGATGAGAAGGGCTATTCGAAAGAACTTGAAGTGAGAATGCACCAGACCATCCGCAAGGTTTCAACGGATTACGAGAGCCTGAAGTTCAACACCGCCATCGCCGCGATGATGTCCCTGCTCAATGATTTCTACAAGGCCGGAAAAGTTACGCGCGGCGAGTTCGCGACTTTCCTGATCCTGCTCAACCCGGTCGCCCCGCATATCACGGAGGAGCTCTGGAACTGCTGCGGATATGAGGGCAGGCTGTATCAGGCTAAGTGGCCGGAGTGGGACGAGGCCAAGACGGTGGAAGATACGGTTGAGATTGCCGTCCAGGTGAACGGCAAGACCCGCGCGACGGTCAAAATTGACCGGAACGCCTCCAAAGAGGACGCGGTCGCAGCCGGCAAAGCAGCCGTCGCGAACCGCCTGACCGGTACGATCGTCAAGGAAATCTACGTTCCGGGCAGAATCGTCAATATCGTGCAGAAGAGCTGACCTGGTTATGCCAGGCAGATTCCGTCCCAGCCGGAGGAGCGATCCTCCGGCTTTTTTAGTATGCGCGCCATGGGCGCGCTCTAATGGGTGAAAGTCCCTGGTACGCCTTGGCAGCGAGGAAGTACATAGCTGAACAGCAAGGGTGTCCGCCGTGAGGCGGAATCTGAAAGAAGCTGT